>MWCA01000303.1 GCA_002069785.1 Lentisphaerae bacterium ADurb.Bin242 | reverse complement strand
TCACCCGTGCTGGCCGTGCACCCGCCGGTCATTCTGGGACAACCATCTGTTTCACGATCTTGCCGGACAAGGCGAACTCGATGGATATGAATTGACCAACGATTCCGCCGATCAGGATAAAGACGGCGACGAAACCGCCGGAAATCGTCCGGTCATCGAGTTCTATCGTGACCAGCAGCGGCAGGGAAAACCGATGGCCGTTACGGCCGGGTCCGATGCCCACAGTTCGGAAAACGTCGGCGCGGCCTGCCTGACGGTATGGGTGAAGGAGCCCACTGCCCGGGCAATCCTCAAAGCCGTCTTCGCAGACCGGGCGGCGGTGGCGGTGTGGGAGGGCCACGATTACGGGCCTCCGGAATATTCCCGGCGATGGAGTGAATTATCCGGGAACGACGACGCTGCTGCGGCTTGCTGCCTGGAAATGGAAAATGTGGATTCCTCCGTTGCCGGATGCTCGTTTCTGTTGCGGGGGCGATATGATGTCCGGAAATTTCAGGACCCGGAACTTCTCCGGTCCTCCCGGTTTGAACTGGAACGCTCTTCGGAAACACAGCCGGGAAAATTGGAGTTTTGCCTGGAGAGAAAAGACGACCTTTCACCGGTTTCCCAGATCGTCGCGCTGCGGGTCTCCAACCGGACCGAATGGATTTCACGGGCCGTGCTCCTGGAAACGAAGCCGCTGCTGAGTTTCAAAATAAAACCCGCACGGCTCCTGAACGAACCGCTTTTTTCGGTTGAATTGAGCAACAGTTCGCCCACCGCACTGCCTGCGTTGACGCTCTCCATGCAAAGCGGTGAGGACACTTCGGAATACGCGGTTCCCGGCCTCGAACCGGGGGAGAAAAAAATGCTGCTCCTCAAAGAGCTGGTCCTGAAAACGGACGGATCGGTCAACCGGCTGCGGGGCCGGTGCGTGTCCAACGACGAGAAAACACTCGCGACGGTCGAGTCGGAATTTCCGGTGAAATCGACTCCGCAAAACCAGTTCGGTCCGCCGACGGCGTTG
>MWCA01000302.1 GCA_002069785.1 Lentisphaerae bacterium ADurb.Bin242 | reverse complement strand
CCGGGGAACAGCTTAACCAATTCGCTTCAAAAAGCATCGGGTTTGCATTTCCGCCATACAAATGCGGGGTATAGGCTATGCCGTCACGCATGAAAATCTGTACCGACTGGGCGGAAGGGGCAAAAATCGCTGCTTCCAAACTGTCGTAAAGACAGCAGTTTTCCAAAAAAAGCCGGGATCCGGATTTTTCGATGGGAGCGACCTCCACGGCATGTTTCCCGCTGCGGAAGAGCAGATCCTTCAGCACAAGGTCGCCGGACCCGGTGAAACGCAGAATGGAAGTCTGGTCGTTTCTGCCGTCCAGAACCGCGCCGCCGGCACTGCGGATTTGCAGATTTCCCGGTACGTCCAGCGTTTCGGTCAGCCGAATCCAGCGCGGAGGGAGCACCAGCGTCGATCCCGGAGTCGCGGAGGCGCGGGAAATCCAGCGTCGCATGATTTCCGTATCGTCGCCGGGGCTGTCGGGTTGTTCGCTTCCCACATCAGCGGCGAAAAATACGGGACCGGAAAACGTGTTTGAAACCGGAACCGGCAGCGGGGCGAGCGGATAGTCGTCCGGAATGGATTCCGACAGAAACTGGAGCTGTTCCGGCAACTCCGGGGAAACATTCGGGGAGTTGGTTCCAAAGGTGATGCGGAATGCGTCTTCAAAATTCACATCTCGTTTTTCCGGATCGTGGCTGATGTGCAGATCCCGCTCCTGAACACTCCAACGTTTCAAATCTCCGATGGACGGTGGTGCATCAAACACCACCGCATGAACTTTTCCGGGACCGGCTTCCCGAATTCCGCGCAGGGAAAGCAACCGGGGCATAGTCTGTTTTGCAATGGAGACTACCGCATTCCGCGAAGAGTCGGAAGCGTTGCTGACGAACCGGGACAGTTGAAGAAGGGCGCTTCGCTCCTTCGCCGTGCTTCGGACGGCGCAAATACCGCTCCCCGGTTCCGTTCGGATTTCAATGCCATCCAAACGCAGACTTCCCTTCCTGTGCAGAATGGCAAACTGTTCCGGGCCGGGTT
>MWCA01000301.1 GCA_002069785.1 Lentisphaerae bacterium ADurb.Bin242 | reverse complement strand
CCGCCAATACGGCATGTCTTCTCGTGGATCCGGCTTCTCCCCGGGACAATCGGCGGTTCCTGGTCTCCCACGCGGCTCTGGAACGGTGCGGGATCGCCGCGGGCGCCGTCCAGTGGGGAAAGACGCCTCCGGAATTTCCCGTCATGGAATCCCGCGATCACGGAAAAACATGGCAGGATTCCTCCACGGGAATCTCCAAGGGAACGGACATCGTCGACCTGGTTCCGATTCCGGGTGACTTCAGCACGATCTATGCGGCCGCCGCGAAACATCTTGCGTCACGGGTTCCGGGAGGACTGTTCGTCAGCCGGGACGCCGGCCGGACCTGGACAAAGCTGGATACTCCCATCGACAGCGTAACACAGGTCGTCCCCCTCGCCGACGGCCGGATTTTCATTGCGGGCGGAATCAAGGCCGCCGGGAAAAAACTCGAGAACCGGGGCGGCGTCTTTGTCCTGGAAAAAGGCGCCGCCGAATGGAAAAAACTCCTGGAAGCGCCGTTGGTCTCCACCCTTGCGGTCCATCCGGCCGATCCGATTCTCTATTGCACGGTCGAGCCCGACCGGGAATCCCTTCTTCTGTCGCCGGGCGTCTGGCGTTCGGAGGATGGGGGAAAGACCTGGAAACGGATCAACAACGGAATCGCGGGAGCCTTCTCCTTCACCTTCCTGAAGTGGCATCCGACGGAGAAAAACATTCTCTGGCTGGGCACCTACGGAAGCGGATATTACTTTTGGAAGGACCCGAAGGCGTCCGTTCATTAATTCAAGTCTTTCCCCGGAAAACATCGGTTCCCCTTTCCCGCCGGAGAAGGGGGGAAAGGGGAACCGATGTCGAATCGGAAAATCCGGTTATCGATACTTCGGAAGCATGCTGCCGTGCGCTTTGATGAGGTCGTCGCACATGGCCACGATGTCGTCGATATTGAGTTCGGCGGCGGTGTGGGGGTCCAGCATCGCGGCATGATAGATATGCTCGCGCTTGAGCGTGAGCGCCGCCTCGATCGTCAGCAGCTGCACGTTGA
>MWCA01000300.1 GCA_002069785.1 Lentisphaerae bacterium ADurb.Bin242 | reverse complement strand
AAACATTCCCCGGCGACCTATGCGAAAAGGACGATGAGGAAGGCGCGATCAAAATCCATCGGAATTCTTTTTTTCACGGCAACACGTTGATCACGATCCGTTTCCAGCGGATCAACGACAACAACTGGTTTGTGAACGTTTCCTCGGAAGGAACCGGCCTGAATCAGCCGCTGGGCAATCGATCGGCTTCGGAAACGGAGCTTTACCTGAAAGCGCTGGAAGACGCAGCCGCGAGGACGCGATGACGGAACATCGCAAAGTTTCTGTCGCACGCTGCGCAATGAACAATTTTTTAACAAACAGAAATCATTTCAAGGAGGTCAGCGATGAGAAAAATATTTTGGATCGGCATGATCCTGATGTTGTGGACGATCCCGGCGGCGGCCGTGGCCGAAAACGCGATTACGATTTATTTCAAGGACGGCCGGCACATGACCATTCCCTCCCGGGACATCATGAGGATTGAATTCCAGTCGTCCGACCAGGCGGGGGGCCACCCGGGGTACAGCAGGGAAATTTCCGTGAGCGGCTCCTGGAAAACCAACAACGGAGACATTCAACTGTGGCAGACGGGAAACCAGGTCACCGGCGCCTACCAGCCGCAGGAACACGGAGAAATTAACGGCACATTGTCGGGAAACACAATGTCCGGATTCTGGATTGAAGACATGTCAAACACCAAATGTCCCTATGCGAAGAACGGCCGCTATTACTGGGGGAAGCTCCGGTTTGTCTTTGACGGCAGCCGTTTCAACGGTCAGTGGGGCTACTGCGACGCGGAACCGAACCAGTCCTGGACCGGAACGCGGTAAAGACGAAAAGCGGGGTGACCGAAGACTGCTTGCGGGCCTGAGGCCCGGGGATCCGTCAGACGTTGAAGCGGAAGGTAATGATGTCGCCGTCGGCAACGACGTATTCCTTGCCCTCCAGGCGAAGACGGCCGGCGGATTTGACCTGCGCGTGCGAACCGCCGTGCGCCATGAAATCGTCAAAGGACATGACTTCGGCCTTGATGAATCCGCGTTCGAAAT
>MWCA01000299.1 GCA_002069785.1 Lentisphaerae bacterium ADurb.Bin242 | reverse complement strand
TCACTGGCCCGCAAGGTGCTTCTGGAAAAAGGCAGGCTTTCCGTGAAGGATACCGTGTCGGGGCTGGCGCGAACCATCGGCGAGGAGCTGCTTGAGCCGACGCGGATTTACGTGAAGCCCCTTTTGAATATTTTCAAGAGCTTTCCGGTCAAGGGACTGGTGCATGTCACCGGCGGCGGGTTCTACGACAATATCCCGCGCATCGTTCCCGATGTATGCCGCTGCGTGATCCGGCGAGGGAGCTGGGAAATTCCGCCGGTCTTTTCCGTCATCCAGGACATCGGCCATGTTGAGGAGCAGGAGATGTTCCGCGTTTTCAATATGGGCATCGGCATGATCATGGTTGTGCAGGAAAAGGACACGCAGGAAATTCTCGACCGTCTCAAGGGACTGGGGGAAAATGCCTGTCTGCTCGGTGCAATCGAAAAGAGGGACGAAAACGGGCCTCCGGTCTGTTTTACGGATCTGTAAGGCGGTTCTATGGCGGACCTTTTAAAGCTGGGTGTTCTGATTTCCGGAAGCGGCTCCAACCTTCAGTCCATCATCGATCAGATTGAACGGGGAGCGCTTAACGCCCGGATCGCCATGGTCGTCAGCAACAATTCCGAAGCCTATGGTCTGACCCGGGCGCAAAAGCATGGAATTCCCCGCGCGGTTTTGAACCATCAGGATTTTGAAAACCGCGAAGATTTTGACCGCGAACTGCTCCGCGTTCTCACGGACGCAGGCGTCGAACTGGTGGTGCTGGCGGGATTCATGCGGATCCTGTCGCCATTTTTCCTGCGAGCCTTTCCGGACCGGATCATCAACATTCACCCCGCCCTGCTTCCCGCCTTCCCTGGAACACACGTTCAGCAGAAGGCGCTGGATTACGGCGTCCGGTTTTCGGGCTGCACGGTTCATTTTGTCGATGAGGGCGTGGATACGGGGCCGATCATTATTCAGGCGGTCGTGCCCGTTTTTGCCGGGGATACGGCGCAGACGCTGGCGGACCGCATCCTGAAGGAAGAGCATAAGATTTATCCGCAGGCCATCCGT
>MWCA01000298.1 GCA_002069785.1 Lentisphaerae bacterium ADurb.Bin242 | reverse complement strand
CCCGGAGCGGAACGCGATGTCTTTTACCGGCAGGAGTGTCGAGGAGAGGAACGCCTCTGCGATACGCAGCCGGTTCTCCAGCAGCAGATGATAGGGGGAATCGTTTGAATATTTGCTCCATTCGCGGTAGAATGCGGCGCGGCTGAATCCGTTGTCCGCGGCCAGCGTTTTTATATGGAACTCCTCATCCGGGCGGGACGCAATCCGATTGGCGATCCGGTAGATGCGCGGATCGATATCCCGGCGGTCCTCCTCCGCCCTTCCGCAGAAAGCAAGAACTTCCGCAATCATTTGAAGCGCAATGAGATCCTGTTGATCGGCGACTCCCGGCTCCTGCAGGTGGTCCAGATTGTCGGAAAGCTGACGGAACAGCTTCCAGAAATACGCCGAAGGGACAAAATGCCGGCGCGGAAACGGATATTCCGGAATCGTCATGTCCGTGTGACGGTAGCGGAAAAGCAATTCGTTCCGCCGCACCGTCGCCAGCGTCGTGAGCCGAAGGCCCTGATAGGCACATGCGATCGAAGGCGCCTGAATTCCATTCAGGTCGACTTCAATCCCGTTTTCCACTACACGCTTTTCTCCGGGATCCTCTTCGAGGGCGAATGAAATGTTATCAGCGTCGACGGTCGCGTTCCGGTGCCAGTATACATGGTCCCGGAACCAGGCTATTTTTTCGATCGGCGGCTTTCCGCCGCAGTATCTTCGCAGGGTTCCGAGATCAAATATGCGGGTCGGGCTTTCCAGCAGGTCCATGAGACAAATCCTTTGTTTTTAGAAACATTTTATCAATATCATTTTATTGTAATCTCCTGTGGGTCCGGTATAATATATCTCAACAGAAGGATATTCAAAAAAACAATTCATAAATCGAGGAAAGAAAAATGGAAAAACCCGCCGCCTTGGAATGGTCTTTGAAAAACGGTCGCGTTTCGATCCGCCCGACGGCTGACAATACGCTGGCGTTGCAAAATATTTCCGGTTCCGTCACCATGGACGGCGAAGTCTGTTCCCTGACGGACGCCAAGCCGGTGAAACGTGC
>MWCA01000297.1 GCA_002069785.1 Lentisphaerae bacterium ADurb.Bin242 | reverse complement strand
TTCAAACCCGATAAAAAACGGATTTATGCGGGCGGTATTTCCATGGGCGGCTACGGCGCATGGGACATTGTTTCCCGTATGCCGGAAACCTTTGCGGCCGTCTTCCCCATCTGCGGCGGAGCGGATGTGCGGCAGGCGCCGAAACTGAAAAACATTGCCGTCTACACCCTCCACGGCGATCAGGATACCGCCGTCCCTGTGTTCCGTTCCCGCGATATGGTCAAGGCGCTGCGCGACTGCGGCAACACCCGTGTCGTCTACCGCGAACTGCCCGGCGTCGGCCACAACGCCTGGGATGCCGCCTTTGCCGACGACCAGGCTCTGGAATGGCTTTTCTCACAAACCAAATAATTCAAAAAAGGCTGCAACATGTCTTCCGAAGCGATGAAGGAACTGGTCGATGTCATGCGGAAACTGCGTTCCCCCGAGGGCTGTCCCTGGGACCGCAAACAGACCCACCGTTCCCTGATGCCCTTCCTCCTGGAGGAATGCGGCGAACTGCTGGATGCCATCGACGCCGAAGACGATGAGAATTTCCGGGAAGAACTGGGGGATGTCCTCATGCACATTGTTCTCCATTCCGTCATGGCGGAGGAACGCGGAACATTTTCGTTCGACGACGTGGTGCGGGCCATTGTTGCAAAGATGAAACACCGCCATCCACACGTCTTCTCGGACGCTTCGGCCTCGACTCCGGAAGAAGTCGTCGGACTCTGGGAGAAAGTCAAGGCGAAGGAACCCAGCCATGCGCCCGGAAAGGAAGCGTCGATTCTGGACGGAGTCCCGAACCATTGTCCGGCGCTCATCCAGGCGGAGAAGATTCAGAAGAAAGCGGCCAAAGTCGGGTTCGACTGGAGCACCCAGGAACAGATTCTTGACAAGATCGAGGAAGAGGTCGGGGAACTTCGCGCGGCCATGAAGTCCGGCGAGGAGGAGCACATCGACGACGAACTCGGCGATCTCCTTTTTGCGGTTGCAAACCTCTCCCGTTTCCGCAAACGCGATTCCGCGGAACTCCTGCTGGCCCGCGCCAACAAAAAATT
>MWCA01000296.1 GCA_002069785.1 Lentisphaerae bacterium ADurb.Bin242 | reverse complement strand
TACGGTTTGACACACAACCTGGGCGGTTTCCCTCACCAGAACGTGTGCGCGATTTCCATTGTCGGCAAGTATGGAAAATAATTCTGTCCGACGCGGATGACGCTCGCGCCGCGGAGGTGGTGAAGCCGCTTTCTCCACCTCCGCGGCCTCCTTCGGACGGATCGGTTTTGCCGGAGAGGTCGAAAGCGTCCGGACAATGCATTTTCAATGAGGAGACGGATGGATGGATATTATTCAATATACGGATGAACACCGAATGTTCCGGGATACCTTTCGGAAATTTGTGGCCAATGAACTGCTTCCCCATGTCGAGGAATGGGAAGAGGCCGGCATCGTTCCCAAGAGCGCCTGGAAGAAAATGGGGGAGCACGGGTTTCTGGGCATGTCCGTTCCGGTGGAATACGGCGGCGCGGGAGCGGATTTTCTGTATTCGGTGATTGTCACCGAGGAGCTGGCTCATTCCAATTTTGCCGGACTTGCGGCCCCCCTGCATACCGATATCGTTGTTCCCTATCTCATTTCCTTTGGTTCCGAAGAGCAGAAGCAAAAATATCTTCCCGGCTCAGTCACCGGCGACATCATCACGGCGGTGGCCATGACGGAACCCAATACCGGCAGCGACCTTGCCGCGATCAAGACGACCGCCGTGGAGGACGGGAATGACATTGTCCTGAACGGGCAGAAAACCTTTATCAGCAACGGGATCAACTGCGATCTGTGTGTCGTGGCGGCAAAAGATCCGGCCTGTACGGACCCCCACAAGGCGGTGGATCTTTTTGTTGTGGAAGCCGGCACTCCCGGCTTTGAGAAGGGAAGACGGCTTAAAAAAGCCGGCTGGCACAGTCAGGATACGTCCGAGCTGTATTTCACGGATTGCAGAATTCCCAAAAGCAACCGTCTGGGCGAAAAAGGGACCGGATTCCTGAAGCTCATGATGAAGCTTCAGCAGGAGCGTCTGGTGGTTGCCATCTGCGGAATCGCGGCCGCCGAATACATGCTGGAGACCACCATCCAGTATTGCCGGGAACGGACGGTTTTTGGAAAACCC
>MWCA01000295.1 GCA_002069785.1 Lentisphaerae bacterium ADurb.Bin242 | reverse complement strand
ATGAAGTTCTACCGGAAAATCGGGCTGATCGGCTACTGCGACGAGCGCGCCCCGATCGTGGAGAAGCCGGAAAAGTATTTCATCAAATCGTATCTGGACGGCGGGAAGGGGAGCATGGCGGAATCCTGGCGCTACGATGCGGTTTCGCGCTACTTCCAGGCATACTTCCTCTGGAACGCCGACGCCGATTTCGAGGCGGCGATGGAGGACTTCGGAAGCAAATTTTACGGCAAGGCGTGGCCGGAGATGAAGCAATACCGGATTCTTCTCCGCGAACGGTATGAAAAAGCACCCACCCATTTCCTGTACGGCACTCCTTCCGTTGCCGCCGGCCGCATCCTGGATGACGCTTCGGAGAAAAGC
This sequence comes from Lentisphaerae bacterium ADurb.Bin242, assembly GCA_002069785.1. Classification (GTDB taxonomy): domain Bacteria; phylum Verrucomicrobiota; class Lentisphaeria; order Victivallales; family UBA1829; genus SIG94. The sequence continues at coordinate 692 of MWCA01000295.1, read as the reverse complement.
CTGGCCGGAAGACTGGACAAGGCTCTCGCGCTGGCCGCCGGAGACCCGGCCGTCTGCGCCCGCATTCTGCGGGAAAAGGAGGTGCTCGAAGGACTGGCCGCAAAACGCAGGAACTATCAGGCCATTCGCGATCTGAAGGCTGCGGCGGGACGCGTCGGCGCGGCTCCCTCCGAAAAAGACTGGGACGCCGCCCCGGCTGTGACCGATTTTACGAATATCGAAAAAAAAGCGGTGGGTCGGAAAACCTCCGCCAAAGTCCTTTACGATGCAAAAAACCTTTATTTCCGGGTGGAATCCTTTGACGACAGTCTGGACAAGCTCGCCGCCCGTGTGACGGAGCGGGACGGAGTGCTCTGGAACGACAGCACCGTGGAATTCTTCCTTGCGCCGCCTGCGCTGGGAGGCCGGTATCTGCACCTCATCGTCAATCCGCTCGGGACCGTCTTCGACGCCATGACGCTGCATCCCAGCGATTCCGACAAGACGTTCGACGCCAGGGCCGCCGTGAAGGTCCGGAAAGAGAATGACCGCTGGATTGCGGACGTCGCCATCCCCTTCGAATCGCTGGGCGGCGCTCCGAACCCCGGGGACGAATGGAAGATCAACATCGCCCGCGGACGCGTTCTCTCGGACGGTTCCAAAGGGGAATACTCCAGCTGGAGCCTTGGAGAGTTCCATGGAACCGATATGTT
>MWCA01000294.1 GCA_002069785.1 Lentisphaerae bacterium ADurb.Bin242 | reverse complement strand
CATCGTGCGATCCTGGTTTTCAGCCAGGGCGCGCGGCGGATTTTCCGGGGGGAGAACTCCGGATTGCCGTTCCTCCTCCATTCGCGGATCAGCTCATAGATTCCGCGCCGCATTCCTTCCGTGTCGAACGCCCGGATTTCGGCGGAACGCGATTTCAAATCCAGCTCATAGCTTTCCCTTTCGCCTTCTCCGTTCATTTTTCGGAGGCTGACTGGAAATTCGAACGGGATCGCCGCGCTCATGAAGCGCCGGAGCGGGCCGACCGCCGTTTCGAGAAGACTTTCCGGGTCCGGGAATTCATTCCGGATGACCGGCTCCACTGGAATCTCCGGCTTTTTCCAGTTCAGCGGAAGCGCCGGCGAAAGGCCCGCGTCCTCGATAAAGCACCCCGCCGCGGGCGAAAGATTCTGACTCATGGCAAAATAAATCCTTTTTGTTCCGTGATCTCCAGAAGCGCCAGTTCGGAGGGCGCCAGGCGGATACGGAAAGTCGTGCGCCCGTTCCGGAATTCGGACTTGACCTCCTGTTTGCACGGGAGGCTGACGTCTTTCACGGAACTGTTTCCTTTCAGCGAAAATTCCCCTTCCCGGCTTCCGTCGATGGAGTAGTTCAGCACATAAAGATACTTCACGCCGTTTTTCTCCCGCAAGGAATACTGGAAATCGTTCTGGGAGGTTAAGATAACCGGGTCTCCATGTTTTTTCAACAGGGAAAGAAACTGTTTTTTATCGTTTTCAAACCGGGTGGGGGAGGCGAAAACATACAGGAAGCCTTTTCCGAGCGGAGCGGTGAAACAATCCTGTTTCCGGCCGTCTGCGGACCATTGCAGGAAGTTTTCGTGCGTCCATTTGACTCCGGGGAAGGCTTTGGAGAGCAGTCCGTCGTTTTTCGGTTTTCCGAACTCGTTGAAGACGCCCGGAGGAGCGAAGGCGATCAGGACGCCGCCGCTGCGGACATACTCTTCGAGTTTCCGGTCAAGCGCCGCGGTCATGACGATTCCGTTCGGCACGAAGATCACGGGAATGCCGTCGAGCTTCTGGCGTCCGTCCGCGACCAGCTTT
>MWCA01000293.1 GCA_002069785.1 Lentisphaerae bacterium ADurb.Bin242 | reverse complement strand
CATCGTGCGATCCTGGTTTTCAGCCAGGGCGCGCGGCGGATTTTCCGGGGGGAGAACTCCGGATTGCCGTTCCTCTTCCACTCCCGGATCAGCGCATAGATTCCGCGCCTCATTCCTTCCGTGTCGAACGCTCGGATTTCGGCGGAACGCGACTTCAAATCCAGCTCATAGCTTTCCTTTTCGCTTTTTCCGTTCATTTTCCGGAGGGCGACGGGAAACTCGAACGGGACCGCCGCATTCATGAAGCACCGGAGCGAACCGACCGCCGTTTCGAGAAGTTTTTCCGGGTCCGGAAACTCGTTCCGGACCACCGGCTCCACCGGGGAATCCGGTTTTTTCCAATCGGGCGGAAGCGCCGGAGCGGAGCCCGCGTCATCGATGAAACATGCTGCCGCGGACAACTGATTCTGACTCATGACAAACTTTATCCTTTGGGTTTCGCGATCTCCAGGAGCGCCAGTTCCGAGGGCGCCAGCCGGAGATGAAAAATCGTAAGGCCGTCCCGGAATTCGGACCTGACTTTCTGCCCGTGCGGAAGACTGATATCCTTGACGGCATAGTTTCCCTTCACCGAAAATTTTCCTTCCCGCACTCCCTCGATGGAATAATTCAGCACGTAAAGATAATTTACGCCGTCTTTCTCCCGCAGGGAATACTGGAAGTCGTTCTGGTCGGTTAAGATAACAGGGTCCATGTGCTTTTTCAACAGGGAAAGGAAGCTTTTTTTATTGTCTTCAAACCGGGTCGGCGCGGCGAACACATACAGGAACCCTTTTCCGAACGGTGCGCCGAAGCAGTCCTCTTTTCGCCCGTCGGCGGACCATTGCAGGAAGTTTTCATGCGTCCATTTGACGCCGGGGAAGGCTTTGGAAAGCAAGCCGTCGTTTTTCGGTTTTCCGAACTCGTTGAAGACGCCCGGAGGCGCAAAGGCGATCAGGACTCCGCCGCTGCGGACATACTCTTCGAGTTTCCGGTCAAGCGCCGTTGTCATGACGATTCCGTTCGGCACGAAGATCACGGGAATGCCGTCGAGCTTCTGGCGTCCGTCCGCGACCAGCTTT
>MWCA01000292.1 GCA_002069785.1 Lentisphaerae bacterium ADurb.Bin242 | reverse complement strand
CCTGACGAGCGTCGCTTTGATTTCCGACATCCGGCGGATTTCCGACCGGGGGTTGATGACGTTGGTGAAGACGGCGGACGGTCCGCAAAAGACGTCATCTTCAAGCGTCACGCCCTTGTAAACGGATACATTGTTCTGAATCTTGCAGCCGCCGCCGATCGAGACATCAGGTCCGATCACGACATTTTGGCCGATGGAACAGTCTTTGCCGATTTTCGAACCGTGCAGAACGTGAGACGTATGCCAGATTTTCGTGCCGACGCCGATTTCCACGCGTTCGTCGATGAAGGCCGAAGGGTGAATGAAAGTCTCTTCAGCCGCTTCCTCGGCGGATGTCTTTCTTTTCTGAAGCGAAATGCTCTGTCCGTTTTTGTTCAACGAGGCTTCGGCGGCGTTCAGGACTCGCAGCACACGCAGACCTTCTTTGCCGTCCGTGAGAACCTTCTTTTCTCCTCCAAGACAATCCAGAAAGTGTTCGCACTCCAGCCTCAGGGGCTCGGCGTAAGGGACGGCAATGCGCTCCGGCGTTCCCTTTGTCGGCACAGGGATATTGTGTTCCCACTTAACGGAGTGCGGATAGACAAGGAGTTTGTCTTCCCACGGCAAGGTGTCGTCAAAAACGGCCATCTTGTGATCGCCCACGACGACCAGTTTCTGGTCCTTGAAGGGATGAAGCCAGGAGACGAAAACGTGCGCTTTAAGACCGGAGGGAAAATCCAGATGCGTCGTGGTGACGTCGGCGATTTTTTTATGCAGATAGTTGCCGCCGGTTGCGAGCACGTTTTCCGGTTCTTCTCCGGCCAGGGCGAGGATCATGGAAATGTCATGCGGCGCAAAAGACCAGAGAATATTTTCCTCCCGGCGGATCTTGCCCAGGTTCAGGCGGTGAGAATAAATGTAGTTGATCCGTCCCAGTTCTCCGTCGGAGGCAATCTGTTTGAGCCTGACAAATGCCGGGTGGTACTGAAGAAGGTGGCCGACCATCAGAATCGCTTTCCGGTTTTCCGCAAGATCGATCAGCTCTTCCGCGTCTTTTTCGGTGAGCGTCATCGGTTTTTCCAC
>MWCA01000291.1 GCA_002069785.1 Lentisphaerae bacterium ADurb.Bin242 | reverse complement strand
CGACAGCCCGGTTCTGCGGAACACCAGTTCAAATTCCAGCGGCACGATTGAACTGGAATTCACCGCGATTCAGACAAAAATCGGCGGCACGGCGTATTCCATCCCGGACGGCATTCTGTTGACGTGGGAATATCACGTCCTCTGCACGGCGCAAGTGACGGGCGTTTCAGTCGGGAGCGTCAACTGCTCCATGGTCGGAATCAACATCCCCGAAACGCTGGAACTCGTCGGAGGAAATTCGACGTATCACGTTTTTGTGATTCGCGCCCTCTACAAATCCGGCGCGGTGAACAACGTCCGCTATCAGGCCAATTACGCCTATTCCTATGAGGCGTAACCATGCTGATACCTTATCAATATAATAAGATGGCGGCAGGGGCGACGGTCATTGACCCGAACCGGGCGATTTACGGGACGCGCGGCGTGTTCACATTTTTGCGGAACGGTTCGTGCAATCAAAGCTGTATGACCATGCAGGGGCGGTATCTTGTTTCCAGCAACGTCAGCCGGATGGAAGTATCCAGTGCCGGAGTCGCCGTCCGCACCACTGTCAATTACGGCGGAAGCATTTTCGTCCAAAACGGCGGCACGGTTTCCAGCTCCATTGTCAACAGCAACGGGAATATACAGGTCTCCAGCGGCGGCGTGGCAAAGGATACGGAACTCAATTATCAAGGCCAGCTCTATGTGAGTCCGGGCGGTTCGGCAAACGGCGGAAACGTCCATTCCTATGGAAGATGCTACGTTTATTCCAACGCCTCGGTTTGCGGATTTCATGTTTCCTACGGCGGCGGCCTTTACGGACAGGGAACGAGCGTCACATTCGACAGCACGGTCGTTTCCAGCGGCGCGGATTTCAACGCCGGTCAATCCTCCGGCGTTCAAGTTCTGCACACCACCATCGCGCCGAACGCGAGTTTCTGGTGTTATAACGGAATGAAAGTCACGCACACCACCGTGATGAGCAACGCAATTTTATACGTCTCAAGCGGCGGAAAATGCTACGATGTCACCGTGGGGTCGGGCGGACGGGTCAATCACGGCGTATGGGGGCATGATTCGGAAACGGTG
>MWCA01000290.1 GCA_002069785.1 Lentisphaerae bacterium ADurb.Bin242 | reverse complement strand
GTCCGGTGAGGCTATCTCGATGTCACCCTCCGCTTTCCAGTTTGCAAAGCGGAATCCTTTTTCGGGTGACGCGTTTATCTCGACGGACGAGCCGGATGTCGTTTCCCTGACACCTGCCGGAGAAACGGTTCCGCCGGACGCGGCTTCAACGGTCAGCTTGACGGGAACGGACTCGAAAACCGCCGTCAGTATCGAATTTGAAACGGGGTCTGCGGTTGTGACTGACGATTTCTCATCCTCCACAGTTATTCCGCCGGTTGTCTTCCAGCATACGAAGCGGGAGCCTTTTCCGGGAATTGCCGAGATGTTCATCTTCTCGCCTATCCTAGCTTGGAACAGTTTGTCTCCGGATGGCGGAACGGTCTTGCCCGAACCGACCGTCTCAATCTTGACCTGAGTGTAATCGGGAACAAAGACTGCCGTGACTTTCGAGTTTGACGCGTCTCCGCCCTTTTCAAAGATCACCCTTGTTTTCTGAGCGTATTTGTTATCGACGGAAACCTTCCCTTCCGTCTTCCATGAAAGGAACGCGTAACCTGTCGGCGGAACCGCTTCAACCGTGCCGTCCGGCGAGATGCTGACTATCGTGCCATCGAGTTCCCTGCCGGATTCAGGCTTTGCCGCAACGGTCTCCTGAATTGCCGATGGCTGCTTGTTTTTGCTGAAAAGAGCCGTCAGAGAGGCATCCGATGAAAGTTTCACGGATGTCGAGGCTGATTTAGGATTTGCGACTGCCGCACTGCCCGATACGACGAGCCATGAACTGAACTCATAGCCCTCGGATGGCGTAGCGGCAATGGGTGTCTCCGCGCCTGTTGCAATCTTGATGATGTCTTTCGCGGTGTCAGGTGAGACGGTTCCGCCTTCGGAGCTTTTCAGCTGAAGGACAGCGTATTCCGGGATGAACTCAGCGGTCACGCGCGAATTTCCGCCGTAAACGAATGCGATGGTCTCCGGCATTGAAGGAGATTCTATCTTTATTTTGCCGTCCTGTTTCCAGCCTGAAAACTTTGCTCCTCCGGATGGGATCGCTTTGAGCGTGATTTTCGCCGGTTCACCGGAGTATAAGCCGG
>MWCA01000289.1 GCA_002069785.1 Lentisphaerae bacterium ADurb.Bin242 | reverse complement strand
ATCCTTTACACGGACGCGCCGCCGAACGGCGAATCCGACGAAGTCGAGCCGATGGACAGTATTCCGTTGGAACGGAACATGATGCTGACGGTCCCGGCTGGCTGGAAGATGGGGCAGCTTGATCCCAAGCAACCGGCGGCAAATCACAGCGAGTTTGTGAAAATCATTCTTGCGGAGATCGCCCGGTGCGTCTGCTCGACCTATGGCACACTGGCCGGAGATTTTTCCGGTCATAATTACGCCAGCGGACGCTTGGACAACCAAATCTATCACAAATCGATTCTGGTTGACCGGAGTTTCTGGGAGACCGAAGTCCTGAACCGGATTTTTGAGGTGTGGTTCCGTGAGTATTCGCTCACTGGAATGCAGCTCGTTCCAGCCGAACGGCATACGTGGTTTTGGGACGGCTTTCCGCATGTCGATCCGGGCAAGGAGGCGACGGCCCAGGAAAAGCGTCTGGCAAACAATACTACGACGCTGGCGGCGGAGTGCGCCAAAGACGGACGCGATTACATGTCGGTTCTGCGGCAGCGCGCCAAAGAGATCAAATTGATGAAAGAGCTGGGCATTCCGCTGAACGCGGATGCTCCGACGGAAACAGTTCAACCCGAACCGGAAACCAATGACGGTTCAGAACCAAAGGATGTTATGGATGAGTGAATTTACCCTGATTGAAGCCGCCGGGAACGCGAAGCCGAAAGTGGTCGGCATTGCTTACAGCGGCGGCAAAATGAATCTGCCGGGATGGAAATATCCGGTGGTGGTGGATCTGGCCGGAATGGAGATTCCGGAAAATGTGCCGCTCCTGACCAACCATGAAAACAAAACCGACGCCCGTGTCGGGATGGTGTCGGCGAGCGTCAAAAACAATGCGCTGGAAATCTCCGGCGAAATTGTTTCGGACGGCAAGGATGCCGCCGATATCGTCGCACAGAGCAAGGCCGGGGCCGACTGGCAGTTGAGTATCGGAGCGGACGTAAAAGAGTGCGAACTTGTGAAATCCAGTCGTGCCGTGAACGGGCAGTCGCAGGATGGACCGTTCTATCACATCAAGAAATCGACGCTGCGCGAAGTGAGCGTTGTCGCC
>MWCA01000288.1 GCA_002069785.1 Lentisphaerae bacterium ADurb.Bin242 | reverse complement strand
GCTGGATCTGGTGCGCTCGGAAATCGCCGACTATCTGCAAAGCACGTTTCTTGCCGGCGCCCCCATTGTGCCCGTGTCAGCGTCTCAAGAGCAGGGCATTCCGGAGCTGCTTGCCCAAATCGACAAAACCGTATGCCACCTGCAGGAGAAAACCGATGACGGCATTTTCCGTCTGCCGGTTGACCGGATTTTTACGATGAAAGGCTTCGGCACCGTCGTCACCGGCACGTTGATTTCCGATAAAATCAGCGTCGGAGAAGAGGTTCAGATTCTGCCGGAAAATATCTTCGCCCGCATCCGCGGCATTCAGGTGCACAACCAGCCCACGGAAGAAGCCTTTTCCGGACAGCGCACCGCGCTCAATCTTCAGGGCATTGAAAAATCAACGCTCGAACGGGGCAATGTTCTGGTGCGGCCGCAGACCGTACGGCCCACCCAAAGGCTGGATGTGTTTTTTGAATACCTGGCCGGGAATGTCCGGAAGCTGAAAAACCGTTCCCTGGTGCGTCTGCACACCGGCACGGCGGAAATCATGACGCGAATGGTTCTTCTGGATGCCGATGAACTTTCTCCCGGAGACCAATCCTTCGCCCAGCTGATTCTGGCGAATGAAGACGTGGTGGTGGGAGGGGATCATTTCGTACTGCGCAGCTACTCCCCCATCACCACCATCGGCGGCGGTCGGATTCTCGACCCGCAGCCGGGCAAGCACAAAAGGAAAAACAAAAAGATACTGGACGATTTGAAAATCCTGCAAAGCGGCGGCCTGCAGGACAAAATTTCCGTTCTGCTGGACCGCGCCGGCTTCAACGGCCTGAACGTTCCGTCCCTCGCCTTCCGTCTGGGGATTTCCGCTAAAAAAATCCGGGAAGCGCTGGAAAAATTATTTTCCGACCGCCGGGCCATCCTGCTTCCGGGCGACGACGCCACAGCGCTTTCCGCCGACCTGTGCGCTCATCTGGAGGAGCGCCTGATGAAAAGCCTTGCGGATTATCACGCGAACCATCCCTTAAAAGAAGGCATCTCCAAGGAAGAACTCAAGGCGGCGCTTCCGGACGCGGTATCCGGAAAACTTTTCAATATGGTGCTTGCCCG
>MWCA01000287.1 GCA_002069785.1 Lentisphaerae bacterium ADurb.Bin242 | reverse complement strand
ATCGGAGAAGGCGAAAAAGGTTGCATCATGCTTGGAGAACCTTGGAACATGCCGGAATCCGTGGCGGATATTTCCATCGGAACCAAGCTCGAAGCGCTTAATTTCCTCTGTACCGCCATGTATGTCAAGGCCAAACCGGGCGAATGCATCGGAACGTGCATGGTCCGCTACGCCGACGGTTCCGGTGCGGAAATTCCGTTTGCACGAGGAAAGGAGATTGACGACTGGTTCCCGCCCATGATAGGAAAGGATGTGAAGGTTGCCGAGACCGTCCGGCTTCCGGGCGGAGGGGAAAGGGCGAGTTTCATCGCCTCCTGGAAAAATCCGCATCCGGAGAAGGAGATCAAAAACATCTCGTTCAAGAGCGAGGGCAACGCTCTCTGGGCGATCATTGCCGTTTCCGGGGAAAATCTTCCCGGTTCAACCGGGTTGGGTAATGAGAGCCTCCGGAAAGTCGGGATGGATCCGGAAATCAGAAAAGCCAGCGACATATCCCAATTACGATCAGGGCATTTGTCCGGTAGGGGTGAAAGACCTTGAACACTGGCGTTTGCATCTTTATTTTATTGTTGCTCAACGTGTTGGGAATCGGACTCCGGGGTGTGACCGGAGCCGTTTCCGTCAAAGATCTCAAAGTGGAAATTCAGGAGAAATAGAAGTGGTCAATCCGCCGATCCGTCATATCTGGGGCGCCGATTTCAAGGGGAATTGCTATCTCCGGCGCGTTTTTTTCCTCTCCGCCGAGCCGTCGCGGGCGGTGCTACGCATCTTTGCCGACACCGGTTATGAATTGTTCCTGAACGGGCGTTTCGTCGCCGCGCTCGATGAATGGAGCAACACGCGCATCTATGACGTCCGCGTGTTTCTCCGGGCCGGAACGAACCTGATCGCCGTTCACGGCGTCAACCACGGCGGCCACCGCGGCTGCGCGGCCGAACTGGTTTGCGACGGAGAACGCGTCCTGGTCACCGACGGCGACTGGCGCAGTTGTGAAGCCGAACGCTGGGGCTGGCAGTTGCCGGAGTTCGACGACTCCGCCTGGGCGTTCGCCACGCTGCTGCCGCTCGACTGTGCGGGTAACTCCTGCTGGATCACTCC
>MWCA01000286.1 GCA_002069785.1 Lentisphaerae bacterium ADurb.Bin242 | reverse complement strand
CCCGGAACGGAGTGTTGCCCACCACATCATAGCCCGCAAGTTTCCGATTCACGAAGACTTCCGCGCGAAGGTTGGCGCATTCAAAATCCAGAACGATGCGTTTTCCCTTCAGATCGGCCGGAAGATCAAATTTCGCGCTCCACCAGGACACGCCTCTGACATCGCCCGCGATCCCGATGGGATTGCCGTTCGCGCCCCAGTAATGTTCTTCCACCGTGCCCGGAACGCGCACTTTTTTCGCCGGCGTGTATTCAAACCGCTCCCAGCCGCAGGAGGGGGGATTCACAGGTATCCGGGAAAGGTCCACCGGCGGCAGAAACAGTTCATCGTCGCGCCACTCCGCCTCCTTGTCCAGCCGGAGTTTCCATTCCGGTCCGGAAAGCGAACGCTCCCATCGCCCCGGCGCGGAAAAAACCGGAGCTGAAAAAAGCGCGAAAAGAAGAACAATGACGTGGACTTTCTGAATTTTTCGTATCATTCCGGCGCCTTTTTGAAAAATGGAAAATAGGAACTGTGAATGTACGGATTAACGCTGTCAACCATGAGCATAAACATACCCTCCAAGCCTTATGCGTCTCCGCGTATCTTTTTTTTCTTTATGCTTTTTTCCCCTTCTGATTTCTGGTTTCCTTCTGTTTCTAAAAAATTTTCTCATCTATCCAGTCCGGACGCGGGCAGGGAGCTTCCCACTCCTCGGGGAGGCTGTCGACCGGCAGGAGAGCGCCCTGGCGCTCGAGGTGAGATTTGAAGCCGGTCAGGAAAATTTTCGTTTTCCGAAGAATGTAATCGTAGTCCCAGATCATTTTCCGTGTCTCGAAAAGCCGCTGCATCTGGAGAACGGTGGGGAAAAAGAGGCTGTAAAGCCGCATGTTATTATCGTTGTATGTCCAGTGATTGTCGATATCCCACCAGCCGCCGGTATAGTATATCCGCATGCTGGCGTTGGAGGCGTATCCGGTGAGCTGCTGCTGGGCGACCATGAACGGTTTTTCCTGTTTGCCGATTCCCGGAATGTCGATGCCGCGATACTGGAGGGTCAGGAGGCCGTACTGCTGCGGGTGAGGGGAGGTAGGCGTTTTCTGGTTCCACCAGCCGTCCGCCTGGAGGCTGACCTGCTCCACGTCTAATCCGAGA
>MWCA01000285.1 GCA_002069785.1 Lentisphaerae bacterium ADurb.Bin242 | reverse complement strand
GGCTGGGAGACCGGCTTCGTCAAGGGCGACTCGTCCGCCCCCTGGTACGACTGCCGCTACCGCTGGGACGAGTAAACCGGCTGCAAACAACAGGACCCGAATCATGAAGTTGAACCACCTCCTTTTCGTGGCGGCATCGGTCGCCGTGCTTTCCGCCGGAGCTGCGGAACTGATCCGTAATCCGAAATTCGAACAGCCCGGCAGCGATGGTGTTCCGGCCGGGTGGAAATTACGGGACACCCGGGTAAAACCGAATCTCCCACCCCGCGAAGCGAACCGTCCCGCCGTTAACGCAAAAGAGGGAGTACTCACTCTCGATCCCGATTCCGGACGTTCGGAAGTGATGCTGATCCAATTCGAGTTGCCGCTCAAACGCGGCAGAGAATACGCCATCGATTTCGAGGTCAAAGGGGACGGGAATACTGCATATCGCGGCATCGCCTACTGGCAGACCGCCGACAACGCGGGCAAGCGAATCTGGAAGAATACGCCGGGGAATTGGAATCCGGCTCCCGCTGAATGGCGGAAAGTCGTCATTCCGTTCACGCTTCCGTCCGACGGCAGCAGCCCCTATTTCTACATCTCCGCAACCGGAAACGGCAAAGCGGAATTCCGAAACCTTCAGCTCCGTGAAAACACTCTCACCCTCTCCTGCGATTCCGATTTGAAGGTGTTTGAACCGGGTGAAACGGTAGAATTTCAGCCGGAGTTGAAGCGGAATCCGGAAAATGCGGTCAATTATCGCCTCTCCGACTACCTGGGACATGAGATTGCAAAAGGACACGTTACCGGCGGAGATGTGATTCAACTGCAAACGCTTCCGCTCGGCTATTTTCTCCTGACGGCGGAAGAGGTGACTCCGGCAGGGAAAACAGTTGCCGCCGTCACCACCGGCTTTGCGGTGATCCCGGAAGTGTCCGCTTTGCTCCGGGAGAATCCGGGCAATCAGTTCGGCGTCATGGTAAATCCACATACCTTTTATCCGTTCGAACAAAAAGAGCGCGATGTCCGTTTCGCATCCCGGATCGGAGCAAAATACGTTCGTACTCATCGGCTGAGCTGGCACCGGGTGCAGTCCGGTCCGGACGCTCCCTTTGATTGGCGGGAAGCCGACGCCGAAATCGCATTGTATCGCAAATATGGGAT
>MWCA01000284.1 GCA_002069785.1 Lentisphaerae bacterium ADurb.Bin242 | reverse complement strand
TTTCAGCGAAGTTCGAAAAAATGTTCGTCACGGGAAGCATTTCCGGCGAAAACAAAGCGGTCTTCCATCCATGCAGACGGTTTGCATTGATGATAAGCTGATGCATGAATTCCGATTTTCCGGCCGAAGGTATACCAGTAACGACGTTCACGCTTCCGAGCTGGAATGTAAAAACCTCATCCAGTTCCGGCCATCCGGTAGAATATCCGCGCGGCTTTCCCTTGCGATAATACTCCTTGATGTCCTCGCTGAACTCTTTCAACTCCCGGAGTCCGGGAACCGGAGCGGGCTTTGCGCAGAGCGCCGCGTCGACCACCGCTTTCCGTCCGACTTTGACAAGGACGTCGTTCAGGTCTTTGCATTCCGCCGGATAGGACGCAATTTTGCATTTCTGCGGCCCCAGGAGCCTTATAAGCTCCTTTTCCAGACGTAACCCCGGCTCATCCTTGTCGGAGCAAATGACAACCCATTCCGCGCTTTCCAGCAATTCCAGATTGCGCGTCACGCATTCGAGTTTTTTGTCGACGTGTTCATCGTTCGGTTGCGGAGCGCCCTTGTCCACGCTGACAATCCCGCCGCCGACCGCGCATTCCAGCAGGGTCAAGGCGTCGATTTCGCCCTCGGTGATGTAAATGACGTTCTGCCCCTTACACGAATCGATGTTCCAAAGACACGGCTCCGGATCCTTTTCCTGTGCCATGTTCTTGTTCGCGTCGCGATACTTGACGTTGACAAGACCGCCCTCTTTGTAATACGGGAACGCAAAGCAGAGCGTGTCTTCCATGGTTGCCGGCAGATAGTGGTAACAACTGAACACTTTTGCCGCCTCGAGTGTGGCTTTGGAAATTCCGCGACGCTTGAAGTATGAGACGATCCGGGGATCGATCTTCGAAACTTCTTCTGCCGGAATCGGTTCCGGCTTCCGGTATATTTTCCGGATTTCGCGGTCAAGCGCGGTTGTATCGTCCCGTTTTCCGTCCCACCCGCAGTTGTGACAATGCCACAACCCTGTTTCTCCGTTCACGGACAAGCAAGGATCATTTTTCTTTTTGCGGCTTGCAGAACATTGCGGACAGAGTGTTTTCCGGTCGCCGGAAAAGCTGTCCGGCAGATCGATTCCATAATCCCGGAAGCTTTTCATGATAC
>MWCA01000283.1 GCA_002069785.1 Lentisphaerae bacterium ADurb.Bin242 | reverse complement strand
GCTGGAAGTGCAAGTCCTCGTTTTGAACGGGAAAATCTACTATGAATTCGTCGCCAACCTGAGGGAAACTCTGCGCAAAAGATTGTCCGGAGCCGCTCCTCAGGTTTCCGATTCCCTGACTCGCGATTGATTCGTCGTGCCGGGAGGAATTCAGGGAATGGCGGGCTGGAAGGTATCGCGGACAATCAGTTTGGAATTGAGCCGGATGGAGATCCTTCCCCTGTAGCTGCTGAGCCAGGACTTGTCGCAGATCATCCGTCCGAAGACTTCCCCGATTTCGCGGACCGGAATGGCCATGGACGTGAAATTGTAGGAACGGTACAGCGGATTGTCGTCGAACGCGATCAGCGTATAATCTTCCGGAGCGGTGTATCCGAGCGCTTTTGCGGTCTCCGCGAAGCAGGCGGCGTAGACATTGTTCACGGCGACGATGACGGGGGATTTGTATTCCTCGAAAACTTTTCCGAAAAGTTTTTTCAGTTCGCTTTCCTGTTCAGTGGTGTAAAGAAGAATCTGGGGGCAATCGACTTTTTCGGAATGGTTGATTCCGCGCAGACCGAGGACCAGCCCCTCATATCGCTTTTGCGCCCAGAACATGGGAATTCTGGAGGAAATCATGACGATGTTCCGGCAGTTGTTTTTCTTCAGAAGGCATCCGACCGTTACGCCGTCTCCGAACGGATCGGTCGAGACGTAGGAGACCATGTCCAGTGCGACGGTTTCACCGCTCCGGTTGAGCATATAGACCGGCATCCGGAAATCCAGAAGGAGATCTCCGTTTTCCAGCAGGAAAGTAAAGTCTTCCGAGTCGGGGAAGATCACCAGCGCGGACGCGCCTTCTTCGGAGATGTCGGACAGCAGTTTCTGGTATTTCTCCCGGCCGCCTCCGATGGGAATGTTGCGATAGGTGACGGTGTAACCTTCCGGGTTCACCGCCTGTTCAAAAGCGGTGAAAGAGGACTCGTTCCAGTGAATCCAGTGCGGGGTAGTGGAATAAAGAACGAAAATGCTCCGGTTGACGCGTTTGAGCTGGACCGAAAGTTTCTCCCGGTCAAGGAGGCCGACTACGCGGGTGCCCGCCCGCTTTTTCCGGACGACGAATTGCTGGTCCGCCAGCAGGCAGACTGCACGCTGAGCATTCATGCGGGTGGTGGAGGAGGCCG
>MWCA01000282.1 GCA_002069785.1 Lentisphaerae bacterium ADurb.Bin242 | reverse complement strand
CCGGCGGGGACCCGCCTGACCGAAGAAGCCTTGTGCAATGAATTCAAGATCAGCCGCACGCCGGTGCGGGATGCGCTGGTGCGGTTGGAGCGCGAGGGGATGGTCGAGCTTCTTCCGGTGAAAGGCTGCCGGGTCAAGGAGTTCAACCGGGAATCCGTGCGCGCATTGTTCGAGTGCCGGGCGCTGGTGGAAACGGAGGCCCTGCGATTGGGATTCGAACGCCTGCCGAAGGAAAAGATCGCCGGTTTGAAGAAGCGTCTGGAACAGAGCGGAAAGAATCCATCGGAACAGAAACGGATATCCCTTGCGGTCGATGGACAGTTCCATGAAATGGTGGCGGACTGCTGTCCGAACGAATATTTGTCGGAGATTCTGCGCCGGCTGATCCGCCAGTGCGCCGCGTTCCGGCAATACCGGACCCTCGACGGCGGAGAATCGCCGGAAGCGATTACGGAAGAGCGTCTCGGCATCCTGAATGCGGTACTCGCCGGGAATCGGAACCACGCCTGTAAACTGCTCCGGGACCACATCCTTCGCGGCGGCGAACTGGGCGCGGCCAAGGAAAAAGACATGTAAGGAATGATTCCCGCCGCCGGGAACTTCCGGAAACGGGGCGCCGCCGGATCGCGGGACGCCCCGTTGTTCTGATTATTTCTGCAATGCCTCGATCAGTCCGGCGATTCTGGAGCGTTCGGCGCGGATCGCATCGGCGTCCGTGGTATATACGCTTGTGTTCTTCACGATCGATTCCGGGACGGTCAGCGCTTCGCGGGCTTTTTTGAGGAGAGCGGAGGCCGCCTTGCCTTGTTTTTCCCGTATGAGTTTTTCCAGCAGAAGATAATAATGGTAATCCTCCATGCCGTCGCGATAATTTTCCACGCGGATGGTGGGAAGGATCGTGTAATCCTGTCCGGGCACGAAGAAGTTGCCTTCTTCGTTGTCGTTTCCGCAAGTGGCGGGATTCCAGTGGGTGCGCGGACCGTATTTCACCGGGCCGTGCTGAACCTGGGGTTCGCGCCAGGAAATGATCGCCCAGTAAAGGAACCCGTCCGGCTTGTATTTCTGCGTCATCATTCCCATCAAAAGACGCGGTACGCAAGCGGGAACTTCGAGCAGGAAAGTGGGTTCCGGCGGACGCGGGAAGTTGCAGACGTACCACCAGACTTTTTTCCCTTTCGCC
>MWCA01000281.1 GCA_002069785.1 Lentisphaerae bacterium ADurb.Bin242 | reverse complement strand
GGCCTTCATTTCGCGGAAAAAGGCCTCGCCGTCCTTTATGCCTTCAATATACATGGTGATCACTTTGGTCTCCGGATCGCCGGCCAGGTAGTGAAGCAGTTCCGCTTCGCGCAGGTCCGCTCCGTTGCCGAAGCTCACCATCTTGCTGAACCGGATACCCATCCATTTCCCCGCATGCGCGAAATCGATCGACATGCCACCGCTTTGCGCCAGAAAGCCGACGGGTCCGCTCTCGCGGGAAAGATCCGGTCCCGGAAGCAGCGTCAGGGCGCTTCGGGGGCAGTAGATGCCGAAGCAGTTGGGGCCCACCACGCGGATGCCCTTCGCGGCCACTTCCTGAATCTGTCTTTCCAGAGCCTGTCCTTCCGGGGTTCCCAGTTCGCTGAAGCCGGAGGAGAGAATTTGCGCGCCGGCGGCGCCCTTTATGCGGCAGGCTTCCAGCGCCTCGGGAACGAACCGGGCCGCAACGGAGACGACGGCAAAGTCAATGTCCTCCGGAATATCCTCAACCCGTTTGTAAATGTTCAGCCCTGCGATTTCGCCGCCTTTGGGATTGACAGGGAATATTTTCCCTTCAAACCCCATGGCGAGAATGGCTTTCAGGATGCCGGCCCCGAAGCCGATGCTGTTTTCTCCCGCGGAAACGCCCAGAATCGCCAGCTTGCGCGGATGGAATATCCTTTCATAATCCGTGGCTGGATAATTCTTTTTGCGGATCTTAGTGTTGCCCGTCCTGTCAAACATTGTTGACCCTCCCACGAAAAATTTATCTTGTATGCTAAACATTGAAATGGATGTTCATCGGCGCAGGTCCCTGAGCATCCTGATCAAAAGCAGTCTTTCCTCCATGCTGAATATGGAAAGGATTTCCTGGTTTAACTCTTCGGTATCATTAGTAATTTTGTAACGAAACGACAGCGCCTTGTCCGTCAGCCGGATGTTTAAAACGCGTCGGTCGTCTTTCACGTTCTTGAGGATCCAGCCACTTTCCGCCATGCGGTCCAGAACGCCGGACAGCGTGGCGCTGTCCAGCCCCAGGCGCTTTCCCAGTTCTCCCGCGGAAAGGCCCTCCTCTTCGTAGAGGGCGTGCAAAACAAGACCCTGCATCGGCGTCAGACCGTAAGGCTGCAAGCGGGACTTGAATATTCCGTAAACCCGCTGGTAGGCTTTGCTGAGAATGAAA
>MWCA01000280.1 GCA_002069785.1 Lentisphaerae bacterium ADurb.Bin242 | reverse complement strand
AGAGTTCCCTGTAATTTTTCATCCACCGTCAAGCGGAGCTGCTCAATGCTTTTCGCATTATCATCTTGCATTTGTTTCAGTTTGACATCGACAGTTTCCCTGATTCTTTCGATGCGCTCTTCGCTGTTTTTCGTCAGGAGATTCATCTGGCCGGCCGACGTTTCGAGGTGATTCTGCTGCAGACGGACCATATCCGTCACGGTTTTCTGCATCGACTCCCCGAAATTCTTCAGTTCCGTTCCCACGTCATTCCGCGTCTGCCGGGAATTGTCGGCGGCTTCGTCCCGGATGCGGGACATTTCTTCCCGGATTATCCGCTCCAGCCGCTCGCCGCTCCGCTCCAGGGTTTCCAACTGAAACCTGATCCGCAGCCGTTCGTCGTCCCATTTCTTCATGATGAAACCAAAACCGGCCAACACGAAAACAACCACGGCAATCATGATGCCGGTCCACATCCACTCCATATTTTTCAACCTCCGTAAACGGCGATATATTGGGGTTTTCCGGAACACTTTGTAAAGAATTATTTTCCTTTGTCCGGAATGACGCCGTCCTTTTCCCGAAGACGCGCAAATGCTTTGACGCACGGCACAGGTATGATACATATTCGCATATTTTCATGGTGAGCCTTATGACCGGTCTTCAGATCACGACTTCGAACATGATGGAAATCCTTGCGGCGCGTCTCGCCGACGTGATGGCCGTGCCGCTCGCGTCGCCGTTGTCCGAAGAAATCGTCGTCATCAACAGCCGGGGCATGGAAAGATGGCTCGCCATGCGACTGGCCGAGCATCACGGCATTTGTGCAAACGTCTCCTTCCGTTTTCCCCGCCCCTGCCTGGCGGACCTGATGGGGAAGGCGATCGGCAGGCCGCCGGAACCGGACACTTACAACCCCGACTACCTGACCTGGAAACTGATGAGAATTCTGCCTGAATTGAGCCGCCAGGAAGACTTCCGGGACATCCGTCTCTATCTTTCAGACGGAGCAAATCGTCCGGCCGTCAGGCTCTACCAGCTGGCGTGCCGCATCGCCCGAGTTTTCGACCAGTACCTGGTATATCGCCCGGAGATGATTCGCAGGTGGGAAGCGGGACAAAACGGCAACGGGAATGAACTGTGGCAGGCGGCGCTGTGGCGGGCGGTCATCGCGGACAACGCCCCCGGTCCGCATCCGGCGGCGCTCTTTTCCCGGTTCAGGG
>MWCA01000279.1 GCA_002069785.1 Lentisphaerae bacterium ADurb.Bin242 | reverse complement strand
CACCCAGAAGAGCATCAGGGAATCCCCGCCGAGATCGAAAAAATTATCGGTCACCCCGACGTTTTCCAGGCCGAGAGCTTCAGACCAGATTTCCATAATACTGTGTTCCGTCGGCGTTCTGGGCGCGACATACGGCGTGTCCAGATTCGGCCGGTTTTTTTCCGTCGACGGCAGGGACAGGCGGTCGATCTTGCCGGACGACGTCAGGGGAAACTTTTCCAGAATAACGAAGTTTGCCGGAATCATGTAGTTGGGTAATTTCTTCGCCAGCTTGATGCGCAGTTGACTGACGGATAACCCGGCCTGATGTGCAGGAATCAGATAGGCGACCATTTTTTTTCTGCCGATGCTTTTCCCCGCTTCCTGAACCGTGACAATCGCTTCCCGGACTTCTTTCAAGTCATTCAAGGCCGCTTCCACACTGGAGAGCTCGATTCTGTATCCGCGGATTTTGATCAGATCATCCTTGCGTCCGAAGTGTTCCAGACAACCGTCCGGCCGCAGGCGCCCCATATCTCCGGTATGAAAGAGCCGTTGTCCTTCATGATCCGCGCGTGTCCGGAATTTTTTTTCGTTCAGTTCCGGGAGACGCCAGTACCCCGGCGAAAGATAACGGCCGGCGACAACAATCTCCCCGGTTTCGCCTTCGGGCGCCGGCTGACCGTTTTCATCCAGAATGAGAATGTCTTTATCGGAATCCGGATAGCCCACCGGAACGACCTGATCCGTCAAAGCCGTTGACCGATCAATAAAGAAGCGGGTCATAGTGAAGGCTTCCGTTGACGCCAGACGGTTGACAAGAATACAGTCTTTAGGAAAGAAACATCTGAACAGTTCCACATCAGTCCGCATCAACTTATCGCCTCCCAGGATAATCAACCGCAAATCCGGGAAACGGGGCGGACTCTTCAGGGTATTGAGAAACAGCCGGAACAGAGAAATGGGTAACTTGAATGTTGTAATTTTTTCACTTTGCAGCCATTTTGCCAGATGATCCATGCCCGTCTTTTTGACATAATTCATGACCAGTGTTGCGCCGTTGAGCAAAGCGCCGAATATTTCAGAAATGGACGCGGCAAAACTGTAGGAAAGCAGCAGAGCCTGCCGGTCTTTGCTGGTAATTCCAAACGTCCGGCTGTGACTCCAGATATGATGGAGAATGGTTCGGTGGGTATGCAGAATTCCCTTGGGAAGGCCGGTGGAACCCGACGTGTAA
>MWCA01000278.1 GCA_002069785.1 Lentisphaerae bacterium ADurb.Bin242 | reverse complement strand
CCGAAGGATTCGCTCGAACTGCACAATCTTCCGCTGGTCGTCACCGTCCGCTGCAAAAAGAACCAGGACGATGAGATGGTCAACGAAATCAAAGGCTACGCGCCGAAAGCGACGGCCTCCTCCGTGACTCCCGCTCCGCAGACCGGAGCAAACACCAACCCGCCTTGGGCGAAAGGACGATAAACCATGAAAAAACTGATTGTTCCCGTATTGTCGGTCATGCTGTGCTTTGCCGGATTCATTACGCTTTGCAAAATCGAACCGTATTTGATCGGTCCACTGACTCCCGTCCATGAGGCCGGCGGCGCAATCCCGATGAAAATCTGGTTCAGCGCCGCACTGGATCTGCTGGAAGTGCTTGTCATTGTCGGCGCCGGGGTCTGCAACTGCTGGCTCTGCTTCCGGTTCTTCAAAATGCTTGAGGAACGGAGCGAAAAACACCAAAAGCATGACAAGGGAATTTGAACTACCCTGGCCTCCGAGCGTGAATCACTACTACCGGCATGTGGGGGCGAAAGTCCTCATCAGCCGGGACGGGCGGAAATACCGGGAAATGATCGTCTCCCGGTTCCGCTCGGAGGGCGTGGAAACGTTCCGGGGGCCGGTGGAGCTTTCCATCGAGCTGTATCCGCCGGACAACCGGAGGCGCGACGCGGACAACAGCCTGAAATGCCTGCTGGATGCATTCACGCACGGAGGGCTGTACGAAGACGATTCGCTGATCCGCAGACTCGTCGTGACCAAACGCGAACCGATGCCGCCGGACGGGATGGCATATATAAGGATAAGAGAATGGACAGAAGACAAAACAACGGGCGCAGATGCCAAATCGTGCAGGAGTTCGTGAAAAACATCTCGGACAACACCGAGCGGCTGGCCTGCTTTCTCTTCATGAATAATTATGCCGACAGAGAGGTTTGCAAGCTGTTGAAAATCGGGGCGAACACCCTTGGGATGCTCAAACTGAAGCTGGCTTTCGACTTGAAGAAAGCCGGGATTCAGGCGGGAGCGTGATCCGATGGAACTTCGACCGTACCAGCAGGCGGCGGTGGACGCCGTATACAACCACCTCCGGACGCGGGACGACAACCCGTGCGTGGTCTTGCCGACCGGCACCGGCAAATCGGTGGTGATTGCGAAAATCGTCCGCGACGCGGTGTCGCAATGGAACGGGCGCGTCCTCATCCTGGCGCATGTGAAGGAACTGCTCGAACAGAACGCCGGGAAGATCGAG
>MWCA01000277.1 GCA_002069785.1 Lentisphaerae bacterium ADurb.Bin242 | reverse complement strand
GAAAACTGGCAGAAGGCGGTGCTGGCGGGACAGATGCGGGAAGCGGCCTTTTATGCCGGACAGATCGTGCCCGGCGGCTCTTTTCAGCTTCCTCATCACGCCTACATCGATTTTTTCAACAGCTGCGGGCTGAAACTGAATGTTCTGACCGGTCCCTGGAATCCGAACGATTTCAAACGCTGGAAGGATCTTCTTTCCCTCCGCGAGCGCAAAGTCCCGACGGAGGAAAATCAGTTCATGGAAGTGCTTCGCAAAACCGATGCGCCCGAGCTGTTCGATCTGGCCTGGCTCCAGGGATACGATCCGGTCGTGGTGAGACGCCTGGACGTCAACCCGAACGAGGATTTCTATGAAATCCGCAAGGACAAGACGGTCTACACGATTTATCCGGCCGACCGGAAAATGGTTAAGAAAAGCGTCCGCGAACTGACCGGCGAAAATGCGGTGCTGGCCTACCTGTATCCCGCGGCGCTGGCCGACTACCGCTACTACAACCTGCTGCTGTTCCGCCAGGTGACGCCGTTCCTCGGACGCATGCCGGTGCCTCCGGCCGAAGGACTTGCCCTTCTCAAACAGAAATATCCCGACATGGGACTGGTTGCCTTTTATCCGGACCTGGTCCGTCCGCAGGTCCGGGTCTCCAAGTAGTCCCGCACGGAAATTCCGCGGAGGTCTCCTGTCCTTTTCAATCACGAAACGGGCCGGAACAGTCTCAGGAAGGTCGCGGAAAGGAGCTTTTTCAGCTCTCCGGGCTCCCAGCCGCCCGCCCGGGCGGTCCGGTCATACAAGGATTCGATGGAATCTTTTCCGTCATCGGTTTCGAGCAGAAACGAATCGCGGCGCACGTATGACGGAAAGGACTCCATGTGAACGACATACGCCGGAGCCAGAGACAGGATGCAGCCGTGTTCCTGAAGGGCGGCGGCGATCTGCGCATTGCTGCGGAACCCGTGCACCAGCCAGGGGACGGGGCTTTTCGCAAGGCTCTTCCGGACGGCGATCAGGTCGTAATACGCGCGGACGCAATGGATGACCAGCGGCAGCCGGAGACGTTCGGCCAGCCGGACATGCCGGAGGAACAGCTCTTTCTGTTCTTCCAGAGGAATTCCGATGGAACGGTCCAGCCCGCATTCTCCGATCGCACGGCAGCCGTTTTCGCGCAGATAGGATTCCAGTCCGTCGAAGTCGGCTTTCCCTGTTCGGGCCGGATGGATTCCTGCGGAGAAAAAGAGGCGGGG
>MWCA01000276.1 GCA_002069785.1 Lentisphaerae bacterium ADurb.Bin242 | reverse complement strand
CGGCGATCCATCGATCCAGCGGCGCCCAGCAGAACACCCCTTTTTCCGGGTTGAGATTCTTCCAGCGCGTATTTCCATAGGCCGTGTTGCACTCGGAATGAACGGCATTGAAGCCCAGGCTCCGCATCCTAAGCATGTGAAATTCCGGCGGCCATTGCGAGGTGGCTCCGAAATAGACGAATCCAAGACGGAACCGGCTGCCCGGAATCAGGTTCGACGGATACAAATCCGGAAATGTTTTTTCCGGCTTCTTTTCCGGAATGACGGCCGGGGAAAGAACTTCGATTTCATCCGTCATCAGATGCGAATCGGAACGGGCCGGAGTCAGTTCGATTTCAAGATACCGAACCTTCCGGATGTTTCCGGGTTCAAGGACCATCCATGTCGAGGCGGCCTGTCCGCCCGTTTCCGCCGGATGTTCCGAGGTGCTTGCAAGGAGGAACGGTTTTTCATCGCCGCAGCATCCGAAAAGCCGGATTTCCGACGGGTAGAAAACTCCCGCCGCGCCGCCGCCCATGACATGGCATTTCACCGTCCCGACGGGAAACTCCGTTCCCAGGTCGAAACAAACCCGGATTCGTCCCTGTCCGAGCCAGCCGACCACCGTTCCGTACATCCAGTTTTCGCCGGTCCGGCCGTCCGTCAGACGCGGCCGTTCGTTCGAATCCGCATAAGTCCGGGAAGTGTCCGGAGACGGCGGAAACTCCGCGGCAATCCGGTAAGGCCGTTTCAGAACCAGATTTTCTCCGTTCGCCATCCAGGAAAAAAGCAGCGCCGTCATACAAAAAACCAGCCGTTTCATCGGATTCCCCCTTTCTTCAATACTCATAATGATATGTGTAACAGGCGCCGACGGCAATTTTCGGACGGACAAGACGCGCATGCAATCCGAGAAACAGCACGTTCGAACAACGGTCGTGAACATTTTTCGGCTCGTAGACCAGAGCCAGGTTCGGCTTGTCGGAAATCTTTTCCCGCACTCCGTTCCTCGTATATACGAGGGTGTATTTCAGCCCGCCGACATAATGGTAGGAACAATAATACTGGGGGGACGCCGGCGGCGTTCCGCAGAAAAAGATTTTATTGTTCGGGATCAGGCCGGTCCCGATCAGACAGCCGAGTCCTTCCCACCTCGGATTGGTTACGGAAGTGCTGTTGCGGTAGAGATGGGGCGAGCCTCCGAAATCGGTCGTCGTATATGGGTCCTGCGTCGGAGCCTGAAAATTGTTGATAAGCGGG
>MWCA01000275.1 GCA_002069785.1 Lentisphaerae bacterium ADurb.Bin242 | reverse complement strand
GGTGATATGAGAACGGGATTTTCAGCGATTGTCTTGGACAGTCCGACTTTGTTTGAACAATATAGCCCCCCGATCAGAACCACTCCCGAGCGGGATATTTGTTTTCACGCACCCATCCCGGGCGAAGTGCAGAATTTTGCGAGGCCGTTGATCGCCTGGCGGATGGTTTCTTCCGAACAGGCGTAGGAAATCCGGAGGAAGCCTTCCGCGCCGAACCCGATTCCCGGAGCCGCGGCAATGTGGGCTTCTTCCATCAGGCGGCTGCAGAAGTCCACGCTCGACAAACCGAAGGCCGACACATCCGGAAAGACATAAAACGCTCCGGAGGGACGCGTGAACCGGATTCCCGGAATCCGGGCGAGAAGGTCACAGATGAGGTCGCGCCGGGACGCGAATATCCGGCGCATTCTTTCACATTCACCGTCGCCGTCCCGCAGGGCCTTGAGCGCCCCGTACTGCGCAAAGGTCGTGACGTTGGCTACAAAATGGGTCTGGATGGCGCCGATCTTGGCGGAAAGCCATTTCGGAGCGGTGAGGAAGCCGACGCGCCAGCCGGTCATGGCGTAACTCTTGCTGAACGAGTTGACCGTGATCGTATGCTCGTTGGCTTGTGGCGACAGCGAGGCGATGCTGATGTGCGGGGAATCCGGATCGTAGGTCAGTTTTTCATAGACTTCGTCCGAGAGGATCATGAAATTTTTCCTTACCGCGCTCTCCGCGAGCGTTTCCAGCGCTTGGCGGCGGCAGACGGCGCCGGTCGGGTTGGAGGGCGAGCACAGGATCACGAGGCGCGTGCGGGGCGTAACCTGTTTTTCAAGGTCTTCCGGGGTCAGTTCAAAGTTGTTCTCCGGAAAGGTCCGGACCGGAACCGGCGTGGCTCCGGACGCCCGGATCATGTGAAGGTGGCTTCCCCAATACGGGACAGGCAGCAGGACTTCGTCGCCGGGACCGCACAAGGCCGCAATGGCCGCTCCGCAGGCGAATTTGCCCCCGGGCGTGACGATCACCTGGCCGGGAGTGGTTTCGATTCCGTCTTTCCTGAATTTTTCCGCGGCGGCCTCGCGCAGTTCGGGAATCCCGGCGGGAATGGTATATTTGGTATGCCCCGCCTTCAATGCCTCCCAGCACGCCTGCTTGATGAAGCCGGGCGTATCGAAATCCGGTTCCCCCACCGACAGCATCCACACTTTGATCCCGCGTTTCTCAAGCTCGTGGCTCTTTTCAAGGCTTCCAAGCGTTTCCGATTCCGGAAG
>MWCA01000274.1 GCA_002069785.1 Lentisphaerae bacterium ADurb.Bin242 | reverse complement strand
GGAAAACGGTGATATCAGGGTGGTGGTCGAGATCAGTCTCAGCCGCCAGTCCGGACGGAAAATGGTTCTGGACGCCGCCGGAGTCAATATTGACATCGTGGTGGTGACGGCCTTCGCGCGCGCCAGACGCTGGCAGGAACTGATCGACAAAGGACGCTTCGGAAATATCGCAGAACTGGCGTCGAAACTCGGACACGACCAGTCCTATGTCGCCCGCATTGTCCGGCTGAACAGCATCTCGCCCAAAATCGTCAGCAGTTTTCTCCGAGGCAAAGCGCCGTCCGGGCTGTCGTTGGGACAGCTGTGCAAGCCGCTTCCGGTCTCATGGGAAGAGCAGGAGAAAAAGCTCGGATTCAGATAAGCTTCCCACAAAAACGATAGCCGTCCGCCCCTGAATTTCAGGGGCTTTTTTTTGCCTCGATTTCCGGGTCGCGTTTCGTTTGCGTCGAAATATCGAAACGAAACATGGCTGAACTTCAATCCGCAAGCACCTGAAAACAAAGGCATAGTGACAAAATTTCCGATTTCTTCGATGGGAAAGCGAAACACCCGCCGGTTTCCGAGGACAGCGCACAAGGCACTGCCCCGCGAAAACCGAAACGGGAGCTTTTTCCATGCAGAACACCACCAACGAAGAACGGGGACTTTCCGGAGTCCCGGCCGAGCCGATCACCGAAGAAGTCCGCAAGCACATCGAAGCGGTGGCCGCGTCGATGATCGGAAAATCCAACCTCCGCGAATGCGATTATGACGATCTCTGCCAGGACTTGACCTTGCAGATCGTCGCCGCGTTTCCGTCGTTCGATCCGCGACGCGGAACTTACTACACGTTCGCCCAGGCGGTCGTCAGCCGCAACCGCGACAAAATCTTCCGCCGCCGCATCCGGCACGGACTCGACACCGCGACCGTGTCCATCGACATCACGATGTCTCCGGATTGCGAATCGCGCCTCTCCGCAATCGACGAGTATGACGCCGCCGAGGCTCGGGCTAAGGAAGCGAGGGAGAGCCTTGTCGAACTCGTTCATGCCGTCATGGACGGGATGAACGAAAACGAACGGGCCATTTGCGAACTTCTGATGGACGGACTCCGCCATGTCGAAGTCATGAAGAAGCTCGGCATCCCGGAACGCACCTACTTCCGCCGATTTGAAAGCATCCGCGCAAAATTCAAAAAGTCGGAACTTTTCTGAAATCCCGCGGCAGTAAAACGCCTCCGCCGGGAAAGAAACTTGGCAGAGGCAAGAACATCAACCTTAAAAGGA
>MWCA01000273.1 GCA_002069785.1 Lentisphaerae bacterium ADurb.Bin242 | reverse complement strand
TCCGGGTTCGAAAAAGGTGTAACCGCCGAAGCGTTCGGCGAAATCGTATACTCCATACAAAAGTTCCAGCGGACCGGGCGCGGCGATGAGTCCCTTTCCGTTCGAGAACCGGATTTCGAAGGAGGGCAGTTCCGGTTCGAGAATCCAGTCCGCGTCGAGGCGGTATTTTTTCATTTCATTCAGTGCGAGCGCAAGAGTTTGATCCATGTTGATTCCTCACTTCGTCGGAGATTGTCTGTCAGGGGAAAACTCCGGAAAAATACATCGCCGGAAAGGTTTTTGCAAATGGAAAGGAGCCTCCGGATTGTAAAACATTCCGTCTGTGCTATATTTTTTGAAAAAGGAAAGGATACCGATGGAAAAATCAACGGGCAGGGAAGAGGTTGCGGGAAGGACGGCTTCTCCGAAAAAGCATTCCGGGAAAAATTCCGTTTCGGGGACCTGGGCCGGGATCGCGGTCGCGCTGGTCGTCATCCTGGTTTTCATCCTGGCCGCGACCTTTCTCAAATCCCTGATTTTCGGTCTGATTCTGGCTTATTTTTTCCTGCCGCTGGAAAAGTTTTTCGAGAACCGTTTTTTTCAGTTCCGTCCGGTCAAGTCGGTCTGCCGCGCTTGCGGTTTCCTGTATGAACCCGTGCGGAAGCTCCGTGTCCGGATTGCCGGAGGAAAGGAGCCTTCCCAGGAAGAAAAATCCGAGACGGAACGCGCCCGTCTGGTGACGGCTTCCACCATTGCCGCACTGGTTACCGTGTTTCTGGGAACCGTTCTGGTGCTGATGACCGTTGCCGTCCTCCTGATTCCGAACGCGGTGCGCTTCGGGAACAAGATAACCCAATGGGCGAGCAACAGCACGCTCGGGATGCGCGCAGAAAAGGCGCTTGCGGACTGGATCGATTTCGAGACGGCTTCCGCCGCGCCCGGCGCGAAAAACGCGGCCGGATCTTCCGGGGCCAAACCGGCGGGTCATCCTTCGAATGGAAACACGCATTCATTCACCTCCTTCCGCGACTTGATCGCCTCGGTCCGCCCGGCTGTCCGCGAGTATCTCCAGAAAAATTACAAGGAGTTCGCCGGAGTCCTGTTCACCCAGGGGAGGGGAGTTCTTTCCGGAATCATTTCCATTGCAACCCGTCTGGGCGTTTTCGCCTTCGACCTGCTGCTCTGTATTTTCTTCTTTTTCTATTTTCTCCACGGAATGGCGTTTTACATGAGCCGCGCGTCGTCCGCCGGGGAGACCGAAAGCGTGGGCTCGTGGTATGTCCGGGGTATTTTCGGCTCCAACTGGATGCCGGCGGTTTCGGAGGCCT
>MWCA01000272.1 GCA_002069785.1 Lentisphaerae bacterium ADurb.Bin242 | reverse complement strand
TCGCGGTCACGCTCCCGCGGTTTCCGCGTTGCTTCAGCATAAAATCCGGATGAAAGACACGCTTTGTTACATGATTCCGCCGATGAGCGGCACTCCCGTCACGCCGGACAGCCGGATCGAAGACCGTTATCTCGGCAACCGGATGGATATCGCTCTTGCTCCCGGTGAATATGAACCGGGTTCTTTCGCCCTGCGTCCGGTTCGGAACTTCACCGGAGTCCGCTTCTCGGTTCCGGCGCTCAACGATGGCCAAGGCCATGCGATTCCGGCAACCGATCTGGATTTGAAAATCGTACAGTGTTGGTATCAGGCCGGTTCCGCCTGGCGGACGATCGGGCAAAATTCCGCAAAGCGGGTATTGGTTCCGGAATTGCTGGTTAACGATCCGGGGCTTGTCCGGGTTGACCGGCCAAAGCAGATGAATTATCTGCGGCTCAGTTTCGCCGATGGAGAAAAGTATGTTCCGGTCTGCAGTCCGGAGAAAAAGGATTACCGGACGCGCTGGGAAATGTCCATGAAAACATCCGAGTATCCGGTCCGCGATGCGGAGACGTTACAGCCGGTTTCTCTTGCGGCAAACGAGAACCGGCAGTTTTTCCTGACGGTGAAGGCACCGGAAGATGTTCCGCCCGGCCTCTATACCGGGCAACTGGCGATTACTTCGGATCAGGGAGCCATCGGTTCGATTGAAATCGCCGTCAATCTTCTGCCGTTCCGGTTGGCCGGGCCGAAAACCAATTACGATCCGCAGCGTGATTTCATTCCCAGCATCTATTATGTCAGTGTGCTCGATCCGGAGAGCAAGGGCGATTTGGCGCCTTTTTACCGGACCCAGGCTCAATATGTCAATGAGTTGCAGAATCTTCGCCGTCATGGTATTCTGAACCCCCAGTGTTACCAGTTGCAGAATGCCCGGGGACGGAAGCCGTGGGGTCTGGATGAATTCCGCAAGGTTCTCAAATTGCGACAGGAGGCGGGGTTATCGAACCGTCCGCTGTTTCTCTCCGGCCCGGAATCCAATTTGGGGCAGGGGGTTGCCGAAACGCCCCAGGCCCTGGAGCTGGCGAAAAAGCGGGTTGGGGAAATTCTCGACATCGTTGAGGAAATCTGCGGGCATCGCGATGTCTACTTCTATGGCATTGATGAACTTCGGGGTTCGGCTTTGCAGAAACAACGCGGCGTCTGGCAGGCTGTTCACGAGGCCGGGGGGAAAGTCTTTGTCGCCTGCAATGACATGAAAGGGGTGCATGGAGAAAGCAGTTTCAAGCTGGTCGGCGACCTTCTGGATCTGGTTGTCTATTCTGAAACTCCT
>MWCA01000271.1 GCA_002069785.1 Lentisphaerae bacterium ADurb.Bin242 | reverse complement strand
GTTTTGTCGGCAGAGTCAGTGGGGTGGCGTCATCTATCCGGCGCACGGCAGATATGTCGGCGCATCATCCAAACCGATGACCGAATACCGGAAACAACCCGGCGACCGTCTGGGCTTCAACTGGATGATGCCGAACGTGGCTGGAAAACGCGCCATCCGGCATGTGATTTTCGATTCCAACTTCTGGAAATCGTTCATCCATGCCAGACTGGCCGTGCCGATGGGAGACAAGAGCGGCCTCTCGTTCTATGGACGGCATCCGGCGCTTCATCAGTTGATAGCTGAACACTTGACGGCGGAATACCGCGTAAAAACTGTCGGACGCGGACGGACGGTTGACGAGTGGAAACTGCGTCCCGAACGAAACGACAACCACTGGCTGGACTGTATTGCCGGATGTGCCGTCTGCGCATCCATGCTCGGATGCACCATGCCGGAATTCGGCGCGGTGAAGAAGCGGACGGCGATGACGGGACGGCTTTCCGATATGCAGAAAGGGAAACGGGAATTGTATTCCATTCCGCAAACGCAAGAATCGTCCGTCAAACTCTCCGATCTGCAAAAAAGCCGAAAAAAACATTGAAAAAGGTCATTTTGACCGACGGTTTTTTCCGATTTTGGCAAAGAAATAGGACAGAACAAAATCAACCATCATGAAAAATCGGAGAGAATATGAATTACGGAAGCGTATGCAGCGGCGTCGAGGCGGCAAGCCTCGCATGGAAACCGCTGGGATGGACGGCAAAATTCTATGCCGAAGTCGAGCCGTTTCCATCGGCGGTGCTGTGCGAACGGTTTGGCGCGACACGCCCATTGCGTCCGCTTGATCCTGCCGAGGCGCACAACGAAAAAGACCGGAAGCTCCGTGAGAGCTGGAAAAAGCAGATTGCCGAACTGCCTCCGGTCGGACGGATACCCAATCTCGGCGATTTCCCCAAAATAAAGGAAACAGACTATGACGGACACATTGATTTGCTCGTCGGCGGCTGTCCCTGCCAATCCTACAGTCTGGCCGGATTGCGGAAGGGACTCGCCGATCCGAGAGGAAACCTCACCCTTGAATTTGTCAAACTGGCTTATCGGACAAAAGCTCGAATCGTCGTTTTTGAAAACGTGCCGGGCATCCTCAGCAGCGGTGACGGCGGAAGCGATTTTGCCGGATTCCTATCGCTCCTGTGCGGATGGGAAGTCAAACCTCCCAAAGACGGCTGGAGAAAATGCGGCATCGTCACCAACGCACCCGGATGTTTCGGAGTGGCGTGGCGAATACTTGACGCTCAATATACCAGAGTTCCCGAATTTCCAAGGGCGGTT
>MWCA01000270.1 GCA_002069785.1 Lentisphaerae bacterium ADurb.Bin242 | reverse complement strand
CTCCGGCGCGGGGGGACTATCATCTGAAATCCATCTCGCCCTGCGCGGGAACCGGCACGACGAACGTGTTCTCCTTTTACAAGAGCGATCTTGAAGGAGTTCCGTACGGGCAGACGGTGAACATGGGCTGTTACGAAACCCTTCTGAAGGTGGGGAACGGGACGTTCATCACGATCCGGTGACGCAAGACCTGACGCAGAGCATGTAGCGCGGCACTGTGTGCCGCGAGAGATGACGGCACGAGAGGACGCATAGACGATGAAATATCTGGAAACGGCGATTTTAGTGGCGGCGATTGGATGGGCGGTTCAGCCTCTGCGGGCCGAAGTGGCGGCGCGCGAGGAGCAGGCGGAGGGGCGCCGCCTGATGGTGCTTGAAAACGCGCATGTCCGGCTGGCCGTATTGCCGGATCCTGGCGCCACGGTTGTCGAATTCATCAACAAGAAAACCGGGCACAACTTTGTCGCGGGCGGGGACAAGGTGCTGGCGGGCCGGCTGGGCTGGGGATGGGAGGACTATTACACCCTCGAAGCGCTGGACCAGTTTGGCAAGAGCGTCTACAGCCTGCCCTACACCTGCGAATTCCGGGATGCGCCGGGCGGCAAAACCCTGAAAACCTGCCGGTTCGACGCGCTGGCCGACAAGCACGGGGCGTTCCTTCTCTCTCCGGGTTTCAGAGGACCGAAATACCGGGAGCCGGAAGTGTGGTCGGGGAAGTTCCTGAAGAGTGCGGTTGCCGAACTCGAAAAGAAATACAAATTGAAGCCGCAGAAACTGCTGTTCTACGGTTACGCGGAGGGCGGGGAATGCGCGAACCGTTTTTACTTCTGGATGCCGGAAAGGGTCCGGGCCTGGGGTGCGCACGACTGCACCGGATATTCCGGCAAGTCCATGCGGAACCCGTTTCCGGCCCTGGTCACGCGCGGAGACGGAAACCGGAGCCTTCTTGAGGCCGAACAGCGTTTCATTGTCGGCTACCGTTCGGCCGGCGGTTCGCTGCTCCGGAAAAACTTTCCGGGAGCCGGACGCGACTGGGGAACCGGCTCGCTGGAACTGGCCCGGCTCTGGCTCGACGCGGTGTTGTCCGAAGAACGGGTTCAGGAATACGGCGAGGACGAGACTCTGCGGGTTGTCCCGGTGAGCAGAAAAAAGGACATCGAGACCGAATACCGGAATCCGTTCTACAATTCGAAGATCCGGGACTTGTGGCTGCGGTAATACGGTTTTCCACGGAAAATCCGGTTTTCGGCGAAACGGAAATTCCGTCTTGCTTTTGATTTCGGACGGATGTATATTATATGCAGCGGAAATGAAGTCCTTCCCCGGCA
>MWCA01000269.1 GCA_002069785.1 Lentisphaerae bacterium ADurb.Bin242 | reverse complement strand
TTGAAAAATAATGATTTTTTTTATTTTCACCCCTTGACTATTGTTGGAACCTCGCATATAATAATGCAAAGAGATTCCAGTGGTTCCATAAGATACCAGAGGTTCTAATGATCAATATTTATGAGACAGTGAAAATAAATCACCAGAGCGCCACGCCGATTTACCAGCAGGTGATCGAGGGAGTGGAACGTTTCTGCCGGAATACGCCGACAGGATTCGCCCTTCCGCCGGAACGCGCAATGGCCGCCGGGTTCGGCATCAGCCGGAATTCGCTGCAGCAGGCCATTGCCGAGTGCTGCGAGCGCGGGTTGCTGGTCCAGCGATGGGGCAAGGGAATCTTCACCGCCGAAAAAGAGGCGCGGAAACGGATTCTCGTCATCATGTCCGACAATCTGGAAATGTCCATGCCATGGAATTATATCCTGCCGGGCATCCTGGAGCGGGCGAAGGAGCTTTCCATCGAAGTGGAACAGATCTCCACCACGTTCCTCCGGAGCCAGACTCCCGAACAGATTGTGGCGTTTCTCGAACAGGAGAATTTCACCGGGCTTCTTCACCTGGACTATATGTCCTGGAACACGGCGGAAGATATCGTGGCTCTGCGCCGCTTTGTCCGGTGCCCGGTTCTTTTTCCTCATGTGGACGAAACCTGGAGCCGGGAGGAACTTTTTCCGATGATCCGGATCAACGAACGCCTTGCTTTCCGGCAGACGGTGGAAACCCTGGTCCGGGAGGGACACCGCAACATCGTTTCCGTCATGCCCTTTTCCAATCCGAATTCGAAAACCTCCCGAGGCTACATGCCGGCGGAATATCCCCGGATGCTGAAAGAGGTCGGAGCCAATCCCGATCCGAGACTGCTTTTGAATGTGAACCATGATCATAAACTCGTCCGGGAGTGCGTGAGGGCCTTCCTTCTTCACAAGCCTCCGCCTTTTACCGCGTTCGTGTGCTTCTCCGATTTTTACGCGATCATGGTCGTCAATGTCCTGAAGGAATTGCGCCTGAAGGTCCCCGATGATGTTTCCGTGATGGGATTTTGCGGATATCCCGGCGGCAAGTTCCTGGATCCGCCGTTGTCCACCACCGATTTCCGCTACCATGAAATCGGGCGTATGGCCGTGGACCGGCTCCTGACGATTCCGGCCGACTGGAGGGCTCTTCCGGAAGAAAACCGTGTCGTATTTTCTCCCTATACGGTGATTCTGCGGGGAAGCGTCCGGAAACTCAAGGGGAGAGGAACGTTCAGTGCTCGTACGTCCGCCGGAAAAAAGACGGTGGAAACAGCCCCTGCGTCAAAAGCTTCGGCAACATGAGAACCGGAAATGGAAGGAGGTGGAT
>MWCA01000268.1 GCA_002069785.1 Lentisphaerae bacterium ADurb.Bin242 | reverse complement strand
ATGTTCCTCGTCAGTCAAATACAGGACCCCTTATATTATCATCGTTTACAAAAATCTTTCAGATTCCGCTATTCTTATGCAGTAACATCAAAATTTCCGCCCGGACTGAATCCGGGCTGATTGTAAAAACCGCAACTCTGTAAAATGTATCGAACAAATAATAGAATCATATCCCGATCGGATCCACGGATTCCATCCCGTCCGCCTGCGTTCCTGTTGAAACGCCGAAGGAGGAAAAAGAATAGCCGTTCTATTTTCAAAACTTCCTTACTATCAACATCTTGCTGTTTTCGAACGGTTCTTTCGAAACCAGCCCTTTCCGCCGTTGGAGCAAGACGATTTATTTTGTCTGTTTCAATTTTCCTTTCCATTGGAACACCGCCTTCCATGGAAGGCTTGCATATATGTCAGGTAATATATCACTGATTCGCCGGGATTCAAGGATAATCCCGAAACAAAAAGACATTCCGTTCCGCAAAAACAGAATCGGCGCTCCGCCGCCTCAATACAGGCTGCGGAAAAGTTTCTCGATTTCTTCCGCGGACGCGGCGGAACAAACTTTCCGGGAAAGCTTCGGATCGAGGAAGGTCCGGGCCAGATCGGCAAGCGCCTTGAGATGCTGTTCCGTCGGAGCGGATTTCGGACTGATCAGAACGGTCAGTATCCGGTAAGATCCCTTCAGGTTGCGGAAACGCCACTCGCGTTCCGACCTCCCGAGGATGATCGCCGGAGTGAACACGCTCTTGCAATGGGCATGAATCAGCACGATATCTTTGGACAATTCCAGCGGATAAGCGTTCATGGAACGGACCAGGCCGGGCACAACATCGGCAAACACCTTGCGGTCTTCTCCGAAGGCTTTCCGGACCATTGTCTCCAGACCGGCTTCCCCCTCCGCTCCGGCCGGAATGTCCGCCGAAAAGATGTCCGGTTTGACCGACGCGGGCGGCTGAAGCGCCGGAGGAGCCTCCTCACTCTGCCAATGGAGGGAAGGATACGCACTCACCAGATTGATCCCGGGGAAACGGGAAAATACCGTTTCCTGAAGCTTTTCCAAGGCCGGGGTCCAGAAAATCCCGGTGTGCCGCTCCATCGGCATCATGACCATGTCGTTCTCGGAGATGTCATTCAGGAACATGGTCTGAACTTCCGTCCAGGTCTCGCCTTCCAGGACGGTCAGCGGACAGGACGGCCGCGCCGTCTCGATCAGGCGCTTCAAGTCCGACTTGCCGCTGACCACCAGATAAGCCCGGAGAGAAGCTCCGACCTGATGGGCCAGGTGCCTAGCGTCATGAAGGAATGCTACTATGTTCGCGCGTTTTTCGGCCAGTGCCGGAAATGGAATCAGAATCCGCCGGGTGAT
>MWCA01000267.1 GCA_002069785.1 Lentisphaerae bacterium ADurb.Bin242 | reverse complement strand
TTCCCAGAGACGGTACATGTCCACGATGGTATGATAGGGCTGCTGCTCGTCGTCGACGATCGGCATGGCGCAGTCTCCGGAACAGACCGAAAGGCCCGCGAAAATGGAATAGTGGCTGGTGTAGTTGCGGCTCAGCTGGTAGGCCCTGACGTTGCCGTGCGCCTTTTCGAGCGCCAGAGCCAGCGCGTAGGAGTTGTCTTTGGAACCGTCGTCCATCACGATGAATTCGAAAGGAATCTTTTCCTTTTCCAGAATTTCCCGGACCCTGTTATAACACTTTTCGATGCGCGGCCCGCTGTAATAGGACAGCAGGATCACAGAAAGCTTTTTCTCTTCACCGCTCATTTGCGGACTCCTTCCCGGACGTCCGGGGTTTGCTTGAATAGTTCCAGCACACGCACCGCCGCCGGAAGCAGCAGTCCGAACCAGACTCCGACAATGATTCCCCAGACGCCGAAGAACAGTCCGAAGAGTCCGATCATCTCGCGCCGGACCTCGATGAACGGCGTCACCAGAACGAACGTCGAAAGGGTTCCCAGCGAGGCGATCAGCGCGATCAGGAAGAATATTCCAGGCGGAAGCGGATCGAACCCGATTCTTTTCCGCAGCGCCAGACAGAGCGCCAGCGGGAAGAAAAGCATCAGCAGAATCCGCACGGGTTTTCCGCCGAACGGGGAGAGTTCCGCGAACCATTCCGCGCACAGCCGCGGATATCTCAGATACCCTTTCAGTTCCTCCAGATACGTCTTCTGGAGCGCATAAATGTTTTGCCTCGGAATGAACGGCAGTAGATGGCGCAGCAGCTTTTTGCATTCCAGTTCGATTCCCACATCCGCATTGGGATACTTTTTCATGTCGACGCCGTCCAGCCAATGGCCGTTCCGGAGGCCGTCGTGATACATCAGCCGGTTGGCATAGGTGCAGAAATCCTCGTTCTTGAAATCGGGGTCATGCAAGGGGACCGGCCATTTCAGTTCCGGGTTTTTCGGAAGGGTGTCGTTCAGAACCGTCCGGACCGCCTTTTCCGCCTCGGAATCCATCTTGCCCGAGCCGAGGGCGGCGGGGTCCAGCAGGGTAATGGCCGTGGAGGTCATCTGGAAACTGGAAAGCGAGGCGAAGTTGAAGTCGCCGCATCGCTTGTAGCGGTAGCCGCAGAAGAGCAGGGCGGGAATCAGGCACAACAGCGCCAGAAAAACCGCCATTCCGAATCCGCGTTTCCATTGTTTGAGGACAAACACCGATACCAGGAAAACCATCCCGGCGGGAATGAAAATCGTCCCCGGGAACGGCTTGATCATCAGCTGCGCGAAACAGAGCGCCGCCGTCACAAGGGATGCGAACACCCATTTCGGCGTGAACTTTTCTTCGTTCAGGAGC
>MWCA01000266.1 GCA_002069785.1 Lentisphaerae bacterium ADurb.Bin242 | reverse complement strand
AGGACCAGATGCGTCACGGCGTTCTCGACAAGTTTTCCCTCCGGGGTCAACCCGCCGAGAATAATGTTCTGATAGGTTTGCGCGTCTCCGGAGCCCGGACGGAACGGACTGCCGTCGCGCAGCCCGTAACACCACTCGGTCCCCTTGATCCAGAAGTGCGCCACCAGTTCCCTCGCCTCGTCCAGCGTGATGACGCCGTGCTCCAGGTCGCGTTCCAGATATCCGCCCAGGATCCAGTCGAAACGACCGAGTCCGCTCCAGTTCCCGCAGAGACGCTGGAACTCGAAAAAACTCCAGAAGGACTGGACCGCTTGTGCAAAGGTCTCCGGCGGATTTTCCGGCACGCGTTCCAGATTCGAAAGAATCGAACGGTAAACGGAAACACGC
Organism: Lentisphaerae bacterium ADurb.Bin242; assembly: GCA_002069785.1. Taxonomy (GTDB): domain Bacteria; phylum Verrucomicrobiota; class Lentisphaeria; order Victivallales; family UBA1829; genus SIG94. Next base: position 994 of record MWCA01000266.1, on the reverse strand, counting down.
TCCGGATTGGTTTCTGATTTCAGACGGGAACGGTATTCGGAAACATATCGTTTTATCCAGATTCGCATGGAAGCGATGACGTCGAGAAGTGCGTCGAGAAAGCGGCGTTTCTCCGGATCGGATTCCTTTTTCACACGTCCGGCAATCTCCCGTTCGAGTCCCGAAAGCCCCTTGCGGACCGCGTCCCCGAAATCCACCGTGGTATGGCTGATGGAAGAAACACCGTTCATTCCCGGAATACAGTGCCGCAAAGCTTCCAGATGCGGGGCGGCGCCCGCGAGACGTTCTTCCGGAACGATTTCCAGCCTCGATTCCCGCGCAAGCCGCCGGACATTTTCCACTTGCATGAACAGGATGTCCGAATTCGCGGGAAAAGGCGGGGTCTGTCCGCCGGATTCAAATTCCTTCAGCCGCGCGCGAAAACCGCCTGTCAGATATTTTTCCGCCAGCCGCACGGTCGTTTCGCTCAGGCGGTGGATGCCGCCGCCCGCCATGGGATTCAGATTCGCATTCATCCGGAAAACCTCCCTTTGTTCTTCTTCACGAATAGTATAATCCCTGCGCGGAAAATGGAAATGGCTGAAAATCCAAAAAAATATCCATTTGTCCATTTGACATTGCTTTCCCGTAAAACTATAATAGGAGGAAACGATTCGGAGGCATCTCATGAAACTTGACCCGATCCACCATATCCAGCTCGCGTTCGCCAACGATTTCACGGTCGAAAAAAACGGATATCTTCACTGTAAGACCACGCCCTTCTATATTTTCGCCCAGGCTTACGAGGGACACTATGAACTCTCCGCGGGAAACCGCAGCGCCGTCTGCGAGGAGGGCGGCGCCTTCTTCACGCCGCCGGACGTGCCGCTCCGGATACGGCATTACGTGAACCCGAAAACGGGACGCATGCGGGTCCGCTTCCTTCACTTCATGATCTCCGACGGAATCGGATTCGATCCTTTTTCTTCGCGAATTCTCCCGCTGGCGGTTTCCG
>MWCA01000265.1 GCA_002069785.1 Lentisphaerae bacterium ADurb.Bin242 | reverse complement strand
GGGAGAAAGCGGAAATTTCATCGGCTGAGTAATTGTTTTTCCGTTGACCGTAAGACTTTGCTCCTTGCCATCCCACTGCGCGATCAGGTGATAATAGCGCCCCGGACGCATCTGATGCTCCTTGCCGCACAGATCGAAAAAGCGATACTGCGAATTCGTCAGCAAAAAGCGGAACCAGTCCCGATAAACATGATAACGCAGATGGATTCTGCGCGAATGCGCCGGAGTTCCGGACATCTCCGGACGCAACAGATTGATTTCGCCCCACTGCACCGGATCAACCGGTTCCCCATCGCACCGGAAGACCATTTCCAAGTAAAAGCTCTTGGTAAAGTTCAGCTCAGGCGATTCAAAGTTGTACGATTTCTTGCTTCGGGAAAGCGCCAACCCCTCCGAACAGAGGTACGGTTCAAGAGAACGAAGCGCCGGCGGCAGAGGATTGCCGACCGTCCAGTCAATCTTCAGCGGGATCGTTTCGGCATAAGGTTCCAACTTCGGACACTCGGGGTAGCCGTTGATTCGCTGATGGGGGCTCGGCGGCAACGCCTTTGCGGCCGTCATATCCCCCGTGGAACGCTGAATCGTCACACCGGGAATGACCTTGTCCCGCACCGCCGGATACGCAGGAATGTCAACCGTGTATTTCCCAATCGTCAATGTCAATGGAGCGTCATTCATCGGCGTCCAGATCCGAATCTGTTCCGGCGTTTCCTCCAAGACCACCAGATGCGCCGCGGGAAGTTTCTCTCCGGCAAATTCCGTAAAAACACCGGCAAAAACCTTGCCGTCCGCCGACTGGAAGGCAAAGCCTTCCGGGGCGATCTGCGCCTTTCCGTTTGCCAGAGCGACCGGAAGCGTACGGTCGCTTTGATTGTAGATCACACGGCTCCCGTCAAAAACAGAAGTCGTAACTCCATCGTTTACGGAAAACGAGGTCAGACGTTTTCCCATAATGTACGGCTGAACCTTCTCGGCAAGCAACGCGATCGAACGTTGCAGGAGAAGATTGCGATCGCCAATCCGGTCGGCGCCTTCCGGTCCGTAGGGGGCGGGCACCGCGTAAATCCCGCATTTCAGACCAAATCCATGCGCAAGCGTCCAGCCCAGCCGCTGCAGGGAATAAGGACCGCCGTCATAATCGGCATTGTGCGGAAAAAACGCCACATATTCATGTTCCAGAAAAAGCGGCACTTCCGGCGCAGGACGCTTCATGATTCCCCGTTCGGGATTGTCCTGAATCGGACTGATCGGTTCTTCCGGATCCCAGCTCGCCGGACCGGTGTAGGCAGACAAATTCTGCATCAACCACATGCCGCCGCCTTCCGCAAAGAGCGGCAAACAATCCGAATGACGACGCAGAAGTTTGTAGATCTGATCAAAGTAAAGATCCGCCCGCGGCGCTTCCGGGTGGAAGTCGTAGC
>MWCA01000264.1 GCA_002069785.1 Lentisphaerae bacterium ADurb.Bin242 | reverse complement strand
CGACTTCGGGACCGCCGCCGCACCGAAAATCGTCGACGCCTGCCAGTCGGTCAGCGACGCCATGAATTCGTATACCCCCGGATTCGACGATCAGGCCGGACCGCTGCGCTGCGGGCCCGCTTATCCGTTCATCTTCCATCCGATTCTCTACCCCCACACGGAACAAAAACTCGAATTCCCGACCACGCCCGAATCAACGGTGGGAGGCCGCTGGATCCATCCGTTCTACCAGCCGGAACACATCGATGGAATGAGCTGGTGCGGACGACGGGTGCACGAAGACATCCGGACCATGACCGCCTCCCTGAAACATTGGGAAAAGGCGCAAAAAGAGATGAAGTCGGCTCTTCCGGACGTCCCGGAAGAAAAACGGGACGAGGCGCTCGACCTGGCCGGGACGATCGAACTTTGCTATCGGTCCTTCCTGACCATGCTTCACATAAAGCGCTGGTGGCTTCTGAACAAGAAACTCGAAGCGGAACACCGGAAGGACAAGGCGCTTGCCATTCTGGACGAAATGGCGGAACTGATCGCGTCCGAACGCCGGAACGCCGCGGATGCCATTCCCCCGGTGAGACGGGACTCCCGCCTCGGCTGGGAACCGAGCCAGGATTATATCTGTGACGAGGATCATCTTCACTGGAAAATCCGGCAGCTTGACAATCTCCGAGACCATACGCTCAAGGCTTATCGCCGAAGCATCGAAATCAGCTGAAGTCCAATCCGGACGAAAGGAATTCACGGGGAATGTCTCCTGTTAAAATCATTATTCTCGGCTGCGGCGGCCGCGGCGGCGCTTACGCCGAATATGCGAAGTGTTTCCCGGAAAAGGCGCGGGTGGTCGCTGTGGCCGATCCGCGCGATTTCCACCGTGACAAAATCGCCGATGCGCACGAACTGCCGGAAAACATGCGTTTCAGGCAATGGGAGGAGATTGCGGCGCTTCCGAAATTCGCAGACGCCGTACTGATTTGCACGCTGGACTCGATGCATGAGGAACCGGCGGTCGCTTTTGCAAAACGGGGATATGCGATCCTGCTGGAAAAACCGATGGCGCCCACGCCGCAGGCTTGCCGGAACATTGTCGCGGCCGTAAAGAAAGCGGATGTGATTTTCGCGGTCTGCCATGTATTGCGCTATGCCGCCTTTGCCGTGAAAATCAAAGAAATCATCGATTCCGGCGCACTGGGACAAGTGGTTTCGCTCCAGCATCTCGAGCCGGTCGGAAATTGGCATCAGGACCATTCCTATGTACGCGGAAACTGGCGGAACGAAGCGGTCGCGTCCTTCATGCTCCTGACGAAATCCTGCCATGACATCGACCTGATCCGCTATTTCATGAATGTCCGATGCCTCCGGGTGCAGTCTTTCGGCTCGCTGCATTTTTACAGGCGGGCAAACCAGCCGGCGGGGGCGGCGGA
>MWCA01000263.1 GCA_002069785.1 Lentisphaerae bacterium ADurb.Bin242 | reverse complement strand
CCTCGATCTGGGCACCGCCGTCACTTTCCTGCAGGAGAAACTTTTCTCCGACCGGATGATCATCCGTTCCGACATCGGACGGGGCCTGGTACGAGGAAACACCCTGATTCAGAAAAACGCTTCGGAAAACGAAGCCGCGAACTCGAACTATACCATTTGCTGGAAAGAAAAATTCAATCATTTCAGGGCATCCGGCATTTCTTTCATGATGGATCTTTCGGATATTTCCTTGGACCTTGCGGGGCGTAAAAAGCTGGATTCCTTCATGAGGGCACTATGCGGATATCTCAGAGATCACGAAGGACCTGTCGAAGATCTGGCGGTATTTTTCAACGAATCCCACCTGCCGGATTCCAAAAGGACATTCGTCACAGCCGGCGTGGAAACGGCGGGTGTCAGAATAAACGGGATGTTCTTCCCGGAGGAGAAGTCGGCGTTTCTCGACATTTTTTCGGAAAGATACCGTGACCCTCGGCATACCGCCGAATTTATCGCTTCGCAGACTTCCGCGGAAGCCTACAGGATGAAGGTTGCCTTCCGGAGACATTTTTAATGGGACTTTCACGGAATCCCCTCTCCGGATCGGGCTGGTTTTACGAACATTGCCAGATGTGGCCGGGCTGCGCCCTGTCCATCCAATACAAATCCCTGCTCCTTGAAATGCAGACCCCGTTTCAGCTGCTTCAGATATTCGAAACGGAAAGCTGCGGCAGAATGCTGGCCCTCGATTCCCGGGTGCAGTGCACGGAAGCAGATGAGTTCATCTATCATGAAATGCTCATCCATCCCGCTGTTTTCTGCCACCCCGCCCCCCGGCGAGTCCTGGTCGTCGGCGGCGGCGACGGCGGTGCCGTCCGGGAACTGCTCAAGCATGACGGCGTCGGGCACATTGATCTCTGTGAAATAGATCGAAACGTCGTGGCCGCCTCTCGTGAATTTCTCCCCTCCCTCTCATGCGGGCTTTCCGATCCCAGGGTGAGCATCCATTACGACGACGGCGCTGTTTTCGTGAGACAGCGCAGGGGTTTCTACGACATCATCGTTTCGGACGCTTCGGATCCGATCGGCCCCGGCGAAGCCCTTTTCCGGCAGAGTTTTCTCGAGGATATCCAAAATGCGTTGCGACCCGGAGGCATTTTTATTTCGCAGGGAGAATCTTTTATCGTCCATTTCGAATTTTTCAGATCCTTCGCCGGATTGATGAAAGAGGTTTTCCCGTCCGTCTCCTACTGCTGGTTTCCCGTTCCCACCTATCCGGGAGGGACTCTCGGCGTCTTTTTGGGCGGTTTTGCACATGACTTCAGGATTCCGCGCCGTTCACCGCCACCCGGGTTTGACAATCAAGTCAGGTACTACAGCGCCGAAACGCACAAGGCTTCCTTCGTCCTGCCCCCGTTTGCGGCGGATGTACTCCGGTAACCGGGAGATACCGA
>MWCA01000262.1 GCA_002069785.1 Lentisphaerae bacterium ADurb.Bin242 | reverse complement strand
TAAAGGCATGATAAAAATGCATTTTGAGGCTGGACAGCATCACTATCCGCCGTGCAAACCTGCCGCCGACATGCAAAAGACGATGATGTCCGCATTGGGAGCAGCGCTGATTGCGCTGCTGGCGGCAGTCGGAAACATCGTCATGGAATTTGTGCGGAGGTGAAAAATGTCGGAAGTATTGAATGTGGCGGAAGCGGTTGCCGCCGAACTTTCGGAATATGGCGCGGAGGTGTCCTTTTTCCCGGAATTTGAATTGCGGGATTTGGACGATATGCGCGTGGTGGTCGTGCCGCTTTCCACCGAATACAAGACGCTCTCCCGTGCCGCCCACGAGGAACTGCCGAAAGTTCAGATCGGCGTTTTGAAACGCTGCGACGAGGACGGGCTGGACGATATGCTCCGGTTCGTCGAGGAATTGGGGCTTGGCTTTTTGAACAGGAAACTCGCCGGAGCAACCTGCGTCTGCGTTGCTTACAATCCAATTTACAGCCCGGAACATCTCCGGGAACGCGGTCAATTCACCAGCGTAATTGAATTGACGTTCAAACTGGTGAAAGCGTGACCGGAGCAAAAGTCCGGGTCGAATTCGATGACGAAGCGGTAAAAAAGGCGGTTCAAAAAGGCGGAGTAAAATCGCTCCGTTCGGCAGGGGCATATACCCGCAAGGCGGCACGGAACGCGGTTTCGCGTTCCAGCAAATCTTCGTCACCGGGAACGCCGCCGCATACCCGGCGCGGTTTGCTTAAACGTTCGATTCTCTTCGGCGTCGAAAAACACCGCATGGCGGTGGTCATCGGTCCGGCGAAATCCCTTATCGGAATTTCCATGACGGCGCACGAATTCGGCGGCATGTACCGCAGACGCAAATACCCGAAAAGAGCACTCATGGGACCGACGCTTATTAAAGTTTTTCCGCAGTTGCCGAAGCTGTGGAAGGACAGTGTAAAACCATAAATTTCAAGGAGTTTTTCTTATGGCAATTGTACTTGGCCTCGATGCAAAACTGCTTCGTGGAACCGCCGGATCGACCGGCGCGACCGAGGTTACCAACGTCAAAGATTTGACACTCAACCTCGAATCCGGCGACGCCGATGTGACCACCCGTGCGACACAGGGATGGAAAGCGTCCGTGGCGACGCTGAAAGAAGCAAGTTTGGAGTTTGGCATGATTTACGACACGGAGGATGCGGACTTTACCGCGTTTCAGACGGCGTATTTTTCCAACACTCCGCTGGCGCTGTTTGTGACGGACGGCGACGGTCACGGTCTTGACGCGGACTGGTCGATCACCGGGTTCTCGGTGGAACAGCCGCTGGAAGAGGCGATGAGCGTTTCCGTGACGGCGAAGCCGACCGCATCCACCCGTGCGCCGAGCTGGACGTAAACCTCTCTTTAAAAGGAATAAGATTTCATGAAAAGTTTTACCGATAACGCCGGACGGCTTTGGAC
>MWCA01000261.1 GCA_002069785.1 Lentisphaerae bacterium ADurb.Bin242 | reverse complement strand
AGCGGACGGGTCTCATCTGAAGAGACGCACAGGACACAGTTGGAATGCTTGTGATCCCCGTCTCCATCGATGAAGAAAATCATCGGAACCACCTTGCAGGAAAGCGACCCGGTCAAGATGTATTTTCCGGCCGTCCGGATAGTTCCGGGCGCGGCGACTGTGGAAACAAGGATCCGGTAGATGTTCCGCAGCGGCTCATCCTCCGCGTCCCCATTGTAGAACGGGCTTTTCCCTTTTCCGATCCGGTATTCGGCCCATGTCCGCGCGCGGCCATAAATCGAATCCGGAATCGTCTTCGGGGAAGTCCGGAGCAATTCGATTTCCTCATCCGTTGTGGCGGGAACAATCAGAGGAACTTCGACTTCTTTTCCGTCGATTTCGATTCCGGCTGAATATTCCGTCATGATATCTCCATCCGGCAGCGGGATCATCCCGCGCCATCCGGCTTGCTTCTGGTCGCCGCTGAAATCTTTCGTTTCCGGGTTCCAGCGTTTTCCCCACTGTTCCAACTGCGCCAATGTGGCGGTTGACGGAACCGGTTCATAAACACCTTTTTTCCCTTTGGCCGTTTTCAGGTATGGGGAATTAATGAATCTATACAGCCATTCCGGATCCGGAAAATGATTTGAATCATCATCGTCTCCGCCAGACCCGCTTCCGTCGAAATCGCTGCCACCGCCCCACTGATGGCCGCCCCAGCCGCTTCCATCCGTACCGCCGCCCATTCCGCCACCGGACCCGCCGCCCCAGTTTCCGGACCCGCCGCCGGGGCTGTTTCCGCCTCCGGACCCGCTTCCGCCGGAACCACCCGGACGTTCATTTTTGTAATAATATTCTTCGTCCGTCATTTCAGTTTCCGCTTTCCGCCGCCGTCACCGCGACAGGGCAATCTTTCGTCTGGGTAATTTGAGCCACGATCAAAGGCTGCGTCACCGTAACCGATTTGATTTTTCCAGTCTCATCCTTCACGCAGGCAATATACGCAACCGGATACGCCGTCGCCCCCGGAGTCGCAAACTTGATTGTCGGCTTCGTCCATGTTTCAGTTTTGTCCACGATGGAAGAACAGACGCACAGATAGCCGGTTTCCGCCGTGATCGCCTTATTTTCCGGGACGGTCAGAAAATCGCCGTTCCGGTTGAGGAATCCCGCCGCGGCCGCCAGCGTCCAATCCTCCGAAACGGTCACCTTGAACGGGCCGTTGTATTCATACCGCTTCCCGCCCGAATCCGCTCCGAAAATGACGATCGCATAGACGTAAATCGCTTCCATCGAGACCTCGCCTTTCCACAGGACGCGGAACGGACCGGTTTCGGCCGTTTTCAAGCATCCCGCCGCATGGGGGTCCGGAACGGCATAATCCGAATCGGCGACGCCGCCATATTGAATCAGCTTGACGGCCGCCACGCCGGAAACAACCGCACGTCCGAATTCGCCCGCATGAATCGGCTTGTCGATCACCACGCAAAAGACTTTA
>MWCA01000260.1 GCA_002069785.1 Lentisphaerae bacterium ADurb.Bin242 | reverse complement strand
GCAATTTTCCGGAGATGCCCGCCGAGTCCGCACCCAGCTGGCGGAAAAAACAATCGCCGATATTCTTCCGGACAAGGAACACGCCGCCGTCAGGGCAAAACTTCAGGAACAATACAAGAACATTCCCGACCAGAGAAAGGAACTGGATCAGCTGAAAATCAAAGACAAAACCGCCGTGGATCCCTATGTGGCCGCGACCCGAAAAGAGCTTTCCGAAATCCCCGGCGGGAAAAAGAGTGCGCAGACCTTCGAAACGATCTACAACCAGATGTCCGTCTCCATGGCGCTGCGCGATATCTTCCCGATCGGAATCACCGGGATTTTCTGTGCCATGATGATCTTCCTGATGATCAGCACGGACACCACCTACATGCACAGCTGGGGTACGATCGTGGTGCAGGACTTTGTGGTTCCCCTCCGCAAGAAAGCTTTTACGCCTCATGAACAAATCCGTGCGCTCCGCTGGTCGATCACCGGAGTCTGCGTATTTGCGATGTTTTTCAGTTACTATTTCGCCCAGGTGGACTTCATCCTGATGTTCTTCGCAATCACCGGAGCGATCTGGGCGGGAGCGGGAGTCGTCATCACCTTGGGTCTCTACTGGAAACGCGGAACGACCGCGGGCGCCTTTGCCGCCCTGATCAGCGGTGCGCTCATCGCGGTCGCGGGGATCATCCTCCAGCAGATCTGGGTTTCCCATGTGTATCCGTTCATCGAATACATGGGATGGACTTCGGCTTTCGACGGATTTTTGAGGACCGTTTCCGGCCCGTTCCATCCGTATATCGTGTGGGAAATGTCTCCGCATAAATTCCCGATCAACTCGGCGGAAGTGGCGTTTATTGCAAACCTGGTCACAGTGGTTCTTTATGTGGCGATCTCCCTGTACACCTGTAAAGAGCCGTTCAATATGGACCGTCTGCTGCATCGCGGAATCTACAGTGACAATCCGGACAAAAATCTGAAAAAGCAGGGGCTGACCCTGAAAACCTTCTTCAATGAGAAGATTCTCGGCATCGACTCCAATTATACAAGAGGAGACAAAATTCTGGCGTGGTCCGTGTTCATCTACAGTTTCGGATACGGGTTCGTGCTCTGTTTCCTGGCTGTGGTCGTCTGGAACTTCTTCTCGGCGTGGCCGATTGAATGGTGGGGTTATTATTTCTTCATCAAGAATATTGTGGTCGCCGTAGTTATCGCAGTGGTCTCCACGGTCTGGTTCTCCATTGGAGGAACCGTCGATCTGATGAGAATGTTCCGTTTCCTTGCCACCAAGCGTGAAAACGTGCTGGATGACGGCCGGGTGGAAGGAAATGTATCCACCGCGGATGCCGCACTCTTTGAGCAGATCGAAAAGGATAAACAGCAGACGGGGCTTTAATCGACAAGGGGGCCCGTTTTCGCCGGTTCCGATTGCGCCGGTTCTCTGCGGCGGATGGAGTTTTCGCAGGGAATCCGGTCCCGGGTCGGCGCCCCCGCGCACACAAAAAACGGTG
>MWCA01000259.1 GCA_002069785.1 Lentisphaerae bacterium ADurb.Bin242 | reverse complement strand
GGCATCACCGGCGATTTTCTCAGCCTCAATGAAGCGACCATCTCATTCATCATGGAGGACAGTTCTCTTTTGAGTTTCGCGCTTACTGCGCGTGATTCCGAGCAGCGTGCATAGATATTTGCGAATCCTGACAACGCCGAAGTGCTGCCCGGCTTGACTATCTCTTTCAAAGCCGCGACATCCGCTTCGGCAAGGCTTTCAAGGTCGTGTTTCGGGAAGGATTTCTTCATTTTCATGATCTCGGATTCGTGTCTGCCGAAGAATCCGGTTTTCGAAAATGAATCCGTGAACGCCGCAAGCATTTCCGATATCACGAGCCCCTGCGTATCCGTATTCATGGACTTTATCTTCTTCCATGTCCTAAGCGCGTCCGCCTCGGCCCGAGAATCTTTCATGAGTCTGATTGCATCTTCGGCAAACGCTATGTCCTGTTCCTGCGCTTCGCGGAAAGCCAGCATCCGGCGCACGGCAACAGCATCTCCGGCAAGTATGCAGGAGGCGATGACTGCATTCTGGTGATCGGGAATCAGCGAGAGGAACTTGTTCCTGTCCGAGGCTAAAACAGCCCTGACAAGAGCCGAATAGTCCTCGTCCTTCATGAGCTGGAACTGTATAGTCGTCCCGACTTTCACCCCGCCGTCGGAACTCGTCATTTTGATGCCCTTGGAATTGAAGGATTCTATCACAAGCCCCGGCGCAAGATTGCCGGGAAGCGGATACCCCTTCACCATGTCCTGATTCGTCATCACTATATCTTTCGATGGGATATACTTCATTGCCGCAGACCTGAAAAATTCGGCTTCCCGGGCAAGCTCAGGAAGTGTGTTTGAATATTTTCCGCTCCATCCGGCGAGTTTAGCGGCGAATTCGGACGGAACGGAACCGGAAGCCGAAAGCATGAGATTAAACTCATCGGTACCTTCGTCAGGGTCAGGCGGAACGTCTTGCGGAGCGGCAACTTTCGCCGCCGGAGGAATGTCCGGTTCGACATGCTGTTTTTCAGCCGCTTTTTTCATGGATGCTTCATTTATGGCGGCTATTTTTGCGATTACGGCGTCCTTGAGTTCCGCATTCACGAGCTTGCCGGAAAGCGCTTTGTTCTCCGGTTTGGCGATGTATTCCTCGATATCCGACTTCAGTTTTGAAAGCTCATCCTGCGATTTGTCTTTTATATCGACGGCAATGAAGTCGTCTATCGCTTTTTTGAACGCGACTTCCTCCGGCGGGATTTCGGGTTGTTTGACAACCGGAGGAGCTTCCTGCTGGATTACAACAGGAGAAGGAGCGGTTTTTGTTTCCTCGGCAACAGCAACCGGAACGTCTTCCGGCATTTTTCCGGCAGTCTCAATGTTCTGTTTTGCGGGAGGTTCGGGCTCAGGAATCTTCTCCTCGACTGCCACGATTCCGTCAGAATGAACCACATTCCGGACAGCCGGGGCAGTGGAGCCGCCGTCAGGTCTTTTCCCTACCGGATCGGAAATGGAAGTCTTTATGGAG
>MWCA01000258.1 GCA_002069785.1 Lentisphaerae bacterium ADurb.Bin242 | reverse complement strand
AGGGGAAGTCCTTTTGAAAAGAGCTTTTTTTCCTCCTCCCGCCGTCGGGACGGAAGAACCCTCGTAGTCTGGATCACGGGTCAGTAGACGGACCGGACGTTCTCCAGCATCTTCGCCGTGCTTCCGGAGAACGGGCAGAGATTGAAACGGAAAACGAACCGGCCGGATTCCGTACGGTATTCCTGACGGGTGTCCGGACCGCAGCTCACGGAACCGACTCCGCGCTGCATGAAATCGAGCTTGAGGAAAACACAATCCGACTTCACAAGTTCGGAATCGTGTTTCTTCGAGGCGAGCTCCTTCATCGAATAGCGTGAAACGGAAAATTCCAGGATGTCCGGCGCGGTGACGAGCAGTTTTTCTTCCGCCGCCTCCGAGGAAAGCACAAGGAAACGGACGTCTGTCCGGTTGCCGTTTTCCTGCGGCTTGATGTAGGGGACGTGCATCTCCTCGACGGTGGCGGTATAAAGTCCGACCGGCGCGCCGGCGTTGCGGTCCCGGAAATTTTCATGCGGTCCGCGCCCAAACCAGGTGACCCGCGAAAAGATCCCCGGCAGAAGGAAGAGAAGGCCGAGACGGGGCAGGTCGCGCAGTTCCGCGCTCACATGGAAGACCGCTTCGCCGTGAATGATCCCGAAGGAGTCGAGAACGTATTTCTGGAAGAGACGGATTCCGGACTTCACGGCCGGAGTGGAATAGTCGGCGTCGAAGATAAGCGCGGCGCGGCCGGGCGTTTCGGCGGCGGCGACGTCTCCGCCCGTCGGCCCGATCTCATACAGGGCCTTGTCGTTCCAGCGCTTGAGAGGCATGCAGTCCGTGAGGCGGACTCCGTCGTTGTCCAGCGGGGCGCGGAGCACGTTGAGCGAGGGCGTTCCGAGAATCAGCGGCACGCCTCCGGCCGCGAGAAATGTTTTCCCGGAGGAGAGAACCGTCCATCCGTTGGAAACCGAGGGTTCCTTCCCTCCGCGGAGGGAAGGAGACGGCGTTTCGGGAAGAGGCGCCGGACGGAGTACCGGACCGACTTCCAGCCTGAACTGCTCCCATGCGGTTTCGTGGCCCGCCCCGGCCCATTTCCGCGGTTTGGCGAGAGACGCGGTGAGCTTGAGGAAAACCTCCTGTCCCGGCATCGTCTCCGGGAGTTCATACGGGAGGTGAAAGAATTCCGCATTCAGGTCCTCATGCGAGTAATAGAGCCCCGGACCCTTTTCATAGACCGGACGCCGCCGCGGCTGGATGAACCGGGAGGGATCTTTTTCTCCGGGAATGCGGTCGTCGATGGTGCAGGACATGTATTCACGCGCGGGACACCTCATTTCCGGGGTGATTCCGCCGGACGAGACTTTCTTTCCGTCCACGGAAAGCTCCCATGTCAGACGGCAGTCCGAAAGGTCCGTGAAATAGCGGCGGTTCCGGATGCGGATGACGCCCGCTTTGAGGTTGACCGCCTCGAACGCGACCGGCTGGGCGAGCTTCTTGAATTCGTAAAACGCCGGATGGGGAGTGCGGTCGGGCCAGAC
>MWCA01000257.1 GCA_002069785.1 Lentisphaerae bacterium ADurb.Bin242 | reverse complement strand
AATGTACTTGTACCCATAGACCGCGTCAAATCCCCGGAACACTTCCGTGGTGATGATGAAGCCCGGCGGCACCTGAAACCCGAAGGAGACGAGCTTCTTGAGGAAATAGCCCTTGTTGCCCAGCAGAATCTGGTTGTCCATTTTCGGATTCCTGCCGTAGAGGGGCGAGACGGCAAGGTCCGGATTGTAATCCATCAGAAGGTTGACGATTCTTTTGTTGTCCTTGAATTTTTCCAGCTCCGCGTTGAGCGTTTTGATGACGGTGTGGACAAAATTATCCAGCACCTGCAGTCCAAAGGCGGAAGAGATCACGCCGCGCAGAAAATTCTCCGACTGCTGATAGATGAATTGATCCGGAAGGGCCCCGCCGGCGGCGGCGCCCGTCTGATCCGCCCGCGCCTGAAGCTGACGGAGAATCACCGGCAGATTGACGCTGTGCGCGTCGATGTAGTAGTCGCGAATGACGTCCTGAATGCCCCTGGAGATGAACCGGAAAATATCCAGGTACTGCTCCATGGAAAACTGCTTGATGGGCAGCGCGCTGGTGATGAACCGCACCTTGGCCACCAGTCCTTCGGTGGAGATTCCCTCCAGATCCAGCGCGGTCAGATAGGTCCACAGATAGGTGTGAATCCTGATGATGGTGCGCTTGGTGATGAACTGCAGATTCAGGGACTGGATCAGCTCTTCAAACAGCATGCCCGCGAGGCTTTCCAGGCGCAGGGAAAGCCCCAGCGCGTCGAATTTCTCCTCGTGGTAGGTTCCGTACATGGACGGAATGCCCGCGGCAATGTGCCTTTTGTAGTAAATGTTTTCAAACGACCGGGTTTTTTTCCCGGAGAGAATGCGGGCCTTGAGCGAACCGAGGCATTTCAGAATGAGCGTCAGGCTTCGGTAATGGTGTTTTTCGGCCAGCGATCGCTTCAGCGACGAAAGGTCCGGCGCGGCAAAAACGCCGGCGGTCTCCAGGTCCGTGAGCAGATCATGATAGCGGGGATGATATTTCTTGTAGATCAACTGGTAAATGCGGACCATCAGCGACGCGCGCTCCCGGTCCGTTTCGGAAACATTCTGAATCCGGGAAATCTCCGCGGCAATTCTCTCCGGGTCCCACTCCAGAAAGTTCTGCGGCTGATTTCCGACAAGGGGAAAGAGGTAAAGCAGCGCACGGTGCATTCCGTCAAAATAAGGACCCTCGCCGGCCACCTGATCGAAAATTTCATCGGGAACATGCTTGCGGATGGATTTTTTGTCCCCGGAAACCCAGAAGCGGAACATATCCTCGATAAATTCAACCAGCAGGCTGTTGCTCTCCACGTGGGACTGCTTGCGGAAAAAATCGACCAGCCGGTCGTTGCGGCAGGACAGTTCGTCCACACGGGTGGTGAGGTCCCTCAGTTCTCCCTCCGCGCCGATTTCGCTGAAGTACACGGGAAACAGGCGCAACAGCTGCTTGATCAGGCTGTAGGCCGGCGCAATGTCCGTGTTGAGCAGGCGGGAAATGTCGCGCTGAATCA
>MWCA01000256.1 GCA_002069785.1 Lentisphaerae bacterium ADurb.Bin242 | reverse complement strand
TATCGGAGAGCGATTTATCCGGTCCCCCGGAAAATCCGGTTCGAGGATGGAGCGTTTTCTCTGGAAAATGTTTCGATTTCCGGAATTCCGGAACAGGGACTCCTCCGGAACCGCCTGGCCTTGCTGAATAAAATCCTTCAGGGCCGCTTCGGAAAACCATCTTTGAAAGAGTCCCCGGACGGGACCATTCAAATCCGGATTTTCCCCGATTTCATGCCTTCCGCCGACAGCGGGTTCCGGGACGCCCGGCCGGCTCAATCCATGCCATCTCTTCGGGAACAAGCCTATCAGTTGACGGCAACGCCGGAAAAAATCAAGATTCAGGCAGCCTCGGAAATCGGCGCGTCCTACGCAATGAACACCCTGATTAAACTTCTTCTCATGGAAGAAAAACCGGAGATTCCATGTGTGAAAATCACGGATTATCCGGCTTTCCAGATCCGCGGCATACAGCTTTGCGCTCCGTACAGACCGTGTCCATGGAAGCCTCTTGTCGAAATGGCCTCCCTGATGAACTACAACCGGTTATGGCTTAAAATGGAACATCGTGTGCAGAATCCGGAGGCGCCTTCGCTGGGCGGAGGAAAAGACACGCTGACCGGACAGGAAATGCACCGGGTTGTCGGAGAAATGCGTGATAACGGATTCGACGTCTGCCCCGAACACACCGCTTATTCCCATCTCGGCTTCCTGACGAAAATCCCCGGAAACGAATATCTGGGAGACGGCGGAGCCAATGCGAAAAACCTGAATGTGCGCAATCCCCGCGCCATCGAGGCGATGAAACGAATCTACGACAACATTTTCCGGGTTTTTGAAGGCGCGCCTGTCAAGGCTTTCAACATCACCCATGACGAGCTGTCCCATGGACTGATCGGGGTTTCGCCGGAAACGAAAAATGTGAAACCGGACATTCTTTTCCGGGAAAATCTGATCTTCTGGAACCGCTATCTCAAAGAAAAAGGCGTGCGGAAGGTTTATTTATGGGGGGACATGCTCAAAGCCAGAGGCGCCGGAGCCAACGGCGGCGCTCCGTTCAACACCTACCGGGCAAGGGAAGCCATTCCGCGGGACATGGTCGTTCTGGACTGGATTTACGGCGCCGCTCCCCCGTACGACAGCCTTGCCGAATTCCGGAAGGACGGTTTTCAGACCGTTCCGGTTACATGGTACACCCCGCAGAATATTCAGGACTTCTTTTCCGCCGCCCGGAAACTGGAACTGAATGAAACGCTCGGAACCACCTGGATGCAGCTTCCCTGGATTTTCCGTTCCCCTGCCCTTCGCGGAGGCTATATTCTGAATGCCGCCGTCGCCTGGAATCCCGAATTCAAACTCAAAGACTGGAACGTGCTGCCCGCCGATTATTTTTCCCTGCTGGAACGTTACGAAAAACCGGTCGCAAGCGGGACACGGCAGGTTCTCCCCCTGAACACGGACATACAGGAAGAGTTTCCGGGAGTGAAAACCTGTTCCTCCTTTGCCAGAACGGATAGAATTCACTGGAACGGATACGAA
>MWCA01000255.1 GCA_002069785.1 Lentisphaerae bacterium ADurb.Bin242 | reverse complement strand
GGTCCTTCCCGGAAAGACCTTACTCTGACAACACCGACTTTTCCGAAATTCTGGAGCGGTCATTCCGCCGGACTGGTTACCACGGAGGATCACCGGAATCATATCGAGTTCACGAATCTGCTCTGGCACTATCTTTCCCTTCCGCCGGAAGGAGGAAAGTTCGCCGGGAAGATCAGTGCGTCGGGCGAAGGGACCCTGACCGCGTATCTGAGCACTTTCACCGAAAAGGGAAAGCCTCACAAGAGGCGTCTTCCGGATTTCGGCCCGTTTGAACTGAAAGCCGAACCGCAGACCTTCCCGTTCGAGTTCGAAACGAAACCGGGGGAGGCCGGTTATCTGTATATTCAGGTTTCCGGAGGCGCAAAGGCGAAAGCCCGTGCGCATTCGGTCGAAATGGAGAAAGTGGACTGAAGAGGCATTCACCCGCCCGTTTGTGCGACAGCATTATTGATGCGGTCAACAGGGGGGCCGGGCGGGTGAGCTGGAACCTGATTCATTCTGCCGGGGCGGACAACGCATCGATTCCTTCGCTTTTTTTTAACAGAAACAATTTCTTATGAAACAAGGGGAACGGCAATGAAGAAAATTCTACTTACGGGGATTTTGTCGGCTGCGGCGCTTTTCATGTTGCAGGCGGAAGATTTTGACCTGATCCGGGACGGAAAGGCGGTTTCGAACATCGTCGTTGCAAAGGAAGCTCCGGCTCCGGTCCGCTTCGGTGCATCCGAGCTCAGCCGTTTCCTGCGGAAAATCTCGCAGGGAGAAGAGGTGAAAGTCTCCGACCGGGAAGCGTCGTTACTCTATAACGTCTTTGTGGGAACGAAGAAAGACGGAAAACTGCTGGCGGCTTCCGGAATCGATGGCGCGGCGGTCCGGGAAAACGGGTTTGCGATCAAGGCGGGCCCGAAGGGACTGTACATCATCGGCGGCGATGAGCTCGGAGCTCTTTACGGGTGCTATGAGATTCTGAAGGAATACGGCGGCATCCGCTGGATTCTTCCCGGCGACGACGGAGAATATTTCAAGGTGAAAAAGACGATTTCCGTCCCTGCCGGAAGCACGGTCCGCAATCCCTATCTGCCGCTCCGTCTGATGAATTTCAACAGCTGCTATGTCAACCGGCCGTATTTTCTGACCCGTGAATGGCAGGTGCGGAACTTCATGCAGCCGACCGCCTCCCTTGCACCATATTCTGCTTTCCCGCAGAATACCGCTCATCTGAATGAGCTTGGAACACAGGCCGTCGCCACGGGCGGTCACGTCCTGACTCCCCTGCTTTTCGGCGGCAAATATCCGAAGCCGGCGGAGGTGGACAAGCTCTTTGCCGAGCATCCGGAATATTTCCCGATGATCAACGGCAAGCGCATCAAGCTGGATGGACAGAAATACCAGCCGTGCACCAGCAATCCGGAAGTCCTGGACCGCATGACGAAAAGTCTGCTTGCTGTTATTCAGGCCCATCCGGACGCCCGCGGACTGATCGTCATCGGAAATAACGACGGTTCCGGCTGGTGCGAATGTCCGGAATGCCGGAAGATCGATCC
>MWCA01000254.1 GCA_002069785.1 Lentisphaerae bacterium ADurb.Bin242 | reverse complement strand
GCGTTTCATCTCCTCGTGGAAACGGGCGGCGGCGCCTTGTGCGTCCGCGGGAGAAAAGGAAAAAAGATTTTCCAGGCTCGATAGATATTTACGGATGGTTTGATTCATATCCGGCACACAAAAAGCCCCGTGCGGTTCCGGCGATGGCGGGAATCCGGAGAGACCTGCACAACTTCATTTTACGTCATTCCGGCGAAGCCTGCCCTCGTGAAGTCGGGGGCGGGAATCCAGGAAATACTTGATCATACTGGATACCGGCCTGCTTCGGTATGACAAAGGTACTCGATTTGTAGTATTTTGCAAAGCTCTCCCGGAATCGGCGGCGCTCCGGAGTTATATCCGGTGTGGTGCGCTCTTGTTTTTCCAGACGACAACGCGGTTTCGCCCCTTGTGTTTGGCTTCATAAAGCGCCTGATCCGCCCTTTCGAAGAGCTCCGCAGGGGAAACGGCTTGGGTATGGTCGGTGAACGCCACACCGCCGCTGACGGTGATCCGTATTTTTCTCCGGTCGTCTCCAAAGTCATGTTCCGCGCACAGAGAGGTTATTCTTTCGGCCATATGGAGCGCTTCCTCCACGCGGGCATCCGGCATGAGCAGAATAAACTCTTCGCCGCCGTAGCGGCTGACCAGCGTGGATCCTTTGCGCACGTGGTTCATCATGAGCGCGGAGAATTGGCGCAGAACTTCGTCGCCTGTCAGGTGGCCGAAAGAATCGTTGACTTTTTTAAACTCGTCAAGATCGAAAAGAATGACGGACAGGTGTCCGCTGTTTCGCTTGAGCTTGGCGAGCTCCTCCTCCACCCGAATTTCATAGAATCTCCGGGTGTAAAGATTGGTGAGGCTGTCGTGGATGACCCTGGAGAAAAGCTTCGCGTTTTCCAGGGAAACGGCCAGAGCCGTGCTGAGGACTCTCAATTGCTGCGCCTCGAAGAAGTCAAAGCAGCAGTCCGTGGGAATTTCGATCGTGGCCAATCCTACCGGGCGGAAGGAAGACCCGATCAGCGGCAGGCACAGACATCGGTTTTCCCCCTCGTGTCCGCTCTCCGCGGGCAGGGGGACTCCGTCTTCCAGCGTGAGCGGCGCGACGCCGACCGCTTTCTGGGAAATCCATTTTCCCGCAGCCGTTCCTTCCACGGGGAAAGTCACCTTCGGTCGGACGGATTGGTTTTGATAAAAAGCACCATCTACTTTCAGTGTTTTGCCTGATTCGTCGAGACTCATGATGGCGATTCTTTGTCCCCGGGAGAAATCGGCCAGGGTTTCCAGAGCGATGTCAATCAGAATTTCCCTGTCGGTAAAGGCGGTGAGAAGCCGGGTGCCGAAATTGAGAAGAAAAAATTCCTCGTCAAAACCGGAGCCCAGTTCGCAGTCGGCAAAAACGCCGGAAGGTTGTTTCGCTGCGGCCTGCATCTTTTTTTCCATGTCGTTCCTTTAGTACGCGTCGCCATCTGGTGTTGTTCAGGAAAAGGAAACGGCAAAGCATTTCATCAGGGCTCCTTTTTCCTGCGGCCCGAAGTATAGGACAGGCAGGTCCGCTCTGTCAAAGAGAAT
>MWCA01000253.1 GCA_002069785.1 Lentisphaerae bacterium ADurb.Bin242 | reverse complement strand
GCCGCGGTTTCCTCCCTTCTGAAAATCGGCCGGACTCCACCCCTTGCAATTGTTCCCGGACGGGTGTATCTTATTACAGACTTTCAATTTCGCAGTACAATGAACCGATGCGGATGGAAGGAGTTTTCAGAAATGCCTTCTTGGTTTCAGGAAACCGGCGATATTTCCCGCGAGAAGATGCTTGAACTGGTTGTCCGTGCGGTCGAAACGGCGCGGACGCGGATTTGTTCACGCCCCGGGAAAGTTCTTCTGCTGCCCCCGGACATAACCCGCGCCCACAGCGGGGCGGGATGGATTGCCGAAGCATTCTACAAAATCCTGTCAAAAGAAGCGGATGTTCACGTCATCCCGACGCTGGGACAGCATCTTCCCCACACGCCCGAGCAGAACCGGTGGATGTTCGGTTCCATTCCGGAGGAAAAAATTCACGTCCATGACTGGAGAAACGGGGTCCGAACGATCGGTTCGGTTCCGGCCGGTTTCGTGAAGGAAATTTCCCGCGGGAAAGCGGACTGGGCTATCCCCGTGTGCGTGAATAAAAGTCTGCTGGAGGAAAAGTGGGACCTCATTCTCCATGTCGGGCATGTCGTTCCGCATGAAGTTCTCGGTTTTGCAAACCATAACAAGAATTATTTCATCGGTCTCGGCGGCAAGCCGATGATTTGCGCATCCCACATGATGGCGGCATGCTGCGGCATCGAGAAGAATCTCGGCCGCCTCGTCACCCCGCTCCGGGCCTGTTACAACAAGGCGGAACAGGATTATCTGGCTGGACTGCCGGACTTTTATTTCGAGGTGGTAATGGCCTATGACGCCGCCGGACAGCTCCGCCACACGGGCGTCTTCGTCGGAGACGATCTGGACGTTTATCTGGATGCGGCAAATCTTTCCCGGGAACAAAACATCACCATCGTTCCGCCGCTGAAAAAGGTCGTGGCCGTGATGCAGGGCGATGAATTTTACAGCACGTGGGTTGCCAACAAGGCAATCTATCGCACCCGAATGGCAATGGCGGACGGAGGAGAACTCCTGATTCTCGCACCTGGCCTGAAACGCTTCGGAGAACAGCCCGAAGTGGACCGCCTGATCCGGACGTACGGGTATTCCGGCACGGAGAACATCATGAACCTGTGGAAGAAAGAACCGGTGCTTCAGGACTTGACCCATGGCACGGCCCATCTGATCCACGGGTCATCCGAGGGACGTTTTAAAATCACGTATGCCCCCGGGCATCTTTCAGAAAAAGAAATCCGTTCCGTCGGCTTCGGTTATGCGGATCTCGCGGAAACGCTCCGGCGGTATGATCCGGCAAAAATGAAAAACGGGTTCAATACAATGCCGGACGGTGAAAAAGTGTATTATATCTCCACGCCTTCCGCCGGACTGTGGACCACCCGGGAAAAACTGGAGGCGGAAGAATGAAGTTCCTCTCCCGTTTCCGGGGGATATCGCCGAATTGAAAACAGACGGCGGGACGCGCTGTGGATTCAATCATACACGACCTTGGGGAATGTGACGGTGAAACAGCTTCCCTTGCCCATTTCGCTTTCCAGTCCGA
>MWCA01000252.1 GCA_002069785.1 Lentisphaerae bacterium ADurb.Bin242 | reverse complement strand
CTTGTCTTTTGAGCCGTTGGAATTGAACCGGTTGTCGGATTGATCGTACTGCTCGAAAATATCCTTCAGATCAACATCATGGTCTTCCAGAACAACATATTGTTGCCAATCTTCTTCTTTTCCTTTTTCCTTCGGCTTGACCAGAGCGTCGTCAAGATTGGCGGTATAAACGACGTTCTGAACGGCATTGGGATCGATCAGCGAAGAAATGTAATCTTTTTCCTTGGAAGAATCCGCGCCCATGCCGAAACTCTTGTAGGGATGATTAAAGGAAGGAAGGCGGTCGATAAACTCCTTTCGGTAGAGTTCCATCGTGAACATGCCTTCATTCCTGCTGGTATGCATGATCGTTTCCAGCTGCGTCAGTTTGTTTTCACGGATGCTGCTCCGCACCGATGATGAGCCCCGCAGAATGGACAGGACCGGCACGCGAAAACCCGCTCTCTCGATATGAACCAGCTGCTGAATGATCAGCCAGGAAAACGCGGAGGCAAACTGATAGCGAATGATTTCCTGGCCCTCTCCGGAAACGCAATTGTTGATCCGGTAAATGGCGTCTTCCGCGTCCGTGGCGTGGAGGGTTCCGAAAACCAGATGCCCGGACTCGGCCGCCGTAAGAGCGGTCCGGATGGTATCCGGGTCCCGAAGCTCCCCGACAAAGATGATGTCCGGATTTTCCCGCAGGGAATCCAGCAGCCCCTGGTTGAACGACGGTACGTGAATGCCCACTTCCCGCTGTTCGATAAACGCCTTCTTGGGTTTGAACCGGTATTCAATCGGATCCTCAATGGTGATGATATGGACCGGCCGGGTCCGGTTGATTTCTTCAATAATGGCCGCGATCGTGGTCGACTTGCCCGATCCCGTGCTGCCGCAGACCAGCACCATTCCGTTGCGGAGATCGCGAATCTGGTTGAGGGAGGGGTGGAGGTTCAGCATGGTCACGTCCGGAATCGTTTCCGGAAGCAGGCGGATGGCCAGACTCAGCCCGCGCGTCGTGTAAAACGCGTTGATTCTGATCCGCACTTCCTGCAAAGACATCGCGAAATCGACGGACCAGCGTTTTCTAAGGGTAAAGAGCTGGCGATCCGTCAGCATTTCCTTAACCAGCTTGTCGATTTCCGTGTGCGTCCATTTCACATTTTTATCGGAATGAATCACGCCATCCCGCCGGAAGATCAGCGGATACCCCCCCGTGATGTGCAGATCCGAAATTTTCTGCTTGATGGCCGCAAGAATCAGATCACTGAAACGTTTATCCATAGACATCCTGTTCTGTTTTCCCCATCCGACTCCCGAGAGCATCGCCGCTTTCTGAATTCGAATGCTTAACCGCGGAAACCATAAAAGAAAAGCCGTCCGCCGTCAAGCGGAAAAGGGGTGTGCAAAACATGACGGAGATTCGTCGCGGCGCCCCGGCAAAACGCCTTGACGAACAGCTTTCGCCTTTGTGCCTCCCGTCGGCCGGGAGCTCAAGTTTTGTCTTGACTTATCAAGGCGCCGGTTTTACAAATTCATTCAGAATTCCGTGACTGAAGAAATGAGGGAAAAGCCATGAAAAACAAAAGATATT
>MWCA01000251.1 GCA_002069785.1 Lentisphaerae bacterium ADurb.Bin242 | reverse complement strand
CTACACGTCGGGAAACCGTTGAACCCATGGCCCCTATTCCTTTCGACCGGTCCTCCATCGACACCGTCATCTTTGATTTTGACGGAACGCTGGCCCGGCTGAACATCGATTTTGAACAAATGCGCCGGGATGTTGCCTCTCTGATTGACCGCTGCGGCGTGGACTCCCGGGTTCTGCAAAACCGGTTTGTTTTAGAAATGATCGGCGAAGTTCAGACCCTGCTTGGAAATCATTCAGAGGACCGGGCGGCCTCCTTTTCGCGGGAAGCCTTCCGGATCATCGAAGATATTGAAGTGGACGCGGCGCAAAGCGGAGCCCTGTTTGACGGCACCAGAGGACTTCTCAAGGGACTCAGGGAATCCTCCCTTCAGACGGGAATTATCACCCGCAACTGCGAAAAAGCCGTCCGGACCGTCTTTCCGGATATCCGGGACTATTGTCCGGTGGTCGTCTGCCGAAACGACGTCCGGCGTGTCAAGCCGCATCCCGAGCAGATCAATCTCGCTCTGTCGAGACTAAGCGCAAAACCAAGCCGCTGTGTCATGATCGGCGACCACCCGATCGACGTCGAAACGGGGAAAAATGCAGGGACCCGGACCGCCGGTGTTCTGACCGGCCGCTTTCAGGCAAAGGATTTTCTGCAGGCGGGAGCGGACCTGGTGCTTGCGGAAGCCCCGGAGATCCTGCGACGGCTGAGGCCGGAGCGCCGTTGACGCGTCTTCTTTGATTGACATCCCCGGCCAAATTGTATAGAAGCGGACGGCGCCGGAAGGCCGGACGCGCAACTTCTTGTTTTGAGGGAAAGAATGAATCCACATGTTTTCCGCGAATACGACGTGCGCGGCGTCGTTGAAAAGGACCTCAACGAGGTTTTTATCGTAAATCTGGGTCGCGCCATCGGCACGTACGCGCTTCAGCGCAATGTCCGGACCATGACGGTCGGACGCGACTGCCGCCTGAGTTCAGACGACTACCACCGTTTTCTGATCGCGGGATTGAACGCAGCCGGAATAGACACCATCGACATCGGCCTGTGCGCGACTCCCATGCTGTATTTTTCCATCCGCCACCTAGAAGCGGGAGGCGGCGTCATGATCACCGGAAGCCACAACCCGCCGGAGTTCAACGGCTTTAAAATCTGCGTCGGCTACGATTCCATTCACGGGGAACAAATTCAGGAATTAAGAAGCATCATGGAATCCGGAAGTTATCTTTCCGGCAAGGGAACCGCGCAGGCGCAGGATATCACCGGGGTTTACCAGGACTACATCTTCAACGCCGTCCGCGTGTCGAAAAAACTGAAGATTGTCCTTGACGGCGGAAACGGCGTCGGGGGCAAATTTGCCCTTCCCATTCTGGAAAGAATGGGCTGCGACGCCATCGCCCTCTACTGCGAGCCGGACGGCCGTTTCCCTCATCATTTTCCGGATCCTACCGTTGAGGAAAATCTGACGGATCTTATCCGGCTGGTGGCCGAAAACAAAGCCGACCTGGGCATTGCCTTTGATGGCGACGCCGATCGCATCGGTGTGATCAGCGACACCGGCGAGATCATCTGGGGAGACAAACTGCTGCTGTTGTTTGCGCGCTTT
>MWCA01000250.1 GCA_002069785.1 Lentisphaerae bacterium ADurb.Bin242 | reverse complement strand
CTCCCACCACCGGCGGGTGATTGAGGTGACCAGCTACGCCGAAGTGGTTTTGAATGACGCCGCGAGTGATCAGGCTCACCGGGCCTTCAGTAATCTTTTTGTGGAAACGGAAATTATCAGGTCGCATCAGGCCATCCTCTGTCGCCGCCGCCCCCGGTCCGACAAGGAAAACTTTCCCCTTCTGCTGCATCTCATGGCGGTCCACGGAGACGCGGTGGTGGGAGCTTCCTATGAAACCGACCGGAATCGATTTATAGGCAGGGGACGCACCGTGGCCTGCCCCGTAGCCATGGAGAATCGGGAACTGCTTTCCGACAGCGAAGGTCCGGTTCTTGACCCGATTGTCGCGATACGCAGCCGGATCGAACTGGAGCCGGACGAATCCGCCGTTGTCGATTACGTGACCGGGATTTGTGAAAACCGGGAAGCCGCCCATGCGTTGATGGAAAAATACAGGGACCGAAATCTGGCGGACCGCGTTTTTAATCTGGCGTGGACTCACGGACAGGTGGCCTTACAGCAGATTAACTCCACCGAATCCGAGGCCCAGCTCTACGGGCGTCTGGCGAGCGCAATTCTTTATGCGAATCCTTCATGGCGGGCGAGCGCGAGTGTTTTGAGACGGAACATGAGGGGCCAGCCGGATCTTTGGGGTTACAGCATCTCGGGGGATCTCCCGATTGTCCTCGTACGGATTGAGAACCAGGACAATATCGATCTTGTGGTGCAGATGATCCAGGCCCACGCCTACTGGCGGTTGAAGGGATTGATTGTGGATCTTGTGATCTGGAATGAGGACAGTTCCGTTTATCGTGATTCTCTCGGCGAAAGGATCAGCAGTCTGATTGCGGCCGCGACCGAGGGAAAAACAGGCCGGAAGGGAAGTATTTTTCTGAGGCGGTCCGACCAGATATCGGAAGAAGACCGGATTCTTATCCAGACAGTGGCGCGGATTATTATTTCGGATCGAGGCGGAACTCTGGCGGAACAACTGAAAGACATGACACAGCCTAAAGTGAACCCTCTTCCGTTTGTCCCAACCCGCCGGGAAGATCCCGGCGAGAATGACCCGGAAATTGGAGAGCGGACGGATCTGGTTTTCTTTAACGGCCTGGGAGGATTTACCCGGGACGGACGGGAATATGTCATCACGACGTCTCGCGAGAAGAGGACGCCAGCGCCGTGGGTCAATGTGCTCGCGAATCCGAATTTTGGTACCGTGATCTCTGAAAGCGGAAACGCCTATACCTGGAGCGAGAATGCCCATGAGTTCCGGCTGACTCCGTGGAAAAACGATCCGGTTACGGACGCTTCGGGAGAGGCCTTTTATATTCGCGACGAAGAAACCGGGAGGTTTTGGTCTCCAACCCCGCTTCCCGCCTCGGGGAAAACGCGTTATGTTTCGCGGCACGGGTTCGGATACAGTGTTTTTGAGCATCTTGAGGGCGGAATTTTTTCGGAATTAACCGTTTTTGTTTCGCTCAAGAGCAGCATCAAGTTTTCGATCCTGAAAATCCGGAATCTGTCCGGACGACGAAGGAGCCTTTCCGCGGCCGCGTACTGCGATCTGGTTCTGGGAACGTTCCGGGACAAGTACCATATGCATATCGTGACGGA
>MWCA01000249.1 GCA_002069785.1 Lentisphaerae bacterium ADurb.Bin242 | reverse complement strand
CTGCCGGGCATGGAGTATGGTGAGCGAATCTCCGGCACGGCAATCCCTCCGGAGCAGCCGGCAGCCTTCGTGCGCCTTGTCCGGGGGGTGCCGAGAGTGAAGGACGGAGCCTGCACAATGGACGGCGCAAACATTCTGCTGAAGGACGTCTCCGTCAGCGCAAACGGCCACGCTGCCCTCCTGGGGGCCAAAACACCGGATCCCCAGCCCCCCGTTGCGCTCTACGAAACGGCGTGGACGGCGGCGATCCCTCCGGAAAAGGAAGTTTCCCGGCCGAGAGTGGACGCCTTCCTTCCCGTCCTGATCGGAAAATCCCCCTCCCCGGTCGACGGCGTCATGGAGGCTTACTCGTCCCTTTTCAGGGAGAACGTCAGGCTCATCCTCTGCGGATGGAATGACGATTTCAGAAAGGGATTCTACACCGCTTTCGGAACCTGGATCGAACCCCGGAAAACCTTCCTGGTCCGCTCCCTCCTGAAGCCCGTTTTGCCGGAGGACGGCAAAGTTCCGTTCCTCCCCCGGAACGCCGGCGTGTGGGGCGCCGTGCAGGAAAGCGCGGAAAAGCTCCGCAGTTTTCTGAACGGCACCCTGAAGATGGAAACGGAAGCCTCCGGAGAGGCCATTCTTTCACCGGAGGACAGGAAGGAACTCACCCGCCTCCGGTCGGCTTACGAGACTATGGCCTCGCT
Organism: Lentisphaerae bacterium ADurb.Bin242; assembly: GCA_002069785.1. Lineage (GTDB taxonomy): Bacteria > Verrucomicrobiota > Lentisphaeria > Victivallales > UBA1829 > SIG94. Next base: position 938 of record MWCA01000249.1, on the reverse strand, counting down.
TGCGATGGAAACCCTCCACAACGGAGGAACCCTTGAGGAAAGGCTTGAAAGAAAGGGATTCGTCCAGATCGGCCTGGATGCGCTGGACACCTCCGGGAAGTCGCCGGAAGCGCTGTGCGCCATTGATTCATCCGGGTGGCTTCCGGCTGACTACCGGGAGAGGCTGAGGAAAAACGAACGAGGGGAAGACTGCGTCAGGGCCTTCGACGGAGTGTTCGCTTCCCTCCTGCTGAACCTGGACACGCGGAAACTGCCGTGAAAGGGGCTGCTCTCCCGATGCGGGATCGGGTGCGGCCCGATTGACTGGTTCATAGGCGGCATCCTGGAATACCGGAAGCGGTTTCCTCAGGATTCGCCCTGGAATGAAAACATCTCAGGGAAATTTACGGCGGAGTTTTCCCGAAAGCGGAGAAAACATTCCCATGCCGTTTGCTATAATCAATTGAGCATTATTGGGGAGGCGTGCTGAAATGGCTGATGATTCCAGGAGAAGCGGAGGGGTATCGGGCCTGGAGCTTCTTTCCGGGCGCCGGATTCGTATTGAGAAAAAAATGCTGAAGAACTTGAAGGAAATGGAAAAAAGAAAAACAGAAATTCTGAACAAAAAAAGTGAAGCAGAAAAAATTTTTATTGAAAATATGCTTACTAGAAATTCCGATTTGCACACCAGCAATTCTGTTTTTCGAGACTACCTTGTGAATTTGGGAGTAAAAACAGAAAGACGGTGGGTTTCCAAAACAAAAACAAAGAATGGGAATGGAAACGAAGCCCCGCTTCTGGAGATGATGATGGCCGGGCATGACGAATCCTTCGATTTTCCAGGTTATACGGACGATGACGGAGAATATGTCGATTGCTATTCAAAGGTCGGGTGGGAGCAGGGAGAAATCGCAATTCTCTTCGGAATCGATAAGGGATCCCTTTCCCGCCGTTTGCAG
>MWCA01000248.1 GCA_002069785.1 Lentisphaerae bacterium ADurb.Bin242 | reverse complement strand
CGCTCAGCAGAACGGCTTCGTCCGCGCCGAAGGCCAGCGCCTCGCGCAAGGCCGCCTCCGCCTTGGGCGGCCCCATCGACAGCGCAACAACGCGTCCGCCGAATTCCTCTTTCAGAAGCATTGCCGCCTCCAACGCGTGATAGTCGAACGGATTGATGACCGCCGGAACGCTGTCCCGGATCAGCTGCCGGCTGACCGGATCGAGCTGCACGCCGGCGCCTCCGGGCACCTGTTTGATGCATACGGCAATGTTCATGCTGTCTTCTCCCCGCTCCGGGCCAGTTGGTCGAACTGCGTTTTGAAGTCCACCATGGCGAGATACGCCGGACATTCCGGGTAAGTCCGGTGCATGTTTTCCAGGGATTCCAGCGGATCGTAGGAGGAAATCCCGATTTTACGGCCGACGCACTGGCTGAGGAGATCGATTTTCGGGGACATCCATACCTCCAGGAACAGGGGGACCGGCAGGGTGCGCCGCAGTTCTCCGATTTCCGGGTCGCCCGGCAGGACCGGCTGGGTGATGATGAACTCCGCGCCGGCTTCCAGTTTGCGGCGGAGCTTCTCTTTTTCGTGTTCCGGCGGTTCATACTGGTTGAAAACCGCCCCATAGCGGAAAATGTCTTTGTACTGTCTCCGGAGATAGGCCAGGAGCTCGACCGAGGTGATGCCGGGGACGTCCGCCTCCAGATCGGAGGGCTTCAACTTCGGGAGCCGCGCGGAGCCGTCGCCGGAGACGACCAGCAGTTCCCCGACGCCCATTTCCGCGCAGGAATCGACGATCTCATGCAGCTCCTTCCGGGTGTGGAAAGTGTTGATGTGGACCATCACCCGTCCGGAGGGAACCGGCAGGCCCAGTTCCCGGATCAGCTCGTGTCCCTGAAACGCCAGGTTTCCCATGGCGTTGTCGGTCAGGCAAACGCCATGTCCGGCCTCGACGATCCGGCGGTACCGTTCCGCGAAACGGTTCAGCCGCTCCTGTAATTTGTCCGCGGAATGTTTCACCGCCGGGATTTCCATCCGATACTCCTGCACGGGCTCCTCCTTCGCCTGCCTTGTGTTGAAAAGTCTACTTGAATCATCGACAATATCTATATTTTTTCTTCGCGTTATCATGAACAGAAGATAATAGGATTTCCTTTGTTTCTGAAACGCTTTTCTCTTTTTCCGAAAGCGCCCCCGGAGAAACGGGATGCGGACGGTTCTGTTTCCGGGGAAGAATCCCTGTAGATTCGAGCCTCGCAGGACCGGTTTATTTTCCGGGAGAATGCCTTTCCTGTTTTGTCGTTCTTCTTTTCTTCTGCAATCAATATAATGCCGTTTTTTTGATGCGTTTGCCGGATATTATCATTTTATTGCTCTATATTATCATTTTATTCACTATTTGAAAGATATTCTTTTCTTTCCGGGACATTCCGGAGGTGCGGACGGTTTTCGCCCGCTGTTTCCGGCTTGATAAAATTTGGGGATGTGATATAGTGGGTCCTTACCTTGAACCGGCAATGAACAGGGAGGGGATAAAAAATGCAGAGGAATACCGTCTTGTCCGGACTCGAATACGGATTGGGAAAAACAATGGCTTGTTTTCTTCGCGTGCTTTCACCATGGAGGATACTGGGGAAAATCCCGGCGGTTTTTG
>MWCA01000247.1 GCA_002069785.1 Lentisphaerae bacterium ADurb.Bin242 | reverse complement strand
CCTGCCGTATATCTGCCGGTATTCGATCAATCGGGGGCCGTTCATGGCGGCAAGCGTCCGGCTGGAATACGGGAAGGTGAAGCTCTATCCGGAAATTTATACTCCGAACAATGGGGGAATCTGTCCGGACGCGGCGGTGGCGCGCGCCTGGCCGAGCCTCGGAATGTGGGGCGGAAAGGATTTCCCATTTCCCGTTTCACTCACGCTCAAACGGGTGCTGGAATATGTGTACGGTTCCATCCGGCACGACGGAAAGGATTTCCATTACTGGACGGATTTCGGATTCCATTCCAGAACCTGGGAGCGTGCGCGTTATGAAGCGCTCCTGAAACTGTGGGGCTTTATTGCAAAACATCCGGCGAAGCGTCCCCTGAAAGCCTGTGCGTTCCTGTGCAGCGAGGAATGCTGCCGGAATCACAAAGTGTGCTATGACGAATACGGTGAAAAGGACTGTTACACCCCGTTCGGAGACCTTTTCAACACGGCGGAGGAAGTGCCTGCCTACGCCTATGAAATGAGCCGGATCGCGGGAATGAACGGCGGATTCGCGGTCAACCGGAAATCTCTTGCGGGACTTTCCGGGAACGACCTGGACGTGCTCGTCCTTCCGCCTCTTACCGGCGTGACGGGGAAGGACCTTCGGGAAATCCGGCGTCTGCACAAGGAAGGAGTGTCGCTTCTGGGCTTTGAAGAGGTTGCGGGGCTGGAAGACCTTTTCGGCGTGAAGGCCGGAAGGGCGGTCCGGGTTCACCGGATTCAAGTCAGTCCGGGCGCTCATCCGCTGGCGGAACTTTCCTCCCTGACCGAATACACGGATCACCGGGCGGCCGCGGGGCAGTACCGGGCGAAGGAAGCCGCGGTGCTTCTCGAGGGGGAAATCCCGGTGCTTTTCACCCACACGACCCGATGGGGGAAAACGGCGCTCTTCAATATTCCTCCGACCGTTGTGCGCCGTGAGGACCAGTTCAACCGTGTGGGCAACGGACGCGACAGCATCAGTCCGCTCCTGAACAGGGCGACACAGGAAATTCTTCGTTTTCTGAGCGCCGGCATTGCCGGAACCGATGCCGGCAAACTTCTGGCATTCGAGGACATGTCCGGTCATGTCCACCTGATTGTCGAGGAAGACGCGCATCCGCTGCCCGCAAAGAAGATTGCGCCTCTGGTGACGGTCCGCCTGCCGGGCTTGAAACGGTCGGATTTCGTCTGCGAAAAGGAGTTTTCGATTGTGGAATTGACTCCCGGATACGTAAAACTCCGTTTCTCCCTGAACGAAGATGAATTCGTATTGTTTTCCATAATCAGACAAGGAAAGGGTGAATCATGAGGATCACGGCATGGATGCTGGCGGGAATCGCGGGTATGGCGCTCGGGGCGCAGGAACCGGAAAAAAACCTGTTCTTCAAAATGGACTTCGATTCGCCGGTGAAAATCGGTTCGGAAACCCTGGATGTTTCCCTTCCCGCGGAGGGTTTCACGGAAGGAAAATTCGGGAAGGGATTTTATTTCCAGCGGCCGAGCCGCAATTTCCTTCCGGAGAATATCGCCGTGCCGGAGGACAAGAGCGCTTTTTCGGCGAAAAACAATGCGGCGCTGTCTTTTGAGAATGACGGCCCGGACAAGGTACTGGGGGTGACGAACGGCGGTTTTTCC
>MWCA01000246.1 GCA_002069785.1 Lentisphaerae bacterium ADurb.Bin242 | reverse complement strand
TCGGAACCGCCTTGACGCCGGCGACGAGGCTGCGGAGGGCGTCGAGGGGCGTGTCTTTGCAAGGGAGGCGAACCTTTTGCCCGCCGGCGGGTGCATAATACGGAACCCCCTCCTCGATGGAGAAGAGCCCGTACGGATTGACGCCGATGAACGAATAGCGTCCGAAGCGCTCCCCGCCTTCGACGCTTTCCAGCAGGAAAACATTTTCGTCCCCGGCAAAACGTTTCAAGACCCCGACGGGCGTTTCCAGGTCGGCCAGCAGTTCGGCATAGACGGGAATCAGATTCCCTTCCGTGCACAGTCTTTCGAATTCTCTGAATTCCGGTTTCAACATGATCTTTCACCTCTTTCTGGTAAATTTGGATCGCGGGAGGCCGACCTCTTCCGTCTGCCTTGAACCGGAATAAAAAAAACGGATTAAACCTTTTCTGGGTTCAATCCGTCTTGAAAATCTATTTATATCAGGTGCAAACAGCAGAGAGGTCGAGACGGATTAAAGTCTCGGCCGCCAAGCGAAAAAATTGTTTGCATTGATTTTCATGATGAAGTAAATATAGGACTTTTTTTGTGGAAATCAAGGGGATGAACAAAAATTTTCCGGATTTTTTGTAAAAATGGATTGCAAACGGGCCGTCAAAAGCGGAATCTCTCTTTTCTCCGGGAGAAGCGGCGTCCGAACCAGACGAACTCCGAGTTGCGCCCCGGTCAGCCGGCGGAGATTCCCCGCGGCGTGAGGAAAATCCGGCGCAAATTTCAATTTTACAAACGGCAGGACTTGTTTTTGGTACGGGATATGGTATATTGTATACAATGCTGAGAAACGGCAGAAAAACAAGGAGAAAACATGTCGGACTTTTCGCATTTGAATATTTTCCGGAACCTTGAGAATGGGAATCCCGTCCGCGTATGCGCGTTCGGCGCATCCAACACTCAGCGCAGACTGCCCGGCATGCACTGGTTCGACTATGTGGAGCTCGGGTTCAAGCAGAAATACGGCGGCGGGGCGGGACAGTTCCTGAATGCCGGAATCGGCGGAAACACGACCCGGGATCTGCTCGGCCGTTTTGAACGGGATGTGGCGCCGTTTCGTCCCGACCTGACCCTGGTCACGATCGGCGGAAACGACATCAACCCGGCTTTTTCGATTTCGTGCGAAGAATTCAAATCCAACCTGGGGAAGATCCACAAATGCCTGAATGGCGTCGGCTCCCAGGTGATCTTCCAGACCTATTACGCCTGCGATCTGGTGCAGCTGGATGAAGAACGCCGTGACAAAATGGTGAAACTGATGCAGATTGTCCGGGAGACCGCTCCCGAACTCGGCGCCGAACTCAACGACAACGACCGCCGCTGGATTCCCCTGCGGGAGAAACGTCACGACCTCTATTCCCTTCTGATGGAGGACGCCATGCATGTCAATGAACTCGGCAACCGGGTGATCGGGCTGGATCTGATGAGGCGTTTCGGGATCGTGTCAAAGGAGGACGCCGGAATTTTTGCGGACGGACACTTTGTTCAAGCTCTTCTGGATACACTCGAAAAGGAATGAATTCCTTCCGCCGTCCTTTCCGGCGGAAGCGTCCATGATTCCAGGGAGAATTTACGATGCTGAAAAAAATCACGCTGGCGCAGCAGGCCTATGAGGAACTTTCCCGCCGGATTGTGTCCGGG
>MWCA01000245.1 GCA_002069785.1 Lentisphaerae bacterium ADurb.Bin242 | reverse complement strand
TGCGGTCGATGACCACCGTGTCGGCGTTCGTCCCGCCGGTCGTGATGGTTCTGCCGCTTTCGGCTTCGGTGACATAAAGGCCGCCGTCCTTGCGGTCTTTCCGGACGCCGTTGGCGTCGCAGAAGGTGACGTTGAAACATTCCTGACGCGCCACGGCGGGAATGACCTGGCTTCGGATGGTCGGAAACGCGCCCGTCCAGTATCCCTGCTGTTCGCCGCCCGCGTCGTTCTTGATGAAGCCGACCGGTTCGCCGCCGTCCATGACCAGCGGAAGATTTTCGCCGCCGGTTCCAGCCTTCGCGTTGATCTGCGGAGAGCATTCTCCACATGGTTTAACCCGGCTGTCCTGCGGGTGGTTTTCATAGCAGACATAGTTTTGTTGCTTTGCGCCGGGTTCTGCGGCAAGAGCTCCCGCAAGCATTCCGTCTCCATTTATCAATCGGACCTCATCCCGTGTATTCTGCTGGAAACATACACAATTTTCGGCTCCGTGATTCCGATTGACGGAATTCGCAACTTCGGAATTGCTGATAGTGTCTTGCGTTCCGTGGACGCAGATTGTTGTCGAAGCGCCGGCAACGGTTCCGGCGTTGCTTGCTTTCAAAGTTCCCGCTGTTCCGTCTCCGACAAGTTCACCGAATTGACTACCACGGAATCCGCTTGCGCCTTCAATGCCTTTTCCAGCATCTCCGGCAAGCTCTTGCCTCGTTTTTCGGCACGGCGGAGTATCCCAAGACAGGCGGTCCGGCTCAAGTAATACTGCGGCGGCACGTTCCCAGTCACCAAAACATCCGACAACGAACACACGCCGTCTGCGCTGGGGGATGGCGAACGGAAAGCCGGGAACTCTGGTAAATTGAGCGTCCAGCACTCGCCATGCCAAGCCGAAGCGGTCGCGCCGATGGTTGCGAACAAATCCGGCTGTTCTCCATCCGTCTCCGGGGGGGGCAATCTCGATCCCGGAAAGTCCGGATAGAAAGGCTCCGAAATCTCGCCCTCCGTTCGTGCTGAAGCAGCCCGGAACATTTTCCCACACGACCCATTTGACTTGACTTTCGTAAGCCAGCCGGATAAAGTCAAGGGCAAGCCCGGATACTCCCGCGAGTCCGGCGCGTTTTCCTGCGACACTGAACGACTGGCAGGGTGTTCCACCGACAAGCAAGTCGATTTTTCCACGGTATTTGTCTCCTATCTTCGTAAAATCCCCCTCGTTGGGGATCGTTCCCGTTTCGGGAAGTTTGCTGTTCTGTCTGATCCAGCAGACGCGCTTTGTATATTCGTCATATCTTCCGAGCAAATTGGATTCGATGACCTTCCTCCACTTTTCCGGGTTCTCTTTTTTGCACCCGTCGATGATTTTCCACTCTTCATCGGATATGACGATTTCAGCCGGATCAAGCGGATGAATCGGGCGACCGGCCCCGAAACGGTGATGCAGGACGGCGCACAGGAACGGCTCTACCTCCGACACAAACGCGCATTCCCATCCGAGCGGCATCCATGCGAGGCTCGCCGCCTCCACGCCGGAACAGACGCTTCCATAACGGATTTTCATCACTTCCCTTCCTTCCACGGCACCTGCCGGAGTTGGAGATTCATTTCCCCGCTCCTTTCAGTATATTTTGTATTTCTGGAACTGTCTTTGGAAAACGTCCGTCTTTTTCAAGCGTTTCAGCAATTTCTCTCAGCGCCCCCTCCAGCGC
>MWCA01000244.1 GCA_002069785.1 Lentisphaerae bacterium ADurb.Bin242 | reverse complement strand
CTTGAGCATATAGTGGTCGAATCCGCTTTTGCTGGCGGCGGTCACGTCCCAGGTGATCCGGGAGATTTCCCGCTCCACGGGCACGTTGGAAACGGTGCGGAGTTCCACTTTTCCGGACGTGAGGACACCCATTTCGCCGTCGTTGAGATAAATGACGTTTTTCGTATAGGCGGCCAGAGCCGTCACGTCGCTGGCGAGCATGTTCGAGCCGTCGCCCACTCCGATCACGATCGGACTGCCGTGCCGCGCGGTCACGATCAGCCTGGGATGCTTCGAGGAGACCACCGCGATCCCGTAGGTTCCGACCAGCTGCTTGAGGGCGGCGGCGACCGCCTGGACAAGGTCCCCGTCATAATATTCGGCGATCAGGTTCGGGATCACCTCGCTGTCCGTGTCCGACAGAAACGCGTGTCCGGTTGCCTCCAGACGCTTCCGCAGCGCCGTATGGTTTTCGATGATGCCGTTGTGAACGACGGCGATTTCCCCTTTGGAATCCAGATGCGGATGCGCGTTCTTTTCCAGCGGCGCTCCGTGCGTGGCCCACCTTGTATGGGCGATTCCCGCCGTGCTTTTGAGGTCCAGTCCGTCCAGGTGAGTTTTATCTGCCAGATTTATGACTTTTCCAACGGCCTTTATGGTCATGAGACGATCCCCGTTCAGGCACAGTCCCGCCGAGTCATATCCGCGGTATTCCAGACGTTTCAAACCGTCGATCAGGATTCCGCACGCTTCGGATGTTCCGGTGTATCCTACGATTCCACACATGATTGCCTCGCTTCCCAGGTGAAAAGTTTTCAAAAAATATGATGGAATATACTCCGGCAAGCCGCCTTTTTCAAAAAAACAAGATCAGAATGCATTGAATATGACAATATTTTAATTTGACCGTCATGAATTCGCTATTGGCAGCCCCGGTTTCCGCGTCCGCATGAAAAAATTCCGTTTTCGGCGGGATTTCCGCCGGAATGCGGCTGGATTCCGGTTCAAATCCGGCTATATTACCGGAATCACCGGAAAATATTCAACCTCGGAAGCGGTTTTCCGCTCGAACGGAGGAGATGACAGACCATTATGAAAACCCGCTCATTGTTCGGCCGAAAAGGAATCGATGTGCAAGTCCGGGAACTGGAAATCCCGAAACTGTCGTGCGGACAGGTCCTCGTCAAGGTGCATGCCTGCGGCGTCTGCGGAACGGACCTCAACTTCCTGCGGGACTGGACCGGCGACTATCAGCCGCTCGGACACGAGATCGCCGGGGAAGTGCTTGAAACGGGGGAGGGGGTTGCGAACGTCCGTCCCGGAGACAAAGTGATCGTCGAGGACTGCACGATGTGCGGGAAGTGTACGGAGTGCAAGTCGGGGCATCCGGAATTCTGCCGGAACATGTACAACTTGAACGGCTTCCCCGGCATGGGCGAATATATGGTCGTGAACGAGGCGGCGCTGGTACCGTTCGACGGGGTGGACTATGTTCATGCCGCGCTGACCGAACCGCTGGCCGTCGCCTGCAACGCGGTGCTTTCCACGGAAATCCCGCTCGGCGGAAGCGTAGTCGTGCTCGGGCCCGGCCCGATCGGATTGCTGTGTGCGAGCCTGTGCCGGATACGCGGAGCGGGGTTCGTCGGGATGTCCTGCCGGAGCGCGCGGAACCCCATGGGAAAAGCGCGCCTCGAACTGGCCGGGAAGCTCGGATGTTCCCTTGTCGTTCCCACCGACGTCATGGACCTGGAAAAGGAGATCCG
>MWCA01000243.1 GCA_002069785.1 Lentisphaerae bacterium ADurb.Bin242 | reverse complement strand
CCGCCGTTATGTGGAGCGCGGCGGGGACATCCTGCTGCTGCACGGTTCCAGCGCGGCTTTCCGGGAATGGGACTGGTGGCGGAAGCTCGTCGGTCTCCGCTGGGTCCGCCCGAACGACCCGGACGGCGTTCCCGCTTCCACGCATCCGACGTTTGCGTGCAAGGTGATCCCGGTGGAAAAACCGGATCATCCGCTGTCGGGGAAGCTCTGTCCGTTTGAACTGGGAGAGGACGAAGTCTACATTCATTTGCAGCCGGTTTCCCCCGTTCGCATCCTGATGACCGTTGTTTCGGAAGGAGAAACCTTTCCGCAGGCATGTGAAACGGTGACTCCTTACGGCGGAAGAATTTTCAGCTTCATCCCCGGACACAAGCCGGAATCGGTCGCGGCTCCGGGCCTGCTCGAAAACATCGTCACGATCCTGAAATATCTGACGGAAGGAAAAACCGGAAGGGGCAAGCCGAAAACCGCTTTTCTGTGCTCCCGTCCGGAAACAGTCGACCGGGTGTACGGCAAGGGCCGCCGCGAGCGGGTAGAGGAACTGGCCGACGTCCTTCCGGAAACCGTGACCCCGGAAAACTTCCATTCGCTCGACCTCCGGGAAGTGGAATACCTCTTTTCCACCTGGGGAATGCCGTGTCTCTCCGACGAACAACTGGACCGGATGCCGAAGCTGAAAGCCGTCTTCTACGCGGCGGGCGCCACCGACGGATTCAGCCGGCCTTTGCTGAAGCGCGGAATCCATGTCGTCAGCGCGTGGAAAGCAAACGCGCTGCCGGTGGCGGAGTTCACTGTGGCGCAAATCATCCTCGGGCTCAAGGGATATTTCAAAATCGCCCGGCGGATGCGCGGCACGGAACGGGTTTCCCAGGCGGACGGCGGATGCGGAGCCTACGGCAGAACCGTGGCGCTATTGGGAGCCGGAGCCATTTCCACCCATGCGGCCGAACTGTTGAAATCCTACGATCTGCGGGTCATCACGGTGGCTTCGCGCACCGACCGCAGAACCGTTTCGCTGGAAGAGGCGTTCGCCGTCTCACAGGTCGTCAGCAACCATTTCCCGGACCGCGACGACAATGTCGGCATTCTGAACGGAAAACTCTTCGAGTCCATGCCGGAAAACGCAGTGTTCATCAACACGGGACGCGGACGGCAGGTCAATGAGACGGAGATGATCGCCGTGCTGGAAAAACGTCCGGACCTGACGGTTCTTCTGGACGTGACTTTCCCGGAGCCGCCGCCCGAAGGCTCGAAGCTCTACACGCTGGAAAATGTCTTTCTTTCGCCGCACATTGCCGGGTCCATGAACGACGAACTCCAGCGCATGGCGGACTATATGATCGACGACTTCAAGCGCGGTCTTGCGGGCGAGCCGTTCCGATATGAAATCCATGAATCCATGCTTCTGACCTCGAAATAACAGGAGAATACCGAAAATGATCCGCGAACTTCTTCCTTTTGCCGGGTTGAAATCCATTCTGGAAAACACGCATCCAAGTCCTGAATTTCCCCCCGCGTCCGACCGCGCGGCCTGGACCGCCATGGCGCAGGGCGGCGCCCAGAAGGTCTGGTGCGGAGAAATCGTATCCTGTGCGGAAAATGTCCTGGGGCAGCCATGGCCCGATTGCACCTACGGACTTCTGCTGGATTATACGCGCAAGAACAGCCGGATCGCCTACGAGACTCCCTATTTCGAACGGCGGGTCCGTCTGGTGTACGCCGTCCTGGCCGAATGCATCGAATACAAAGGGCG
>MWCA01000242.1 GCA_002069785.1 Lentisphaerae bacterium ADurb.Bin242 | reverse complement strand
AACTTGGAATCTGCGTCCGTATCAGGGTGACAAAATCGGTCTGCCCGGACACCGCTGGCGCATCCGGGATGTGGGCGAAAGCCATCACAACAATCCCGATGCATCCTGTTCCGGCACAATCTACAACAACGGCACAATCGACGGCAACGGCAAACTCACCGGACTTCCAGCGGAGTTCACTTCCGGGTATGGGTACAACGGTTACATGGAGCTTCAGCAGGGATGCGTCCGCGATGACGGCAGCATCGAATGGCCTTGCCCCAACGGATAAAATTTATGGAGGAAAGATGTTTAATTTCAACGATTCACGCTATACGCACATGCCGTTCTCCGCCATGGATGCGGACGGCAAGCCGAAAGAATTCTGCTGCATTCAGAATAACGGCCTGTGGAAATTGTATCACTTTACCGGGCTGAAATGGAAACGGCTCAAGACCGGACTTCCAACGGACGCGACCGAATGCGGTCCGACTGCTGAATTTGAGGACGGCGTCTGGAAGATTTCTTTCATCGCCGGAGGCTGGGAGGGAGACCGCCGTTTTCGGCTTTACCGGATGTACGGACTCAAATCCGAACCGCTGGCACAGGAATTTGCCGATGTCGGATTTGTGCGCAAAGATCATGTGGTTTATGCCGGAAGGCGCGGTCCGATCACGATTGTCGAGCCGGGACGTACCGTCACCTTGACTTTGCACGGCGTGGAATTTCTCTACCGTGTTTCCTATGACCCGTTCCAGCCGAACCGCCTGCTCATTTCCGGGCAGTATGTCGACGGCACGATTTTCTCCTGGGCGTATCAGCCGGGGATGAAGATTTTGAAGCATGTCATTGCGGATGGAGTCCCCGCTTATAAATGCGCGTTCTACGGCGGCGAGTGTTATTACGCCAAGCGTGAAAACGGCTTTGAGGAACGGCGCATCGTCCGGGCATCCGATATCCGGTTGGTCGATTTGAATGCGGAACAATTCATCACCGAAACCGAAGAATCGACATATTCACGGTCGGAGAATGTGGAGTTTGAATGAGCTGCAACTGCCACGGAAAATCGGGCGTGTCCGTCACGCGGACTTCGCCGTTCGATCAATGCTCCGCCTGTGCGAAAAAGCATGTGGTGAAAGCATGGAACTTGTTCAATGAATTCACTTACGCCGACGATAACCGGGATGTGATTTCCGGTCAGCTCCGGCTGGCGGCCGACCACCTCATGTACGACCACCGGGATGCTGCGCTGAAAGCACGGGATTTGGCAATTCTCATTGAGGAGAATCGGGATTCGGAAATTATATCCCAATGGTCGGATTTGCTGACGGCTGTCCGGGAGGCGTTCAACGGCGATCACCCGGAAATCACGGAACGGCTGAAACAACTTATACTGGAGACATAATGCAAAATACCATATTTTATGTGGCGGCAAATGAAACATTGGGCGTGGTCAAGGATTACGCCAACGCGAAGACCGCCACACCGCCGACGCTGGTGCGCGGTGTCGAGGCCTGTCTCAAAATGCGTCTCTTTGCGAACCGCGACGGGACGGAGCCTTATCCCTTGGCCTCGTTTCTGAACATCGTTTCGTGGCAATGGGCGATGGACAACGATTTCAATGAATCCACCAGTTATAAACTCGTTGGCGACAATGCCAATATCACGGTTCACAGCGTTACGGAAACGGTCGATGACGAAGAAATTGTTTATACCGAAGTCACCATTCCGATGCCCGATATGAACACGGCGGAACTTGCCGCATGGCTCGGAATA
>MWCA01000241.1 GCA_002069785.1 Lentisphaerae bacterium ADurb.Bin242 | reverse complement strand
GAGTTTGAGCGTGACGCCGGTAATATCCGGGTCACGCTTGAACACGGAAGAAAAACAGAGCGTGCCGTCTTTTTTTGCTATCGGCTCGAGATAATCCATGCTGGAAAAACTTCCGTCGTTTTTACGGAAACAGGCCAGGGCGCCGACCTTGTTGCCCAGTTCCGCGGGGGCGTCGCTGTCCACGGAGACCCGGCAGGCGGCGGCTCCTCCGGGAAACGGAAAATCCTTTTCCCAGATTCCGATTCCCTTCCAGTCCGGCAGCGAGATGCTCAGACGCGGATCGTTTCCGCCACTGTTTCTGAATTCCGGAATGGTTTGAATTTCAGGCGAAAATGACTTCCATTCCATGATATCCTCCCGTCCATGATTCCGGCGCGTATCCCGGATGAATCCGCGAATTCCTTACGAAAAATCGTATCCGGCCCGGAGCATTGCTTCCTTGAAGGAATCGGTTTCCTCCCGGGTAAAGTCTTCCGCGGGATAACGCTGGGTTCCGGCATCCATTCCGCGCAGGCGGAGTGTCAGCTTGATTGTGCCGATGCATGAACTTTTCGCATGGGAAAGCAGAACCTGAATGATTCGGTTGATCCGCCCCTGGAGCGCTTGAGCCGCAAAGAAATCTTTCGAAACGAAGTTCCGATACAGCTCGGAAAAAAGTTCCGGCATAATATTGTAAGTGGCTCCGATGCCTCCGTCCGCCCCCATTGCAAGCCCGCACAGCAGACATTCATCCGATCCATTGATAATGTTGATGTTGCCGTTGTTGAGCCGGCCCAGTTTCCACATCTCGAAAAAGTCCGCACGGGTGTCCTTCAAACCGATGATGTTCTCGATGGGCAGGAGCTTTTCGATGATCCCTGTGACATTTTCCACGGACACCAGCGGCACGGCATACAGCAGCAGCGGCAAGTCGGTGCTCCCGGCCAGCCGGGTGTAGTAGTCGATGATTTCATTCCGGGTATAACGATAATAAAAGGAAGGGGCCACGGACGAAATGCCATCCGCTCCCGCTTCTGTCGCGTGCCGGGCGAGCTCAAAGGATTCCTCGCAATTTATGGAGCCGGTCTGGACGATTATTTTTCCCCGTCCCGCATTGGCGTCCATGACCGTTTCGCACATTTCCTTGCGTTGGGCGGAGGTCATGGTCACCCCCTCCCCGGTCGAACCGCAAATATAAAATCCGCAGATGCCGGAGGCCAGCTGGTGTTCGACCATTGACCGGACGGTGTCCTTGTTGATTTTTCCCTGCCCGTCAAATGGAGTCACCAGGGCAGACATTACGCCGCTGAACTTCTTTTTGCATGAAACACTCATACTACAGCCTTTTTTTAAGGTATTCCGGCAACGATGTGCCATGAAACGTGAATTCAAATATAGAAGAAAAGACCGGGTTTTCAAGTTCGGGGAACATGCCGCCGCAAGGATTCCTGTAAAAAAGTGAGCCAATTGCGGCGGCTCCCGAACGCCGGACGACCGTTTGCGCGGGTGTAAAAAAACGGGAAAATATAGGGCGGATGCGCCGGAATTATTTCTTTTTCGGCTCGATCACATCGAATCCGCAGTACGGACGGAGGACTTCCGGAACCACGACGGAGCCGTCGGCACGCTGGAAATTCTCCAGAATGGCGATGACGACGCGGTCCGTGACCGCGGTCGCGCTGATCGTGTGGACAAACCCCTTGCGGCCGTCCTTGTCCTTGAAGCGGATGTTCAGGCGGCGGGACTGGAAGTCGGTCAGGTTGGTGTTGGACGTGACTTCA
>MWCA01000240.1 GCA_002069785.1 Lentisphaerae bacterium ADurb.Bin242 | reverse complement strand
ACACCGGAATCGGAATCCCGGAAAACAAGATCGCCGGGCTTTTCAATGTGTTCACCCAGGTCGACGCCACGATCACCCGCCGGTTCGGGGGGACCGGCCTCGGCCTTTCCATCTCCAAACAGCTGGCCGGGATGATGGGAGGAAACATCGGCGTCAAAAGCGAACTGGGGAAAGGGTCGGAATTCTGGGTAACGGTCCAGCTCGACCTGTCTTCGGCCTGGGATGTGAACCGCAACGGGATTTCCGCCAAACTCCTGCTCGGCGTCCGCGTCCTGCTTGCGGACGGGAATCTCACCAGCTGCAAAGTCATGGCGGAGCAGCTCGGCTTCTTCGGAATGCGGGCGGAATATGAGCAGAACTGGTCCCGCGCGGTGGAAAAATTGAATCAGTCCCTGGAAAGCGGGGACCCCTTCCTCTTCATGGTGGCCGACATGGATCTTCAGGACATGAATCCGGTCGATGCCGTCCGGAAGATCAGGGAAGACCCCCGGATGGAAAGTCTTTCCATCATTCTTCTTTCTTCTTCCAAGGGGATTCCGAATATTGCGCAGCCGGAAAAAATCGGTTTTTCGGTCTGTCTGAACAAACCGCTGGCGCATCTGGCGCTTCCCCGGGCGGTCTCCAAAATCCTGATGGAGAAAGCCGCGGTCCGGCTGGAAGAGAAGGAGCCGGGCTGCGCGGAGGCATCCCCGTGCAGGGATTCTTCCGCCATTGCCGGCCTTGTCGCGGCCCTTTCTCAAAAAGGGGGCCGAATCCTGCTGGTCGAAGATATTGTCACCAACCAGATCGTAGCGATGGCCATGTTGAAGAAATTCGGGCTTCAGGTCGATGCGGTATCCAACGGGAGAGAAGCCCTCTTCGCCCTTGAAAAAGCGGATTACGACCTGATTCTGATGGATTTGCAGATGCCGGAGATGGACGGCTACGAGACGACGCGCCAGATCCGCTCTCCCCGGTCGCCCGTCCGCAATCCGCAAATCCCCGTCATCGCCATGACCGCCCATGTCATGCAAAGCGACCGGGACCGTTGTCTGGATGTCGGCATGAACGACTTCCTTTCCAAGCCCATTCTGATCCCGGTCCTCGCGAAAATCCTGGGAAAGTGGCTGCTGTCGGCCGGAAATAAGTCCTGACCGGACCGCATTTCCGCTGTCATACCGGAGGTTTCAGCCGGCGATCTTGTCCCGTCTTTTCCGGAAATTGCGGATCACATGGAACGTGATCCGGTTGGAATCATGATAGTTATGGGCGCCGCGGTATGCCGTGCGGCTCAAATACAGGATGTCGTCGCCGTCGAACTGCCAGTCGACATACTGGAATCCGGTGAGCATGGCGGACATTTCCGGCTCCAATCCGCTTTCATCGCGGAGGACGACCCCGAGATCGTGCCACCGGAACAAATCCTCCGACGCCGCCAGTTTGAGGATGCTCCGGTTGGCGAAGGGTTCTTTCTCCGTATAGTTTGTCAGCGCGAAATACCAGCCGGTCACCGGATCGCGGCGGAGCGTGAACTTGGAATGCCCGCCGATAAAGTCGATGATCCCGGTATTGTAGTCGAATGACAATGTTCTGCCGTCGTCGCTCAAATGGAGCATGGCGCACTTGTTGTATTCCGGCAGATGGATGCGCATGAGACTTCGCAGGGCGCCGTCCGGAGCCTCGACCACATTGCCCTCCAGCCATCCGGAATACGGATCGTGAAGTCTTCCGTCGGGCAGTTTCCGGCGGTCGAACGGGAGCTGATTGCTCAAGGTCCAGCTGGCGGCGTCGAGAAGGTCCGC
>MWCA01000239.1 GCA_002069785.1 Lentisphaerae bacterium ADurb.Bin242 | reverse complement strand
GGGGAACCGATCCCCGAAAAGTCGGCGCGGACGTTTATATCGACGACCGCAACGCGCTCTGTGAAATCGACTGGAGCAGAATTGAAGAGTTCATAAACAGCAAACAAGAGGAAATATCATGTCCACACGAGGATTGATTGCAATTGAAGATGCCGATGGGAAATGCCGCTCGACGTATGCTCATTTCGACATGTATGTATCCAATGCCGGCCGGATTTTGATCGACCATTACGAAAGCGGCGAAAAGGCGGAAGCTCTGCTGGCTCTGGGTTTTCTGTCCGCGCTTGGCGAACGCCTTTCCCCCGCCCCCGGCGAGAAACACGATTATGAAAATCCGCTCCCGGATGTCTGCATTGCCTATCATCGGGATCGCGGCGAAGAGTTGCGTCCGCCGACCGTCTGGCCGAATGCCGACGAAATGCTGACGAAAGCCGCCGACCGGTTCTGGGCGGAATATGTGTATCTTTTCCGCGATGGCAAATGGTATGTGGATGCGGCCTATCAGCCCCAGGGCTGGCGGCTGGTCGAGGATGTGTTACGGGAGCATGACGATGAGTAAAATTGAATGGAAAATCACCGAGCAGAACCTTTCGCAGGAGCTGGTCAGCCAAGACAACCGCTGGCACATTTCCAGAACGCAGAAGGGAAAATCCGAACCGGAATTTTTTCTTTCTCAATGGGATTTACTTCTGACGCCGCACGGAAGCGGAGCGGATTACCGGGCATGTTTTGAGACATTCATCACCGACTGCGACGAATTCATGAAAAAGGTCGCCGCGATCCAATCCGAGGCGCGGGAACATCTGCAACTTTTACTGCAAACCGAGGAGAAATTGCTCCATGAAAATTGAAACCGTACTGGCGCAAGTCATGAGCGAGATTGACCGCGCCGAAAAAATCCACCCGGCATGGCCGCGCGATGTGGTCAAAGCGGCAAGCCTCTGTTCGGAAGAATGCGGCGAACTTGTCCGTGCCGCGAACACATTCGACGAAACCAGAACCGGCAGAAAAGATATCGTGACCGAGGCCATCCACACCGCCGCAACCGCAATCCGTCTGCTGAAAAATATCGAGGAGACCGAAGAAAATGTATTATGATCCGCTTCTTTTTGAATATCAGAAAAAGCCGTTCCGTATTGTGATTCTTGAGAACGGCATCCATTTTGTATTCCATGACTTGTGCCGTATACCCGGATTCCGGGCAATGACCGGGACGCATGTAACAGCGCAGCCGGTTTATTATCGGATCTGGCATCCGTCCGGTTCGGTTCGCGTCCGGCTTCTGCCTCGGAATTCCGTGGACGATGTTCTCTGCCGGATGCGGCACAATCCTAAATATGCCGCCGGGGAATATCCTTTCAGCCGCTGGCTTTCTGAAGAGGTTTATCCTGCTCTGTATGAACGCCCGGACTGTCAGAAATTTATTCCGCGAGCACCATGGGAAAAACAGAAAGAGTCTCCGCAAACGGAAAAGAGTTCCAAAACGGAAGAGAAGGAAACGATAAAAGATATGTTTCTGACGCAGTTCGCATTCATGCTTCTGACTGGCATTCTTGATTCCATGCCCGTGGTCTTTGTCAGCGACGACGGCAAAATGGAGAAATCCGGACATGACCGATAAAAATGAAATCATCCGCGCGTTGCGATTGTGGTTTCAGTCGGGAGATGTGTTTGAAGTCCGTGTCTTGGACGCAGTGACCGCCGAATGGATGCGCCCGCATATGGAATCGGGGTATTTCGATTATGAACATATCCCTGACGCCGCCGATGCCATCGGGAAACTTCGTTCCTATCGCGGAGCATATGCGACCGTCAATCCG
>MWCA01000238.1 GCA_002069785.1 Lentisphaerae bacterium ADurb.Bin242 | reverse complement strand
AACATCGGAGCAAACCGGCGAAACAGTTCTCCGCTTTCCCGGAGCCGGTCAAGCTGCGGTTCGGCAAACCGGCCCGTTACCAACGCCGTCGCGTTTTGGATCTGCAGAGGAACCGCGCTTTCCCATGCCCGTTCGATCACTGCGTTGCATAACGGATCGCGGAGCTCGAGTATAGCCGGGGAATCGTGAAATACCGAGCGCCAGGTCTGATCGGTCAGCCTCAGATGCGCATAACAGAGTTTTGAACCGGAGAAATAGCGGACGTCAAAAGAGTGTTCGGCGTTAAGAAGATAGATGGAGCCTGTCTCCAGATGACGGACTGCTCCGTCACAGATGATTTCAGCTCCCGGCGATGTTGTTCCCGTAAAATGAAAAAGACGGCAAAACGGCGGTGCAAGATGGACGTAATGAAATTCCCGTTCACGCAGATCGCAACCGAAATTGAACAGATCCAGCGTCAACGTAAGCCGGACTCCGGCCTGGGTGAACTCAAGGCGGGTCCGGTTGGGAACTGAATCAAGGTCGTGCTGTTCGACCGATCGCGGGACAAGTACGGTTTCCATTAGTTGTCTTCCTTCGAGGATACTGTACTTGCGGAAAGGTGATAAATCAAATTTTTGAAGTAAAATAACGGATTATTCCGTTATTTACGGATGAATGACGGAATAATCACGAACCGATTTTGAGCGTAATGAGGATGATTCCAACCATAGCCAGACCGAGACCGCCGTATTGGAGCGGCTTCATTTTTTCCTTCAGGATGAAGAAGCTGTAAAGGGTGAAGGAAACAATGCAGCTGGACACAAGAACCGGATAACTGACGGCTCCGGCTCCGGCTTCGGCGACCAGGTTGAGGCCGCGGTAGAGCATGAAATATCCGTTGATCAATCCGCTTCCGGCCAGACAGGCTGTGAATCGCCACAGCGTCGGATTCTTCAGGTCGTCAATTCTGGACAATAGGTTTTTCCGGTTGGCCAGCACAAACGCCGTCAATGCGCCGAGGGCGGCGGACAGGGAACGGCTGACGCTGCTGACCGCCGCCGCTTCCGGAAAATAGCTCGGCAGACTCGACAGGTTCTGATTGATTCCGGCCAGCAGCAGCGACCCGATCGCCGCCGCCCTCCAGGCACTGCCGTGGACGCGGTTTTCGCGGGCGAATCCGAACAGGGCAAGAGCGGCGATGATGGCGATGATTCCGCTGATTCGCGGTACGGTCAACGCGACTCCGAAAAAGATGACGCCGACCAGGAACGGAAAAACAAGGGCGGATTGGACGATCGCCCAGACGATTCCGTTCGGTCCGGTCTTCATCGCTTTTCCCATCAGCTGAAGAACGAAGTAATTGAAGAATCCGGAGCCGAAAATCGACGCCATCGTCCAGAATCGCACCGGAAACGCGCATTCCGGGTCGGGGTGAAAGAAGAGTACGGTTCCGCCGACCAGAACCGATATGGCGGCGGAAGATGCCTGAATCGAGCCGACCGGCAGGCCGCGTTTCGAAGCATGTCCGATCACCGCGCCGATCACGACCCAGCTCGATCCGGTCGCCGCCAGGAGAAGGATGCCGAAGATCATGACCGCACTTACGCCTTACCTTGAATTCGAATCACCAGCACCGACAGAGGCGGCAGTTTCAGTTTGCCGTCGCCGGTCAGGCAATCCGTTTCGGTCAGCAGGTGCGACCCGTCCAGCAAGAAGTGCGAAAATTGGCCGGAGACGCCTGTCAGAACAAGGGGAACTTCCCGCGTTTCGTTTTTCCGGTTTACGATCAATGCCGCGCATTTTCCCTGTTCGCCGGAAGCGGCGCACAGGTACAGCTCAGC
>MWCA01000237.1 GCA_002069785.1 Lentisphaerae bacterium ADurb.Bin242 | reverse complement strand
GCAGTGACATTTTCTTTATCCTTTCTGTCAGATGTTGTCGATGATTCGGATTTCCTCGAAGCCGGTCGGCCATACTGCCGTGCGGCGGCATTCGCGGAGGCGTTCGATGGCTGCGGCGTTTTCCATTTCCGCGAAGTTCAGAGCCTCGTCGGAAATCTTCCATACGCCGCAGCGGTAGGGTTCGCGTTTTTCGACCGCGATGACGTGGCAGGGCACGTTTTGCCCGATGCGTTCGCGGAGCACGGCGCGGTAGAACGCCAACTGGTAGCCGTAGCCGTAACGCTTGAAGTCGGACTCGAACCAGCGGAGGTCGTCGCAGGTTTTCAGATCGACGATGCCGTGCCGCCCATTGAAGAAGTCCATGCGGATCTGGCACGGCTCGCCGCGGTATCCGGCGCGGACCGTTCCCTCGGCGACGCCGTTGTTCAGCAGTTCCGAGGCCTCCGCGTGGAGCCATACCGAAGTCTGCAGCTTGACCAGGAAGCCGAACTCCTCGCCGGAGACGACCGCTCTGGATTGCGAGTCCGCCCATTCGGCGAACGCCTTGGTATTGCGTCCGTACGGACTGCCGGTTTTCGGATTGGTCGGCCCGTCCGACACGGCGAATTCGGCGTCGAAGGCGGCGCGCCCCTGCAGAATGAGGGCGTGGGCGGCGCGGCCGAGCAGAAACGCCTGCGATTCCGGCTCCGCGATTTTTCCCTGCATCTTCTGGTGGTAGAGCTGCGGACAGGCGCGGAAGTCTCCCAGCAGATGGCTGCCGAGGAACTCCCCGGCTCTCGACGCGGCGTGATATTCGTCCGCCGGGATGTCGAGAATAAAATCTCTGATGTTCATGATGTCATCCTTTTAAGGTTGATGTTCTTGCCTCTGCCAAGTTTCTTTCCCGGCGGAGGCGTTTTACTGCCGCGGGATTTCAAAAAAGTTCCGACTTTTTGAATTTCGCCCGGATGCCCTTGACTCGGCTGAAGTAGGTGCGTTCCGGGATTCCGAGCCGCTTCATGACTTCGACATGGCGGAGTCCGTCCATCAGGAGTTCGCAGATCGCCCGTTCGGTTTCGGTCATCCCGTCCATGGCGGCCCGAACCAGTTCGACGAGGTTCTCCCTCGCTTCCTTCGCCCGAGCCTCGGCGGCGTCATATTCGTCGATAGCGGAGAGGCGCGATTCGCCATCCGAAGACATCGTGATGTCGATGGACACGGTCGCGGTGTCGAGTCCGTGGCGGATGCGGCGGCGGAAGATTTTGTCGCGGTTGCGGCTGACGACCGCCTGGGCGAAGGTGTAATAGGTTCCGCGGCGCGGATCGAACGACGGAAACGCGGCCACGATCTGAAGGGTCAAGTCCTGGCAGAGGTCGTCATAATCGCATTCGCGGAGGTTGGATTTCCCAATCATCGACGCGGCCACCGCTTCGATGTGTTTGCGTACTTCCTCGGTGATCGGCTCGGCCGGGACTCCGGAAAGTCCCCGTTCTTCGTTGGTGGTGTTCTGCATGGAAAAAGCTCCCGTTTCGGTTTTCGCGGGGCAGTGCCTTGTGCGCTGTCCTCGGAAACCGGCGGGTGTTTCGCTTTCCCATCGAAGAAACTGGAAACCTTGTCGCTATGTCTTTGTTCTTAGGTGCTTGCGGATTGATATTCGGTCATGTTTCGTTTCGATATTTCGACGAAAACGAAACGCGAACCGGAAATCCGGGCAAAAAAAAGCCCCTGGATTTCAGGGGCGGGCGGCTATCGTTTTTATGGCGGGGCGGCTATCAGAATCCGAGCTTCTTCTCCTGCTCCTCCCATGAGACGGGAAGCGTTTTGATCAGCTGGGTCAGCGACAGTCC
>MWCA01000236.1 GCA_002069785.1 Lentisphaerae bacterium ADurb.Bin242 | reverse complement strand
GGAAGAGTGCTGGGCGAGTCGGATGAGCGCGGAGAGAATCCGTCCAGACGTCCGGTGCATCCGGTGGACCTCCTCTGGAGCATTTACGAACTGTCCGGGATTGATCCCGCCGGGAAGCTCCCGAATCCGCGCGGGCTGGACCTGACGATCCTTCCTCCCGACGGCGGCAGAAACAAAATCAGGGAACTGTATAAGAATCCGGAGTTCAAACCATGAAAACAGCGTTGATATGGAGTATCTTTCTTGTGTCGTCCGCCTTGTCCGCGCAGCATATCGGATATCTGATGCCCGCCGGCGGAAAAGCGGGGGAAACCGTCGAAGTGCTTCTGGGCGGACAGCAGCTCTGGGGGATTCGGGAGGGGTTTGTGACCGGAAAAGGGGTGACGGTGGAATCGGTCACGCTGGTTCCGGGAGTTCCTCCGGTGGGCGGCAAGCAGAGAAATTTCATTGTCGCCTGGATGCGGAATGTCGTGGATGGAAAAAACGAGGTCCCCGAAAAAAAGAGCGACCCCGAAGAGTTGAAGGAGTGGCGGAAACATCCGTATTTTGACAAGATCGACAAACTGACTCCGCTGGAGTTTCATATCCTCACGGAAAGTGTTTTCGTTCAGCGGAACTCCCTTCAGATGAGCCCCGCGATCAACAGCCTGGCCATTCTGAAGATCCGAATCGCTCCGGATGCCGCCCCCGGACGCCGTGAACTCCGGCTGGTCGGCAATACGAAATTGAGCAATCCCCTGCCGTTTTATGTGGGAACGGTTCCCGAGGGACGAGAACCCTTCATGGAGATTCCTCCGAAAAAACGGGAAAACATGCGCTTCAAGGTCCCGTTTGTCCTCAACGGCCAGATCATGCCGGGAGAGACCGACACCTGCCTTTTCTCCGCGAAGAAAGGGGAAAAACTGGTTTTCCGGACGAAGGCCCGCACCCTGGTGCCTTTCATGGGAGACTGTGTGCCGGGGTATTTCCAGTGCACGCTGGAAGTGCTTGATTCCAAAGGGAAACGCGTCGGCTACGCCGATGACAACTATTTCGATCCCGATCCCGTTCTTTCCTGCGTGATTCCGGAGGACGGCGAATACCGGCTGCTGGTCCGGGACGCCATTTACCGCGGACGCGCCGACTTCGTCTACCGGATTTGCGTCACGGAGGGGGATGCCCCCGCGTATAAACTCCTGGAACCGCCTTCCTTGAATCTGCCGACGGCGGAATCCGCAAAACTTCCCGCTTCCCGGGAGACGCCTTTCCCCGTCCTTCTCAAAGGCCGGATTGCGGAGCCGGGCGCTTCTGAAATCTACAAAGTCAAGGCTGTCAAGGGACAGAAGATCGTCGCCGAAATTTTTGCGCGGCGCCTGTTGTCCCCGCTGGATTCGTATCTGGCCGTTTCGGACCCGGGCGGGAAGCCGGTCGCCGCCAACGATGATTTTCCGCGTTTCAAGATCGGCCCGATCCTCCACCATGCGGATTCCTTCCTCTGTTTCACGGCGCCCGAAGACGGAGAATACACGTTCCGCGTCACGGACAATACCGGGAAGGGAGGGGAGGACTATGGATATTTCCTCCGGATCGACCGGGAACGGCCCTCTTTCAACATTTATTCCGTGCCGTCGTCCCTGCCGGTTGAGATGGGAGGCGCCACTCCGTTCGAGATCATCGTGGAACCGCAGGAAGGGTTCTGCGACGAGATCCGGCTGGAGTTGAAAGCTCCTCACCAGTATTCTTTTGTCGGAAGTTCCGCGATTCCGGCCGGCTGTACCCGCGCTTTTGTGACGTTGAGCTGTGCGCCGGACCGGAACCGGGGATTTGTTCCCGCCGAAATCACGGCGG
>MWCA01000235.1 GCA_002069785.1 Lentisphaerae bacterium ADurb.Bin242 | reverse complement strand
GCCCTGCGGTCCGGCCACCAGTCCGATGGCCTCGCTCCATACCGCATCGGCGCTGTTGGCGGAGCGCACCCGGATGAAACGGTCGGCGGCGGTCTGGACACTGTGCCAGAGCGTCGAGCCGTCCACTGAATACTGAACCGCAATTCCGGCGGCGATCAGCGCATTGACCTGCGCAGCCGTCAGATAATCGGGATCAATCGGAGTAGGATCGCCGATGCTGGTGATGCGGTTTCGCACCGTGAAGTTTTCAATTTGAACGATAAAAACCTGTTTGGCTTCCGCGTCAAATCCCACCAGTTCGCCGTGCAGGCCGGATTTGCTCTTCTCAATTCCGAGCCATGCGGCAAGTTCCGCCGTGTTCATATCGGGCATGGGAATCGTCACTTCAGTGTAAACGATTTCCTCGTCATCGACGGTTTCCGTGATGCTGTGAACCGTGATATTGGCATTGTCGCCGACGAGCTTATAGCTGGTGGATTCATTGAAATCGTTGTCCATCGCCCACTGCCACGAAACGATATTCAGAAACGATGTCAATGGGTAAGGCTCCGTACCGTCGCGGTTGGCGAAAAGTCGCATTTTGAGGCACGCCTCGACTCCGCGGACCAGCGTCGGCGGTGTGGCGGTTTTCGCGTTGGCGTAATCCTTGACCAGGCCCAATGTTTCATTCGCCGCCACATAAAATATGGTATTTTGCATTATGTCTCCATTTCAAGTTGTTTCAACCGTTCCGTGATTTCCGGGTGATCGCCGTTGAACGCCGTGCGAACGGCGGAAAGAAGTTCATTCCAGCTGTTGCCAATTTCCGAATCCCGGTTCTCCTCAATGAGGATTGCGAGGTCACGCGCTTTTAAAGCAGCATCGCGGTGATCGTACATGAGGTGGTCGGCGGCCAGCCGGAGCTGACCTGAAATCACGTCCCGGTTATCGTCGGCGTAAGTGAATTCATTGAACAAGTTCCATGCTTTCACCACATGCTTTTTCGCACAGGCGGAGCATTGGTCGAACGGCGAAGTCCGTGTGACGGACACGCCCGATTTCCCGTGGCAGTTGCAGCTCATTCAAACTCCACATTCTCCGACCGTGAATAAGTCGATTCCTCGGTTTCGGTGATGAATTGTTCCGCGTTCAAATCGACAAGCCGGAGATCGGACGCCCGGACAATGCGCCGTTCCTCAAAGCCGTTTTCGCGTTTGGCGTAATAGCAGTCGCCGCCGTAGAACGCGCATTTATAAGCGGGAACGCCATCCGCAATGACATGCTTCAAAATCTTCATTCCCGGCTGATACGCCCATGAGAAAATCGTGCCGTCGAGATACTGCCCGGAAATGAGCAAACGGTTCGGCTGGAACGGATCGTAGGAAACACGGTAGAGAAATTCCACGCCGTGTAAAGTCAATGTGACGCTACGTCCCGGCTCGACAATCGTAATCGGGCCGCGCCGTCCGCCATAGACCACATGGTCTTTATGGATGAATCCGACATCGGCAAATTCCTGTGCCATCGGTTCGGAATTGAGACCGTACATCCGGTAAAGCCGGAAACGGCGGTCACCCTCCCAGCCTCCGGCGATAAAGGATATTTTCCAAACGCCGTCCTCAAATTCGGCGGTCGGACCGCATTCGGTCGCGTCCGCCGGAAGTCCGGTCTTGAGCCGTTTCCATTTTATTCCTGTAAAGTGATATAATTTCCACAGACCGTTATTCTGAATGCAGCAGAACTCTTTTGAGTTGCCGTCCGTGTCCACGGCGGCGAACGGCATGTGCGTATAGCGTGAATCGTTGAAATTAAACATCTTTCCTCCATAAATTTTATCCGTTGGGGCAAG
>MWCA01000234.1 GCA_002069785.1 Lentisphaerae bacterium ADurb.Bin242 | reverse complement strand
GATCAGCCCGTCGTAGTCGATCGTGCGGGTCCAGTCCAGCTTCACCTTGCCGTCCGCCGAAATACATTGTCCTTTGCTGACGATCTGTCCGGGCTCGTTTTGCGTCCGGACTTTTCCGACCGGTTTGAACGGAACTCCGTTCAGCGTCAGCCCGGAGGAGTGTTCCATCACCAGTTGTCCCATGCTCCATGCACGGATCGGGAAGGGGCCGGAACCGAACTCATATTTGTGGAATGCGGTCTCGACCATATTGCCGGACGATTTCAGCGCTTTCCACGGAGAGGGAATCTTTGAATCCAGACCGAGGCGGTTGCCGAGGAACGTTTTGTCCGGACTGACAAACGTTTTTTCGGTTCTGGTTTCAGAAGAGCCGTCGGCGAGAATTGCAACAAGTTTGTATTTCCCCTGCGGCAGATCGGTAAAGGAAACATTCAGCAATTCCGTATGCGAATGCAGAATCTTTTCCGCCTGTCCGATGGTCCGTCCGTTTTCCGCAAGGATCAATGCTTTTGCGCGGGGGCTGCCGTTTTGGAGAGGCGTATTTAGTTTTGCATCATTTTTGCTGAGCTTGAACGTAAATTCGATTTGACGCTTGTCCGCATCACATTCGGTTTCAAGAGTGAAAGGCTCGCGGATATTCAACAGGGAGTTCCAGGAAAAATTCTTATCTTTGAGCATGAGGTTCGTCAATCCGGTCCAGGGGATTTTTCCCGTGGAACCGGGGGCGTATGAAACCGTTTTTCCGCGGAGCATGTCGGTTGCTTCCAGTTGGAGGCCGGGCGTCGCCTGAAATTTCAGGATTCCGTCTCCCAGTTCGCCCAGCGAGTCCACGCGGACCGGGGTCTCTGCGAAAAGGAGGGTGCCGAAAGTCTTCTCGAACGAGGTTTCTTTTCCAGCGGTGCTCCAGGCGATCCAGCGGTCGAATTCGTCTCCGATGTCACGTGCGGCGCGGCGGTGCATCCCGAAATTGCTCTGAATTTTTCCATCCTTCACGAGAACTTCCGAAAAGGGGATAACCATTTCCCCCGTCCAGCCTCTTGCATTGAGTTTTGCCGCATGACGGAAACCGCTTGGAACATTCCAGTTTTTCGCGGGATGCTGGAGAATTCCCCACGCTCCGTTCGGGGCCAGAAAATATTGACGGAAATCATACGGACCGGTTCCGGTTTGTACAATGAACTCCACCTCGTCCGCATTCCAGGTTTTTTGGGAAGGTTTGTCCGGTTCCCCGTCCGAAATGAGTTTTTCGTTTTCTTCCACCTCATATCCGATATACAGATTTTCCGTGTCCCGCTTGACATACACCCACGCGGGATGGGGCGTATAAATGCTTTTCAGCGAGACGGAGGTTTGAAGCGGAAGCTTCGAGGCGTCCGCCCATTCGGAGGTTTCCAATATGCCGTCCACTTTGACCGCGGTTTTCAGGGGAGGAACGGACGCCGTAAACGGTTCGGCGTTCCGATTTGCACCGGAATTTTTCAGATACAGCTGTTTCGCCTCGGAGTCCGTCAGACCGCTGCTGAATATTTCGATTTCGTCCAATGCGGTTTTATGCGTGTTCGGGACGCGCCAGAACGAGGCGGGCATGAAGTAAATCCCATGTTTTTCCTCTTCCTTGCGAATGATCGGAAGCCCGTACGTCTGGAGATGCGCTTTCCCTCCGTTGAAGTAGATCACGGATTCCTGGTTTGTCCAGGAGAGGACGACATGGTTCCATTCGTTCAGCTTGAACGAATCCTTACAGGAGACCTGATTGATGATTTCGCGTCCATCCGGCATTTTCATCCGGTAATCCAAGGTTGTGGCTTGAGGAGATTTCTGGAAGTAAAGAAGAATCTGCCAGGA
>MWCA01000233.1 GCA_002069785.1 Lentisphaerae bacterium ADurb.Bin242 | reverse complement strand
GTGAAGAGAGCCCGCGACGATGGTACTGCACTTCGAGTGTGGGAGAGTAGTTCGACGCCGGAGTTTTTTTGTACCCATGAATCCTTTTTCAACAGGACGGAAATGCCAGGAGAAATCTTTCACCCTTTGGCGGCAGAGTGAGTTTTATAGCTTTGAAAAGTTTCCCAGAGATTCCGGTCAAGTGCGGAGTGAAGGGCAGGGGACTGCGTCATTTCCCGCCACCCGCAAAGTTTCTTCCATAATTCGGGCAGGCGAATCTCTTCCGTGTGGGCGATTTCAACAGTCCGGGTGCATTTTTCCGTATCCATCAGAGACAGAATTTTTTTACAGAGATCTTTCACATAGATCAGTTTCAACTCCGCATCTTCGATTTTTTTCGGGATTTTTCCTTCCGCGGCCAGATGGCAGAAGGTAGAGACCGCGGAGTTGTAAAACGGGCGTCCACCGGGTCCGTAGGTGTTGGGTATCCACAAAGTAACGGTCGGAATTCCCGATTCTTCCAATAATTTTTGCGAATCCCGCTTGGATGCATGATAGGGAAGCGTTCTGGCGATATGCGTTGTGGACGCGAAGAAAATTACGGGCGTGGATTTCAGTCCCGCTGCCGCCTGAATGATCGAACGGGTCAGTTCCAGGTTGGTTTGGTAAAGAAAATCTCCGTCGGAGTGACGGCTGAGACCGGCGAGATGAACAACGGCATCGCATTTTTCCAGAAAGCCGGACAGGGCGGATGGATCGGAAAAGAATTTTCTCTGAAAAGGAACTCTTTCCCATTGTTCCGAACGGTCCGCCATTTCCCGGAGATGACGGCCGATGAGTCCGGTTTCCCCGGTGATTCCAACCCGTTTCATCCTGCTTCCATTTTTCAGTCAAGTTCCAATTTCTCGACGATCTGTTCCAGCAGTCCGGCTTCATACAGCAGATCGAGGATCGTATAACGCTTCCGGATCAGCTGCGCTGCCAGAATCCCGTGTTTGAACTGCTCGTCGGTGAGTCCGATTTCGGCCGGGGTCAGAGGACATCCCGCATTTTTCAGCAGGGATTTGAATTCCCCATAAGGGATCAGCTGTTTGAAAATCCGTTCCCGCAATAGGTCCCAGCGGTTGAAAATCAGTTTCCGGCGCTCCGTAACGGCGTCTCCTTCAAGGAATTTCGCCAGGGCAATTTCCGCGGCTTCCGTTCCATAGCAGCCGCGGGCGAGAAGACGGGCCACTTGTTTTTTCCGTTCCGTCCGCGTCGGAGGGGGAACGGCCCGTTTCAGGGCTTCCTCCACGCTCCAATGGAAAGCCGTTTCCATCAACTTTACGGAAGCCAGAGAACCGATGCAGACCTTGAATCCGTGCGAAACGGCTTCTCCGCGGAAGGTCAGATTTTCCATTTCCCAGATATGGCTGAAAAGATGTTCCGCGCCGGAAGCGGGACGGGAATCCCTGTACAGCTGCATGGAATATCCGGTGGCCGCCAGTCCCATGAAAATGGAAGTGACGTCATTTCCGGACGAGAGCCATTTCCGCAAGTCCTTCTGGACCAGCACCCATACATCCGGGCGGATGGGTTCCAGCCCGAGCGTGTCGACGATCACCCAGTCGGCGCCTCCGGGGATTTTCGCGGCCAGGTCGGCGTATCCGGAAGAGAACAGTTCGCGGGGCGCATGCGTCAGAACCTCCGTGTCGGCCACGAGCACGTATGGCGCGGGACAGGGAAGCGTCCGTTTCAGCCCGTCCTGGGTCAGGGCTGCTCCGAAGGAGGTATAGCCGTCGACGGAGGGCGCGGTCGGCACGCACATATAATGAACTCCGGCGACCCCGGCATTGGCAAGAGTACCTTGTTCAAAGACCTCGTGGGCGAGGAGT
>MWCA01000232.1 GCA_002069785.1 Lentisphaerae bacterium ADurb.Bin242 | reverse complement strand
TAGGAAAAACTTTTGGCGCTTCCCATCCTTTCCCATTTGGCTTCTTCCATGCAATCGCATCGGAGCGGTTCTTCCTCATTCAACTCCGTCCGGTCCGATTCTTCCTCCCCGAAAACCTCTCGCCCATGTCCTTCATGTCCGGGGTTCCCCCCTCCCTTTTTGGCTTGATTTTCCTGCGTGGCATTCCCTTTGAACACTTTTTTCGAACTGGGCGTACTCCATCCGAAGACTTCCTCGTCTCCGTGACGAATATTCAGTTTCTTTTCCAGTTCCTTGTTCCGTTTCTGAATCTCGCCAAACGCTCTTTCCAACTCTTTTTTCCGTTCCAGTTCCTTGCATAATTCCTCATGGCGCACTTCCGCATGGCGCAACTCCGAACGCAAAGAAAAGGTCTCTTCACGCAACTGTTTTACTTCTTCCACACAACTCCGGAAGTCTCTCTCCAGATTTTTCAGACGGCTGAACAACTCCGCATTGAGGGCCTGTTCTTCGCAGACGCGATTTTCCAGTCGCGACACCTCGTTTTCAAGGGCCGATATCTTACGCTTGTAATGACTGCTGTAATGCAACTCAACCTCGTTTCCAAAACTCAATTCTCTCCGCAAAATAGCACACTTTTTCAAAAGTACAAGCCCAATATCAAATTTTTATTGATTTTTTTTCAGAATTTCCGATACAACCCATAATTTTCACTGACGCATTACCTTTTCTCCAACTTTTTTTGGAATTTCCATCAACGGGGACTTGACAAACCTCCGACTTCGTATTATAATAGTGTATTGAAAAAACAATGCACTATGATTTGATATTATAAGGTATTCGATGCGATGATCAAAACACTGGACAGGAAAAACGGAATCGCCAAACGGCTTCAACTTCGGAATATACTGATCGAACTGATCGGAAACGAATATTCCGCCGGACAGCGTTTCTATTCGGAGCGCAAGCTGATGGATATGTTCAACGTCAGTTCCATGACGGTCTCGCAGGCAATGAGATCCCTTGCGGACGAGGGGATCGTGGAGCGCAAAGTCGGAGGCGGGACCTTCGTGCGGAAAGGCGGAGAGGAAGCATTGCTCCTTCTGGACAAGACCGCGTTCTCTGTCCTGTATGTCAACATTTCCCCTTGCCGCAACCTGGCGGAAACCGATCCCCTCAACTGGTTCATCACCGGCGAAATCCAGCGCGGAATCATCAATTCCTTCACGGGAAAGATCAAGATGCTGGACACCTGCGACATTCTCACGCAATTCAAGGACGGACCTGGAAACGCATGCATCCTCATCAATCCGCGGCCGGAGGAAGAGGCGGCCATAAGCCGATTGACCTGCAGCTTGGTCAATATCGACCCCGATTCCCGGTTGAAGCCGGCCCCGAATTGCATCCGCTGGGAGTGTGCAAGCGGCGTATATGACCTGGTCGCCTATCTGACCCAGGAATGCGGACACCGGAAAATCGCGCTGATCGCGGGCTCGTCCGCTCCGCATAAGAACCGGATCGGAGCCTTCCGCATCGGCTGCGAGGTCTTCGGGGTCCATTGTCCGCCGGAATATATCCGGATGGTCGACACCGGCACCCGGGAAAGCGGCGCAGAGACTTTCAGGGAACTGCTCCGGCTCGGGCCCGACCGGCGGCCGACGGCGGTTTTCGTCGACACGGACATCAAGGCGGAAGGCGCTCTTCTGGCGGCGCGGGAAGCGGGCCTCCGGATCGCAAAAGACATTTCAATCGCCGGATTCGACGATATCGGAGAACATCATCAAGAAGCGGCGGTAGGAATCATACACGAAACGGTCGTTGCCGGTGAGGGCGATGATCCCCTGCAGGGTCTGGTCGTTCAACCCGAGGTTGAGCACGGTATCCATCATGCCCGGCATGGA
>MWCA01000231.1 GCA_002069785.1 Lentisphaerae bacterium ADurb.Bin242 | reverse complement strand
CGCCGTCCCACCGCCAGCTCGCCAGCGGGCTTCCGATGGCAGTCGGCTTCAAAAACGGTACGGACGGCGACATCGGAATCGCCATCGACGCGCTCACGGCGGCCAATGCGCCGCACAGCTATATCGGAGTGCTCCGCAACGGTCACACCGGAATTTTCCGTACGCGCGGCAATCCTTACTGTCATCTGGTCCTCCGCGGCGGAAAGGAAAAAAGCAACTTCGACGCCTCCAGCATCGTCCGGACGAAAGAAAAACTTTCCAAGGCGCACGCCCGGACGAAGATCCTGATCGATTGCAGCCACGGCAATTCCGGCAAGGACCCCCGCCGCCAGCATCTTGCGTTCGAGGAAGCGCTCCGGCAGCGTCTTTACGGAGAAAAAGCGATCTTCGGAATGATGCTGGAAAGTTTTCTGAAACCCGGAAAGCAGACCCTGCACGAAAATCAGACGCCCGACCCGGAAATCTCCGTGACCGACGGCTGCATCTCTTTCGAGGAAACGGAAAAGCTGATTCTCCGCGCCCGTTCGGAACTCGGAAAACGCACGAAGTGAAAAGGAATCTCCGGAAGGAAGAAAAAATCTTTCCGGAAAGGGTTTCCTTCAGCCTCATCCGAAAACCGGATTGCATCCGTTCGCAGCATATTCGACGGTCCTGACCCGGACGAAAGGAGCGTCCGGGGTTGCACGCCAGAGCAGCGCTCCGTTTTCGTCCTCGGCAAAACAGCCGCGCGCGAAATCCTCGACCACCCTCGGATACAGCGACCAGTCGCCTTTTTTCTTCAGGCGTTCCTGATTGATTTCCGCGAGAGCATACAGAAGGTCGAGGTTGGCCCCGTGACGGTGTCCATTCCTCCGGGCGGCAAAAATCGCACGAAGCTCCTCGACGGTGTGCCCCTGCAATTCGATTCCGACCGGTTCGGAAATGCCGAGAATGTGTCCGCTGTCCATCTCCGCCGCGCCGGGCGTATAGGGCTGCACCAGGATCACGCTGCTCCGGAGGGCGGAGTGCCCCTCCAGAATGGCCAGTTCCACCGGCACGCTGTGAAGTCCCACCAGATAACGCCGTCCGTTTTTTTCAAAGGTCAGGTCGCCGGGATGGACGTTCAGACAGGGAAGCTCGCCCACCAGATTGGTCAGCGGGACAAACCCGGCCAGGATGCCGAAATCGATGTGGAACGGGGCGATCTTCGCCCGGAGCTCATCGGTCCAGAGGTCGCGGACCCGGCGGCCGTCCGTCGTCTCCAGCGTCACTTTGTCCAGCCCGTGCGCGCGGTAGAACGACACGATGCCGTGCTCCGCCAGAGGAAGGTTGTATTTTCCGGCGATTTCCCTCGCCCGGCTGGTCCTCGGACGGTCCGTGACGATCAGTGCCGGACGCCATGCGGAACGTTCCCCCAGACGCACATGAGTATCCAATATTTTTTCGGCATTCGTGCCGCTTCCGCTCATAAAAACGGCCCCGGAGGGCTTTTTTTGCAAATCTTTTAAAAAAACCTTGTTCATTCCATGCACTTTCGATTTGAATTTCCGCTCAATACGCTATAGAATATATGGTGAAAGATTTTTTTCAAATCCGAAACCTTGAAAAACGGACTGAAAATCCTTTTTTCACGTGTTTCCTTCCGGGAAAGCCGTTTCGCACCGGAAGGACGGAAATCCGAACTGAAAAAGGGAGTGCGGAAACAGATGCTTATCATTTACAAACTGGCAAGAAACACATTCGTGGAAAGCCTCCGCGAACCGGTCTATTACCTGATGCTGATCACCGCGATGTGCATCATCGGATTGTTTCCGACCATCGCCATGTTCGTTTTCCGTGAACAGATCAAGTTCGTGGTGGACAGCGCCATGGCGACCTCCCTGGTGTTCAGCCTCGTGGTGGCCGTCGTCTCCTCCGCCCACACCATCAGCCGGGAAATGAGGAACGGCACGGTG
>MWCA01000230.1 GCA_002069785.1 Lentisphaerae bacterium ADurb.Bin242 | reverse complement strand
GCGGCGGTGATGATCGCGGAGGACCCGGCCAGTCCAAGACGGTTCGGAATGCTGCTCCGGTAGCGCATCGTGAAGTTTTTTTCCTCGATCGAAAGCCCGTTTTCGCCCACGAATTCATAAAACTTCTTGATGGAGGCCTTCAGCAGCCGGATGCCTCCGTAATAGCCGTACAGGGCGATGTCCTTGTGCAGTTCCTTCATGCTTCCGAAGGTGTTGTGGTCGCGCAGGGACGGCAGGAGATCGAGCTCCGGGCTTTCATACAGTTCGGCCTCGGCCTCGTAGTTCTGGAACACGAAGGCGATCGTCTTCCCGAAATAGCCGTCGGACGGATTTCCCACCAGCGCCGCCCGCGGAAACGCTTTGCATCGCAAAATCATTGGACTGTTCTCCCGAAAATATGAGGATGAATCCGAAGAAAATCGATCAGGGATAAATTGGTGTGGTAGCCCGGATCGGCGTCCGGCACGGCGGGGATTGCCTCCGCGACCCGCCCGGAAGCGTCCCGCGTCTGACACGCGAAGCCGTTTTTCCGGAGATAGCACGACAGGAACGTTTCGAGCGCCGCGGCTGTCCGCGGAACCGTGCGTCCGGATTCCTTCGGATACAGCGCGCAAAGCTGGGCTCCGGCGCGGACCGTTTCCGGCAAGCTCCACCACGGCATATCGGAATTCACATTCCGGCGGCGGATCAGGTCATAGCTCTTGACAATCCCGCCCGGACCGGGCTGGAACCCCAGGTCGAACAGATGACAGAACAGGTCCGGCAGGAGCGCTTCGCAGCGCGCGGAAATCATCTTGAAACGAACAGGGTCCCGCATCTGGAGCAGACATTTCCCGGCCAGTCCGATGAACTCCAGCGCATGCCCCGGATCGCAGAGAACCGCGCCGTCCTTTTCCACCCACGGACGATGAGCGGAATCCACCGCTTCCACGAAGTCGAGCGGCTGAAGATTTTTGAATTGTCCCTGATTGACATGGAACGTCAGGATGAAGTCGATGAACGCTTCGGCGCGGTCCAGCCAGAACGGCTGTTCCGGACGCTCCTCCGCGAACAGCGCCAGACCCGAAAGCGCAATCATGCGCGGCCCCTGTGTCCGCTTGCCCGGAACGAACGCAACCGGATTTTTCGGGTCGAATCCGTGCTGGTCCGTATGGAATTGTTCCCGGTCGATGTCCTCCAGCACGAAACGGAACATCCGTTCCGCCTCGGCTTCCAGAGAAGAATTCTTTTCATAACAGGCGGCGGCAAACAACCCTTTGGCATAGAAAAGGTCGCTGAAATTGGCCCGGTCGGAAGTCCGCTTGAAAAGGGGCTTTCCCTCCGGCGACAGGGCGAAGCCGATGCGTCCATTGTTGCGTGCGCGCAGTTTTTCCATCGTGGAGAGAACCGCCCGCAGAACATGTTCCACCCGGCTCTTCCGGAACAGGTCTCCCGTTTCCGAAAAGTAGCGGGCGTGCCCGGCCAGACTTTCCAGTCCGCGCCCCTGAATCCAGCCGTAAATGAAATCTTTTCCGCGAAACGCCGGAGCGTCGGAGGGGAAATCCTCTCCGGACACGATGTCGAATTTCGTGTCGATGACGCCGCGTTCCGCATTCCGCTCGAAACGGGAACAGATGCAATCGATTGATTCACAGATCAGGCGGTGCACCGGATGTTGGAAGTTGGAAAGGCTCATTTTATACGCCGGCGAGGGTTCCTTTATAGGATCGGAGCATGTCTTCGAGTTTCAGCGAGAAAGCGACTCCTTCGCCCCGGACGCTCAACACGCCGGAGGCGTCGGTCTTCCCGACCTTCGCGAAGGGGAAGCCCGCCAGCGCCTCTTCCAGCGCGGCGGCTTTTTCCGGCTTGCAACTGACCAGGAAGCGGCTGTTGGATTCGGAGAAGAGAATTTCAAGTCCGCTCATTCCTGCGGCGTGCGGCACCCTGGCAAGGTCCAGTTCCAGTCCGACGCGTCCGCCCATCGCGGCTTTTGCGGCGGCCACGG
>MWCA01000229.1 GCA_002069785.1 Lentisphaerae bacterium ADurb.Bin242 | reverse complement strand
AGTAAACCTGCGGTCGCGCCGGGTTGAGCGTGGACGAGGTGAGTTGAGCAGAGTAAACCTCTTTTCTCTTTATAACCCGTCCGGGAACAATTGCAAGGGGGGAGCCCAGTGTATTTTCAGAAGGGAGAAAACCGTAGTTGCCGTCCGAATTCCGGAAGAGCCGTTCTTCGGATTACCAGAGAGAGCAAACCGTCTGCCACACCCCATGCATTCCGGCGAGGAAAAGCAGGAACAGGAACCCGGAAATCCGGGTAAGATGCTCTGCCCGGCGGATGTCTTCCGGGGTCAGGGAAGCGCGTCCCGTTCCCCAGTACGGATAGTTCTCCACTTCCCCCGGATAGACGGTCGGACCGCCGAGCCGGAGGTCGAGCGCCCCCGCGAACGCCGCCATTCCATACCCGGAATTGGGACTGGGATGGGAAGCTCCGTCGCGAAGCCCGGTCTTGAGCGTCTGCAGCGGATTTCCGCCTGTCAGGGGTGAAACAACCGCGATGACAAGCAGGGTCAGCCTAGCGGGAAGACAGTGGACCGCATCGTCCGCGCGGGCGGCCATGCGTCCGAAGAGGAGATACCGCTCATTCCTGTAGCCCCAGCAGGCGTCCAGCGTATTGATTGCACGCAGGAAGACCGCTCCCGCCGCCGCGCCCGGCAACCCGCCCGCGAGATACCCGAGAAACGCCCAGAAGAACGCGCTGGTCACCGCGTCCGTCAGATTTTCTCCAAGGCTTTCAATCGCTCCCCGGGCGACATCCGAGGCGGACAGCTTTTCCGTGTCACGGCTTACGATCATCGATAGCGCCCGGCGTGCTTCGGGCAGATCGCCGCGCTCCAGCGCCTCCCGGATTCTTTCCGCGTGATCCGTCAGGCTTTTGAGCGCAACCGTGAAGTAGAGGAGGATTCCGGCAAGCAGAAAGGCGGGCAGTTCGTCCCATTGTCCGGCGAACTTCACCGCGCCCCAGGCGAGAAGCACCGCCGGAACGGTCAGGCAACTCCAGGCGATCACTCCCGAAACGATCCCGTTTCCGAAGCATTTCCGGCAGAGCGTTTCCACTTTTCCGGCCAGGCACCCGAAGAGGGCGACCGGATGAAAACGGGTCTGCGGATCGCCCAGCAGGGCATCCAGCAGAAAAACAAAAAACAGCAGAAGCGCGAACTCCATATCAGGCCTCCATTTCCCCGATCAACGCCCGCAGAGCCTCCGGGTTGGAGGCAAAATGCAGATGAATGTAGCTTCCCTTGACACGCCCGCGCATTCCTCCGGACGGGAAACGGTTGCCGCGCAGATCCGCCGCTTGCCAGAGCGGACTGTCCCTGCCGGGAACCGTGAGGCTGGAATAATGGAACTCGTGCCCGCGAACGGTTCCCCAGTCTCCGGTCGCTTCGCGATAGCCCAGCGCGACCAGTTTCCGGTTCATCCCGGCCCGTCCGGAAAGAAGACCGAGACATAGATGGAAAACTCCGTCGAAGTCATACAATCCTTCCAGCAGATACAGGTAGCCGCCGCATTCGCCGTAGACAAGATGGTTCTTTGAGAAAGCCCGGATCGCCTCCAGCATCGGGCGGTTGGCGGACAACTTTTCCGCATACAGTTCCGGGTAGCCGCCGCCGAGGTAAATTCCGTTCAGATTCTCCGGCAGGATGTTGTCGCGCAGAGGCGAGAACGGCACGATTTCCACGCCGTTCCGTCGCAGAAGTTCGAAATTTTCCTCGTAATAGAAGCAGAAGGCCTCGTCCATTGCGACCCCGAGCCGGAGGTGCGGCGGGGGAATCTCCATCGGAGCGGATGTCGGACGCGGAGACCGGGTGACTTCCAGGAGCCGGTCCATGGAAAGGTTCTTTTCCACCTCATCCGCAAGCGCGTCGAGCCATTCCGTTTCCAGATGTCCGACGGACAACCCCAGATGCCGCTCCGGAAGTTTCCAGCGTTCGTTCCGCGGGAGCGATCCGAGGAGAGGCGGCAGCTGCGCCCGCTCGAGGGCTTCGCGCAGCAGGTCCG
>MWCA01000228.1 GCA_002069785.1 Lentisphaerae bacterium ADurb.Bin242 | reverse complement strand
GATTTCCGATCCGTCCAACCGCCGCTATGGATATGCGTTCAACGCCTGTGCCGACTGCGGCCCTCGGACTACGATCATCCATGCATTCCCTTATGACCGGAATAATACCGCATGGGGCGGTTTCCCTCTGTGTCCCGAATGCCGCCGGGAGTATGACGATCCGTCCAGCCGGAGATTCCATGTCGAAGGCATCAGTTGCGCCGCTTGCGGCCCGCGACTGTCATTCCTCGACCGGAACGGACAGCAGGTCTGCGGCGATCCGGTTCATAATGCGGCCGAACTGCTCCGTAATGGAGGAATACTCTTTCTTAAAGGCGTCGGCGGATTCCAGATGCTTGCCGACCCATCGAACCCGGAAGCGATACGCAGACTTCGCAAATTGAAAAACCGTCCGCACAATCCGCTTGCGCTGATGTCCGGCGATATCGCTTGCATCCGCCGGTTCTGCGCGGTCTCCCCGCAGGAAGAGGAACTGTTGAAATCGCAGTCCGCGCCGATTGTCCTGCTGCGATGGAACGGACAAAACGAATTCTGTCAGGATTTGATTTCTCCTGACCGGCCGGGAGAAGCGGGGATCATGTGTCCGGCTTCTCCGCTTCATTATTCGCTGATGAGGGCATACCGGAGTCCTTTTGTAATAGCAACCAGCGGTAACCGCGAAGGCGAGCCGCCCATCCTGGACAATAACTCCGCGTTGAAAACCTTCACTGGTATTGCCGATGGATTCCTGATGCACGACCGCGATATTTATTGGCGATACGATGACTCTGTCGCTTTTGTCCGAAATGAACGCACGCATGTCATCCGCCGGGCGCGCGGATATTCGTCGGTTCTTCATTTCAAGATGCCAAGACGTGTCCTTGCGCTAGGCGCCGGGATGAAAAATACATTCGCTTTCTCCGACGAGTCGGGGATTCTGCTGTCACCGCACCACGGCAATCTGGAAAATGCCGATTCTTTCTCCGCATGGAAAACAGCGGTTCATGAAACTTTCCGGCGTCTTCCTAAGGCTCCTGAAATACTTGCATCCGATTTGCATCCTGATTATCCGTCCTCGCGTTTTGCGGCGGAGGCGGCAAAAGACATGAAACTCCAGCTGATTCAGGTTCCGCATCATTATGCCCATGCACTGTCCGCGCTTCTCGAATCCGGGCGGCAGGAAGCTCTTGCATTCACGTTCGACGGAACAGGACTCGGGCCGGACGGTTCGCTCTGGGGCGGCGAACTGCTGTTCGTCTCACTAAATCGCGGCGGACGGCGTCTTGCCATGTTTGAATCCGTTCCCCTGCCGGGCGGAGATGCGGCTGTCCGTGAACCTTGGCGGCAGCTGGCGGCGCGGATGTTCGATGCCGGAGTTTCACTTGATGAAGCACGCAGACGTCTGCCGGAACATGCCTCCGAACTTGAAATCATTTATCGCCAGTGCGAATTGAAATTGAATGTCCCTGTGACACATTCCGCCGGACGGCTTTTCGACTCCGTTTCGGCCTTGCTCGGCCTTGCTCCCGACCGCATAAGTTATGACGGACAGCCCGCGATCAGACTTGAGGCTGCGGCCGGGAATGAAAGTGGTTCCGTCGGCAGGATGTGGGACGCAAGGGAAAAAAAGGAGAGCTTGTGATAGACTGGAAACGGCTTTTCAGCTCGGAGATTCGAATTGACGCAGGTGAATTCCACCGTCAATTTGCTGAA
The DNA here is from genome assembly GCA_002069785.1 of Lentisphaerae bacterium ADurb.Bin242. GTDB lineage: Bacteria > Verrucomicrobiota > Lentisphaeria > Victivallales > UBA1829 > SIG94. The sequence continues at coordinate 325 of MWCA01000228.1, read as the reverse complement.
GCCTCCGGTGAGATGGCCGCTTACGGCGCGGAAAAAACCGGCGTCGGAACTGTATTGTTCTCGGGCGGAGTCTTCCAGAATCGACTGATAATGAAATTGCTGTCGGAGATTTTTGCAAAAAAAGGCTTGGAAGTCTTTATTCCCGAACAGATCCCCGTGAATGACGGAGGAATTTCCTGCGGACAGGCTGTTTGGGCGGCACATGGTTTTAAACTGAAAAACAACGGATACGTGAACGGGTGAATTTATGTGTGTGGCAATCCCGATGAAAATAACGGAACTGACCGGAGAAGCTCATGGAATGGTCGAGTTCGACGGAGTCAGA
>MWCA01000227.1 GCA_002069785.1 Lentisphaerae bacterium ADurb.Bin242 | reverse complement strand
GCCATCGCCGCTACGGCGCTGGCCCAGTCCAAAGTGCCGGCGCCGGAAAAACCGCCGGCGGCGAATAGTTCAGCCGCACCGGCACAGGCGGCAAAAACGCCGCTGGAGGACGCTCTTACCGAGCAGCGGGGACTGGCTGAGGCGCTTGTCGCCCGGCAAAACGAACTGGATGCCCGGGAAAAGGCGCTGCGGGCCGATGAACAAAGGCTGATTGCGCTGCGCAAGGATATCCTGGAAAAAATGGCGATCCTGAAGACGTCGGAGGAAAAGCTGGCCACCCGGATGGAAGCTCTCCGCGAGGAAGATATCCGACGCTACAAGGAAATGGCCAAGGTTTATGAGGCTGCGCCGCCGGTCAAGGCCGGTCCCATGATGGAAAAACTGGACACACGGACCGCCGCCGGAATTGTCAGGCAAATGAAGAAAGACAAGGCCGGGGCTCTTTGGGGCTACCTCACTCCCCAGAAGGCCGTCGACATCACCAAAGAAATCACGCGCAGTGACGCGCATTAGTTCGACGAGAAAAAACAGTCTGCAAAAAAAAGGACGCAGGAAAATATTTTCCTCCGTCCTTTTTTTATGACAATCGATGCTTCCTTCTTTGCCGCGTGGACAAGGAAGTTTTTTCCCGTTTGTAAAATGAAACCCTGCTGCGTAAATCATAAGTATCCGTTATATCAGCGCAACAGGAAGACAAAACCGGTGGCATGCCTCTTGCTCAAAGGTTTTCGAGAATTCGGGAGGAGGCATGGATACGATTACAGCGGCGCTTTGCGAAACCTGTCCGGAAGCGGATCGAGCGGCATGGCCGTCAGGCCTCATGTGTGCAAAAGCACAGGGAGCTGATTTCGCCCTGACAGCGTCGACTTTTGATTTTTCCGCAATCCTGCAGGAAAGCCTTGACTCTTTGCCGGGAAAAGAAACGGCAGACGCAGAGGCGCCTTTCCTGCTTCCTTATGCAACCGGAGAAGAGCCGGCACAAGACGGACCGGACAACAATTTAAAAATGCAGACGGACGGCTCCGGAAACAACGAGGCAGACGGCACAGCCTTTTCTGTGTCCTTTCCCGTTGCCTTTGGAAATGCCGATCGGTTTTTTCCAGGCGAAAAAAAATCCGGTGCGGCGCTGTCGGAGGCTCAGTTTCATCCCGGCCCGGACTTCCCGCAAAGCGTTGCCGCGACGGATTGCCGGATTGAGCAAACCGTTTTGTCCGCAAAGCAGAAGGCAAGTGAAACAAACGATACCGGCTTATCCTTTCCACAGGCGGCAAGGGAAGGCAAGGAGGAGGCAGGCCAAGCGGAGGATTCCGCAAAAGGCATCTTGAGGCAGGATATTATCGCTTCCGGCGGGAAGACATCTGAAATATTTTTCACGGCAAAAAGTTCCGGCGAGGCGATCTCCGGGACGCAGTCAAATCCCGGGCGGGAATTCCCGTTCCCCGGTTTCCGCTACGCGGGAACTGTCAGGGCGAAATTATCCACTACAGAAGCCCGGACCGTTAAAAATATCTTCCAGCCTGTTTCGTCTCCGGAGGCGCGCCTGGCGACATCGTCCTGTCCGAATTTTCCGGATGACCCGATCGCCGAAGTAAAATCTATTTTCCTGAATGACTGGCCGGAATCCCCGGCGGCTGTTTTGGATACATCTGAACGGACGGGGAAAAACGTTTCATCCGCACATGAGACGGAATCTGGAGACGATGCCCCGCGCGTCATGCCTCCGTCTTTCCGGGATGATGAATATTTTGTTCGTTGGACTGCCGTCGCGAATGACTTTGCGGCAGAGACGAAGCATTCTCATGCGGAGGAGATTCATGAAAAGGTGACCGGCGGCGCAGAAGGCGAGAACGAAAAAAACATTATGAATGTTTCCTCCGGGAATTCTGCAAAAGAAGAAAAATCCGGTGCGGTCATCTCAGGTACGCCGCCTGTCCGCAGCAGAGAATTCCTTTCTGGCGGTTTCCGGGACATGAAGACGGCTTTGGTCAATTCGATAAATGCAGACACAAAGACAGCAGAATATTCCGAAAAAACCAGCGAAAAAAACGCGGCGGGGAAATATTTCCGGG
>MWCA01000226.1 GCA_002069785.1 Lentisphaerae bacterium ADurb.Bin242 | reverse complement strand
TGCCACGCTCGGAGAAGGCCATCCGCACACGACTCGCCCGCCAGACTCCGGGCAAAATCCGCAAGACTCATTTGCATCAGAGGAAAATTGCCGCCCGGCCATCCGCCGAGCGTCCAGCTGACCATCAGATCGGAAATGCCGGCTTCCCGCAGATTGTCCAGATGTTTTTTCACCAGCTGCGGAACGGGGATATAAGGCACGGCGGAGCATTCCCATGTGTTGTTGAGCTGCACTTTGGCCATGGTGTGAAGCCGTTTTCCGGCCGCCTTCCAGAGCCTGGACGCGACGGGTCCCGGCCCCGGTTTCGACATGGAGTAGTCGCCGACCCGTCCGGGAATTCCCATCGCCACGGTGGGACGGAAGGTTTCGCTGACGCACATGAGCGTCACATCCTCCGGGAGCAGCGCGACCGCTCTTTCGGCCCATTCCGGCTGCCATCCCCAAGTCCACACAATCACACGGGCCGACGGATCGACGCTGTGGACGCCTTCCGCGATCGCACGGTTGACTTCCGCGGGAAGTTCCTCCACAGGGCGTCCGGCACAGCGGGAACAGAGGGGAGCGATGTTCCGGTTCGATTTGCAATGCGTCACGTTTTCAGACATGGTGATCGTGAAAACGCCGCCCAGTTCCGGCACTTTCCGGAACAGCTCCGCCACACCGTTTTTCAGTTTTTCCAGTACGCCGGACGCACTGGTGCAAAGGGCATGACAGCCGTTCCCGGCCGGGGCTCCGCGCCACTCCGGGCGGTCCGCGAAAAACGCTTCCGGCATATTCCGGGGCTCGTTCAGGTAGAGCAGCAGTTTGAGTCCGTGCGAACGCACGCGGCGCGCAATCGTCCTCAGATTCCGAAGACGGATCTCATGTCCGGCGGAATATTCGGACTCTCCCGCCCACGGCAGAAGCGTGTACAGCGTCCCTTGCAGCCAGACGGCATTGATGCCCGCCGCCGCATACGAAGCAAGAACCTCATCCGGATATGGATCTAGGGCGGAATCCGAAAAAGGATCCCCGTATGGAGCGGAATACGCATACGCCAGCCTCAACCGGAACGGGGACTCCCCCTGCACCGGGGCGGCCGGAACCGTGGGTTTCAAAAAGGAAAACGGCGGAGAATCAAAGGATACTTTTCCCGGGAAATGCTTCTGAACAATCCGGCGCAGAACCTCCGTTTCCGCCGTCTGTTCCGGCGTCAGGGGGGTATAGACGACCGGGTCCGTTTCCGGCTTGAAGTTTCCGAGCTTCACTCCCAGAAAATCATCCTCCTTGAGATGAAACCGAAGCTTCTCTTCCTCCCATCCGAGCAGCTCCAGCAACGGGTCGACGGGAAGCAGATGCCAGTTTTTCCGCAGGATCGTACCATAGCCGCGGCTCCGCCAGAGATCATAATCCCGGCCGAAATCCCCGGCAAGCCCCATTTGTTCCGCCAGCTCTTTCACGACGGACGCCGAGGTTCCGAGAATCTTCGCCAGACGTTCCGGCTCCGCCAGTCCCCAGTTCCGCCAGACGACCGCCTGCGCACGGGTGGGAAAGTGCGGAAAATCCAAAGCGTTCCGATTCATTTTCCCTTTTTCCTCCGGTCAGTCCAATGAAATCAGTGCAGCGCCGCGCGGTTCCAGTTCGAGAGGGATCATCCCTTTTGTCACGGAATACTTTTTTCCGGAAAACATATCCATTCCGGACGAACCGTCTTTGAGGCCGAGCTTCACCGTATCCACCTGTAAATTTCCCTTTTCCCGTTCATCCGAATCGTTCAGGACAACCAGCAGGGCTTTCCCGCCGTTGACGTATGCGGACGCCAGCAAATGCGGCTTCGGCGGGACAAATTTCACGGGGCATTCCGCCGGATGCCAGTAAGGATAAAACACGGTCTTTTCATTCCAGCCGAGACGGTCCTGCGCCGCATAGACATCCTTCATCCGTTTCCACGGCGGCGTGCTTGAAAGATTGTGAACCAGCAGATATCCCAGATAATGGCGGATGGCACGGTCCGTTTCCGGAACATCCGGGTTGAAATCCTTGAGTTTTGCCGGAGCAAACAGTTGAAGCGCGCGGGAAAACTGCGGCAGC
>MWCA01000225.1 GCA_002069785.1 Lentisphaerae bacterium ADurb.Bin242 | reverse complement strand
CGGTGACCGGCGAACCGCCGCTCCTGACCGTTCAGCCTGACGGCAAATTCGATTTCGAGGACCTGGCCGCGTTTGTCTGGATGTGGAACTGGTTTTCTGAAAAGCAGCCGGAAACCGGAAGCCGGAGGCCGGAAGGGCCCGTCATCCTCGCCGCCGGAAAGGCGGAAAAGCGGACGGATACCGGAAGCCGGAAGGCAGTAGAGGGAAAGATGCTGGTCGACCGGGACGGCACGCGGAAAAAAATCGGGAAGCGCGGCGCGGTTGCCGATTTCAATCATGTTGCGGATGAAATGTCTCTGCGATTCGAGCCGCGCGGTGACGGCGCGGTGGATATCATCGGCGGCCGCCCCATCGATTTTCTGCGCCTGATCGTGGAATCCGCCGGAAACGCGCCCGCGCCGGTCTCCTTCTCCCCCGGTGACTGGTGGGCCGTGGAACGGCGGGGTATCGCGCTCACACGTGCTTATCCCGGCGGAATATTCGAAGCCGCCGCGGCGCTCCTTGAAGAGCCGGAAAACATCCGAGGCGACATCCTGCTCGGGACCCTCCATTGCTCTGCCGGAGCCGGAAACCTCGTCATCCGGCATACATGCCGCGCCGCGGGAGGAGAAACGCTCAGTTCCGGCTCCATCACCCTCAAAGCTGAGGATATCCGCCCCAGGCCCGCTTCCTTCGCGCTCCGCCGGAACATGCCGAATCCGTTCAATCCTTCCACTATGATCCGGTTCGAGCTGCCGTGGGATTCCCATGTCCGGTTGATCATCCGCAACCTCTCCGGGCAGAAAGTCGCGGTACTTCACGACAGCCCGACGCCCGCCGGACTTCACGCGGTGCGCTGGGACGCTTCCGGCTATCCGAGCGGAGTGTATTTCTATACGCTGGAAGCGGAAGGATTTGTGGAGACCCGGCGGATGACGCTGGTTAAGTAAGGGCGGGCGGAAGTCAGAAGTTCCGGGCCGCCTCGCCGCCTAAAAAAACAAAAAGGGAAAAGAAAAAAGAGGGGAATGCGAAGGGGATGGTTCGCGAAAAACGGTTGAATTTTTTCTGAGCATGCGTATATTCCCTGATATCCTGGAATTCCCAGACGGAGGAAACCGATGCCCGCGCCCGAGAAGATTCTTGAACTTGTGGAACGATTCGACCGCAACAGGGACGACTACTGTTCCGAAAACTACAAGGAAGCCAGGCTCCGGCGGGAATTCATCGACCCGTTCTTCAAGGAATTGGGCTGGGACATGGATAACGAACAAGGATACGCGGAAGCGTACAAGGATGTTATCCACGAGGACTCCATCAAAGCCGGAAAAGACCCTCTGGCGCCTGATTACTGCTTCCGCATCGGCGGGACCCGCAAGTTCTTCCTGGAAACCAAGAAACCATCAACCAATATCAAGAGCGATCCCGATCCGGCGTACCAGCTTCGACGGTACGCATGGTCCTCCAAGCTCCCCCTGAGCATTCTCACGGATTTCGAGGAATTCGCCATCTACGATTGCCGGATAAAGCCATCCAGCGCCGATGAAGCGAATATCGCCCGAATTCATTTTTATACGTTCGACCGCTATCCGGAAATATGGGAAGATATCTCCTCGGTGTTCTCCAAAGACTCCGTGCTCAAGGGCTCTTTCGACCGTTATGCCGCAACAGCGAGAGGCAAACGGGGAACCGCGGAAGTGGATTCCGCATTCCTTGATGAAATAGAGTCCTGGCGGCTGGACCTGGCCCGTAATATCGCCCTCCGCAATCCCGCCCTCACGCGCCGTCAATTGAATTTCGCTGTCCAGCGCACCATAGACCGCATCATCTTCCTCCGCATCTGTGAGGATCGCAGCATCGAGGAATACCAGACCCTCCAGGCCCTCCAGAACGGCGCAAATGTCTATGATCGCCTTTGCCATCTCTTTCAACGGGCCGATGCGCGGTATAATTCCGGTCTTTTCCATTTCCGGGTGGAAAAGGATCAAACCGAGCCGCCCGACGAGCTTTCCCTGGGCCTCAAAATCGACGACAAGCCCCTCAAGGCCATCATCAAGCGCCTCTACTATCCCGAAAGCCCGTATGAATTCTCCGTGCTTCCCG
>MWCA01000224.1 GCA_002069785.1 Lentisphaerae bacterium ADurb.Bin242 | reverse complement strand
ATACCAGAGTTCCCGAATTTCCAAGGGCGGTTCCGCAGCGACGGCGACGTCTCATCCTTGTCGGACATCTTGATAACTGGCTTTATCCCGCCAAAGTATTATTTGACGGCGAAATGCGCGGTGGGGATACTCCGCCGGGCAGAACGAAGAGGCAAGGACTTGCCTCCGGTGCTGAAAGCGGCATTGATTCGGCAAAGTCAATCCGGATGCGGTGCGGAAAACCCGGCGGCGGAAAAGGCGCACTCATCGGAGACAATCTGAGCCACACTCTCGCAACTGGCAACGATCAGACGATTATCTGCCTTCCGAAAGAACAGGAATGTTTTGACATCCGGCAAGTGGAAATCCACGAAAAGGAAATCGCACCGACGCTGATCGCCACCGACTACAAGGGCGGCAAAGCCATCTCTTTCTATCCGCAGCGCAAAGCCGAAAGCATGGTTCCGCTGGAGGAGTGTTCCAATACGCTCGTCAACGGAACATGTCCGGGACATCAGAACGCGGTCTGCTTTGAGAATCACGGCAACGACAGCCGGATCAAGGAATCCCCGGGCGTTTCACCAACGATTACAAGCCGGGCTGGAACTGGCGGAGGAAATCTTCCTTTGGTCATGCGCGATGAAGAGCCGATTGGCTTCATCAAGAATGACGCCGGAGGCGAACAGCAGGGATATTGGACGGGTGCGTTTCCGACCATCCGAAGTCAGGTCATTCCGGCAGTTGCAATCGCGGAAAACGTGATTGGACGGCAGGTTGAAAATGGCGGCAACGGAATCGGCGCGAAAGAGGAAGTCGCCTACACGCAAAACTGCACCGGTGTCATGGGCGTCTGTCAGAATGCCACCGTCCGGCGACTGCTTCCCGTTGAATGCGAAAGACTAATGGGTTTTTCAGAAAATCATACACGTATCCCATGGAAAGGCAGGCCGGAATCGGAATGCCCGGACGCACCGCGCTATAAAGCCTGTGGCAACAGTATGTGTGTGAATGTGATGGCTTGGATCGGGCAGCGAATTCAGCACATGGAGGATATCAGCGTTCGCAGCAGTGTTTTTTCAAAAAAAGAGTGATTTCCGCTTTGAGCATTTTCCCGCTGGCGACACGGAGAACCATGGCGGTGAAATCCTCGTCGGATGCGTCAAAATCAATGCCGTTCAAATCAAGAAACACCAAAGCCGCCATTGCGCCGACGCGCTTGTTTCCATCGATGAACGGATGATTTTCAACGAGATGAAAGAGGTAAGCCGAAGCCATTTCATAAATGGTTGGATGCAGAAACGCGCCGCCGAACGTGGCGGACGGCATTCCGATGGCCGATTTCAAAAGTTCTATATCGCGCAATCCGGACGCACCGCCGAAGTTTTCAATCTGATAATCATGGATTTCAATCACTTCGGCGAACGTCAGGAATGCAGGTTCGGATTTCACTTTGCCAGCTCCTCAAAGGATTTTGCATAGCGTTTTCCGACCTTGTCCATGGACTTGCGGAATTTGCTTGCCCGGACGGCATCCTTCACCGGAGTGAGAACAAGTGCCTGCCCGTCGGTCACCACTTCAAAAGCGGTGTCGATGGTCGCACCGAGCAAATCCAGAATGGGACGCTCTATGACGAGCGCCGCGCTGTTGCCGTGCTTGGTCAATGTTTTGATCATGACTCACCTCCTGTTGTTATCACATTGTCAATACTAAGATACACCATCAAACTAAAAAAGTCAAGGAGACGTATGTCGGAAACAACTGAAAATCTTGACGAGAGCATTCGCAAAAATGCAACCGGACCGAAGTTCGCCGAAGTGGACGGGCAGAAGGTCGAACAGCATTCGCTGACCGACCAGATCGCGGCGGACGAATATCTCGCCAAAAAGAAAGTAATGCGGGGACGCGGGACAGGACTCAAAATCACGCCGATGCATCATTCTGGAGCGTAACATGTTTGAACGATTGAAAACGATGTTCCGAACCCGGACCCCGCCGGACGCTCATTTTCACCGGACGGTCACGGCGCGGTTCGACGCGGCGCAGACCACCAAGGATAACGTGCGGCATTGGGCGATGGCGGATTATCTCTCCGCCGACCAGGAGGCGAGA
>MWCA01000223.1 GCA_002069785.1 Lentisphaerae bacterium ADurb.Bin242 | reverse complement strand
ATTGGCACGGCGACGCCACGACCTTTCGGCAGGAGACGGAACCCCTGTCGAAAGTCTGGTTTCTCCGGGCGGATGGACGTCATTACCAAACGTTGACCGTTTCGGTGAATCTAGTACCAGACGCCATGTATACGCTTCGCGTTCGTGCCCGGTATTTCGGAGAAGAGAAACAGGCTTTCGGAATGATTCAAATGGTAAGGAAAGCGGATGGAAAGATCGGTGAAGGGGCCATTTCCGCATGGAATATCCCCTTAACATCTTCATTTCAGGAATATTTCATTGTATTCAAGGCGCTGAAGAATTTGGATCATCTGGCTTTTTACCGGATCGGGGGAAAAGAAAAGACAAGTGGAGTGGATTTTGCGTCGGTTGCTTTGTTTGAAGGGAAAATATCCCCGTTTGAAGTGCGGAAAATCGTAAGAAGCGGCCTGAAGCAGGTCGTTCCAGGAACAGAGGTTCTGCCGCAGGCATTCCCTTCCTTTGAAAAAAATAACAATAAAATCCGGGCATTGGCGATCATAGATAGTCTTTCCCGTGTTCAGGAACTCATGGAAATTTTTTCCGGAACGGGAGTCCAATACGACTTTCTGACAGTCACCGGCAAGAATCAGGATGTCTATTATACAGATGGCGATCCTGGAAAAATCAAGGAAAATCTGGAACACGGCCTTTACAATCTCTATATGATCGGAGCAAGAAATGTGACGGAAAAGGTCGGTCCGGAACTGTCGGCACGCATTATCCGGAATGTGGAGGTGGGGGCGGGACTTCTTTTCCCTTCTGGAGCCCCGAAGGGCAATTTTACGAAACTTTTTGAGAAGTATCCGCCGAGGGAAGTGTCTGCCGGACACTATTTGAAACAGGCTTTGCCCCTGAAGATGTTTCGTCTTCCAGCGGAAGCCGGCGACCCACTAACGGGGATTTGCGAGGCGGATGCAGGAAAAGGACGAGTAGTTCTGACGGGTTCGGCGTATCCCGGCGACCAGTTCAAGATCCGTCAACATTCGGAAGACTATGCTTCTGCATTTTTTCCTTACAGCGCTTTTGCAGACGCATGGTTGGCGCGTCTTGTCTATTACACAGCGGGGCAATCGGACAGGCGGATTGAAAACGTCCGGGAACAGAACGGACAATGGATTGTTTCGGGAAAAAATCTTCCAGACAACAGCCAAATCCGGTGGAAGGTATTCGACAAGACGGGCGGAAAAGTGGCGACGGATGCGGTTCGTATTCGGAATGGACAGGCAACCATTCCGGTATGTGTCCCTGAAATGAGCGGTTTTTTTGTTTTGGTACTTCAGGCGGAAACTTCGCCGGGAAACATTGACGACTGGTATTGTCAAGTATTCCGGAAAGAAGGACCGGAAATCATTGGTTTCCATGATCTCCGGAAATATTATTCCGGAAAGGATGCCGGACAGTTCCATTTCCAGGTAAAGGGCGATCCGAAGGATTTGACGCTGAAATGGATGCTGGAAGACTTCAGCGGACGGATTCTGGAAAAAGGCACGGAAAAAGCCACCGCAGAAATGAATCTTACTGTGCCGATGAAGATGCTCTACACCAACTTGGGACGACTGACACTGGCTCTTGTCCGGAATGGAAAAACTGTGGACCGTCAGCGTTTTGCAATCTATGTTCAGGACCGCGACCTTTTGCGTCTGCGAAATGACTTTACTCCATGCGTCTGGAATGCAGGCTCCACTTCCATGGAAAGTGGCGAAATAATCGCGCACCAGCTTGAAAAGATCGGGTTTCGTTCTCATCTGCTACCTCTTCAGGGGGCGGCTTTGCCGCTGAACAACGGCATGGGGGTTGGCGGTCCCTACCTGGCGGGAGACTTGTTTGCCGCTCCATCTGGGCAGAATAACGTACGCCATCCGAATTTCAATACGCCGGATGCCTACAGGAGAATATCGGCGTCGGTAGAACGGAACACACAAATCGGACGTCATTTCGGATATGTACACACGGCGGTCTGCGACGAACCATATCTTGGAAGCAATAGTCAGGATGAGTTCGACGCAGCACCGGAGAATGTTGCAGAATATCGTCGCCGGATCAAACTCCGCTACGGAACCATCGAAGCATTTAACCGATGTGCGGGAACTTCTTTCCGGAA
>MWCA01000222.1 GCA_002069785.1 Lentisphaerae bacterium ADurb.Bin242 | reverse complement strand
AGATTGAGAATGCGCCTTCCATCCTTTTCCGAGACAAGCGAACAACGCTCTTCGAATCCATAATCCGTCCTCAGCGGAACCGGGTCCGTCTTTTTCGCCATGGCGGGACGTTGACAGGGGTTGCCATCCATACGAAACGACAGCGCAATCCAATAGTCCGTCCGTGGGAGAAGCGGATTCTGAATGCCGTCGAAAAATCTGAATTTCAGTGCTTTCCCCTTGGAGTCATCGACGATCGTTCCCGCATTCGCAGATGCCGCCATACTCCATTTCAAATATTTCGGGAAGCGTTCCCGTTCCGCGGAAAATACAAGTTCCGGATTTCCCGGCATCATGCCGGAGGTACGGAACATGAGTTCACAGGCGACTTCCGGAGAATCGTCAAATGTGTATTCCGTCACAAGACGGAGACGGGTTCCGCCCAATCCATAAGCGGCACGCATTTCGCCGGAGAACTTCATCGTCAGAATGCCGTTTTTACGCTCCAGCCTTACTGCGGTTTCCGGATCCATGCTCGCTGCGGCATACGGCATTCCACGGAACATTTCTTTCGCGGCAACCAGATTCTGTTTCCCAAGAACAGGAACCAGATGTCCGTCAACTTTGGCATACAGTTCACGGATCACGCCGTTGCTTCGCAAAATGTGCATGGCATAATGCGAGTTTTCAATTTTCCAGCCGTAGCTTTCATTGGTTAATGTCAGTGTTTTGCCGATCCGGACCGGTTTGCCGAAGACGGACTCCCGGTGAGCGGAAAATGGAGACAGCATAAGCTTCAGTTCCCCGTCCGCTCCACCGAACTCCGCAAGGTAATGCAGGCCGGTTCTATTTTCCAACGCCTGATAGAGATATTGATTGCCGTTGCCGTTCCGCATATCGAGAGTTACGCCGCCCGATGAGCCGAACACCCGCAACTCAGGACGATTCCAGTCCCACGGACGGTCGGAGGACGCCCAGACAAGCGTATGGTCCATCAGTCCGCGTTGCTTTCCGGTGAACGGGATAATCGAGCATCGGCGCGGATTTGGATTCTCCGGCAACCAATCCGCCAGCATGCCTTCGGAAGAGTCCAATTCCCACTGTTTCGCCTTGGGGAACGAAAGCGCAAAGGTGCGCGGACGATTGCTTCGGGCCAGAATTTCAATCCCGCCGCTACGGGTGAAATATGTCAATTCCATATCCGTGTTTTGAACTCGGACCGCCACCCCGTCCGAACGCTTGGAAACTTGAACGGTCGCCTTGCTTTCCGTCGGATTGCCGCGAACAAAAAGATCGCCGACGGCTTGTACGCATTCGTTCTTGTTATGGAACGAACGGATCAGGCCGGTTGTTTTGTCAAGGACCAGCTCGTAAAGGTCCGACGAGATCAGGATATCTTCATCCTGTTCTGTTACAGACGGAATGCCGTCGTTCTTTTCATCGACGACAGGGGCTGGGGATTCCTGTTTTGCCCATGCCGGAAGTTCCGGAAGAGCAACGATCACCGCGTTGCCGAAAGGCGGAAGCGTCAAACGAAGCTTCCCCGAACCGTCGAATTCAAGTTCTCTTCCGGCAAATACGTCAAACAGTTTTGCATTCTTCTGGAACTGTTTTTCCGGCAGCGTCAGGCTGGTTTCGGCAATACGCGGAGAAAAGTTAATCGCAGCAACAACAGACTCTTTCTCCATCGAGCGCAAAACGGTAAACACCCCAGGATCGGAGGATTTCACGGCAAGATAATCCGCGGCCCCTCTTCTGAGCGGCTCCAGCTCCCTGCGGATCTTCAAAATCCGGTTTAAGAAAACCCCTTCACCTTCAGTGAAAGTCTCGTAGACCATTGGGATGCCGTGGATATAGCAGCACATGGCGCGGATGGCTTTGTCGCCCTCGAAGCCGAACCATCTGCGATAGGGCCAACTTTCTCCGTTTCCGGTTTCCATATAACGCATCCGGATGGTTCCGGGAGCATCCACATACTGCTGCTCGTCCAGCCACAAAGCCAGTCCCTTGACAAAGTCGCCGGGAGAAAGCGCGCGGAGCTTGAACCAGCAAGACTGAATATCGCGGTCGTAGTGCATATCACCGCAGGCGGTAAACGGGAGTTCCGCGCTCTCCAGCAAAACGGCGCTCTCCGGATTGCCGCGCCGTCCGCCGGAACGCATCGCATGCGTCATATTGACGCCTGCAAACGAACTGGCTAAAGAGGCGCGTTCATATTCCAGCGCGGGAAGTTCCCCCCCTTCCTGTTTCATGG
>MWCA01000221.1 GCA_002069785.1 Lentisphaerae bacterium ADurb.Bin242 | reverse complement strand
ATTCCCGCCGCTTGTCGATCTCCCGGACTCCGAGGGAATAAAAGTCCAGAATGTCTTTGGAAAGGACCGAATCGGCCGGGAGCGGCTTGTAGCCGATGTCCATATTCCAGGAAAGGTTGTGGCTCAGCACGGTCATGATCTCGCAGATCGACGATATTCCGCTTTTCAGTTCCGTTTCCGGTTCCTTGATCAGTTGTCCCAGAATGGAGGTGGACGCCCCCATGATCTCCGCCTTTTCCCGGCTGTAGGCGTTGAAGAAACGGGCCAGGATCGGCGAGTTCAGGATCCCTTCCGCGTCCAGACAGAAGAAGTCAAGATACTTGGAGAATTCCTCCACCGGCTGGAGACGCTTCCAGTCCACCCAGATGCCGGAATAGGAGATGATTGACAGCATGACTTCCGGATTCGTCCGCTTCAGACACTCTTTCACGTCGCGGAGAAAGGCGGTCAGGGAGTCGAAGCGGAAACGGATGAACTTTGTCCATTGGGGATTGTCCCAGTCCGGCTGACGCGGCATCTCGCCGCCGAACTTTTCCACGAAAAGCGCCCGGCAATGCTCACAATAGCACATGAGTCCGCCGCCGAGGCGTCCGTTGAAATCGAACTCGTCGAGAAGGATCGCCTTGATGTCATACGAAGCGACTTCTTCGACCAGCTTCAGGAAGAAGGCGCGGTATTGCGGGTTGTTGAAGCAGACCCGCGGGGAAACATCGCAGGGCTTGCCTTCGCTGTTGATCTGCCGCCATTCCGGATGCTCGTCGTGGGCGCGCTGGTTGCATACCACCTGCATCAGACAGGTGACGTCGATTCCGTGTTTGCCGCACTCTTCCGTCAGTTCGCGGAGCAGGTCGCGTTGCCCGAGAAAAGAGAATTTTCTGGCGACTTTGGAATCATACCAGACATTGCCGGAATGGGAGGTCGCGTGACAGCAGAAGACTTCGACTCCGGCGTTGGCCAGAGCGGCGGCCAGCTCTTTTGCGTTGAGGTTGAAATGGACGATCCGTTCGATCACCGGCAGATTTTCCGGGTTGTCGATCTGGTCGAAGTCTGCAAGCGGCCAGCCTGTGGCGGCCCGGCAGATTTTCCGGTCATTCCATTCTTTCATCCTCTTCTCCCCTGGTTCCGAATATCTTTCCGGCCATGTTTTTTCCATATTGTATCTTCTGCCGGCGGAAGACTGTAGTCCCCGAAACGGATGACCACCGGACCGAAGAGTCCGCTCCGGAGGCTGTCTTTCTCGTACGTTCGTGTAATATTCTCATACGGTGTCCGCTGAAAACTCCGGTTCCAGCAGGCTTCTGTTTCCGGGTTGGCGATGGCGTTTGCCAGTGTGTTTGAAACCTGGATTTCGAGTGTATTCATCCCCTTTCCGAGCATTCCGTCCATCTTGAATCGGAAAGGTCCCCAGAATTTCCGTCCGACTTGTTTTCCATTCAGAAACACGGTACAGGAATAACAGACCTCTCCCAGGTCCAATTCGGCTTCTCCGCCGGGAACCGGACACTCGAATTCCGTTTTGTAGAGCGCGTCTCCGCTGAAAAACTCGCCCAGGACCGGACGCCAGTCGCCGGGACGGCATTCCACGGGCTCCGTGTCCGGAGAATCCGTTTTGTATTCCACATCGGAAGCGGGATACAGGCTCCATGTCGGGCGTATTGTCCATGAATGCGGTGTCAAATGCTTTTTCCCCGGCCGGAAAAAGCGGTATTCCAGATCAGGCGCAAGCCCGAAGGCGACCAGGAGGGACCCATAGGGTTCAAAGCGCCAGCGGAGTTTGCCCCGATTCAACTTCAACGCATAAAACCTGCCGTCCGAAGGATCGCAGTAGACGGGGACGCCTTTTTCGGGCAGTGTGATTGTCGCGTCCACCGTGCCGCAGGAACCATTCATGAGGAAATAGACCACTTTATCCCCGTCCCTGCGTTTGACGGCAAAAATATCTTTTGTTTCGGGAAAAATCTTCACGACGGGCTTCAAGGTGTCAAGCTCCTCCGGGGCGAGCACTTTTCCGCCGGATTTCAGGAATGCCTTCAGGTTCGATGCGGCTTCGGGGGTCAGCCACCGGGTCGGCGGCATGACAATCGTGTCGTAGGTCATCTTCCCGATCCGGAGCGTCCCCTTCGAAACCCTACCTTCCGCGAGGACATCGTCGTCAATGAAATCGAAATCGCAGCGCCGCCGCATAAGGCTTTCGGCGGTTTGCTCGTGAATCCTGACCGCCTGGTCCCGTATGGAAGCGCCGGCCCAGATACTGCGGATGTCAAAATAGAATGCGGTGCCGCAGAT
>MWCA01000220.1 GCA_002069785.1 Lentisphaerae bacterium ADurb.Bin242 | reverse complement strand
GGCGGTTTCCGGGAACACCGCGCCGGTTCCCGCCGCTTCCACCGATACGGACAAGCTGGAGGATCTCGCCGACGGAACCGGAGTGGCTGTGACGACCGGAGCGGAAACTACGCTGGCGAAACTTGCCGTGAAATACAAAGTCAAAGAAGCGGATGTCAAGCTGTTGAATCCGGCGATTCCGGCCGATGGAAAAATCAAGGCCGGAATGGTTATCAAGCTTCCGTGATCGGCAGTGTTCCCGCTTTTTGAATAAATTCAAACGCCATCCGTTCCTTCCGGACGGATGACGTTTTTATCCGGGAATCCTCATGATATTATCCACCCGCATCCATTTTCTAATGCGCGGTGTATTTTTATTTGCATTTTTCAACAGCCTTTTTTCCGTTCTCTGTCTTCTGGCATTTTTTGCTCCGGGAGCCCCTTTTCGGGCGGGGATGAATGAATTTTATTCCTTTCTGTGGCTTGCGCTGTTTCTCCTGACGGCCGCTGCGGGAAAATATTCCGCAGAACAGAAAAAAACATCCCTGAAAAAGTTTTTTCTGATCCTTGTGCTTCTGTCGGGCTTCAGTTTCCTGTGGATTTATGCTTGCTGCCGTTTTCAAGGTTCGCTCTGGACCTGTTCCGCAATCCTTCCTCCGGTCTTCCTTGCCGGAATGAGCTCCGCCATTTTCGGCCGCCTGGCTTCCGATCGCAGGAAACTGCGCCTTTTCGAGCTTGCCGGAGCCGTGCTTTCAGCGATCGCCCTCTTTTTTTTCGCCGATACAATAACGGAACGTGTTTCTTTCTTCCTCATCAGTTCCGCATTTCTTTTTTTCGTGCTGGAAATTTCGCTTTTTCTTTTTCCCGCGGGGAGAAAAGCATTTCACCGGGTTCTTTTCATTTTTTTCATGGCGTCCCTGCTGACCGTCCTCCTTTGTTTTTTCTACATTTCGTCTTCCCTCTGCTGCGTCCGTCCCGCGGGTTCTCCGGCGGCGGAGAATGATTTCCAGCGGCAGATTACGGTGTTGTCCGGGCTTCAACCGGATAAACGGGCGATCCGCGTGCTGCTTCTTTCTTCCCCGGGTGCGCTTGTCGAAAGCATGAGCTCCTTTCCCCTGACAAACAAGCTCACGCATCTGCCCCTGTCGGATTCCGCGGACCCGTTCCGGCTTCTGGCCCGCTGTGCGTTCAATTATGACCTGATTCTGCTGATGCCGCCGGAGCCCGGAACTTTTTCGGCAAACCGGCTTTACACGCCCTTTTTTTTCATTTCCCTGAAAAACCACCTGGCTCCGGACGGTGTACTGGGCGTGATCGTTCCCGAGTTTTCCGGGGCGCAGTACCGGAAAGACCGCCTGTTTGAAATACGCGGAATCGTTGCGGCCACCTTGCGGCAGCTCTTCCCGAAAGTCAGGCTGGCTCCGGGAAGCACCTATCTTCTGTTCTGCGGTTCCGATAATGTGAGCAACGACCTGCCGGAACTGAACGAACGGGCCGCCAGCCTGCTGGCCAATTTGAATTATCTGCCGGACGACCTTCTGCTTCTCCTGAACACAACGGAAGAACTGGAGCAGCGGAACCGCTCTTTTTCCGAATATTCCGTCACCGCGAAAGACAACCGCTCCTTCCCGCCTCCGCTGCTCGCGGCGTATTTGCGCGGGACTCCCGAGATCGACCGGACTCCACTGGGGGCCATAACGGATTTCTACCGGCGGGCGGGGCGCGAGCCAACGAAGGAGACGGCTGTGACGGAACTGAACCATGACGACATCAAGGCGGCGGAACGACTGACGGCGGCCTACGAGACGATCCGCAAGGAGATGTCCAAGGCCATCGTCGGGCAGGAACTGGTGCTGGAGCAGCTGCTGACGTGCATCTTCGCGCGGGGGCACGCCATTCTGGAGGGCGTGCCGGGCTTGGCCAAGACGCTGATGGTCAGCTCGCTGGCGCAGTGTCTGGACCTGGACTTCGCGCGGATCCAGTTCACGCCCGACCTGATGCCGTCGGACATCACCGGGACCGAGGTCATCCAGGAGGACCGCGCCACCGGCCGGCGCGAGCTGAAATTCCTCCAGGGGCCGATCTTCAACCACGTCATCCTCGCCGACGAAATCAACCGCACCCCGCCCAAGACCCAGGCGGCGCTGCTGGAGGCGATGCAGGAACGCCAGGTCTCCGTCGGCGGGCGACGTCTGGCGATGAAGGACCCGTTCTTCGTGCTGGCCACCCAGAACCCCATCGAGCAGGAGGGAACCTACCCGCTGCCGGAGGCCCAGCAGGACCGGTTCATGTTCAAGATCTTCGTCAAGTACCCGTCGTGGGAGGAGGAGTTCGACATC
>MWCA01000219.1 GCA_002069785.1 Lentisphaerae bacterium ADurb.Bin242 | reverse complement strand
CCGCCGAAACCGTGAAGAATCTTCCGAAAGGTTCCTTCACGGATGTGCAATCAGCGATGTTTTATGTAGAACCGTGGAGCAAACATTTGCAACGGGTGAACGATCCCGCAGCCTCGGATGGGGAAGCGCTCCGTACCGACGGCACTGCCTATACGTGGAACATGCAATTCCCGCCGAATCTGGATTATTTTCCGATGCGTCCGGGGAAATACCGTCTGATCGTCTCCGCCCGGTGCGAGGGGGAAGGCTCTGACGGTCTCGCACTGGAAGCCGGTAGCTATGACGTCCGGAAGAAGATCATCACTGGCAAAAACATTCCTTTGAAGGATGCGAAAAGTTCCGTCTACAAAGAATTCGATCTGGGCGTCCATGAATTGAATCCGAATTGTTACCTTTTCGTGGCTCCGAAACGGAATCCGGGGATGAAGTGGCTTTATTTCGACCGTCTGACCGTCATTCCGGTGTCCGGCAAATAGATTCATTTCCGGAAGAGCAGAATTTTTCCGGAACAAATTTGAATTTTGGAAAATGTCATGGTATAATGTAAGGCGGACGCCGGGAGGGCTTCATTCGGGTTCCCCCCTACGAGGATGCAAATGTTTCAAGAGAGAGGAGCGAAACATGAATGTTTTTATTGTCTATTACCATCCCGAGGAAAAAAGCTTCAACCACGCCATGTTCCAGCGTGCGTGCGAAACTCTGAAACGGGAATCCGCCGACCTCAAGACTTCGGATCTCAAGGCGATGAAATTCGACCCGATGCCGGGCCGGAGCGCCTACAAGACCGTCAAGGACCCGACTTGCTTCAAGCAACAGATCGAGGAACTCCATGCGACGGAGCAGAACTCCTTCGCCGACTTCATCGAGGAGGAAATCCGGAAAATGGAGTGGTGCGACCTGATGATCTGGCAGTTCCCGATGTGGTGGTTCGGACTGCCTTCCGTCCTCAAGGGCTGGACGGAACGCGTTTTCGCCCTGGGACGCGTCTACAACGGAGCGCATCTCTATGAGAACGGGCTGTTCAAAGACAAACGCGCGATGCTCTCCTTCACGACCGGAGCGCCCGCCGACGCCTATAAAGAAGGCGGGCTGAACGGCGACATCCACAAGATTATTCTCCCGATCCGCCGGGGAATCGAATTTCTCGGTTTTTCGGTGCTGGAACCGAACATCGTCTTTGCTCCGGCCCATATCTCGGAAGAAGCCCGGAAAAAAGCCCTGGACGACTATTCCGTCCGGATTGGCGAACTCCTCAAAACCGTTCCGGCGGTCAGTTCAAAAAACCTTCCCTGCAAGGAAAATGGATAAGCATCCTCAGATCACGCAGAGCGGATCGGGCATCGGCTCGACCTGCGGCAGAAGCGTGAAAGCTCCGGTTTCCGGATTGTACCGGAAGAAAGTGACGTTGTTCGTGCCCTCGTTGCAGGAGGCAAGCGCCTTGCCGCCGGGCAGGAAATTGATGTCGCGCGGACCGGCTCCGTTGACAGGGACAATCGAGTGAAGTTTAAGCAAACCGTCCGGAGAAACCGCATAGCAGGCAAACGAGTTATGTCCCCGGTTGCTTACGCACAGATGTTTGCCGTTCGGGGAGAGCCGGATCGCAGCCACCGTATTGCTGCCGGTGAAATCCTCCGGAAGGGTGGACAGCGTGAAGAGGTGTTCCAGGCGTCCCGGAGTGCAGCGCAGGATGGAAACGGTGTTGTCCACCTCGTTGGCAAGCCAGGCGTTCCGGCCGTCCGGGGAAAACAGAATATGGCGCGGACCGGCGCCCGGATTCGCGGAACGGTATCGGAAGGAGGGTTCCGCCGCAATTCCCGCCCCGGGCGTGAACGGATACAGCAGGACTTCGTCGAGGCCGAGGTCCACGACGCACAGGAATTTTCCGTCCGGAGTGAAAACGGTGCAGTGCGCATGGGCGTGTTCCTGACGGCTCCTGTTCGGGCCGGGGACGCCGGGATAGGAGATCAGGCGCTGCTGTTTGCCGAATACGCCGTTCTCCAGACGGAATTCATTGAAATCCCCGGTCAGGTAGTTGGCACAGTAGAGGAACTGGCCGGCCGGGTCCGTGGTGATGTGACAACTGGAGCCGCCATGGGTTTCCGCCCGGTTCACCGGAGAAAGCGAACCGTCCTTTGCGCGATGATACGCAATGACCTGGTTGCAGGTTCCTTCCCTGAAGACCGCATACAGGATGGCGCGGTCCGGGGAATAGGCCAGATAGGTGACCCCTTTGAGGGGCTCGAAGTAAATCCGCTTCGAATCGGAGTCGAAACCGTAGATGCCGCCGTCGCCCTCCTGGGACCGCGCCGCCGTATAGAAGGATATCCGCATGATCGATGACCTTTCTTACCGGTTGTATTTTGCCATTCCGTTCAGCATTTCCGTTACGGCGG
>MWCA01000218.1 GCA_002069785.1 Lentisphaerae bacterium ADurb.Bin242 | reverse complement strand
CCCAGGGAATCCGCCTTGGTGTCTGGGGCGGCCCCGACGGATTCGGCGACACGGAAACCGAAGCCGCGGCGCGTACGGAACAGATGACCGCGCTCTGCCGGGACTACGATTTCGCGCTGTTCAAATTCGACTCCGTCTGCGGCCCTCTCCGTCCGGACAAGGTGAAAGATTTTATCGGAATGATGAAAGCATGCCGCAAATACTCTCCGGATCTGATTCTTCTCAATCACCGTCTCGACCTGAAGGAGGGGCTTCCCCATGCGACCACTTTTCTGTGGGAGGGAGAAGAAAGTTACATTGACGTCCACTGCGCCAACCGAACCCCGGCCCCGCACCACCGCGCCGGGGCGCTCGTTCGCGGACTGGTCCCCGGCATGAAACGCCTGACCGAAGATCACGGAGTCTGCCTCTCTTCCTGTATGGATGGCTGGGAAGACGAGCTGATTCTTCACGCGTTCGGCCGCGACCTGATCCTTGCTCCGGAAATTTACGGAAATCCCTGGCTGCTGCGGGATGACGAATTCCCCAAACTGGCACGTTACTTCCAGCTTCACAGAAAATTCCGAAACATCCTAGTCAAAGGGATGCCGTTGCCGGAAACACTCTTTGGCCCCCATGCCGTTTCACGCGGAAACGGGCGACAGCGGCTGATTGCCATGGTGAATCTCAGCTGGAATACCGAACAGAGGGAGATTACATTGGATCAAACCATCGGCCTTGATCCGCTGGATTCGCTCGAAGTCCGGCTGTTTCATCCTTATGAGTACCTTTATCCTCCGGTTTGTTTCGGGGAAACGCTTTCCGTTTCGTTCGAACCGTTCCGCGCGGTTTTACTCTATGCGGGAGTTCCCCTGCCGGAAGAACCCGCGCTCCGGGGGGTGGCGTATCAGGTACGGAAGAATTCACCGGAAAAAGCGGAGTTGGAACTTCTGCCGCGTCCCGGAGAAAATATTTCCATTGCGCTTTCCGACGCAAGCCGTTATCGAAAAGCGGAATTAGCCGGGAAAGAGGTTCCGCGGCTTTTGCATGGCGAAAGCGTCACCCTTCCCCATACCGGTCTTCCTTTCCGCGAGTCCCTGAATCGGAAATTGCCTGCGTTTCACGCTTGTTCATCTTTCCCGGACGAGATCGAAAAATGGGGATACGAAGCTGCGGTTTTCGCCGCCGACAACAATGCGCTGGAAGTCCGTTCCCTCAACCGGGCCGGGGAATCCCGTTTTCCCGCGATACGTGCGGCACGAGATGCCTTTTTCAACCAGTCCGCATTTCGAATGCGCGGCTTATGGGATCGCTATCTGTTCGACGGAGATTCCCGGACCGGTTTCTGGCCAAGTCGCCGTTTCGGAGTCGATTCCGCTATCGACGGAGGGTGTCTTCGGATTGATCTTGGCCAAGTAGCAGAGGTTGCAACCTTGGTGCTGGATTGCGGCGATTGCCGCGGGCTGGAACCTCTGTTGCCGGGAGAAGGAAGCAATGTGTTGATTTCTGGTGATTTACGACACTGGGAATCTTGTGGTTTCATAACCGCGCCCCGGATTTCCATTGAGATCAACCGGCGGATTCGTTTCGTCAAACTGCCGCAACCACCATCTTTTCTGCGTTCGATTTGCGGTACGGCTCCGAATGGAGCGGATCTGGATACGACAGGTTGGCGCGTTTCAAATCTGTTTGCGCCGGGAAAACAAATCGAAAAACTTTGGAAGACGGATTTCGAAATCGAAGATGTCGCGGAGGGCGGCTATATCGCGGTCGCCCTGAACGGAGTCCACGGAGAGGAAGGCGCCTATGTGGCGTTTCTTATCGACGAAATTCCATACGGCTGTCCCGACCGGGCACCGTCTTTTCCGACCAATCCATATGAATTTGTCACGCTTCGACGGGATTCTGGGTACACATACTATTTTCCCCTGAGCCAGGCATTGAAGGGAAAACATGCGACGGTATTTGTCATGGGATGCGACTCCCTCCATCTTGCCTTTACTCCGACCGCCTATCTTTGTTGCCCGCCGGATCGGGGCAGAGAACGCATCCGTCTGGTCTTGCAGAAAAAGCCAATTTAAAAAGGAACCGCATTCATGCAATCAATGATGAAAGCGCCGGACTGCCCGGAATCCGGGAATCAGTATGTTTATTTCCGGGCGGTGTTTCCGGCCGACGCCGAGCTGGCGATCTATGCCGCCGACTTCTATGAGCTGTGGAACAATGGACGGTTTCTGGCCTATGGTCCGGTGAAGAGCGGGGAACCGCTGCTCTACTTCGACCGGTTCCGGCTCTCCGGGTCCGCGAACCACGTCGCCGTCAAGGTCCATGGCCGCAAACGGCCGCCGGAACTGTGGTGCGAATGTCCGGGGAGCCCGATTCCTTGGCGGGCGAAATGCTCCACTGCCTATGACCCGGAGTCGCCTTATACGATTGGCGAGGCGGGG
>MWCA01000217.1 GCA_002069785.1 Lentisphaerae bacterium ADurb.Bin242 | reverse complement strand
GTGGCGGAGCTGGATTCCGGTGCTTCTTGGATTCGACAGCCCGAAAATTTCCTGGGCTCAGTCGTATTTTTCGAAGCAGCTGCTTGACCAGCCGCACCTTCGGGGCGGCTACATGGCGGACCGTCTCACCGATGTGGAACATTCCGCGGAAGATGTGTCCGACGCGCTGACCCCGATGATGCACCTCGATCCGGATAATCCCGAGTGGAAAAACCGCGCGCTCCGACTGGCGGAACTCATGGAAACGAGGTGGACAGGAAAGAACGCCCGGGGCTTCCTGCAGTTTAAAAGCACCTATTTCAATCTGAACACCGTCGATACGACCCGGGTCAAAGCCTGCGACACGGTTTACCATCCCAGGGCGGCGCAGCCGGCGCTCCTTTACTGGCAGCGCACCGGAGACCGTGATTTGGGACGCTTGTTTTCCGCATGGATGGACGCCTGGGTTGACGCGGCCGCCCGGAGTGAGCGCGGGAAACCCGCCGGAATGCTTCCCACCGCCATACACTGGCCGGAAGGTTCGATCGGCGGAGTTGGAAACGACTGGTGGGATCCGCAGAATCACCCCTCCAAAACCCGGCTGTATGCGTTTCCAAGCGCGATGTCGATGATGACCAAGACATTGCTTCTGACTTACCACATGACCGGAGATGAAAAATATCTTGAGCCCATCCGGTCCATGGCCCGCATCCGTCTCGGTTATCTGCTGAACAAACCGGAAAAAATCGTGCCGGGTTCCGAATCCTGGAGCGCTGAACGGATCGGATTTCTTTCCGAAACCCTTGCCAAGCACCGGTTCCTCACCGGGAAAACGGAATTTGACGAACTGCTGGCGCGGGAGCAGGATCCGTACATGCTTTTTCTGATACGGAAAGACAGAGAAGCCTTGACCAGGGGATTGCGGCAGGCCGCCGAAGCCTTGCGCCGGAACTTTCCGGGGTATGCCGGCGAGGTGCTCTATACCGACAGAGTCGTGCGCTTTCCGTCAATATTCCGTGTGCTGGAAGGCGGTCCCGCTTACCCTACTCCGAACCTTCAGCTCATTTACAGCACCGCAACCGGAGACCCGGGGGACGCCCAGTATTTTCCTCTCAACGCTGTGCGCTGGCTGACACCGCCGCGTGATCTTGCCGCCCTGGTTATCGAAAAATCGAGGAACGCATTCTCCGCCGAGCTTTACCATTTCGGGATAAAAGACCGTCCCATGCAAGCCGAGCTCTTTCTCCTGGAAAACGGCGAATATTCATTTTCGCTTCATGAAGAAAACAACGAAAAGCCGCTCGCGCAAGGAATGTTTACGGTCTCCGGCCCGAGAACCCGAATAGGTTTTACGCTCGCTCCGCTGAAGCTTTCCGTTCTGAACGTTCGGCTGCGAAAGTAATTGAATGAAGCGTTCCGTATGGTTGAAAATGCGGATACATACCGGCATTTACAATCAGCAAGCCGCCAATAGACGCGAGGCGGGCGCGGATGAAAAAGAGAACGGGCGGTCCGCTCAAACCGCAGAATAGGATGTGGGACAGTAATGCATTATAAACCAATCAAATATATGATTCACATGATGGAGCACATTATGGAAAAAGTAACACGCAGGAAATTTCTCGCGGGCTCAGCGACAGCCGGCATCGCCGCGGCAACACTGACCGGCGCATCGAATGTAACGGCAATCGACGCTTCGTTCAACCAGAAGTTCACGGCACCGGAAAAATGTTTCATGGACCAGTTCTACGACGGCGCCATGAAGATTGTGAAAGGCATCCGCGAAACGCAGATCGAAAATATCGTCACTGCTATGACGAAAGCCTATGAGGTGCAGCGCAAGGGCGGCAAGGTTTCCTCCCATGTCGTTTACGGCCATTACTCCATGTTCGCGGGAAGCCGTGACGTGCCAGGGCAGCCGTGGGTTCTTCCCCAGTGCGGCATTACCCCCACGAAGGCGGAATTCGACGCCATGAAAAAAGGCGATTTTCTTATCACCAACCGGGTTTGCGAGCTCACAAAAGCCGCGCGGGAACGCGGCGTGTTTGTCGTGGGAGTCACGAACAACTATTTCAAATTCGCGAAAACGCCGCCCGATTTCCTGCGTCCGAGCAAGGTAGACCTGGCGACCGAGGACATATCGGATCTTGTCATCGACAGCCAGATACCGTATGACAACGGCCTCGTTCATGCGCCCCAGCTCCCCCAGCTGGCGCTCTGCCCCGGAAGCGGCATTTCACAGTTCGCGGTTTATTGGGCCTGCACCGCCGCGCTGGCCAATCTCATCGGAACAAAGGGAAAAGGCTCAGCGGAGGAGCCGGCAAAAAAATATCTTGATATTTTGACAGAACGGTTCGAAATGGTGGGAGCGGATCGTCCCAAAGTCGACTGGATCGCGGAAAAATGGGCCGATCTCGTACTCGGAAGCAAAGCCCGGATGCTCGTGTACGGTCACCCGCAGCAGGTTGAATCCTATGACGGCGCGCGGAATGTCTTCGTAAACGATGCGTATATCTGCGCATCGAGTTCCATGATCGCAGACCAGTTTGAAAAAAAGGCGAACGATGTCAGAAAGAACGACATCGTGCTTATCGGCGCGTTCACCTCCAACAATGCCGATGAAATTTCCGTGACTCGGTATGCCCGCTCAAAAGAAGCGTATACCGTTGCGTTCACCCCGTACGGA
>MWCA01000216.1 GCA_002069785.1 Lentisphaerae bacterium ADurb.Bin242 | reverse complement strand
CGCTGGACCCGTTATTGGACTCCGCCTGTGCGCTTGATCCGGAGAATCCGCGTTACCGGCGGGAGGCGATCCTGCTTGCGCTCTCTCGAGTTCATGATCCGCAGACCGACTGGCCTGCCCGGCTGGAGATTTTCCGGAATTTCATAGAACAGGCGGACGAGTTTTACCGGAAATATCCTGATTACCGCCAGCCGTTCCTGTTCAGTCATTTCCCGATCGGTAGTTTTTACAACTTGCCGGTTTCCCGTGCCACCGAAGAAGAGCGTAGGCAACTCTCGGAATTGTTCGACCGCATTCGGGTTTACCTGCTTCGGGAGATTCAGGAGGGAGACTTCACTCGCAAGTATCTCGATCTTTCGGACGGAGTCGGTTCGGAAAAGGAACTTTTCGCCTACGATGAGCTGATTCGCAACAGTTCCAGTTATGAGCGTTATTATGATATGGTCAAATTGATTCGTGACACCTATCAACGGGAATTGGAATTTTACCGGGCCTTGCGCGACTTTCTCCGCAAGCATCCGGAGGCACGCAAGAAGAAACTTCATATCAGTGATATTTTTCTGGAATTTCGCACTGACGACGATGGGTTTCGCCGCACGGAGGCGATCGAAGAGCTGAAGAAAATCTTCTCAGACTTCAGTGAGATGACTGCTCTGATCCGCGAAATCGATTATCCGGCGGCGACTCAGCTGTACGATCAATGGATCGCGTTCGGAGATCTGATGAAGTCGGATTGCTCCTACGAAGCGTTGAAACAGATCATGTTCCGGCATTATGACCGGCTTGGAGAACTGTTCCCGGATCCGATGATCCAATACCCTCTCGGGAATACCATTTCGGCATTTCACTATTGGACGCAGGATCGTTATCTGTACGAAAAAATGCAGCTGATTCGCCGCGAATATCGGGTTTCCCATTCCGATCAGGATTGCTGTGAGCGGTTGTTGCGTGACCTGAGCCTGCAAACCAGTACGGGGAATTTCGAACGCATCGCCCGTTTCGCTCCGGAATTGCGGAAGTCCGTACTGAAAGTGATTTGCAGCAATGAATTGCATCACGGGTTTGACAGCATGGCCATGCAGCTTTTCCGGGAGGAGCCGTCGTTGCCGGGATCGGAGAAAAACGTACTTTCGATGATGGGACTCAACGGATTGGAGGCATCCGGTGGCGTGAATGTGCGGCCTCAGGGGCCGGAGGCGCTGTTGAAGAAAAAGAAGCTGCTCGGGGATCTCAACCGTGCGTTTCGGATTCATCAGATTCCGTTTTTGGGCGGAATGTGCATGGATGCGGTCAATCTGGATGGCGTTATCTATCTCTTTCTCGACGGCGGGCGGCAGTTGCTGCATATCGAACGATTCGACCCGAAGACGATGACATCGGAACGGCTGGCTGGGTCTGAGCTGTCCGTCCGCGATTTTTCTGCCGGGTCGTCCCGGCTGGATCGCCCGCTTTCGTTTTCCGCATTGAACGGCTTTCTGATGGTCGGCGGGCGTGATGCCGTGGCGCTGTATAACCTCAAAACCCGGCAGTGGACGCAGATCGGAGATCTGCCCGGAAACTATGTCGTTTCCGCAGCGATTGTGAACGGGCGGTGTTATTGCCTGCAGGGCGGCGGCACCCGGCCGGGAGGAGGGAAGGAATTGCTTTCCATGTGCTCGTTAGAGCTGGACGGTTCGAACCGCAAGCTTCATTTTTCCGCGCTGCGCGCCGACAAGGTTACTCCGCTGGACTCCCTTCCCAAAGGAATGGTGACCGATCTGATTGTTTTGCCGGACGGCAAACTGATGTTCGGCACCGTAATTTTCGGCAAAACCGCCACCCTCTGGAGTTTCGACCCGAGGACGGAACGCTTTGAATCGCTTCATTCGTTCGAGAATACATGCGACATGCTGCTGCGCGACCAGGGCGATTTTGTTCTCGGTACCTGCTCGGGTTTCGGCGAACGTTTTTTCAAATTCGACAAAGAGAGTGGCAAAATCGCCTGGTTTCTGACGCAGTCGAAACACGATGCGAAGTGGGCGAAGGCGAACGGGGTACGGCAGATCAACGGCTGGCAGGAACTCAAGCCGCCGCTGCTGCTGGACGGTGATTATCTGATCTCCGCCGCCAGCTGGAGCTGCCCGCTCGTGCTTGACCTGAAGAATCCGGAAGAATCCCCGCTGCTGCTGGTCCCGGGCGGCGTCGGCATCTTCCGGCTTGAGGACGGGAGCTGGGTATTTGTCGGGCAGAAACAACTTTCCGTGGTGAAACTGAAATGAAACTTCTCTCTTTGACAACCGTATTGCTTTTCTCCGTGACGCTCTTCGCCGCCGCGCCGAAAAAGCTGGCGCTGACCGGGGAGGCGATTCCGGTCGCTTTGGTGACGGCGGAGCTTTCGCGGGACGGCAAGTTCGAGTTGCTCGAACGTGCCGAGGTGGACCGGATTCTCCGCGAGCGCAAACTGACGGGGGAGGGACTGGCCGGATTGTTCCCCCACACCGATCTTTTCGCCACGGTCGGCGGTTCCGGCGTGGTGGTGTTCAACGCGAAAAACGGCTACCGGCTGGCCGACCGTCTGTTCAATCCGGAAACGGAACCGGCGGAAAAGGCCGGGTTCGCGGCGGCGGAAATCCGCCGCGCGGCGGAAAAGGCCGCGATTTCCCGCCCGGTTTCTCTCTCCACCGTGGCGG
>MWCA01000215.1 GCA_002069785.1 Lentisphaerae bacterium ADurb.Bin242 | reverse complement strand
TTCCACGCAGTTCGAAATCCGCAAGCCGGAGATCGGCCTCTTCGAGCCGGTTCTTCGGGAGACTTCCGCCTTCATCGACGAATGGTGCGCCCGCACCGGAAAGAGAATCCTCAAGGTCGGCGGCATCTGCGGCCGGACCCCCCAGGCGGTCCGCGAGGCGGAATTCGAGGCGGAGAACGGATATGATGCGGGACTCCTGAGCCTGTCGGCCTTCGCCGGAGCCACGCTGGAGGAGATGCTGGAACACTGCCGGACGGTCGCGAAAGTCCTGCCGGTCATCGGCTTCTACCTTCAGCCGGGCGTGGGCGGACGGATTCTGCCGTTTGAATTCTGGAAGGCGTTCGCGCAAATCGACAACGTGCTGGCGATCAAGATGGCGCCGTTCAACCGCTACTGTACGCTGGACGTGGTGCGCGCCGTCGCGGAGTCCGGACGCGATATTCCGCTGTATACCGGCAACGACGACAATATCCTGATCGACCTTCTCACGGAATATGCGGTTTCCGGGAAGAAAATACGGATTCGGGGCGGTCTCCTTGGACACTGGTGCTGCTGGACGCGCAAGGCCGTGACGCTGCTGGAGGAGGTTCACGCGCTGACCGGCAGCGGAGCGCCCGTTCCGCCGGAGCTTCTGACGCGGAACGTCCAGATCACCGACTGCAATGCGGCGTTCTTCGATCCGTCGCACGGCTTCGCCGGGTGCATTCCGGGGATACACGAAGTCCTCCGGCGGCAGGGGCTCCTGCCGGGGACGTGGTGCCTGAATCCGGAGGAAGTGCTGTCGCCGGGCCAGAGCGAAGAAATCACCCGGGTCCACGACGCATATCCGCATCTGCACGATGATGAATTTGTCGCGGCCCATCTTGAAAAATGGCTGGGCGACGGATATAGTAAGTCCTCTGAAAACAGGGAGAATCATGCAAAAACGCGCCATGGAGACACGCTCGAGAATTCTTGAAGCCGCCACCCGGATTTTCGCCCGGAAGGGATTGAACGGGGCGACGGTGGACGAGATCGCGGACGGGGCCGCCGTGAACAAACAGCGGATCTATGCGTATTTCGGTTCCAAAAAAAGACTTTTCGAAGCCGTTCTGCTGGAGGTTTTCGCGCGGGTGGAGCTCTTTTCCCGTGCGACGATCCGCAAGGCGGAAGCCGAGCCCTCCCATCTGACCCGGATTCTGCTCCGGGGCTTTCTGGATGTGCATGCGGCCCATCCCGATTTCTGGCGTCTTCTCTCCTGGGCCAACCTCGAGGGACCCGACTGCGTCCGCGTGCTCGATCCGGTCCGGAAAAAGGAAAACGAGACACTGCGCAAGCTTTTCGACCGCGCGGTCGAGGAAGGAAAACTGAAGCCCGTCGGCTTCGACACGTATCTTTTCTCGCTGCTGGCCGTTTCGTATTTCTGCCATTCCAACCGTCTGACGATCGAAAGGACGCTGTCGCTGAACGTGGAAAGCAAATCGTGGGAAAACCGTCTCTGCAACGATCTGAACGGAGTGTTTCAAAAATGAACTGCATCCAGACCAGCCTGTTCGATATTTTCAAAGTGGGACCGGGACCGTCCAGCTCCCACACCATCGGGCCGATGAAGGCGGGACGCGATTTTCTGGAACGCCTGGCGGAGCTCCCGGCGGACAAGCTGGACCGGGCGCATCACCTGGAGGTGGAATTGTTCGGCTCGCTCGCGCTGACCGGAAAAGGACACGGCACGGATCGCGCCGTCGGGATGGGACTGCTCGGGGAGCGTCCGGAGACCTGCCCCGTGGATGAGCTGCCCGTCCTGTTTTCGGACCCGGACACGGTTTATACCGCCCGGTTTGCGGGGCGGACGGCGGCCTTTTCCAGAAAATCCATCCGTTTCAACATGGCGAAAAACCATTTTCCCTACAGCAATACGCTGGTTTTCCGGTTGTTTTCCGAAGAGGGAGAGGTGCTTGCGGAGGAAATCTATTACTCGGTCGGAGGCGGTTTCATCCAGCGGGAAGGCGACGCACCGCCGGAAGTCAATCCGGTGCCGTACCGTTACCGGAACTTCGACTCTTTTGTACGCCTGACCGAAAAATATTCGATGTCTCCGCGGGAACTGATCCTTGCCAATGAAAGCGCCTTGAGCGGGCTTTCCGAAGCGGAAATTTATGCGAGACTGGAAGAACTGCTGAATGTCATGTGCGAGTCGGTCGAACAGGGATTGAAAGCCGAAGGGGTGCTGCCGGGACCGATCCGGCTTCAGCGGCGCGCGGCGACGGTTTATGCGAAGGCCATGGCCCGGATTCCGGAGGAACGGTTCCTGGTGCTGCTGGACGCGTTTTCCCTCGCGGCGGCGGAGGAGAACGCGGCGGGGCATCGGGTCGTGACCGCGCCGACGTCCGGTTCGGCGGGGCTGATGCCCGGCGTGCTGTATTTTCTGCGGCGGGTGCGCGGCGTCGAGACGAAAAAACTGCTGGACGGCATGCTGATCGCCGGCCTGATCGCCATGATCGCCAAGCACAACGCCAGCATCTCCGGCGCGGAGGTCGGGTGCCAGGGCGAGATCGGCGTGGCGGCGGCGATGACCGCCGGGCTTCTGGCCGATGTGAACGGATGCTCCTTTGCCGCGGTCGGCTGTGCGGCGGAGATCGCGCTGGAACACCACCTGGGGCTGAGCTGCGACCCGGTGGACGGCTATGTCCAGATTCCGTGCATCGA
>MWCA01000214.1 GCA_002069785.1 Lentisphaerae bacterium ADurb.Bin242 | reverse complement strand
GCCTGGCCCGCCATGAAGAAGTATCGCGCGCTTCTTGCCAAATCTTTTCTGGAGACGCCGGGACATACCGTTTACGGAGGCTCCGGGCTTTCCATCGGGAAGTGCCTCGAGGACCCTTCGGTTCATGCGAAACTCAAAGAATATCTTGCCGAGGCGGACAAGATGGCCGGAAATGACTCCGTCGTCCAAAAACGGGTTGCCCGCGATGGAAAATTCTTTTCCCTCCTATGGGAAAAAAACGCGAAAGAATACGAAAATCTCCGAAAGAACGAAGTGACGGCGCCGCGGACTTCCGGCCGAATCGTGATCGACGGCAGGCTCGATGAACCCGATTGGAAAAAGACTTCTTTCACCACGGGTTTCGTTCTTCAGAACAAGCCGGGAAAACTGGCGGTCAATCAAAGTTTCTGCAAAATTCTCTTCGACGGGGAAAACCTCTATTTCGGACTGGTCGCGTCCGAGGTCGATACAAACAACCTCCGGAATGAGGTGACCCGGCGCGATGGACCGGTCTGGACGGACAACGGATTCGAAATATACATCTCCGATGACAAGGGAGGATATTTCCAGTATGTCATCAACAACCTCGGAACGATTTATGACGCCGGTCCGGGCGGGGACACCGCATTCGACGGAAAAGCCGAAGCAAAGACGATTGCGGGAACCAGAGATATCGTGACCGAAGTGAAAATCCCCCTGGCGCCCCTGAAACTCAAACCGGCTCCGGGGGCTTTGCTGTCCGTCAATGTCACACGGCTCCGCAGGCTGAAAGACAAAGCGGAATCCGAGTCCAGTTCCTGGAGCAACGGGGCATGGAACGAGGTTTCCGCATTCAGAAAAGTCGTTGCCGGTTCCTCCGTCATTCCCAACGGAACCTTTTCCGATCTTGCCGATGCCGATCCCAAAAACAAGACCGTCAAGAGCAGGAAATGGGCCAAAGGATGGGGAGCGGGAGGTTTCGCCGCCAGCCTTGAAACCGATCCGGACAAATCCCCCTGCATCGCAATGAAGGAAAGCACGATTTACCGCCTCATGAAGCTGAAGGAAGGAACCGCCGGAAAACTGGCGGGAGAAATCCGGATTTCCGGCAAGGGAACGTTCCGGGTCCGGCTGAGCACATGCGTCCGGGCCGTGAATGACAACCGCCCCTTCGCCCACGAGAAGAAACGCGTCATTCTGGAAGGGGCCCTCTCGCCCGAGGCGAAACTTTTCCAGTTCGAGAATGTCCCGGTGGAAGCAGGAGAGCAGGGATATGTTTATATCGAAGCACAGGAGGCAAAAGTGTATCATATCAGCGCGGGAGAACAGTAAGACATGGAAAGAAAATATCAATTCCGGGAGAAAATCGATGTCGTTCACAAACCCGGACGCCGAAATTTTTCAGTGCATCCGGATCCGGATGAAACGGCAATCGATTCTTCCTGGAAAATCGCTTTTGAAGAAGGAACGGAACATCCGGCATTCGACTTGCAGGATTATTTCCTGAAAAGCATGGGGCTTGCAATTTCGCTTTCCGGCGACGCGTCCGGGGAAAAAACGATTCACCTGAGCATCGGCCGCCGCAAACCGGAACGGTCATTCCATCTCGAGATTGCGGACAAACGGATCGACATTTGCGGAAGCGACTATGCGGGTGTGTTCAACGGGGTCGTCTGGCTGGAAGATCACTTGAATTTGCGCGAGGCTCCCTTCCTGAAACGGCAGATACGGAATGTCGAACCGTTGTTTTCTCCGCGGATGGTGCATTCGGGCTGGGGGCTCGATCAATTTCCCGACACGCATCTGAACGCCATTCTTCACATGGGGTTCGATTCGATTCTGATATTTACGAAGGGAATCAACCGGACGACCTACGGCTATCTCGACTTTGCCGATTTGATCGGGAGAGCAAAGAAATACGCGCTCGGCGTCTACTTCTACAGTTACCTGCCCAGTTACAAGCATCCGCTGGAACCGGACGCCGATCTTTTCTTCGAAGAACATTACGGAAAATTGTTCGAAGCCTTTCCCGAGGCAAAAGGACTGATCCTCGTCGGGGAAAGGGCGCAGTTTCCCACCCGGGACCCGGTCTGCGACCCGCGGGAAAGAGGCCCCGCCATCGGAAAAAATCTTGCGGATCACCGGCCCGCCGCCGGGTCCTGGCCCTGCTCGGACTACCCCGCATGGCTGGGCGCCGTCCGGAAAGCCGTCCGGAAACATGCGCCGGAAGCGGACATTGTGTTCTGGACCTACAACTGGGGCAAGGCTCCGGAGAAGAACCGTCTTTCGCTCCTCCGGAACCTGCCGAAGGACATCACGCTCCAAGCCACCTTTGAAATGTTTGAAACCTTCCGCCGTAAAAATCATGTCATGGTTCAGCCGGATTATTCGATCACGTTTCCCGGACCCGGAAGCTATTTTGCAAGCGAGGCCCGATGTGCGAAAGAACGCGGGCTCAAGCTCTATTCCATGACCAATACCAGCGGCATGACCTGGGATTTCGGCGTGGTCGGGTACGTTCCCGCTCCCCGGCAGTGGGCCAGGCGGATCGACGCCATAAAGACCGCCCGGAAGGAATGGGGCCTTTCCGGACTCATGGATTCGCATCATTACGGCTGGTTCCCTTCGCTTGTGTGCGAATGCGCCAAGTGGTGCTTCCGTTCGGATTCGACGGACTATCCGGACATCCTGAACCGGCTTGCGGTCCGCGACTTC
>MWCA01000213.1 GCA_002069785.1 Lentisphaerae bacterium ADurb.Bin242 | reverse complement strand
TCCGTAATCGGGGGCAGATTCAGCGGAACGGCGGAGCTCAATGCCGGAATCAATTCCATATCCGCATCCGCATCCAAAACCGTAGAGAGCGCCACGCTCAGCGGAAACTCCGGTGTTTCCTATGTCGAACGCATCGACACTCCCCCGGTCAAAAGCGCTCTTTCGGGAATCGTTGTGGATGAATACACCGGATACCCGGTGGCCAATGTCCGGGTCATGATTCAGGGAACCGGCCTGTATGCCTATACCGATTCCATGGGAGTGTGGTTCATCGAAGATGTGCCAAATGGATCCTATGACGTGGAGATCGTTCCTTAACAGGGCTGAAGCCTGGACAAAGCGCACATTGGAGGGTGACATGAGAAAGGGAATCACAGTGGTGAAATCAGGGAACGCATGGAAGACCCTTTCGTTTTTATTCTGCATCTTCGTTCTTCTGGCCACAGGCTCTGCACGCGCAGACATCACGGTCTCCGTAGCCGGCCCCGGAGGAAGTGCGCAGCAGGCGCTTCCAGATGAAGGGGGTTCGTTCGACCTGAGCATCCCCCTGAATAAAAATGCGCTGAATACCATCACAGTTACCGCCATCGACTCAGCTGGAAACAGCGCCTCGCAGGAATTGAAAGTCACCCAGTTGGCTCTTGATGAAATCGTTGTTTCCAAAATTACGGCCACGCGCCTTTCTGTTCAGGAGGTGGAGCAGCTGGTCAATGAAGGCATCATCGATCTGGCCGACCCGGCGAATTACAACGTCTCCACATTCGACATCGTACTGACAATCGCGAACCAGCCGGTTCCCGTAAGAGTTCCGATCGCCGTTCCCAAGATGGAAGAGCAGACCGGCTATGAAGTCTACCGGCTCCCCAAGGGCGACGACAGCAGCGGGGGAAAACCCAATCCTCCGCCGCCGGAAATCATTGTCTTTGATCAGTCGGTGCCCGGACCTCCCGGAGAACCGCCCATTTCCATCCCGGGAGTTCTGGTAATCGAAGGAAAGATAAAAAGCCTCAAGGAATTCTATTCTGTCCGGCTTTTGCTCATGAACACCTCCGGCATCTTCACCCTGACGGACATCACGGCAAAAATCGTATTTCCTGAAGGCGGACTTTCCGCAATCTCTCCCAAAGACGGCATCATCTCCTTCGGAGAAATCCTTCCCGGGGAGGGCAACCAGCCGGGACAGAAGGAAAAGGAATACATCATCCGCGGCGACGAGATCGGCATCCGCGATGTCCGAGTGGACTTTGGCGGTTTGATCCGAGGTCCCGGCATTGAAGACGGCGACGCTGCGCCTCTATTCGATGCTTCCGGTTTCGGTCCGAAAGGGGAAAGTGCTTTTCGGCGATCAGGTCGAATTGTCGCTTGACGGTCTGACGCCCGGAGAAACCGGTGTCGAAATTGCCGACAGGAAAATGGCGGCAAATTACGCCGAAAAGATCTATTGGATTGAATTGCGTGGAACACAGGGAAGTTACTCTCTGCGATTCGCGCCGGTCTTCCGGGAACAATAATCAACGCTCCGGCCGCCTGATCCGGGCGATGGGGTAGAACCGGAAGCGGTCATTGAAAAGCGGGCGGCCGCAGGGGAGGGGAGGACGGTAAAACCCGGACTCCGAACCCCCGCCCGCCGTACGGATATTGGCTGAAGTGAATCATATATCAGAAGGAAACTCCTGATTTAAAAGCCGTTCGGCTTGAAAATCCGCGCAACCGGGTGCAAAGTAAGAGAGAATCTTATTCGGCGGTCCTTGCATTCGGAGATGACGATGACCAGACAAAAACGAATCACGCTCGATGATATCGCAAAACTGGCAGGGTGCTCAAAAGCGTCCGTTTCTTATGCAATCCGGCATAATCATCCCTTGAGCGACGATCTCAAGGCGCGCATCTGGCAGATCATCGATGAACAGGGCTACCGGCCTTACGGAACGCATTTGAAACCGAACGTGACGACAGTTGTTTTGCTGACGACCCTCTCCAGCTCCGGCGCGCTGGAGTCGCTCTTCTGCGAGGAGCTGGAACGGCGGGGGATGCTCATGCAGCTCCACCCCCTGCCTGAAAAAATCAACTGGGATTCGTTCAAAACCCTCGCCGCATTGTTCCAGAGCAGCATCCCCCGCCTGGCCGGGATCATCAACCTCCACCCGCAGCTCAACAGCTTCGATTTGCTCAAATACTGCAAAAACATTCCGTCGGTGATCTATTACCGCGAAGGCTCCATGTGTTCGCGGGTCGTCGTCAAACTTCAGAAGATCGGCGAGCTGGCCGCGCGCTTCCTTTTGCAGTCGGAGTGCCGGGAAGCGGCGTTTCTGATCTTCCGCGATACCGAATCCGCTTTCTCCGCCTGCGTTTACGATACGATGGAGGAGTACCTGCGGAAGAAACAGCCGGATTTCAAATTGCGGAAAATCAGCTTGCTCCTCCCGGAATTGCGCCAGCGGATGGATCAGGCATACGCCGACGGCATACGGATGTTCTGCGCCCACGGCGGCATTATGGCGCACCCGGTCCTGCAATGGGCTTACAAGGCGAACCGGAGAATTCCCGACGACATTTCGATGTTCTGCATCGACTATGCCGACGAAGCGGAATTGATGATCCCGCCGCTCACATCGATTTCG
Organism: Lentisphaerae bacterium ADurb.Bin242; assembly: GCA_002069785.1. Taxonomy (GTDB): domain Bacteria; phylum Verrucomicrobiota; class Lentisphaeria; order Victivallales; family UBA1829; genus SIG94. Next base: position 84 of record MWCA01000213.1, on the reverse strand, counting down.
CTGCCGCACCGGCAACTGGTCAGGTGCACGGTGGACGAACTCCTGGCGCTGATCAACCACGTTCCGCCCACGGAACGGGAGTTG
>MWCA01000212.1 GCA_002069785.1 Lentisphaerae bacterium ADurb.Bin242 | reverse complement strand
TTTCGGGCGTGGAAATGGCGCCCCGGGCGGGAATCGAACCCACGACCCACTGCTTAGAAGGCAGTTGCTCTATCCTCTGAGCTACCAGGGCGTTCGGAAGTTTCCGCCAGGTCCCGATCCGGGATGAGAAACCGGATGAATGTCCGACCGGCAAGCTCTTTAATTTACTTCATTCCGTTCAAAATACAATCCGAGCAGGAAAGTTTTTTTGAAGATTGTTCATCGGCGTCGGCGACAGGGAACTTTCCCGTGAAATCCGCAAGCCCTTCCGTGTTTTCACAAAGCATCCTGTTTCACGATCCCCGGAGATTTTTCTTGCGTTGCAGACGGGGAACATCCTTTCTCTTCCGTTCCACGAAAATCGACCGGGAAAGGGGAGGGCGGCACAGGCTGTCCGTGTCCGTTCCGGGACTTGTCCGCAACCGTGAAGGAGAATTTCCTGGTTAGAATCCCGCCGGGAGAAAATCTACCGGGAGGAAAGCACGGGACTTCCGTCTCCCACTAAACGGTCGTAATGTCCATGGAGAAAATCCGCCAAGGGGTGAAAAAGCGAAGGCTACTGCGGCAGAGGGACTCCTTTCCCGGCGAACTCCTGGCGGCATGCGGAAGGGGAGATGTTCCGGTGTTTTTTGAAAAGACGCGAAAAATAGAATTCGTCGGGGAATCCGCTCTGGTGCGCCACCTTGTTCATGGGCAGGACACTGTCGCGCAGAAGTTTTTCCGCCAGGTTCAATTTGGCTCCGATCAGGTATTGGTTCGGGGCGCTGCCGGTCACTTCCCGGAAGATCCGGCGGAAATGCGAGTAGGAAATGGAAAGGCGTCCGGCCTCCTCCTCGAAGTTCCATTCCTTCTGAGGCTGGAGGCGAATTTCCTCCTGAAGCTGGTGAATCCGGTGTTCGCAATAAGCATTGATCCGGGAACGGATGCCGGGCTGTTCCTGAAGCTGGAGGAGGAGGTCTTCGAGCATCCACGCGGTTCGCGGGAGATTGGCGCCGCCGGGATGTCCCAGCGCCAGATTCAGTGAGCTCAATGTGGAATAAAAGCGTTCCGAATGGACGATCTGGATCAGGGCGTTTTTACGGCGGGGCAGGAGGAGTCCGCCCCGGAGGAAGCGTTCCGCCAGCGTGCCGCTGAAACAGATGAAGCAGTGGTGGCGCGGTTCGTTTCCGGGCGAGCCGTAGTGAAATTCCACTCCCGGATATGTGATGAACGCATAGGGACCTTCGACGGTCAGCGGCGGATCATTCCCGACGGCCAGGAACAGTTTGCCGGCGTGGTTGTACTGGATTCCGTAATAGTCCTTGAAGGTTCCGACATGGGAAATCCCCTTGCTTCGGGGATAGTCGCCGTGCGTATTGAACACCAGTGTTTCAAAGTATTTCACGGCAACACCCTCCGTTTTCTTCCCCTGGAATGATCATTTTGTCCATATTATTGTTCCTTTTATCCATTTTCTATTGGATGTTCCGGTGATATGATATAATCAGTTTATCAATTTTTCAACCCTCAACAAGGAGTTTTGCATGAAATTCGGTGTGGCTGACTATGGGATGAACGTCTGGGACGGCGACAACTACAATCTGTCGCTCCGTCTGGAAGAGCTTCGAGCGATTGGATACAACGGAGTCGAGCGTCTGGAGGCGTTCGACGCCTTCGACGCGATCCACAAGGCTTCCACGTTCCACAAACTCGGCATGGATTTTGCCACCTGCCGCGTGTCCAACAACAATATCGAGCTCGGGATGATGTGCACCAGCGCCATGAACAAGGAATATGTGTGGCTCGCTCCGGGCGACGCCACGAGGAAAGTCGACATGAACGTCTACTGCCGGCGCGCCAACCGCTTTCTCCAGGCGGCGAAACGTTACAACCTGAAAGCGGCCCTTCACAACCACCTCGGGTCCCGGATCGAGAATCAGGAAGAACTCGATCATTTCATGAAGGCCTGTCCGGAAGCGTCCCTGCTGCTGGATATCGGGCATCTTCATGGCGCGGGCGGCGATGTGCCCGGCACCATTGAAAAATATTTCGACCGGATCGCCGCGGTTCATTTCAAGGACGTGTTCATCAAGGACGAAAGCATCGGCCTCGACAACTGGTGCGGGCGTCTCCGTTTCTGCGAGCTCGGGGCGGGCAATGCGAAAGTGCCCTGGCTCGAAGCCGCCGAACTCCTGAAGAAGCGCGGTTACGACAAGTGGGTGCTGGTGGAGCATGACACCCATCTGCGCGATCCTCTGATCGATTTGAAGATCAGCCTCGATTCCCTGAAAAAAGTGTTCTGCTAACATAGAAGGAGACGTTGAAATGTCTGTCAAAAAAGCCGCAAAGAACAAGATTCGCGTCGGCATCTGGGGCCTTGGGCGTGCCGGCTGGTGCATGCACTGCTGCAGTGAACTTGACCGCTTTGCCGATGAATTCGAACCGGTGGCCGCCTGTGATCTGGAAAAGGACCGTCTGGAGAATTTCATCCGACGGTATCCGAAGGCAAAAACCTATCTGGATTCCGACTCGTTTCTCGCGGATAAAAATATCGAACTGGTGGCCGTGGCCGTGCGGAGTCTCCAGCACGTGGATTATGCCATCCGGGCTCTCGAGGCGGGAAAGATCGTGTTTCTGGAAAAACCCGTTGCATTGTCCGTAAAAGGAGTGGAGAAGCTGGAAAAGGCGGCGAAGGCGCATCCCGGCAAACTTTTCTGCCGTCACAAC
>MWCA01000211.1 GCA_002069785.1 Lentisphaerae bacterium ADurb.Bin242 | reverse complement strand
GGGGCGGAAATAGAGCAGCCCTTCCTCGGAGATGTAGACCACCTGGAAGCCGATTTCGTCATAGTGCCCGGCGAGCATGACCCGGAACGGCGCGCCGGGATTGAGCACGCCCATGGTATTGCCGAGCACGTCGGTTTTGACCTCCGCGCAGAAGCCGGAGAGATAGGCGCGAAATACTTTGGCGGCCTCTTCCTCGAACCCCGAGGGACTGGACGCATTCATGAATTCACGGAGAAATTTGAGGCTGGATTGGTTGAACATGAGAAACTCCTCTGGAAAAAGTGCGAAAAAAACATTACATCATACAACATACTGCGTATTTTACGATTTTCCAGAAGAATTTACCACAAAATCGGGGATTATTTTCAAGCAGGAATCCGGAATTTCGAAACCGGCCGGTTTCGCAACGGTACTTTATCTGTTTTTTCTCTTCGCCGCCCCGCCGGGAAACAGAAAAAACAAAAAAAATGAAAGCTGACTTGTTTTTATTTGTTTTGTTATTCATAATATATGTATCTAAAAAATAAATTAAAAAGATATAAGTTATGGCGAAAGACAAATTGTACCTGCAGATTGCCAATTTTCTGAAAGGCAAGATCGCTTCCGGAGAGTTGAAGATCGGTGACGCCATCTATTCGGAGAATCTTCTCTGCGAACGATTCAACGTTTCGCGCACGTCGGTCCGCAAGGCGGTCCGGCTGATGATCGAAGAGAACCTCCTGGTCAGCCATCAGGGCAAGGGGACCTTCATCAAAGGGCCGGGCGGCGGGATTCTTCATAACGCCATCTGCCTGGTCAACCATTGGTCGCGGGCGTTGCGGCTCGATCTGATCGACCACTACTACACCGACATCATCTATTCGACGGAAAACGCGGTGCGTGAACATGATCTGGAGTTCCAGATATTCACCCGCGTCGGCCATACCCCGGACGAGCTGGTTCACCTGATGAGCAAGCTGAAATTCGACGGGCTGGTGATCGACGGGAACTATCAGGATTATTTCGAGGATCTCGGTTTTTTCCGCCAGGTCGCCCCCAGTGCGGTGATTGTGGACGGGAATCCGGAGGAGACGGAGCTCCCGGTCGTTTCTCCCGATGTCGAAAGCGGATTCCGGACCCTGCTGCAGAATGCGGCCGAGCAGGGCGGACCTCTCTTTTTCGTCTATCATGAGCATCAGGTTCTCCACCGCTGGAGGCTGGCCGGCTTCCGCAAAGCGGCCGAGAGCCTGGGATTGGAGGTGACTTACATCAATTATGGACAGAACGTTTCCTACGACAATTTTCACAGCATCGGACCCTTCCGGGTGGATCACCATCCTTTGATTTTCCGGGCGCTGGAACCGCATCTCACCCCGAACGCATTGGGCGGAACGTTTTTCTGTTCCTGCGATTACACCGCGGTGAAGGTTCTCCATGTGCTCCATAAACGCGGCTACGAGGTCCCGAAGGACTTCAAATTGACCGGGTTCGGCGGATTCGGATTCTCCGGCATCGCCGATCCCGGAATCACTACCGTTAAAGTCGATTCCGGAAAACTCGCCGAGCTCGCCGTCGCTTCGCTGTGGGATTATATGCACGGACGGGGAAGCCTGGCGGAACGGGTTCAACTGCTGCCGGTCGGTATTCTGGAACGAGATTCCTTCCCGATCAAACATAACAACTGAGGATTGCACAAATGAGACATCGAAACTTCACGCTTATTGAGCTTCTGGTCGTGATTGCCATCATCGCGATTCTGGCCAGCATGCTGCTTCCGGCTCTGAACCGGGCCCGCAACACCGCCCGCAACAGCGGATGCAGGAGCAACCTCAAGCAGATCGGGACGTACACCATGCTTTATGTGGATTCCAACGCCGGGATCATTCAGCCCCACACCGGCAGCGCCGCCCGGATGTGGGTCAAGACGAATGTCGATGTCGGACTCATCCCGTCCAAACTGGTCAGCGTAACCGGAAAATCGGGCGATTACCGGGTTGCCCTCTTTGAGTGTCCGCTTGACCGCGACCAGATTTTCCGCATGGACCCGTCGTCCATCCGGAGCAGTTACGGCCAGAATTCCGACCTGTCCCGCAAAAAGGCGAATCGCTTCAAATTCGCCTCGCAAGTCTGCGTTTACATCGACACCAAGCCGGTTCCGCTCGGAGAAAGCAATTCCTGCCGGATTACCGGCACCGACAGCAACCATCGCCCGATGGTATCGCAAGCCGGGATATCCCGCCACGACAACCGGGTTAATGTCGTGTTTCTCGACGGCCATGTCGGAGACCTCTCCGGAGTCAACGCTCTCAACAACGTCCCGAACGGACACCTCAGCGGGGGAACCCGCGAAGGCAAAATCTTCTGGGGAACGGTCGAATCGTTATGAGAAAACTGCTTTTGACGGCGACGGCGCTGCTCCCGCTCCTGCTCGCCGGAATCGATACCGCGGACTGGGAGCTCTCCAACCGCGACGCCAGGTTCGCGGTGAGGGAAACCCGCGACGGCGTTCTCAAACTCACCGACGAGGATGCGGGGAACACCAATCACTCCCTGGTCAAGCGCTATTCGGGGGCAAAGGAGGTCCGGGAGTTCCTCGGCAAAGAACTGACCTTCTCCGCCGACATCCGTCAACTGGCGGCCAGCCGCGCCGGAGTCGTCGGGCTGAGCATCGGCTACAAGACGCGGGAAAATGCCGTTTATACCCGATCCGTCCGCGTTCAAACGGCGGAGGCGGCCGATTTCGGCAGATACAGCGTTTCGCTGCAGATCCCCGAAAACGCCTATTCGGTCACGCTGGGAATCGATT
>MWCA01000210.1 GCA_002069785.1 Lentisphaerae bacterium ADurb.Bin242 | reverse complement strand
CCGCCGCGCTCCACATAACGGCGGACGGCTTTTTCCGCGCCTACGCCGGGGTGCGGCAGTCCGCAGGTGCCGCCGATCAGGTGAAGGACCAGCAGTTCGCACTCTTTTTCCCAGCAGCCGCTTTCGAGGAGAGTCCAGTCGTCCTCCTGAAAAAGTGTCTTCCGTTTGAGTTCATCCGGTAGTTTTCCATAGATATTCCTGCCCGCATGGGTTCCATAGTGATTATCCGCAAAAAACCAGATCATTTACTTGCTCCCGGTTTATGGACGTTTCTGTTTGATGTTTTTCAATTTTTCAGCTTCTGGACGTTTTCTGTAGAAGTCGTCCAGAGGATAACAGCCGGAGATCATCCCCGCGCGCGGCGCGTTGGTGCAGTCGCCGAACGTGCGGCAGATCCGGCGGCGGTCCAGCGGTTTTCCCGCCAGCACGTCGGCGCAGATTTCCGGATAGGAAAGCACCATGCGGCCGATCCCGACGAAATCCGCTTCGTTGTGCGCAATCGAATATTCCGCCGCATTCGGCAGATAGTCCTGAAGACAGGTGTAACCGGAGCCGACCACGAGCATCTCCGGGCAGAGCTCCCGGATGCGCTTGACCGCGGCCAGGTGACGGGACACATTATAGAGCGGATTTTCCGGCGGCGGATAGCCGTCGCTCACCGGATAATACGCGGGGCGCTGCATGTGGACATTGTAGTAGGGACTTCCGATCGTGGCGCAGATCGTGTCCACGCCGTATTCCCGGAGAAGGTTTACGAAACGGACGGTCTCCTTCAGGCCGGGGTCCATGTGTTTTCCGGTGCCGTCGCCGCCGAACGCGTAAGGATACGGACCGCTCCACTCCATCGGATGGCCGAGCCCGTCTTCGCCTTTGACGTACGGCAGAATATCGAACAGACTGACGCGGGCGGAGAGATACAGCCCCGGACACTTCTTGCGGATGCCGTCGGCGATTTCACGGAAGAAACGGGTCCGGTTTTCGAAACTTCCGCCGTAGGGACCGGGCCGGTCGTGCGCGCTCAAAAACTCATGTCCGAGATACCCGTGCGCGTGCTTGATGTCCACGAAATCGAAACCCGCCTTCTGCGCGACCTCCGCGGCCCGGATGAAACAGTTCAAGATTTCATGCACTTCGGCGTCCGTGACCACATTCGCCGGCGAGCACCCGAACTTCCTGTCGAGAAGAGGATGTGCATACGCTGTTTTCGCCTCGCGGACATGGGGCTGGTTGGGGTGCGCGTAACGTCCGGAGTGGGTGAGCTGAAGCCCGATGACCAGATCGTCGTCCGTCCCAAATTTTTCCTTGTGCGTCCGCCTCATTTCCGCGCAGAGCTTTTTCAGGGCGTCCAGCGTGTGTTCCTGTGCGGTGAGCTGGCGCGGATTGCTGCGCGCGCTGTGCATGACCGCCGCGGCTTCGGTGCCGTACAGCAGTTTCGCCCCGCTCGCAGCGAAACGCAGCCAGCGCCGGCGGGTGAATTCGCCTGGATTTCCGTCCGGTTCGCAATCCCAGCCTTCCATCGGGAGGATCGCCCAGCGGTTGCCGGCGGTGCGGCCGAAGCATTTCGCCTTTTGCGCGAGGGCGGCGGTTCCGTCGCTCCGGACTTCGTCCGCGAGGCCGATCCGGATATTTTCCCGGCGGAGATAGTCGCGGAACTCCTCCAGTGTCTTGAAAGAAGCAATTTTCGGGTAGTCCATCAGAAACGTTTTCCTTTCCGGATATGGGTGATGACGATTTCCGAATCCTCCAGTGCTTCGTAGGTGTGTTCCAGAAGCGCGTCGAACTGGATCGACATCCCGTTTTTCAATTCGCGGGATTCATTCGGAAGGGTTATGCGCAAACGGCCCCGGAGGACCCAGCAGAGCTCATAGTCGTCGCGGTGCATCCCCGGACGGGAGACTTTCGAGCCCGCTTTGGCGGAGGCGTGCATGCAGCGGACGTTCGCATAGGACACCCGTTTGAAATGGAAGTCGCCCGAACGGTATTTCTCGGCCGCGACCATGTGCGACGTCCGGTTTTCCGCGAGAGAGATCAGGTCGGACAGCGTCAGCCCGAAGACCCGCGCGATCCGGAAAAGCGTGTCGATTTCCGCCGTGCTCCGGTTGCGCTCCAGCTTCGAGATCACGCTTGCCGACACCCCGCTTTGCATGGCAAGGTCCGCGATGCTCAATCCTTCGCGTTTCCGGAGGTCGCGCAACACGGTGAAGTCACAGATCCGATCCGCATTATTCATAGATTTTTCCTTTCCGGAAATCGCTCCAGACGGTTTCAAACCAGTCATCCGTTTCCGGCAGCGGACGGCACGGTTCCCATTTTGAAATCACCTGTCCGTTTTCCATGCGCGTTTCCAGCACCTTGGAGCGGAATTCCGTATTTTCCGCGGCCGCTTTCCACGGAAGCAGCGGATGAATTGCCTTTCCATCGTCCGAGAGAACGACCGCTCCGCCCCGCGATCCGGTCCCGCTTTCGATCTGCGCCAGAATCGCGGAAAGATAACAGACTTGCGCCGCCAGGAGCTGTTCGTTGCGGAGCTGTTCGGCCAGGTCCGGAGCGGCGAGGCCGCCGAGCCCGTTTTTCCGGTGTTTTTCCCATTGTGTTTCGGCTTCTTTCAGGGAGGTTGCCACACGATCTTTTTCGCGCAGGAACGCCGCGTCGGCGCTCATCCGTTTCTGGAACGCGGAACGTTCCCTGCGCCAGTCGAGTTCAGACGGTTTTGTGAGACGGGAAACGGTCGTTTCAAAAGAAAAAGTTCCGCCCGGAGATCCGGCGGGAGCGATTTTTTCATACGCCGCGATCCGTTCCGCCGCGCGGAACGCGCCGCATTGTCCGGCGTTGAGCGCGGAAC
>MWCA01000209.1 GCA_002069785.1 Lentisphaerae bacterium ADurb.Bin242 | reverse complement strand
AATGATCAGGACGGTTCCCCGGCCCCGCTGGGGCCGGCTTTCCGGGTGATCTTCCTCTTCGGTTTTTTCCTCCGATGCCGGAAGATGGATAATGAAAGTGCTGCCGGCTCCTTTTTCACTCTCCACACTGATGAATCCGCCGTGATTTTTGATGATTCCATAAACAGAGGCCAGGCCGAGCCCCGTGCCTCTCCCCCGCTCCTTGGTGGAAAAAAATGGCTCAAAAATGCGGGATCGCGTAGCCTCATCCATTCCGACTCCCGTGTCCCTCACCGTCAGTTTGATAAATCTGCCCGGCTTGACGCCGAAGCCTGCCACATCCTGAATGCCCAGCTCGGCGTTTTCCACGGAAATATAAAGATTTCCTCCGCCGGGCATCGCCTGCCACGCGTTCACGAAAAGATTGAGCAGCACCTGATCCATTTGACCGCGGTCCACGTCCACATGCCAGAGGTCTTTTTCCGCGTGATGGCGGATGGATATTTCTTTTCTGGTTCTTCCGAACACTTCCGCGCTGCGGGCGGCGAATTTGCCAAGGTTGGTCGTCCGGACTTCGTACTTGCCGCCACGGGCAAAGCCCAGAAGCTGCCGTGTCAGATCGGAGCCTTTCTGGACATATTCTTCCATGTTCTTGAGGCGTTCATGGAAGGGGTGCCCCTGATCGATATGCATGAGCATCAGGGAAATATTTCCGAGGATGCCCATCAGCAGATTGTTGAAATCGTGGGCAATGCCGCCGGCCAGCGTCCCGATGGCCTCCAGCTTTTGCGCGCGCAGAAGCTGGCTCTCCATGGCCTTTTTCTCCGAAATATCGATGAGAAATCCCCGGAATCCCACCGTTTTTCCTTCTTTGAAGATGGGTGTAACATGCACCATGACCGGAAACCGCGTTTTGTCTTTTTTTTGCGCCAGATATTCGTTGAGCCCGGGAGATTCTCCCCGGAGGATTTTTTGGAAATTCGCCTGTGCGCGCTCCCGGTCGTCCGGCGCCAGAACATCCGTGAGCGACAGACCTTTTTCCATGTCGCTGCGGGTGAAACCGAACCGGTCAAAAGACGGTTCGTTGACAAAGGTGAGGATTCCGTTCAAATCCGCTTCAAAGATTGTTTCCGGCAGCAGGCGAACCATGTCCCGAAACCGCTCTTCGCTCTGCCGCAGGGCTTCCTCCGCTTTTTTTCGGTCGGTGATGTCAAATAAAGAAGCCACGCTGTTGGTTGTGCCGGGGATCATATCGACGCTGAGGAAGAAGGTCCGGATGTCTCCCGATCGGGTCGGTCCCCGGAATTCATACGTGCGGGGAATGGACTCGGGATGGATTCTTCTTGCCGCGTGACGCTGCTTCATGACCGCCAGGTCTTCGTCAACGACAAATTTGGTCCAGGGCATTTTGTTTTCAATTTCCTGTTTGGAATAGCCCATGGTTTTTTCGAAATTCGCGTTGACGGACAGGACTGTCATATCCTCGGCCAGAATCATGTTGGCGGTGGCCGTATGTTCAAAAATCGCCCGGTAATACTCTTCGCTTTTTTTCAAGGCCTCCTCGGCCTTTTTCCGGTCTGAAATGTCGCGGGTAATGCCGAGGATTTCCTGCGGCCGGTTGAGTTCATCAAAAAGAAGAGAGATTTTGACTTCCGTCCAAATCGTAGAACCGTCCTTGCGGAGCATTTCCACTTCAAGGTTTTGGGTCCATCCCCGTTGGTGTCGTTGTCCCCCGGTTTCCAGAGAAAGCTCCCGGGTGAGGATGTCCAGCGCCTTCCGGTGGGAATCCGGCGTCAGAATCTCTTCCATGGACTGTTTCAAGGCCTCTTCGGGAGTAAAGCCGCGCAGATTTTCCACGGACGGGCTGACATAAACGTGCTTCAACTGCATATCCAGCACCCAGATGACGTCCGTCAGATTTTCCGTCAGGAGCCGGTAGCGCTTTTCACTTTCCCGGAGGCTTTGCTGTGTCTGAAGTCTTTCCGTGACGTCTCTGCCGATGCCCCGGAAGCCGGCAGGTTCACCCTCCGCTCCTCGCAAAAGAGACGCGGACAATTCCACCATCCTCCGGGTTCCGTCTTTTCGGGTAATTTCAGCAATCACCGTGCCGGGGTTTACCCCGGTCACGGATGCCTCCCGGTAATGGCTGAATATGCTTTTTGCGGATTCTGGAGTGGAGATCGCCCGAAAGTTCATGCCCATCAACTCATCCGGCTCATAGCCGACAATCCGGCACATGGCGGGGTTGAAGAAAAGGAAGCTGCCTTTCAGGTCGGTCTCGAAATAGGCTTCTTCCATGGTTTCGAGAATGTTGCGGTATTTTTCCTCGCCGGGCGTCAGCGTCTGCGCAGCCTTTTTGTTTTTATCGATGCCGTTGCCCTGTTCAGACAGGGGGCCGATGTGTTTGGAACTTCCGCAGGCCGTATCCGCATTCATGGTTTTTTTCGGATTTGGCCCCGTTTTTTTTCGCTGATTTTTTTGGTCAGGCGGTTTGTTCATTTTATTTCCCCCCGGCGGAGATCTTTTCCTGTTGTGCAGGATCTTTGCACGGACAGACGCCCATGATCCGCAGTCCGGGAGTATCCAACACTTTTTTTCAGCTTTTTTCCATCGTTTTGTGAAACCGGATTTGGGGCCACTCTTCCATGACGTGGGAAAGGCGCCAGTCGGACAGCGCCAGATATACGAGATTTCCTTCCGTGTCCGTGGCCAGGTTCATGGAATTCTTCTTCTGGAAATCTTCCATCTTCCCGGCGTCGTCGCAGGTAACCCAGCGGGCGGCTGCATAGTCGGCTTGTTCGTAATCGGCATAAACGCTGTATTCGTCTTTCAGGCGCGCCATGGTCACGTCAAACTGCAAAGCGCCCACCGCGCCCAAAATGTTGTCAGAACCCCAGAGAGGTTTGAAGACCTGAATCGCTCCTTCTTCCGAAAGCTGGATCAGCCCCTTTTGCAGATGTTTGAGGCGCAGAGGATCTTTGAGCCGCACGCGGCAAAAGTGCTCCGGAGCGAAA
>MWCA01000208.1 GCA_002069785.1 Lentisphaerae bacterium ADurb.Bin242 | reverse complement strand
GGGAGCCGTTTCCTGCCGCTCACGCGTCCTTTCGTACGGATTCCGAATCCGGTGACCTACCGCAATCCGCTGGGCGTGCCGACCGGGGAATACATCGACATCTGCCTCAAAATGACGGAGGAAATCTTTCAGCGCGGCGTTTCGGGGCGGCCCGCCGGTGTGATCGTCGAACCCATTCAGGCGAGCGCGGGACAACTGATCCTTCCGCAGCGCTATCTGAAACGCCTCCGGGAGCTCTGCGATGAATTCGAAACGCTGCTCATTTTCGACGAAATCCAGACCTTCGGACGGATCGGGGAAACCTTCGCGGCCAACTATTTCGGAGTTACTCCGGACATCCTTGTTCTCGGCAAGGCACTGGGCGCGGGACTTCCCCTCGCGGCGATCCTCATCGCCGACAAGCTCCAGGGATTCGAACCCGACACCGAGGAGCTGCACACGTTCGCCAATCCGAGCCTGTCGATGGTCGCCGCGGCCAAACAACTGGAACTCTTTGAAAACGGCGTTCTGGCGAACTGCCGCGCCATGGGACAATATCTCGCTGACGGAATCCGCGCGATGCAAGTGAAATATCCGCAGATCGGCGACATCCGGCAGGTTGGAATGCATATCGGCGTCGAATTCGTGAACGATCCCGTGGAACAGAAGCCGCTGGAGAAGGAGACCGCCGCCATCCGCACGGCCGGATTCCGGAACGGCGTCATTTTCGGAACCGGAGGCGTCCGCAAAAACGTGCTGAAGGTCAAGCCGCCCCTGATCATCCGCCGGGAGGAATGCGACGAAGTCCTGCGGAAACTGGAAACCTCCATCGCCGAGGTGCTGGCATGAACATCACGCTCTCCGGACAGCTTCTCGTGGTCGGCGGAGCGCGCGGCATCGGTGCGGCGGCGGTGAAGCTCGGCGCCGAAGGCGGGGCGCGCGTCGCCTGGACCTATTCAGGCAGCGAAGCCGGAGAACACGGCAACGCTGAACTTCTCCGGTGTTTTCCCGGCTCGCATTCCCGCGCGGTCGACTGTGCCGATGAAACGGAGATGAACCGCTTCGTCTCCGAATTGGGCGACGTGGATTACCTTGTCTACAACGCCGGGTTCACCAGTCCCGCGGACTTCGATGGAGTATCGCCCGCGGACTGGCGGCGCACGGTGGAAATCAACCTCACCGGGGCTTTCGTCGCGCTCAAAGCGGTCCTGCCGGGCATGCGGAAGCGCAAACGGGGGTCGGTGGTGCTGATCGGCTCGGCAGCCGTCGGCACCGGCGGAGGCGGACGGATCGACTACGTTTCCGCCAAGGCGGGGCTGGAGGGGCTGAACAAGGCGCTCACCCGGGAGTTCGCTCCGCACGGCATCCGCTGCAACCTGGTCCATCCGTCGCTGGTGGAAACCGACCTGCTGTATTCGCGGCATCCCGATCCGGACAAACGCGCCGAACTCGCAAAAGTGGTCCCGCTCCGGCGTCTGGGACAGCCAGAGGATATCGCAAATCTGACGGTATTTTTGCTGTCCGACCAGGCCGGTTACATCACGGCACAATCCATTTTCGTCGACGGAGGACGGACCTTCTGCAAGTAAAAAAACTCTTTGAAACCATTTCGGGAACTGTCATCTTCCAGCGGCTGTTGTATATTACAAAGAAAGACAGGAGAGAGGAATTCACATGAACATCTTGAGCAAACGGAAATTCGCAAAACCGGAGAAACAGTTTTGCCCCGGATATTTCTGGATATGGAGGTATCCCCTGGTCAAGGAACGGCTCATCGCCCAGCTCCGGGAAATGCACCGGAACGGCGTCCGGTCGATCTGCATTCATCCGTGTCCCAAAGGATGGATGCCGGATTCCGGCATGACACCGGATTATTTGACTTCCGCTTATTGGAGTATCCTCCGCGTGGTTGTCGCGGAATGCGCCCGGCTCGACATGAATTTCTGGCTTTACGATGAAGGCGGTTACCCTTCCGGAAGCGCCTGCGGACGAGTTTACCGGAACAGCCCCGAACGTTTTGCAATGAAGCAGGTCGTTCGGGCGCCCGATGGAAACATTGTTGTCCATTCATCCGTTCCAAACGATTTTTCAAATGTCCGCGCCTGTTATCCGAACCTGCTGACGCCCGGCGCGACGGAAAAATTCATTTCGCTTACGCACGAAACCTTCCGGAAAATCGCAGGCAGGCATTTTGGGGACACGATCCGATTCGCGTTCATGGACGAACCCGTCGCGCCGCGAAGCGGTGTCGGATACCTGACCTGGACCGATGATCTTGGAAGTGAATTCAAGAAACGCAAGGGATATGCCGTGGAGGATTATTTTGCGGTTCTGCTCCAGGGGCCGAAGGACGGCGAACCGGAAAACACGACCCGCACACGGATCGATTTCTATGACGTCTGGTCGCAGTTGTTCGTGGAAAGGTTTCTTGATCCGATCCGGGTCTGGTGCCGGAAAAACGGACTGCTCTCGAGCGGACATTTCGGCGGGGAGGATCAGCCCGGACAGAATGCCGACGGCGGCTGGGGGCATATCCTGCGTGCATTGCGCGGGCTCGACGCGCCCGGTGTGGATGTCATCTGGAGGCAGCTCTATCCTCCGACAAAGGAACATCCCGTTCCCGAGCTCATGGAAGACCCTTTTCACGTGTCGCCGCGGAAGACGGAGCCTGTATACGTGGGACCGCGGCTCCATCCGTTTACGAAATATGCGTCGAGCGTTGCCCGCCAGTCGGGATGTCCCTACGTCCTCAGTGAAACGTTTGCCGTCTACGGCTCCGGGCTGAAACCGGACGTGATGAAATGGGTCACCGATTACCAGTGTCTCTGCGGCGCCACTCAGTTTGTGCTCAGCAATATTACCCAATCGCCGGTTACGGGTTCCGGCATGGCCGGATGCCGGCCTCATTTCGAGATCAGCCCTTTCTGGAAATACTTCGATCTTTATCATGCCTACGCCAGCCGTCTCTGTTCCATGCTTTCCTGCGGAAGACCGATCTGCGGCACCGCATTCTATTTTGA
>MWCA01000207.1 GCA_002069785.1 Lentisphaerae bacterium ADurb.Bin242 | reverse complement strand
TGTCCAGCAGCTGCCGCGCGTAGTTCGCGATGTTCTTGTTGTAGTTCTCCACGTCCGGGACGACCGCCCCGGTCGCGAAACCGCCGCGGCTGGTCAGGGCGTTGGTCCGCACGGACAGATCCCCGAACTGCGGAGGCGGATTGTGATTCAGGCTGTAGGACAAGTCGGCGATCCGCGCGACCAGCGCTTTTTCATTCGGGTCCAGCTTTCCTTTCTTCTGATCTTCGGCGGCGCGGTATGCCTTGGTCAGATCCGCTTCCCGGATTTGCCCCGCCTGCCGGAGCGCCTGGTCATTCAGACCGACCGCCTGTTCCTTCATGGACTTCTGGAGGTTCATCGCGTTCTGGGCGTCCTGCTGCTTCTTCAGCACCGCTTCCTGATCCTTGTCGAGAGTTTTTCCCTGACGCTTATACTCCAGCTGGCGCTTGAGCGCGTCGGCCTTCTCGTATTCGCCCTTCAGAAGAAGTCGTTGGATCTCCAGCTCCGTCTGGTTCTCGGAGATGGTTTTGTCCGTGTCGAGCTTCTGTGATTCCTTCTGCTGTTTGAGCAGGGCGTCCTGATCTTCCTTGCTGAGAGCCTTGCCTTGCTTCTTATATTCCAGCTGGAGCTTCAATGCATTGGCGCGCTTAAAGTCGCCCACAAGAATCGCCTTTTGTATCTCGAGCTCATCCGCACCCTCGGAAATCCGCTTTCCGGTCTCGATACTTTCAATGGCCTTTTTTTGATCCAGCAGCGCTTTCTTCTGAGTTTCCGTCAAGGTCAATCTTTGCTGGTCGAGTTCGTAGTTCTGTTTCAGGGCCGCCGCCTCATCATATCGGCCGGCCGCGATCAGCTTTGCGTAATCGAGTTCAAACTTCGATTGTTCGGAGAGTTTTCTGGCGGCTTCGGATTGATCCCACCTGATTTGTTCGATCTGCTCTTCCAGGGACGCCACTTCCGCCTGTGACTTTTTGAGTTCCGCTGTGGCGGCAAGTTTGCGTTTTTCGGACTTGAGATCATCCTCCGGTTTTTTGGGGCCGGACGCCTTCAGTTCCTTGTCTGCCTTGTCAATATCTTCCTGGATACCCGGCTGCTTGGATTTTTCAGCGTCAATAAGCGCCTGCCGATTGGCAATTTTATCCCGCGGATCGGTCATCCGGGACAGTTCCGCGTCCGCCTTGCGCCGGACAGCTTCCTTGTCAAGCTGTTCCACGAGCTGGCGCGACTGGATCACTTCCGCGCGCTTTGCGGCCAGCGCCGCTTCCTGATCTTCTTTGGACCGGTATCCGATGGTCAACAAACTGACGCGTTCTTTTTCGAGGCGGTTGGATTCCTCCTGACGTTCAATAAGCGTTCCATACCGCTTGATGGACTCGTCGGTTTTTCCGCCTTCGTCGGCTTCCTTTTTCAGCCGCGCGAGTTTCTCTTCTCTGCTCAATGTCTCAAAGGATTCCGCATCAAGGCGCTCGCCTCCCCGACTGCGCCAACCGCCATGTTCGGCTTTCCGGGCAACCCGATATTCCTTGAGTTGGACATCGTCCATATTTTTGACGGTTTCAGCAATGGCACCCGCCTGTTTTTTTGCGGCCGCCTGGGACGCGCGCCGCTCGACCGCGGCGTAATTCAGCAGCTTCCCGGTCGTCTTGTCGATTTCCGCGCCCAGATCGCCATACCGGCGCTCCAGCGCCCGGATGGCAACGGTGGTCATCAGCATGACATTGGTCTGCTGCCCCTGCGCCGCGGATACCTCGCGCAGTTTGTCGAGATATTTCTGCGCCGCCTCCGCACGGGCTTCCTCCCGCTGCTGTGCGCGCTGCGCCACTCCAAGCCACATGGACGCCTTGCTGATCGCTTCACCCATGGAGACGGTGAGACGGTCCCATAGATCAATCGACAAGGCAGCCGCAAGTCCCGCCGCAATGGTGATGACGCCGAGCATCCCGGACGCGACCGCGCTCAACGCCTGCCCGGCGATGCCAAGCTGGGGAGACACCGCGCCCATGGCGGCGGAAAACGCGTTGACCGCGCCGCCGCCCTTGCTGATCTGTTCCGCGAACTGTTTCCATTTTTTTCGGGCGTCGTCCGCTTTCTGTCCGGACTGGTGCGCCTGATTGCCGGCGTTTTCCGCCCCGGAGCCGGAACCGGAAGTTTCGCCTCCCGCACCGGAACCGGCATAAGGCGCAAGCGCACCCGATGTCTTGACCTTGACCTCAACCTTTTTTTCGGCGGGGATGTCTTCGATTTCCTGTTTCGCGCGCTTGACTTCGTCCGAGCCCTCGACTGTCTGCGTGACGGTCGCCGTAGCCGGACGGGCGAGTTCCGCCTTCGCGGCGTTCGACTCCTCGACCAGGCGCTTGAGCTCCGCCCTGTAATCGGATCCGTCGAGGATCGCTTTGCAAACCGTCGGCATGGTTCAGTCCTTTCCCGCGGCCGCCTCCTTTTCCGGGGCGGTCCGTCCTTGTTTCCGTTTCAAAAATTCATCTCCGAGATGGAGAGTCCGGTCCATGATCTTTCCGGCGATTTCCTCGTTCGGGCGGCGGCAGACCTGGTCGCCGTCCATGCAGTCCTGCCGCCGCCAGGCGACATACAGACCGCAGACCACGGACAGCGGCATGTCATGGATGACCGTTTCCAGGGCCGCATTGGCCTTTCTCGCCGCGATGGAGGCGATGTTCGTCACCCAGTCGGCGTCATAGCGCGTTTCGCTTTCCGCGGCCTTTCCCGGGGGAAGCATCGCCAGCGGCAGAAACGCGTTGCGGGCCACCGTCTGGATCTCCGCGCAAACCTCTTCGAACGGAAGCCCGGTCGCGCCGGTCAGGCCGGACGCCCGGCCGGGCAGCGCGGAGAGGTCGCAGTCCAGCTTCCGGAGGTCGGGTTCCGCCAGGACGCCGAGGAACAGGTCCGCATCGGCCGGGGCGGCGAATTTGCCGCCCGCGACGAACGGGTTCTCCAGCAGGGCCAGCAGCGACCACCGTGCCAGCGTCATCGGAAACAGGGGCATCCGCCCGATCTGCTGAGCGCCGCACCGGAGCAGCTC
>MWCA01000206.1 GCA_002069785.1 Lentisphaerae bacterium ADurb.Bin242 | reverse complement strand
CACGACCATGCCGACCCGGCTGGAAGTGTGGTTCTCGTGATTGGCGAGCAAGGGGACGGATTCCGGAATGCTCATTCCGGCGAGATCGACCACCACCGGATATTTCCAGCCGGGCAGCTTCATCTTGCCGCCGGAGTAGGCCATGCCGTTCACCGAGGGGCGTTTGCCGTCGGAGGACGCGGTGATTTCAAGAAATTCATTCTGTTCGTTCATTTTCTTCCTCGTTGCAAGCCTGCGTGTTCTGGACGGCTTCCGCCGCCTCGACGCCCAGCTCCTTCAAAAGTTTCTTTTCCTTGGCGATCTGCCGGATCTCGGTCTCCCAGTCCTTGCCCTGTCGAGCGTATTCCGCGGCGAGGGAGGTCGTGCGGTTATTGAGTCTGGTCTCCTGCGCCGCCGCCTCCTTGGCTGGATCGACATGCTCCATGCCGTCCCAGAACCATGTGTGCGGCTGTTCGACGGCCTCGATTTCGAGACTCTTTGCGAGACTGTATTCCCGAAGCCAGGCCGCGAGAATCCGGTCAAGCGCAACGTTCTCGGTGAACGCCTGGTCGACGCGCACCGCCTTGTAATAGGTCTGGTGGTCGAGCCGCCCGGAGGCGTAGTTGTAACCGCTCGAATTCCCGGCGGCGATGTTGTACGGCATGTTCAGGCAGCGGGCGATTTCGTTCAGAATCTCGTGCTTGAACTCCGCGTAGGTCGTGGCCGGTTGCTTCGGGTCGAGCTGGCTCATCTTCCAGCCGCCCGGCATGGTGAGCAGCATGTTCCGTTCAAGCTGGATGGTGTCCAGCGCGTCGACCGAATCCGCTTCGCCGTTCGCCGGAGCGTCCGTGTAGAGGATGCCCGCGAAATCGGCTGCCGCCTCGGCGGCGGACAGAACCGCGAGCGTGAAGCGGCGGAGCTGGGCGAAGAGCGGCAGGGCCGGAGTGATTTCCGGAACGCCCCGATGCTGTCCCGGACGGTCGGCGCGGAAGATATGGATCATATTCTCAGCCGGTACGTCCCGGCCTTCGTCTTCGCAGGCGGCGTATTCTCCGCCGGGATGGTATTTGAGAACCCGGTAGGATTTGGGATTGCCGAACTCGTCGAACGCGACGCCGTCGACGCAGTTGGGATCGCTGTTGAACTTGTCCTCCGTAACCCGGTCGGCTTCGATCAACTGCAAGTCCAGCTTCACGTTCTCGTTCGGCAAATTGGGATTCTGCGCCAGCAGGATGAACGCCTCGCCGTCCTGGCATCTCGCCACGCGGACGGTGCGGAGCTTTTCGGCCAGTCCGATCTGTTTGCTCCATAGCATGAAATCCTGTTCGATCCGGCGGTTGGCCTCCTCGTTTTCCGTAAGCATTTGCAGTCGCGGACCGATGCCGACGGAGTCGTTCGCCAAGGTCAGCACGATGCCGCGGGCATAGGAATTGTTGCCGATTTCGTAGCGGGCGCGGGTTCGCAGTATTTTGCGGATTTCGCTCGAAGCTTCGGCGTCGGCGCTTAAAAATTCCGCGGCCTTCCAGTGCTTGGCGTTGTCGGCGTTGGTCTGCGCCGCGTCATAGCGTCCGCGAACCACCTTGACCTGCGGTCGCTCCCGAAGCGTGAAAAAGTTTCGTATCGTTTTCAGCATCACGCGCCTCCGCTTCGCATTTTGGTGATTTTGAAGCCGCGCCCTTTTCTGGCGGCCTCTTTCGAGGCGAGATAGCGGTCGAGTTCGATCTGATCCGGCAAGGGATGCTGTTCGATCTTCTGCCCGTCGATTTCAGCCGACTTCGGCTGACCGGCTTTCTGCTTCAAATCAATTTCATTCTCTTCCATTGCCGGTCTCCTTTTCCACCTGCTGAATCCGCCGCCCGACCCAGGCCATCACATTGACGCACATGGAATTACCGCAGGCCTTGTATCGAGGGGCGTCGGGACAATCTTTCTCCGGCTGGCCCTTCCACGGGATTCTCGTGTAATTGTCGGGAAATCCCATGAGGCGTTCTGCTTCAATTGGCAAGAGTCGCCGGACGGCAGGATTCCCTGCCGATGGATTTTCAGATGACAGCTCCTGCATACGCACATCAAGTTCTGCAATGAATTGTTCCGCCAATTCCCATCCTTGTGATGGATGTCGAGATTGATATCCGTTCCACAGGTTTCGCAATGCGTCTTCGGCAGAAGCTTTCTCGCATGGTAATGCGCCGTCATCCATTGAGGATTCGCTTTTATTGGCCTCCGGTCGAAATCCATCGCCATGCACTTCCTGTCGCAAAATTTTCGACGGGAGAATGCGGTCAAGTCTTCCAAGCGACCATTCCCGAAACGCATCCGCTCCAATTTCTTGCCGCAGAATTCGCATAATTTCAATGGATCTGCTTTCCTCGGCATTGTCATGCGTTGTTCCAATCCTTTCCGTGTTCACCACCACCGTGTCGGCGTTCGTTCCGCCGGTCGTGATGGTTCTGCCGCTTTCGGCTTCGGTGACATAAAGGCCGCCGTCCCTGCGGTCTTTCCGGACGCCGTTGGCGTCGCAGAAGGTGACGTTGAAGCATTCCTGACGCGCCACGGCGGGGATGACCTGGCTCCGCAGAGTCGGGAACACTTCGTTCCCGTAGCCGTCCTTGGCTCCCCCTGCGTCGTTCTTGATGAAGCCGATGGTTTCCTGGACGAGCGGGAGATTGTTGCCGCCGGTTCCCATCCGGGCGCTGAGCGTCTGGGCGACGTCGACCGGCTTGAGCCGCGCGTCCTGGGCGTGATGTTCGAAGCAGACCGCCTTGCCGCCTTTGTAGTCGGTGGCGATCAGCGTCGGCGCGACACTGTGTTCCACGATGTCCGTGTGCCTGATGTCGATGCAGGCGTCGCCCGGAACGTTCACGCCGTCCGGCTCTGCCGCGTCAGCGCCGCCTTCAGCAGCGGAGGCAATTCCTTGCCCCTTTGCGCGGCGCGGCGGAGTATTCCCTCCGAGCATTTCGCCGTCAAATAATACTTGCGCGGGATAGCGCCAACTATCAAGATGTCCGACAAGGATGAGACGACGCCTTCGCTGCGGGACCGCCCCCGGAAATTCGGGAACTCGGGTA
>MWCA01000205.1 GCA_002069785.1 Lentisphaerae bacterium ADurb.Bin242 | reverse complement strand
ACAACCGTTCACAATCCGGCGCGTATCTGGCGCATTCCCGGCACGATGAACTGCAAAGGCGACAGCGTCCCTTCGCGTCCGCACCGCATGGCGAAAATTCTTTCCGTCCCCGACGAGATTGAACTTGTTTCGCCGAAACAGATGGAATGCGCTGCTTCATGGGAAAAGACAGAGATTATCGCGAATGAGGATTGCTCCGACGTCATCAACAGTTTCGACATTGATGGCTGGATCAGACGCTTCTGTCCGGAGCTTGGGCAGTCCAGCGACTGGAAAGGCGGACGGAAGTGGGTATTCCCCGTCTGTCCGTTCAACGATGCCCATCGCAACCGTTCGGCGGTTCTGATTCAAGAGCCGTCCGGGGCAATCGCATTCCGCTGTCATCACAATGGCTGCGCCGGGAACGACTGGAAGAAACTGCGCGTTCTTAAAGAACCCGGATGTTATGACCAGCCACCGTTGATGAAAGTCAATATCGACGGAATCCTCAATCAGAAGCCTACGAACGCGGATTCCCGCAGTGATTCACCGGAGTCCGCATGCAATGAGGTCACCGTTAATCTCATCGCGTTTCCAAAAGAACTCTATAAAGTTCCGGGATTTGTCCGCGATGTGATGAAATTCTGCCTGGACACCGCGCCGTCACCGCAATCGGAATTGGCTTTCGCCGGAGCACTGGCACTGCAGGGGCATCTTGCCGGACGCAAAGTCGAATGCATGGGCGGTATTCGCACCAATCCATACATCGTTATGCTCGCACCGTCCGGGAGCGGAAAAAACCATCCGCGACGGGTGGTTCGGCGCATTCTGTCCAAAATCGGACTCGGGAATGAGGTTATCGACGACACGTCAAGCGGTCAGGGCATCGAAGACCGGCTGATTGTCACGCCGACTCTGCTCTGGCAGGCCGACGAAATTTACGAAATGCTCCAAGCTGTCATAAAAGACACAACAGGAACCAAAGAAAAAATGATGAAAACACTTTTGACTCTCCACACTTCGGCGGGCGATGAATACACCACCCGTGTCAAATCCGGGGTCAACGGAACGGTGATCAACTGTCCGCACCTGATTCTTTTCGGTGCTTGCACCAGCGAAGGATTCTTCAAATCCATCGACGAACGCATCATCGGGCATGGTATGTTTGCCCGTATGACGCTTTTTCCCACAGAGGAACAGCCGGAACCTCAGATTCCCGGCGAACTCAGAAACATTCCCGCCGCCATTGAGCATCATGCGTTGCAATGGAAGAATTTTCGTCCGACCGGCTCCGGAAATCTTGATATGGAAGCGAAAGCCATCATCGGTTCGGAGGAGGTCATGTCCGTTCTGCGCGAATGCCAGCTGGAGGCGCATCGTGAGAAAATGAAGCTTCAGAAAGCCGGGGAATCCGACTGGCAGCTTTCCCTTTGGAGTCGCGCATTTGAAAGCACTCTGCGGTTCGCACTCATTTATGCCTGCTCTGAAGCGAAAGAGCCGGAACAAACATCCCTGTCCGTCGAGGGCATCCGCTGGGCTCGGAAGCTCGTCCGGTGGGATATCCAAAACAAGCTTGCAATGGTCAAGAAATATTACTACAAAACCGAATTTGAACGCTACACAGAGGAAGTCGTCGCCCTTTTGCAGCGGTGGCACAAGTCCAAAGGCAAAGACACGCCCATGCCCGGATGGCTGTTCAACCGAAAAACCAAGGAATTCGCACCCAAAGTCAAGGAAGCCGTCATTCAGAGCCTCAAATCCCAGGAGCGTCTTGAGGTTGCAAGCATAGTGAACAATGGCAAAAGCGGAGTTACATATCGTCTTGTCCATTGATCGGAATTGGCTTTTTCGCCAAATTTCATATTGATTCTTGCGAACGCTTATTTTTCAGGAAAAAGTCAATAAGATTTTCAGAGAAATGAGGGTAAAAATATATATTTACATATAAAAATACCCTTATTGTATTTATTGACTGTACCCTCGCATATTTTTTTATTTTGAGGGTGGGACTTTTTTCAGATCTGTGTATTTTTGTGTGCGCGTAGATCAATCAGCACAATAACCACAATAACATTCACCACGGAGAACATCATGCCCAAAAAAAATCTCACGGAATCAGATTTTACACCCATAACCGTATTTGTCCCCCTGTTTGAGGACGAAGAAAAGCCCATCGGCATCCATATCAAACTCTTTGAACGCTTCGGAGCATGGAGTTTTGCAATGAAATCCGACCTCACAGAGTGCAATTCACTTATCGATGAACTCTTTACCGGGCTTTGCCGCAAAGCCGGACTCCGGCGACGGATTATCTGCGCCGTTGACCTCGAAATCGGCAGACGCGATGAGGATTACGAATTTCTTTGCAATCCGAACCACGCCTTGGCTTGCGGAGATTTCTTCACGTTAAAAGCCATTCATCATCTGCTGGCAACCGCGTTTATTCCATACTGGCAACTCGTTGCACGGCAAATCAATGCGTTTGACAGAAGCAAAGGCTGGAACGACACCTGCAAACGCGCCATCAACGCACTCGGCAAATGGGGAGAATTCGACGATGCCGAAATCGAAGATTTCCGCTGGGAAGAAGATTGGAACATGGTGAACTGCGGCTATGACCGTCGCAAACTCATTCGCGGCGACAACTGGCGCGCTCCCGTTGAGGAACGGCCGCTGGAACGATTCCCGGAACATTGCAGTAAAAGCAAATGGTAATGCGCTGGCGCACCATTCCCGGTCTGCCGATGTATGAAGCCTCCGACAGCGGCCTCATCCGATCCAAGGCACGGTCGGTTACGGCCATCGTGAACGGGCGGCGTATCCGCAAAGTATTGCCGTCAAAGCTCCTGGCGCAATCGCTCATGACTTTGAACGGTAGACCGCATTACGCCACCGCAAAGGTGAACGGGCAGACGCTCTACGTCCACCGGCTCGTCGCAATGGCCTGGCATGCAGACACATACTTTGCCGGAGCGGAGGTCAACCACATCAACGGCAATCCTCGCGACAACCGCGCCGACAACCTCGAATGGGTCACTCACCGGCAAAATATCCTCCATTCGTACCGGACGCTCCAAACGCCGCGCAAACGC
>MWCA01000204.1 GCA_002069785.1 Lentisphaerae bacterium ADurb.Bin242 | reverse complement strand
TTCCAGCCCCAGGGCCAGTAGCCTTCCGCATTGCTGTTGGGCGGATTGAAGATCATCAGCTGGGCCGCCTTGATGCTCTCCGCATGACCGTCCGTGAAGGAAAAGACGCCGGAATTCAGGTGCCGGTATGTCGGAACGCCGTCGCGTCCGTAGGAGGCATACGCGGCATAGTTTTCGTTCATGCAGTCCGCAGTCATGGCCACACGGGAGGCTCTCTTCACCGAGGAGGGAATGAAATAACGGGCGCTGTCATCCGGAGCCTTCCAGTATTTCCATATCCACGGATAGGAACGGTAAACCGGGTATCCGAGATGCGTGTAGATGCCGATGTTGATCGGTTCCGAGGCATTGGCTTTGTCTCTTTCTCCCGGACACCGGAAGACACCCCATGCCATTTTGGCAGGTCTCTTGGGATCGTTCACGTTCCAGTCCAGATAATTCAGCGAATAGGTATCGCCTCTGCCCAGACGCGCGGCCCAGGTGGTTGCCCACGGCCCTCCGACTTTGAACGCACTGTAACCGAGCGTCCAGTCCTTGTAATCCAGGCTGTAGGTGATGAGCGCGGCGGCGATCGATTTCTGGTTGCCCATGCAGACCGTCCTGTACCCCGCCTGCCTTGCCCGGTTCAGTGCGGGCAGAAGCATTGCCGCCAGAATTGCGATGATCGCAATCACGACCAGGAGTTCGATGAGCGTGAACGGGCCATTACGGAGCCTGCGGTTTCTTGGGGCTTCTGTTTTCATGATTTTCTCCTTGAGAATCTTATTATTGTTTTGCAAACCTGAAAAGAACGTTTCTTTGTCGTCTTTAAAAGACATAGCGGAAAGACCGATTGTTCCCGCGGTTCCGATCCCCGGTCTCCGGGAATCCGCGGTGTTTTCCGCGCGGCGCCCGCCCGTTTTCCCGAAGCCGATAGTTCCAATTTTTCCGGTTTTCATGATTTTGCCTCTGTTTTTTCGACGTAGTTCATATAAGTATACATATATTATAATCCATTGGACGATTTAGTCAATAGGCATATCCTATTAAAATCAAAAAAAATTTTCATATTTCACACCGCATTCATCCGTATCCCCCTTGACATTCTTCCGAAAAAGGAATATAATACTTAGAGTATATACTTATATGAACTATGCCGGCAAAAGCAAAGAAAAAGGACTTTGGGTCATGGCAATCCAATCGGACGGAAATTTTGAAATATTGGATCGGCTCAATAAGAATGAACTGATGCCCCTCTATTACCAGATCGGCAATCAGCTCAAAGAGCAGATCCTTTCCGGCAGGCTGACGCCGGGTTCGAAGCTGCCCGCCGAGGATTCTCTCGCGCGCCGGTACGGCGTGGCAAAACTGACCCTGCGCAATGCTCTCGGCAAGCTGGCGCAGGAGGGATTGATCAAGCGCCTCAAGGGAAAGGGAACGTTCATTGCCGATGAAATAAGCGGAAGGGAGAAGATCGTCTCGGTCATTTTCGACTTTCACGATCAGGTCATGCCGTCCACCATTGCCAAGATTATTTCCGGAATCATCATGCGTCTGAACAAGGAGAAGAATTTCCGCATCCGCGTGGACGGAATCGAGGATCTCCCGCAGATCATATCCCAGCACCGGGCCGGAGAAATCCGGATCGACGGCGCCATCACGGTGCGGCTGAATGAACAGATCTCCCGGATTGTTCCGATGCTCCTGGATGCCGACATCCCCTTTGTTGCGGAAGGAATCACCGGCCCGTACAACAGTGTGGAAATCGATAACCGGAAAAGCATGAAAATCGCTTTCCGCCACCTGCTGGAGCTCGGACACCGTGAAATCGGCATCGGAACCCTGGTGAACTATAAAAATGAACACCTGCTCCAGCGTGACGAGATCGCCCGGGAATTGCTGAAGAAAGAGTTCGGCGGAGTCCATGAGGAGTATTGCTTCAACCTGAAGATGGATGATCCGCGGTTGCCGATGGAAAAACAGGCCTTCACATTCCTGCGCGGCAAGCATAAGCCGACCGCGCTGCTGTGCACCTGCGATGTCGCGGCTCTTCCCCTGATCACCCAGGCGCCTTTTGCCGGAATCCGGATCCCGGAAGAGTTTTCCGTGATCGGGTTCGATGACATGGAGGCCTGCCTGTTCGTTTATCCCGGACTGACCACCATCCGGCAGGACTATTTCCAGCACGGCGGCATGGCGGCGAAACTGCTGATCGACAAAATGCACGATTGCAACCATCGGCAGAGCCACTGCCGGATCGTCCCGGAACTGGTGGTCCGCGGCTCCTGCGCTCCGCCGCCCGCCCGGCAATGATCGCAGCCGCGGCAAGGGGGCCAAGTCACCATTTCCGGGAAGCGAACCAGCGGAGGACCTCGCGGGAAACGAGCCGGGCGCCTTCATTGCTGAGATGCACGCCGTCCTCGACATAGAGGGCCTTCAAGTCCGGCGACTGCCGCATCGGGTGAAGGATGTCGATATAATCCAGCTTGCGTTCGCCGCAGGCCTTGCGGTTGACCGCGTCGAAGGCGTCCACATGCTTCGCGGCTCCGAACATTCCCATGTCCGTTCCTTCCTTGAGCGAGGCAAGGCGGTCGAGGAACAGTTTTTCATGGGAAGGGGAGGGGGAGATCAGGACGATTTCCGCCTTGGATTTCTTTCCGATGAAGTCCAGCACGCGGCGGAGGACAGCTTCCTGTTCCGCCGGTCCGACACGCGGGTTGTCGAAATTTTTCGAGCGGGTCACATAGGTATCGTTCTGGCCGAGAAAAATGAAAACGAGGTCGTAATTCTCCTCGAAGAGACGGTCGTACATTTCCTGGCGGTATGCTTTTTTTCCGTTGGTCATGCCGTTCAGCCGGGCCTCCACGCGGGTCAGGAAATCGCCCCCGGCTCCGGCGTTCCGGAACGTGAATTTGCCCGGATTGTATTTGTTCAGCCAGAAATTCAGCATGTCCACGTAATTACGCCCCCGGTAGAAATCGGAAAGACTGTCGCCGATGACGAGCGCATGAATCTTTTTTTCCAGCCTGATTTTCTTCGCAAGCGCATCCGCGGCGCTGTATTCCGCCGGAGGCATGACATCGGCATGCGCGGTGGCGAAGGTGAAGGGTACTGGTTACC
>MWCA01000203.1 GCA_002069785.1 Lentisphaerae bacterium ADurb.Bin242 | reverse complement strand
GCGATAGTCGGCCCGCTGGCGTTCCGCCTCTTTGCACTTCATGCAGAGAACATCGTGGTCGTTGTACATGGAGAGGATGCGTCCGCCGCCGAGCGGTCCATGGCATCTGTCGCATTTCGAGACTTCAAAAAATCGATCGCGCATTTTACTTTTCCTCCTGATTGACGGTTACTTGCAATTCAATCCAGTCCTCGTCCGCAATGCCGTAAACGAACCACTTCTCGCCGTCATACAGATACAGGTAATCGGCTCCGAAGTCGCGTCTGCCATTGCGGCGGTAAGTACCGATGTCGCGGTAGTGCTTCGCCGTCCGCATGTCTTCGCCCCGGTCGCGGTGGTAGGCGACCGTATCCGCAAGCGTGGTTCCGAGACTGCTCAGATCGCCCAGGGCAAGCAGGGCTTCGACTTTTTCCCGCGTTTCATACCATCCGCCGAGGATTGCGCCGACTCCGGCGACATATGCGTCATGATGCACGTAGACGGCCCGGACGGTTCCGTCCGGCTGTTGCATCCCGATTGCTCCGCGTGTGCTCATCACTTTCCCCCTATACTGTTCAGGATTTCACGGAATGCTTCGCGCCGGGCGAGGTATTCCCTGACCGTGGTTTCGATGTTGGCGATGCTCCGGCTGAAGCCGTAGTTGACCGCTGACTCGGGATCGCCGATCCGTTCCAGAATCCATTCGGCATAATGCTTCATCTGTTCGAGTTCCTGCGTGATTTTCTTGTCCAGTCGGGCGATTTCCCTGTTCAGGGCTTCCTTGGTGATTTCCATAACATTCTCCATTCAGGCGTTGCGTTTCGTCTTGAGTTCGGCGGCGAGGTCTTTCATGTATCCGTCCTCGTCGGTGTCCGCATCGAGGTTCAGGCTCATCTGCGCCTCCATCAGCAGTTGCCGCAGGTGGTTCATGTCGCCTACGTGTCCCCAGTGGACGCCCTCCATGCGGCTTTCATAACTGTGATTCTCGATGGTGCATTTCAGCATTCCGAGGAGGTTTTTGCAGTCTTCAGCGCTTGCGTCGTAGGCGGTCCGGGCTTCGTTCTTCTTTATCATTTTCATGTCTCCGTTTCGGGGGTTCCGGCGGTCGCCTCATGCTCCCGCCCACTGATTGTTAATTAAGCGTGGAATATGTTAATAGCCAACATTTTAAGCGATATATTGCGGATAAACATCTCGTTAAGAACGGCATGCGGCAACTTAGCCGCCAAACGGGTTCCGGTTATTTCACGTTCACATACCGCATAATGCAGGCGAGCAGTTCATCGTAGCTACCGGCCATCGCCTCTTTCGTGAACTGCTCGATGAATCCGGCATCGTATCCGGCGCGGCGGAGCGCCTGCCGGACTTTGCCCAGCAGGGCGAACGCATTGCCGTCGGTTCCGACGAGACGCACGGTCACGTTTGTGACGGGGTATGTCTGTCCGCTCATTTGAGTCTCCCGTTTCCGCCCGGCCAGCCGACGCCGGGAAAGTTCCGGTCGCCGCGCCGCACGGCTTCCAGTTCCGCGTCCGCGGCTTTGCGGTAGTCGGGATGCCGGCGTTCCGCCTCCGCACATTCGGAGCAGAGGCAATCGGTGTTGAACCGGGACATCCGCCGCGATTTTCCAGCGAGGGAGCAGTGGCATCTGTCACAAAATCTTGTAGCAAAGAAGTGGTCCGGCATTTTCAAATCCTTTCCTCGGCGAGCGGTATGAGGGTGATTTTAGGCTCCGGCACGTCCTCCGGCGCAACCCATTGGACAATCATATCGAAACTGGCGATGTTCTCGTGAAGTTTTCCGAAGCGGCTGGCGTCGCCGCCGAGGATGACGGCGTTTCCGGCGATGACCAGCTCCTCGTTGCCGAAGAAGGTGAATGCGCCGGTGACCGGCTTGAGTTTTCCTTCCTCGTCGCAACACAAGATTATGCCTCTGTCCAGTTCGACGAGTTGGACGAGGTCGCATCCGATCAGGTCGTAGAGACCTTGCAGGGATTTGTTTGGATTCGGCACATCGACTTCCGTGATGGTGCGGTCGGCAGGGTTGATTTTGATTCCTCTCATATTCGGTCTCCGGTTGCGCCGGGGTTTGTACCCCGGCTGGTTGTTGTGAATCTTCCGTTCACGTCCACTAATTAAGCGCACGTTATGTCTTAAGCCAGAGTATTTTGCAAGATATATCGAAGATATGTCGAAACAAAAAAAGCCCGGAGACAGAACATTGGGTTCCGCCTCCGGGCATGAGTCACTTTGCTTCAGTTTCTTCCTTCGTCAGGGCTTCGAGGACCTTGTCGGGATCGGCCCCGGCCTTGACGAGGTCGGCGGCGGCTCCGTTGAGCTGTCGGCCGATCTTCACTTTGAGCGAGCCGTCGGTCGCCACGGCGGCTGAGCCGGATTTCTCCGCGCCGCCCGTGCCGTCCGCATCGGCCTTGCCAGTCACCTCGATCTCGACGTTGTCGCGGGTGACCGCCGACAGGATTTTGCCGTAGCGGAGATTGAACGACGCGGTGTAGTTTTCGGGATTGATTCCGGCGTCGAAGCCGAGTCCGTCGCCGTACTGGATGGCGTTGTGTCCGCACGAGCAAAGAAAGACGGTGGCAAAGACAGCCACTCCGGCAAGAAACAGATTCCGCATGATTATTTCCCTTTGTTGTTGGTTTTGCATTTTTTCGTGGAGACGTCGCACTGGCACGAACTTGCCCAGGCGTCCCAGCCGAACAGCTGGCAGAGGTTCCCGAACCGGCGAGCATCGTTCATAACGATGTAGCGCAGCGGATTGTACCAGCCGTATTCGGCCTTGGCTACCTTGTAGCCGTTGGTCTTGAAGCGGGTGTTTGATTCGGCGAACTTCTCCTCCGAGCCGTCGCTCTCGTACCACTCGACATCGTGGATGAAGGCGACGACCGCGAGAGTGGGATGAAGTTCGGAAATGACGCGGCGGAGCCAGGCGGGAAAAGCGTCAGGGCCGATGCCGTTGTAGATTTGGGAAAGTTCCTCGTCGGAATACTTGTCGAGGATTTCCCGGTTTTCGAGCTGGAGTTTTTCCGCGCGGGCGCGCAGATCAATGATTTCCTGAAGCGAAGCCATCGGTATCACTATTCTCGAAGGCTACGGGCTTATTGAAACTACCGGTGCATCCAATATCAATCGTCCTTATCGCTCCAAATTCGGCACCGTGG
>MWCA01000202.1 GCA_002069785.1 Lentisphaerae bacterium ADurb.Bin242 | reverse complement strand
GGGTCAAGCTGCCCCATCTTCCAGCCTGCCGGGACGGTCAGCATCATATTGCGTTCCAAGGGAATGCTGTCCATCGGCTCGACGTCATCGCTCTCGCCGTTCGGTGGCGCATCCGTGTAAAGGATCGCCGCAAAATCGGCGGCCGCCTCCGCAGCCGACAGAACAGCGAGATTGTACCGGCGCAACTGGGCGAATAGCGGAAGGGCCGCTGCCAGTTCGGGTACTCCCCGGTGCAATCCCGGTCTGTCCTGCCGGAAAATGTGAAGCATATATTCCGATGGAACGTGAATCGCATCGTCACCGGGCATATAGTGAATGTCGCCTGGGTGGTATTTCAATACCCGGTAATCCACCGGATTGCCCCAGTGATCGAAACTGATTCCGTCAACGCTGGTGTCGTCGTCCACCCATTTCAAATCGCCGGATATCCGATCGGCCTCAATCAGCATCAAATCCAGTTTCACCGGATGCCGCACCTTGGGATTCGTCGCCAACACCGCAAACGCTTCCCCGTCCTGACAACGGCTCATCCGCATGGTGCGGAGTTTTGCCGCCAAATTCACGGCGTCACTCCAACGAATAAAAGCGGTTTCCACCTCGTCGTTGAAATTCTCGTCGCCGGAGAGCATTTGCAGTCGCGGTCCCGTGCCGATGGTGTCGTTGGCGAGCATCTGCACCAAGCCCTTGGCATAAGAATTATTTGCAACCTCATATCGCGCCCGCATCCGCAGTGTCCGCCGGACTTCCGGTGCGGCTTCCATGTCCGCCGACAGATGATCCGCCGCCGCCCAATGCTTCAAATTGTCCCGCGTCGTCTGCGCCGCATCGAACCGCGCCCGGACAACCGGGAGAACCGTTTTCGGCGGCGTCCGCGTCCGGAACATTGTTTTCAGTTTGTTGAACATAAGAACACCTCTACGCCCCTGAATGGCAAAGTTTACTGATCTTCAGGCCGCTTGTGCGGGATTTTACCGCCTTTTTCGACGCGAGGTATTCGTCCGCCGCTATCTGATCCGGCAAAGAATGCTGTTCGACTTTCTGTCCGTCGATTTCGGCGGACTTCGGCCCGGACGCATTCCGCTTGATCGCGTCCTCAATTTGAGTTTCTTCCGGCATTCAAATTCCCTTCCTTGCAATCATGCTATTTGCATGATATATTATATCGGATTATTTTATACTTGTTTTTGACTTCATCGGGCGAAAACAGCTTTCCGGATGCCTTTTTCAGCATCCGTCCGGCTCGTATTTGCCGCGATGGGCTTCGCATTCCCCGATGATGAACTCGGCGTAACGGTCGCACTTGTGCGTGAGCGCACACTCAATCGCCGCAAAGGATTTCCGCATTTTGCGGATTTTCTTTTTCAAGTGCCGGTAATCGGAAAGAATCTCCTCATACTGACGGGCGCATTCGAGGCATTCAGGTTCGACTTCACTCATTGATTTCCTCCGGGTTGAAAACTGCCACACCTGTGGCAGTTTCTGGTTTTTCGGGGTTATTTATTCCCTCACGTGAGGGAATTTCTCTTTCCATCATTTGAATTCTCTGCCCGACCCAGGCCATCACGTTCACGCACATGCTGTTGCCGCAAGCCTTGTATCTGGGAGCGTCCGGGCATTCCTCTTCCGGCAACCCTTTCCATGGAATTCTTGTGTGATTGTCTGGAAAGCCCATCAGCCTTTCCGCTTCTATGGGTAATAAACGGCGGACTGTGGCAATACCCCATGGTGTATCTTCAGATGACAGCTTCGACAGACACACGTCAAGTTCGTCAAGGAATTGTTCCTCCAGTTTTCGTCCCGGTGGTGTATGTCGAGATGTGCAGTTGATCCACAAATCGAACAGAGCGTTTTGGGGAGCAATTTCCTCGCATGATAATGCGCTGTCATCCATTGCGGATTGCTTTTTATCGGTCGTCTGTCGAAGTCCTTCGCCATACATCGACGGCTGCAAAACTTCCGTCTTAAAAAAGCGCTTAAGTCTTCCAGCCGCCCACTTTCGAAACGCATCCTTTCCAATCTTTTTCCGCAAAACACACAATATTTTTCTGGGGTTGGTTTCTGTGGCATTGCCATTGATATTCTCCTCTCTCGCAACCGCATGCATGCCGTGCGGCGTTGTGATTACCGGACTTACATCGGTCTGACTAGCGTTGCAATGCCCTTTGCTCCCCATCATGTCGAGCACGGTTATCTCTTCTGTGTAGGCAACCGCATGAACGTCTTTTACCGTCTGTGTGTACATCACTTCATCTTCGCTGACTCCAAGACCGGAACCGCCCTTGCGCTCGGCTTTTCCCATTTTGTCCCCGTCAAGGGCGACCACCACCGTTTCGGCATTCGTGCCGCCCGTGGTAACGGTTTTGCTGGCATCAGCCGGAGTGACGTAAAGTCCGCCGTCAGGGCGATCTTTTCTTGTGCCGTTGGCATCGCAAAAAGTGACGTTGTATGCGACCGCCGGAGTGACCTGACTGCGGACGGTCGGGAAAACATCCTCCCAATAACCGTCCTGATCGCCGCCAGCGTCATTCTTGATAAAAGCAACCAGTTCCATCTGTTTCGGGATAACCTCCGCCGCACCGTTTTTTGACGGTTCGCCGTCTTTGCGTTGCGCTTCATCGCGCCTGTTTTCATCCGGCGCGGCGGAGGGATTTTTGTTTTCAAGAACAACCGGAGTCTGGTTCCCGCCCGTTCCCCATCGGCCAAGAACAGTTGGCGACACGGGAACTTCTTTCAACCTCGCGTCGGTCGGATTGTGCTCAAAGCATACCGCGTTCTGATGTCCCGGACAGGTTCCGTTGACCAGCGTGTTGGAACATTCCTCCAACGGGACCATGCTTTCGGCTTTCCGCTGGGAGTAAAAAGAGACCGCTTTGCCGCCCTTGTAATCGGTGGCGATCAACGTCGGCGCAAGATTCCGCTCCTGCACATTGATCTGACGGATGTCTATGCATTCGCGATGAGCCGGGACTGCCGGATCAGCGCCGCTTTCAGGATCGGCGGCAAGTCTTTCCCTCTTCGTTCGGCGCGGCGGAGTATCCCCACCGCACATTTCGCCGTCAAATAATACTTTGGCGGGATAGAGCCAGTTATCAAGATGTCCGACAAGGATGAGACGTCGCCGTCGCTGCGGAACCGCCCTTGGAAATTCGGGAACTCTGGTAT
>MWCA01000201.1 GCA_002069785.1 Lentisphaerae bacterium ADurb.Bin242 | reverse complement strand
ATGTCTGGAGTTCTGCGAAAAATATCATGTTACCCCGAAAGGGCATCCCCTCTGCTGGCATTGTTTTCTCCCGGAATGGCTTCCGCAGAATTCCGAAGCTCTTATGGAACGACTGGAACGACGCATTCGCGAGATTGCCGATTATTGCGGAAACAGAATCCGCATCTGGGATGCGGTTAATGAAGCTCAGACGCGAATGCCGCTTTTCAGCCAAGGCAAAGTCAGTCAGCATTTGCCGGATGATTATGTGGAACGCGTTTTTAAGATCGCCGACCGCTATATGCCGTCTGCCTCGCTTCTTTATAATGATAATTTGCGCTGGTGGAGTATTGAGGGGGATTATTCGCCAGTGATATTAATGATCCGTTGGTTGTTGGCGCGAGGTTGCCGGGTCAACGGATTGGGCTTACAGTTTCACATGTTCGATCATTATTTACAGGATTCCGAACGCCTGATTGATCTTACCGGCTCCTACCGCGCATTTTTGAACCCGAAAAACATGTATTCCTGCCTGGATCAATATGCAAAACTCAATATTCCGGTGAACATGTCCGAAGTAAGCATTGTCAGTCGCCGGGATCTTGGGGACGGCGATGCGTTTCAGGAGCTTGTTACCGAAAAAATGTATCGGCTGTGGTTCAGCCACCCGGCAACCAATTCGATTGTCTGGTGGAATTTGGTCGATGGCACGGCCGCCTATGCACCGCCCGGTAGCGAAGAGGGCGAAAATTCCCTTCGCGCGGGATTGGTCAATTATAATTTCTCCCCCAAGAGCGCATACAAGACGCTGGATCGCCTGATCAACCACGAATGGCGCACGAATACAACGTTTGAATACGAGGCGGGTAAAAACAATATGTTTCACGGCTTCTACGGGGATTATGATCTGGAAATCAAAACCGATTGTGGAGTCTTTTTCAAGAAACTTAAATTTTCTAAAAACAGCGGAAAAAACTATCAAATTCTGCTCGATAAATAAGGACATGACATATGACAAATCTGCTCGCATACCGCCAGCCATACGGAAAACACCGCAGGGAGGACTTCGATACGCTGAAATTCATGGGCGAGATTGGAATCGATATTGTTTCCATATCTTCTTTAAATACAGCGGATTCTCTCGGGAATCAATACGTCGATGCACCGCTCATCTGGCCGTGGTTTGACACCTATAATTTCGATTCGCTCGACGCGCAAATCGAGGAGGTTTTCCACTATCACCCCAACGCAAAAATCCTGTGTACGGTGGACCTGAACGCCCCGCTTTGGTTGACGCGGCAACTGGATGTCGATTCGTTTTATTCTCTCAGCGAAATTGTGCATAATGAAACATGGCGTCAGCATGCCACAAATTATATGCGCGCATTTTTGAAGCATGCAGAGGGAAAATACGGCGACCGCATGGAGGGGTACATCCTCGCCTGCGGTGCCACGCTGGAATGGTTGGAACACCATGCAGAGCAGAACGGCAGACTCAAGGATGTCGCGTTCAAACGCTATCTCCGCGAAAAAGGACTCGGCGATCTGCCGGTTCCGAATCTGGATGATATCCTCACCACGACCCGAGGCGGTTATATCCGCGACCCGGAAAAAGAAAAGCACGTGATAGAGTGGTTCCGCTTTATCGGGCAATCGGTCGCCGACGCAGTGATTCACTTCACCATGGAAGCGCGCAAGTGCATCCGCCCGGAAGCGAAAATCGGCGTCTTCTATGGCAGTGTATTTGATGTCTACAACTTTCCGCAGAGCGATTTCGAGCGGGTGTATCAAGTTGCGCCGCCGGATTTTATGCTCGGCGCGGCGTGCAACAGCATCCCGGATATCGGCAGTACTAGTGGATTTATCTGCGCATCGAAAAAGATGCAGCGTATGGGGATCGGCTATCTTCACGAGTGCGACCGCATCACCAGCACTACGGATATGAAAATTTCGGACTTTGTGACCATCAAGCGCGAGGGGATTTGGAATTCGTGGAGGACGCCCGTCGAAGATGTTGCCGGGTTCCGCCGGGAAATTTCCCTCTGCCTTGTTGAAAATTTCTCCTTTTGGGCGTTCAACATTTGGGGACAATCGTACAAAACGCCGGAACTCCGCGCCGCGATTCGCGAGATTGTGCCAGTTTGGAAAAAATATTCCGGCAAGTCGAGCGGTTCCACGGCTCAAGTGCTTGTCGTTGCCGATATGGAAAGCAATTACCACACCTGCCATCTCAACTGGGAGTACCAGTACGCACTCGGCTGGGGATTCCGCCGAGGCTTCATGCGCGAAGGTATCCCGTTCGACACCGCATTGACCACCGATTTGGAGTTCATCGACTTCAGCCAGTACCGATTGATTGTAGTGCAAAATCCGCTCTGCATGACGCCCGAAGAGGAGAAACTTTTCCGTAAAAAGGTGTGTGGAGGCGGGCGTACCGTCGTTTGGTGTATGCCACCGGGAGCGATTCACGACGGCAAATTCGACCCCGATCATGCGGAAACAATCAGCGGAATTCCCGCTTCGACCAAGGAGCTTGCGGTGAAAGCGTTTGCCGATTGGACCTCCGTTTTCGTCGGCGACCCGCTGAAGTTCCACGACGATGCGTTTTCGCGTCAGCTCTTCGAGATGAGCAACCCGCACATCTACTGCGAAAACGCGGCGGTGCGCCACTCGAAGGAGTTTCTGATGGTTCACTGTAAAGAGGGCGGCGTGCGGAAAATCACGTTGCCGGAGAAGGAGGGAAAGATCACTGAGGTTTTCAGCGGCCGCGTCGTCGCCGAAAATACAGATACATTCACGGATCTGTTTGAAACGCCGGATACCAAACTTTATTATTTCGGTAAATGAAAATTGAATACAATCATCAAACACTTTAAAGAATAATGACATGATATGGTATCTTACCACATTGATTTCGGTTTCAGTCCGCGCTGAACAGGAGGCAACCCGATGACGCCGCTCATTCCCGATGGTTCCATGCTCCAGAACTACTATGGCCGACTGGCGGCGGAAGCGGCCGAACGTCGCCGTGCCGAATGGGCGGCGATTGAGACGCCGGAGGCCGCTGCCGGATACGTCCGTCGCGCCCGGGTCCGAATCGAAGCCGCCTTCGGCTCGTTCCCGGAACGCGCGCCGCTCCGGCCGGAGATTACCGGCCAGGTTGAACGCGACGGCGTCCGCATGGAAAAGGTATTGATCGAGGTGC
>MWCA01000200.1 GCA_002069785.1 Lentisphaerae bacterium ADurb.Bin242 | reverse complement strand
GAGGTGCTGATCCAGCTTCCGGTCGGGGCATTGGGCGACACCATCGCGTGGTTTTCGTTCGTCGAACGCTTCCAGAAGAAGCACGACTGCAAGCTGTCCTGTTCGATGGCTCCCGAGATCGCCGATCTCTTCCGGTCACAATATCCGGACATCGCCTTCATCGCGAAGGGCGAGGCGGCAAAGCTGAAGCCGTATGCGACCTATAATCTCGGGCTGTTCTTTAACGGCGACACGAACTCTCAGCCGTTCGACTTCCGGCAGGCCGGACTGCACCGGACCGCCGGGCATATCCTCGGCCTCGACGACCTCACCGACATCCCGCCCCGCGTCGATCTTTCGGCGGAACGGAAGATCAGGGAGAAATACGCCGTGATCGCGGCGCAGGCAAGTTCCCAATGCAAATACTGGAACCATCCATCCGGCTGGCGTGAGGTTGTCGCCTACCTGAAATCGCAGGGCTACCGGGTGCTCTGCATCGACCGCATGACCGAATACGGCACGGACTACATCTGGAACCACATCCCCTACGGCGCGGAGGACTTCACCGGCGACCTGCCATTGCGGGAACGCATCGGCCTCATCAAGGACGCCGACATGTTCATCGGCCTTTCGTCCGGCCTCTCCTGGCTGGCGTGGTGCTGCCAGGTTCCGGTCGTGCTGATTTCGGGTTTCACCGATCCGGTGAACGAGTTTCATACGCCATACCGCGTTCAGAACGCGACCGTCTGCCACGGTTGCTGGAACGACACGCGCTGCGACTTCAACCACTTCGACTTCCTGTGGTGTCCCCGGAAAAAGGAGGCTCGCGACAAGTTCGAATGCACGAAGGCGATCACACACAAAATGGTGATCGGCCAAATCAGAAAAATCCAGGAGAAAAACCATGCAGATTGACCAATACGGCTTCGAGGCGACAAGCGAATATTTCCATCGCCGCAAGCTTCAGCCCTACCGCGTCGCGGAGGCGGGTTCCGTGACCTATCTCTGTTTCGATGACGGGGAGAACCGGCCCGTCCACCGCATCACGAAAAATGACACGGAGACCGTGATCGAATGGGCCTACGGAGCGTGGGCAGACCGGGCGACGCTGAACTACGTTCCGATCAACGAAACGCTGGAGGTGTAATTCATGGGATCGACATACGACAGCCTTCTCGGCGAACTCCGGGAAACGGATGCGGCTCCCGAGGAGGTCGGCTACACGATCAACGGGGACCCGCCGGACGAAAACGGCAATTTCGCCATAAGCGCCGAGGGAATCGGCGCGGCGGAATCCGGGCATCGGCACGACATCGCCGATGTGGAAAACCTTCCGGAATCCCTGGACGGGAAATCGGACACCGGCCATACGCACGAGCTGGTGTCCGGGATCACGGTGGACGGCCAGACGGTTTCCGGCGAACTCACGCTTGAACCGTCCGGGAATCTTCTGGTCTCCGCGGCGGGACAGGTGCTGACGCTGACCCCGGAGCCGTTCGCGGCGGACGCAACGGCATCGGTCGCCGATGCCAATACGGCGAACGCCGAGCCGCTGAAAGTGTTCTCCGGAACCCAGGCGGAATGGGACGCGTTCACGAAAGAGACCGGCGTCCGCTATCTCGTTTTCATCCGGGATTGAGGTGATTCCATGAGCTTTCTTTACACCATCAACGGCCTGTATCCGGACCGGAACTTCGCGTTCACGCTGAGGGCCGCCGGACTCGGCATCGCCCCGATGGAACATTTCCACGCCATCGGAGACGTGCGCGAACTCTCGGGGACGCTGGCGGGCAAATCGGACATCGGGCATACCCACGTCGCGCTCCCCGCGATCAATGCCGGGACAACCCGGCTGACGGGAACCGTGACACTTGCGGCGGGAAACGGGGCTTCCGTCTCAAGGACGGGCAACACAATTACGGTCGGAACGGCACCCGTTCAAACCGGCGTCGCCGGAGGATTCCGGAACGCGAATCCGGCCCGGCGGCATTCGATGCTGCTCTTTTTCGCCGGGGACAAGCGCTCCGCAACGGGAGACGCGGAATATTTCATTTTCAAGGAGGACTGATGCTGCACCACATTGACAAACACCGGGGGACGCTTCTTTCGAATGTGTTCCTCTCCGGTTCCGGTTCGGATCTTCCGGTCAAAAAGATTCTGACATGGACGGAGGCGGGTGGCGAGAAACAGGTCTGGCCGGAAGGCGCGACGCATTTGCGTATCGAATCGAACTACGACGCGTCCAAAAACGTCAGAAAAGAGGACGGCGCGGTCTACGGCCATCCGGTCGTCAATCCCGAGGCGGACGATTACCTTCCGCTGGAGGTGACCGTCACGCCGCATCCGGCGAATTCCGGATGGAAGCTCTCTGCGGAGAATTTCGATCTCGGCGACGAGGCTGGCGCGGTGCATTACGGCCCGGCGACGCTGACCTTCGAGATCCCGAGGCCGGAGACCATCGGATACCACCTTCACCGGATCACCGTTTCATCGGAATACGGCGAGGCCGAACCCGTCGCGCTGAGTTTCTGGAGCGTCCGGTATTCCGAGTCGAATCTCGCCCCGGCCCACTGGTGGAGCTTCGACGACGGGGATTTCTCCGACAAGGCAAACGGCGTTCCGCTGGTTCAGACGAACGCCACCGCGACTCCGCTTTTCATCGACGGCGTGACGAAGAAGGCGTTTCAGGCCTCCTACGTCGCGGACGGAGACAATCCGAACCTCTTTTCCGCCGGACTCTCGCCCGAATACGGCGACAACGGACTGAGCCTCTGCGGCTTCGGCAAGTTCAACCGGGGCGGCGAGTTCGGGCTGATCGACCCGTCGAACCCCAACGCCTACGACGGGCATCATTTCGCAATCAGCTGGACCTACCGCCAGCCGAAAAACATGCTGACGGAGAGCCATGGGCAGACGATTCCCTACACAAGCATCGACGACCGTCTGGAGCTGGGCAAGTGGCATCACCTCGCCCTGACATTGTCCAGGCCGATCGATCCGCGCGGCCATGAAAACATCGTCACGGACTTCACGGCCAATCCCTGCGGCACGTTCACCTACACCTCGCCCTCCGTGGAATATTCGCGGACCTGCGAGTCGACGCAGTTCATCGATTATTTCACCTACAACATCCGGCTGGCCAAATTCTACATCGACGGCATCCTGAAAGGCGAGATGCTCATCGTCCAGCGGCCCGAGGTGACCGATCCGCCGGGACGC
>MWCA01000199.1 GCA_002069785.1 Lentisphaerae bacterium ADurb.Bin242 | reverse complement strand
CCACCGCCGCCGCGGGTGAAGGCATCCTCCCCGTAGCGATCGTACAACTGCCGTTTTTCCGGATCGCTCAGGATGGCGTACGCCCGGGAAATCTGCTTGAACATCTCTTCCGCCGAGGTGTCTCCCGGGTTCTTGTCCGGGTGATATTTCACCGCGAGGCGGCGGTATGACTTTTTGATTTCCGTATCGGTGGATTCGCGCGTGACCTCAAGAATCTCGTAATAGTCGGCCATTTTACTCGGCGCTCACTTCTTTTTCTGCGCAGAACGTCATCAGGGAGGCGGTGCGCTTTGTGAAAAGGACCGGATCGGGCAGAGGACTTCCCTCCGCCAGAAGAGCCTGATCGTAAAGCATTTCCGAAAACTCGGACAATTTCGGGTTGTCCTTGGATTTTTCAAAGAGCTTCTTCATGGCAACGAGCAGCGGATGGGTCGGATTGAGCTCCAGGGTGCGGGACACGTTCGGAGCGTCCTTGTTGACGGCCTTGAGAACGCGCTGCATGTAGGCGCTGGGATCGTATTCGCCGCTGACGAGACAACTGGCGCTTTCCGTCAGGCGGGAGGAGAACGTCACATCCTTGACCTTCGTTCCGAGCGTCTTCTTGATCAGCTCCACCAGCTCCTTGTTGTCGTCGTTCGCTTTTTTGGTCTTTTCTTCCAGATCCTTCTGGATGGATTCGTCGAACTTGACGTTGCCCTTGTTGACCGATTTCAGCTTCTTGGACTCGTATTCCGGAATGCCGGAGATGACGAACTCGTCGATCGGATCGGTCATCAGCAGGACATCGTAATTCTCCTTGCGGAGGATTTCCAGATGCGGGGAATTCTCCAGCGTTTCGCGGTTGTCGCCCGTGATGTAGTAGATCTCCTGTTGGAGCGCGGGCATGGCGCTGCGGTATTCCTTGAGCGTGACGAGCTTGCCTTTCGGGTTGTTCACGGTTTCGAACAGCAGGAGGTCCTGAAGCTTTTCCTTGTTGGCGAAATCGGTGTGGACGCCTTCCTTGATCAGACGCCCGAATTCCTTGTAGAAGCGCTCGTATTTCTCGCGGTCGTTTTCGAGCATTTTCGCCAGTTCGGAAATGATGCGCTTGGAGAGATTGGTGTTGATCTTGCGGATCCGGGGATTGTCCTGGAGCATTTCACGGGAAATATTCAGCGGGAGATCGCTGGAATCGACCACGCCCGCCACGAACCGGAGATAGTCCGGCAGGAGGGAGGGGCAGTTGTCCGTGATGAACACGCGCCGCACATAGAGATGGAGCCCGTTGGTTTTCCGCTCGCCGAACTGGAAATCGAACGGGACGTGTTCCGGAATGAAGAGCAGGGATTTGAATTCGGAGGTGCCTTCCGCGCTGTAGACGATCCGCTGGAGAGGCTTGCCGTACTGTCCGGTCAGATGGTTGTAGAAGCTGTCGTATTCCTCGTCCTTGACCTCGGATTCGCTCCGGAGCCAGATGGCCTTCATCGTGTTGAGGGTGGAATCCTCGAGTTCCTCTTTCTCGACGTTTTTGCCTTTCTCGTCCTTTTCGTTCTTCTTGACCAAATGCTTCATACGGATGGGATACTCGATGAAGTCGGAATATTTCTTGATGACGGAGGAAACCGTCCAGTATTCAAGGTAGGACTTGGCCTCGTCCTTGAGCGTCAGGACAACCGTAGTCCCCTGCGTCTCTTTTTCCGTCTCTTCGATAGTGAAGGAATCCTTGCCGTCGGACGACCATTTCCATGCTTTGCCGGTGCCGGCTTTGCGTGAAAAGATGTCCGCCCGCTCGGAAACCATGAACGCGGAATAGAACCCCACGCCGAACTGTCCGATCAGCTCCGGACCGGAAGCGCCCGCATCCTTTTTCCGGACGGCTTCAATGAACGCCCTGGTGCCGGAACGGGCGATCGTGCCGATGTCGGAAATCAGTTCTTCGCGGGTCATGCCGATCCCGTTGTCGATGAAACTCAGAGTCCCGGCTTCCTTGTCGGCTTCGATGCGGATTTCCCAGTCGCGGGCCAGATCCGGTTTGCTGATGGACTCGAAGCGGGCTTTATCGATGGCGTCGGCCGCATTGGCGACCAGTTCGCGGATGAAAATATCCTTGTTGGAATAAACGGAATGAATCATAAGTTGCAGAAGCTGCTGCACTTCCGCCTGAAATTGCATACTGTCTTTCGTCATGGCGTTTTACTCCTTCCCATGCGGCTTGTCGGAAAAATCAGGCCTTTTTGGCGGCCGGCGAGTTGTTGTTTTTGAAGTCCGTGCAATAAAAGCCATGACCGTGAAAAACAATTCCGGCGCCGCAGCCGATCTTGCGTTTCAGCGCAAGCCGTCCGCACTTCGGACACTTTTTAAGTTTTTCGTCTTTCATACTCTGGAACACGTCAAAGTCTTCACCGCACGCTTCGCACACATACTCATACGTAGGCATTTTCCACTCCTTGAATGAAAATTCAATAATATTTATTACCGGAAAGCATTTTTTGTGCCATGGAACCGTTTTATTCCGCAACCTTCCTTTTTTCAGGGACATGCGTCCGGCTTTCCATTCCCGGAAAACCACCCTTTCGGGACATTCTGTCGCAAGACGGCACCACAATGTCACATCAGAAAAGCATCTTGACCGCCGCCAGTCCCGAAAGAATCAGGACGATCCGCTCAAACAACACCTGCGGAAGTTTTTTCAGTACGATCACGCCCACGACCGCGCCCGCCAGAAGCAGCGGGACCGTTCCCAGGGCGGAGTATACCGACGCTTCCGTAATCCGGCCTTCCCAGACGAAAATCGGAATCTTCGTCCAGTTCAGCAGCAGGAAATACCACGCCGCCGTGCCCATGTATTCCTTCTTCTCGAAGCGCATGGACAAGAGATAGATCACCATGATCGGACCCGCCGCGTTGGCCACCTGGGTGGCGAACCCGGCCAGCAGTCCGAAGAAGGCGGAAAAACTCCAGTGGGTCGGAACTTTCGTTGCGTCCTTCCAGAAAATCTCCTTCACCACC
Organism: Lentisphaerae bacterium ADurb.Bin242; assembly: GCA_002069785.1. Taxonomy (GTDB): domain Bacteria; phylum Verrucomicrobiota; class Lentisphaeria; order Victivallales; family UBA1829; genus SIG94. Next base: position 277 of record MWCA01000199.1, on the reverse strand, counting down.
GTCAGTGCGCAAAGCCCCAGAATGATGCACCCGATCAGGACATTCAGCGAGCCGCCCGGGACGTGCCGGAGAACAAACGAGCCGATGGCGATCCCTCCGAGCGCCGCCGGGATCAGGCGCAACAAGGTCTTCCAGTTGACCGTCTTGCGGTAGTAATACCCGGCGGGGAGATCCGCCAGCGCCAGCATGATCAGCTGGAGCCCCGTGGCGAAACCCGGCTCGAACGTATTGGCCAGCAGAACCACGGGAAGCAGTCCGAGTCCGGGCATTCCCGTTT
>MWCA01000198.1 GCA_002069785.1 Lentisphaerae bacterium ADurb.Bin242 | reverse complement strand
ATCCTGTCGCGCAGCCGTCACAAGGCCGTCCGCCGCCTGCGGGAATGGTTTGAGACGAAAGTCATTCCCGCGGTCACGTTCCCGGCTTTCAGTCTGGTCGGTGTGACGGTGCTGATTCCGTTCCGCGAGGTGGAGGCGAGATGATCGACAAGGAAGAAATCGTCCGCGCCTTGAAGCTGTGGTTTCAGCCGGGGGATGTCTTCGAAGTCCGCGTCCTGAAAGCCGTGACCGGCGGTTATCTGAAACCGCATACGGAGTCGGGATATTTCGATTACGAGCATATCCCGTCCGCAGCAGACGCCATCGGGAAAGTCAGGGCATATGCCGGAGCGTATGTCACCATCAATCCCGTCGCGTCCGATCTTCTGGCGCGGGCGTATAACTGCCTGTGTCCGGCGGAATCGGAATCGACCACCGCCGATTCGGACATCGTCCGCAGACGCTGGCTGCTCATCGACTGCGACGCCGTGCGGAAAGCAAAAATTTCCAGCACAGATGCGGAACACGACGCAGCCTTGACCAAAGCCCGTGAGATTCGAGACGGTCTGTCCTCGCTTGGCTGGCCGATGCCCGTCCTGCTTGATTCCGGCAACGGAGCGCAGATGACCTACAAAATCGACCTTCCGGCGGATGACGGCGGACTCGTTCAGCGCGTCATCACGGAAATCGCAAAGGCTTCGTCCGACGCGGTCAAGGTGGATTTGACGGTCTATAATCCGGCACGCATCTGGCGTATTCCCGGCACGATGAACTGCAAGGGCGATGCGAACGGAGCGAAGGTCGGCCGACCGCACCGCATGGCGCATATCCTTGAAGTTCCGGACAATCTCACCGCCGTGACCGAAGCACAGCTGCGTTCGGTCGCGGGTGAAACGACCGCTCCCGTCGCTTTGCCGGAAACGGAATCCGGCTATGCGGAATCGGACGGATTCGACCTGGATGAATGGGTTGCGAAGTTCGCTCCCGATGCCGGTCAGCCTGTGCCGTACAAGGACGGACGCAAGTGGATATTCAAGGTCTGCCCGTTCAATCCGGCGCACGACAACAGTTCCGCCGGGATATTTCAGTCCGCTGACGGCAAAATCGGATTCCGCTGTCACCATGACGGATGTCGCGGCAACGACTGGAAGAAATTCCGCGTTCTGCGTGAGCCGGGCTGTTACGACCGACCGCGGGCGGATAATCTTCCGACCGTGGACGTGACCGGAATTTTGAACCAGCAGAGCAGAAAACAGGGTGGGACTGAAACCGAGAAAAAGGAAAACTCCGATTTCAAATCTCCCGGAGAGATTCCAGCCGAAATGCTTCATATTCCCGGTTTTGTCGAGGAGTATGTGAATTTTATCATGGCGTCCGCTCCGTATCCAAACAGGTCGATTGCTTTTTGCGCGGCACTGGCTTTCCTCGCTTTCCTTGCCGGACGAACGGTGAAGGACGAGCGGAACAACCGGACGAATATCTATCTTGTGGTGTTGGCTCAACCCGGTTCGGGAAAGGAACATCCGAGGCAGGTGAATACCGCCGTGGCAATGCGATGCGGTCTGGGCGCGTCCGTGGCTGATGCGTTCGGCTCCGGGCAAGGACTGGAGGATGCGATGTTCGCTCACCCGTCAATGCTGTTTCAGGTCGATGAATTTGATACGGTTTTCAACGCCCTAAAAAATGACAAGGACGGGAAAGGCGAACCTGTTATGGAGAAACTGCTCCGTTTTTATGGAGCGTCGAGAGGAATTTTCAAAATGAGAAAACTGGCGGCAAAACGGCAGGATGGCGGCAAAACGCAATCCGGCGATGATGATTTAAAAATCATCAATCCGAACCTGTCCATCTTTGGAACGGCGATTCCGAAATTCTTTTACGAATCGCTCGGACTTCGCGTTCTGCTGAACGGGCTGTCCGCACGATGCCTGATTTTGGATTCCGGGAGACGCGGTCGCGGAAACGCGCATATGGTTGACATCGACAATGTTCCTCCAAACATTGCATCGGCGGTTGAAATCATCAAAAAATACGGTTCCGAGAACAATCTCCATACCGAGTTTCCCAGCCCGATGCTCATTCGCGCCATGCCTGACGCGGCCGCTCTGCTGCGGGAGCTGAACGACAATTACGATAACAAGTATGACTATTACGAAGAGCGCAAGGAAGCCGTGCCGATGGCGTTCTGGGGACGCGCTTTTGAAAAAGTCTGCAAACTGTCAATGCTGTATGCCATCAGCGAGAATGTGAAAAATCCCTTCATTTCCGTTGCCGGTATCCGATGGGCAGAGTCGTTCGTCGATTTTCTCACCGCTCAGATGCTCTATATGGTCGATGCGTATTCGTTTGAAAACGCCTTCGACGAGAAGAGCAGAAAAGTCCTCCGGTATATCGTCGAGGCCGGAAAGCCGATTGCCCATGCCGCGTTGCTGAAGAAATCGCATGAGTCCGCCGAAACGCTCAAGCAGATTATCGACACACTCATGGAGAACGGCTCAATTACGATGAATATCGTTGGCGAGGGTGTGAAAACCACCCGGTTTTACGAGCCGAAATGATTCCCGAAACAGTTCCCAAACGCATGATTACTTCCCACGGGAATCGTCTCCGGACGGATGGGAAGTAAAGGGAAGTAAGGGAAGTGATTGGGAAGTAAAGAAATAGCAATAAATAACTAATAATAATATAGTTATATATTTCATTTCTCTTTACTTCCCCACTTCCCATGACATCATGCACACACTCTTTTTTCCCTGTTTTTGGCCTGTTTTTCATATATAGACGGGAAGTGGGGAAGTGATCGAAAACAACCAATTGAAAGGACATTTGAAATGGAACAGAAAACTGAAAGTACTTCTTGTGAGCAGTGCCGTTGGTACAAACCCTCGGCTACGAACAAACACTACGGAAGATGCCACCGCTATGCACCGCATCCTCAGCTTGGGATAACTAAATGGCAAAAAACCGTTTATGCGGATTGGCCACATGTTTATATGTGCAATATCTGCGGCGATTTCAAGAAAAAATGACCTGGCGCACCATACCCGGCTTGCCGCTCTACGAGGCATCCGACACCGGTCTCATCCGGAGCAAGGCGCGTTCCGTCCGGGTGCATTTGGGCATGAAGTCCTACCGCAAGGTCATGCCCGGAAGGATATTGGAACCGCGTCGGCGCATCACGGACGGCAGAGAACACTACATCGACGTGAAAATAGGCGGGGTGAATTACTACGTCCACCGACTCGTCGCCATGGCGTGGCATTCCGACACATGGTTCGACGGCGCGGAAGTCAATCATATCAATGGCGATAAGTATGACAACCGCTCCGCCAATCTGGAATGGGTGACGCGCAGTCAGAACCTGCTGCACTCATACCGCGTCCTCGGCAGGAACGCAAAGAAAGC
>MWCA01000197.1 GCA_002069785.1 Lentisphaerae bacterium ADurb.Bin242 | reverse complement strand
GAATTATCTCGACGCCGACCTCTTCTTTTTCCGCGACCCGGAACCGGCCTACCGGGAGTTGGGGGAGAAGTCGTTGCTGGCCTGCCCGCACCGATTTCCGCCGGAATTGAAATTCCGCGAGAAATTCGGAAAATGCAATATGGCCTTCCAGCTCTACCGGCGCGACGCGGAGTGCTTCAAGGTGCTCGACTGGTGGCGGGCGCGCTGCATCGAATGGTGCTTCGACCGGGTGGAGCCGGACCGTTTCGCCGATCAGAAGTATCTGGATTTCTGGCCGGAGCTGACCGACTCCCTCGTCGTCTCGCAGGATCCCGGCCTGGACGCCGGGCCGTGGAACTGGATGACCGTGCCGTGGGAAAAGTCGGCGGACGGCAAATGGAATCCCCGCGGCGGCGAATTGGTCTGCTACCATTATCAGGGATTCCGCTTCCTGACTTCGTTTCTGCTCTCGCACAACCTCGGCAGTTACGGGTTCCGGATGCCGCGCCCGCTGCTGCGGTATCTGTACGGAGCGTATGCGGAGGCGTTCGCCGAGACGAAAAAAGAGCTCTCCCGGAAGTTTCCGGAAGAGCGTTTCGAGCTGGCGGTGCGTTCGAACCGCACCGGGTTCTCGACCCTGCGCGCAATCCTTTCGGGGTTGCGTCACCATAATCTCTTTTTCCGCTACTGAACTATTTGACGATAAAGTTCCTGAGCTGGAATTGGCCGGACTGCGCCGGTTTGTCGGTCATGTCGAACCGGAGGGCGACGATGGAGCCCTTCCACTCCGCCTTCTTGGACAGGTCGATCGTCACTTTATGGAATTCGCCGTCGGCGGGGATTTTGAAGCGGGCCGAACACGGTTCGGAATAGGCCTTCTGCCCTTCCGGCATCCAGAAAAGCTGCCCGACCGGCGCGGAACCCTGCGGCAATTTGAGCTCGAACTCGATCGCTTTCAGCGTCGAAGCGTCGATTTTGGCCGGAAGCGCGGCTCCGATGAAGGGGTCTTTGCCGATGAATTCGCCGGTGACGATGTTGTCGCCGCTGCCGGTGAACTTGCAGTTGGTGGCGCTCACCCAGTTGCGCGCCGGAACCGGCATGCCCGCTGCGGCGTCGATGATTTTGAATTCGCCGATGGCGAACGCTTCGGGGGCGTTTTTCGGGATCGACACCGGGTCGATCCGCAGATTGGTGATGGTTCCCGTCCACCCTTTGTGACCGGAGAGGTTGACGCAGTAGGTTTCCAACGCGCCGGTTCCGGTGATCGCCTGGCGGATGGAGTTCCCTTCGCTGTAGTTCGGCTGTTCCTTGCTCGCCCAGAACATCTGGAACATCGTCTTCTTTCCCTCGGGGAAGCGCATGGAGAAGACGAGCAAATCGTTCGCTCCGGCCGGGAACTGCTTGAAGTCGGTGATTTTAAGGATGGTGTCGCTGCCGCTGGAGGTCGCGGTGAAGACGTCGTTCACGGCGGCCGGATTCACGGCGTCTTTGGAAATCTGCCATCCCGTGGCCGGAACTGCGATTTCGGCGGCAAGCTGGAGCGCCGCGAACGCGGCGATTCCGGAAAGCAGTGCTTTCTTCATGTTTTCTCTCCTTCTGGTTATCCCGGCTCCCGGCCGGAGGAGAAAGATACCACGCCTTCGCATTTTTGTCAAGCCGGAGGGGCGCAATGCACCGGTTTTGTTGACGACCGCTGACGCGATTGCAACGCTTCCGCTTTCCCGACTTGCGGCCACTCCTTGTCCGTTAAGTCCGTTATGTCCGTTAAGTCCGTTAAGCCGCCCCGAAAAACGTTGCACAGTGATTCTCGTTCCTTTGGGCAGCGCCGTCTCATTCGCAAAACTGACGCATTGCCGGGAGTGCCTTTGAAAAATCATTTGCATCCTTGCTGACGGCATGATACAGTAAGTAAGGATTCCCTGAACTCGAAAGGCACATACATGAGTGAGGCGGAAAAAACGAGCTTCCGGTGGCGGAAGATCCTCCTGTGCCCGGCCACCTGGCTGGCCTTCTTTTGGTGTGTGCTGGCCCTGCTTGGGTTTGTGCCGCTGCTGCCGACTTCGGGGGAGGGGGCGCTGGACCGGGAAGGATTCCTTGTTTTCGCCGGCTTCATCTTTCTCCTGCTTTCTCTGGGCTTTGCCCTGGTTTCTTTGCTTTCACGGAAAGTGCGTGGCAGAAAAAAGGCGGGCAAGACGCTGCTCTATCTATTTCTTGCGTTTCTGTGGCTGTCGCTCGAGGTTTTTCTAATCGGAAGGGCGAATGAATGCGTCGAACGAATCGCCTGTGGCAGTAACCTCAAGTCGATTTATTTGAGCATGGAGCAGTACGCCGCGGATTACGACGGGTTTTTTCCGCCGGAGTTGAAGACGCTGCATGATTCGGGGTATCTGTCGGATGATCGAGTGTATCGCTGCACCAGTCGGACCCGGCCCAATGCGGAATTCTCCGACTACCTCTATTTCGGCAGGGGCCGGAAACTGAAAGAACCGCCTTTTCTCTTGATGCGGGACCGGGACGGGAACCACCCCGGCGTCTATAGGAACAATCTCTATTCCAATGGCCAGGTTTTGCCGGAGCCATGATATTCGAAAGGCATGCGGTATGAGTGAGGCGGAAAAGAAAAAATCTTTGTGCCGGAAGATCCTCCTGTCCCCGGCCACCTGGCTGGCTCTCTTCTGGTGTTTGTTGGCTTTTGTGTTTGCTCCGCTGCTGGAGCATCCGGAAATGTTGTATTCGCTGCTGCCGACTTCGGTGTACGATGCCTGGGAGGAGTTTGCGGTGCTGCATTTGGAGGGATGGATCGTTATCGCCGGGTTGTTCTTTCTTGTGTTTTCCCTGGAGCTCACGCTGGTTTCCCTGTTTTCCCGAAAGGTGCGCGGCTGGAAAAAGGCGGGCAAGACGCTGCTCTATTTCTTTTTCGCATTTCTGTGGCTGTTGTTTGCGATTCCCATGACGGGGAGGGCGCGGGAACGCGCCAAGCGGATCTCCTGCACCAGCAATCTCAAACAGATTCATATGGGTCTGGAACAGTACGCCGGGGACTATGAAGGGTTTCTGCCGCCGGATTTGAAGACACTCCAGGAGTCGGGGTATCTCACTGATTTTGAGGTGTTCCGCTGCCCGAGCCGACTTCGGCCCAATGCGGAATTCTCCGATTATCTTTACTTTGGGAAGGGACGGAAGCTGAAAGCCCCGCCCTTCCTGCTGGTGCGCGACCGGGACAAGAACCATCCCGGCCTTTACTGGAACAATCTCTTCTCCAACGGGCAGATCCAACACGAGCCGGAGGAACGGAAACCATGATGACGCAGGAGGAGCTGATCCGGCGGATCGACCGGAACCGGGCGTGGCAGTGGCGGGTGATGAGCCTTGTCGTTCTCGTCGAAGCATTTGCCGCGCTCGCCGCCGGGCTGGCGCTGCT
>MWCA01000196.1 GCA_002069785.1 Lentisphaerae bacterium ADurb.Bin242 | reverse complement strand
GAATTTACTATGAAAATTTATGCAACAACACTTAATAAGTTCCCATTTCTGAGAAAGGGCCAAAATCGGGAATGAAAGGGACATTATTGAGCTTGCAAAATGAGAAAATTACAGTGGTTCCGGAAGATCCGCATGAAAAACGCGAAAAGACCTCCGGCAAGAGCTTTTCGGGTCCGAATTTTAAAATACCGGGCGGCCTGCATCACGTTATGCATGGCGAAGATCATGTAAATGGAATGGGAAACCGCGCTTCGTCCGCGCACTCGTAATCGTCGCAACGGAGTGAACTGTTTGAGACTCCCGAACAGACCCTCGATTCCGCTGCGTCGCCGGTATTCGTTTTTGAAGGATTCCGTTGTCTCGAATCTTCTTCTCTCTGCGGTCCGGAGATCAGCGTCCGTATAGAAGAATGCGTAATTCTGCTTCCCGCATTTTCGAACCCGGCATTTTTCTCTCAACGGACATTTTTCGCATACATTCTTATGAAAAACGGCGCGTCCTTTGCCTCGAAAATACTCTTTTTTCATCGGCTTATTTCCCGCAGGACATCTTGTCATCTTCTTTGCGAGGTCGAATTCACATTCCTCCAGTCCGATTTTTCCGGTCGGTTTCGGGGGCGCCGGAGCCATCAGTTCCACTTCGTTTTCCGCACATTTCACATAGTTTTCATCGCTGCCGTAGCCTTGATCGGCCAGCAGTTTTTCCGGCAGAAGACCGTCTTCTTCGAGTTTCTCCACAACCTCCGGAAGCGAGTTCATATCCGATTCGCTTCCTCCCTGCACAATCACGCTTGTAACGAGCTGCACGTCGTTCTCCGGCGAACTGGTTTCCGTCACCTGTGCCTGATAGCCCACCCCTTTATGACCGATTTCCGCCTCGCGGTCCGACGGATTCACCAGAATCTTTCCCCCCGGATGTTCTTTCAACTCCGCTTTGCCGTCATGATCCACAAACTGTTCCTGAAACACTCGTACCAGATCTTTATATGAGGTCATATTCGTGAACTTCTCTTCGGAGTGCAACTCGCCGATCAGCTTTTCCATGTCGTATCCCAGCTGTTCCTCCGTCGTGAAAACCTTCCCGTTCCTCGACAGCTTCATCGGTGACGTTTCCGCAAAAATCCATCCATTGTCCCGCTCATATCTTTCCCGGAAGGCGCAATCAATCCTGTGGTAACGGTCATTTCCGTGCCGTCTCACCTGATTCAGAAAACGCTGCACGATCTGGAACAGCAGACGCTTCCTCGTCCACGCCGCCATATTGCTGAATACGTGCGTCGAATCCAATCGCTGTTCATGGATTTCCACATCCAGTTCCAAAAGCAGCGTTTCCGTCACACGTTCCATCACCTCTTTGCCCAATTCTTTCCGCCGGAATATCGATACCTCTCCAGCGTCCGTTCCCCCAGACGGATACCATCCCGTTCTATATTCAGCGCATATTGAATTTTCAGGTCCGCCATGTAGTTGAAACGGGTCTCCTCCAGACTCCAATTGAAATATTCCTTCAGAAACAGAAGTCCCGCCATCGAATACAGTTCCTTCGTCGGACGTCCCGTCTCCTTCGAGAAATCCTCTTCCAGTCTCTCCACCGGCAACACCCGCAGTATGCTCCGACGGATGATCCCATACACTCCCTTTTCCAGCAGCTCCAGCGCCTCCGGGCACAGCAAGTCCCGGTAACAGCTCAGCAACTCCACTTCTTTCGGTTCCTGTTTGTTGATCATCTCATTCCCTGTCTTTGGAAAATGTCCCCTATTATGTCGCGGTTCAATATACCTATAACGCTCCCTTTGTCAAGCTTGAAGTAAAAGCAATCATAAAACCGGAAGGTCATATGAAACGTAAAATCAAAATGGGAATGGTTGGTGGAGGACCGGGCGCGTTTATCGGTTCCGTACATCGCATGGCCGCACGGCTTGACGGCAAAATCGATTTGGTTTGCGGAGCATTCAGTTCGGACCGGGCGAAATCCCTGGTGACTGCCGCCGAGCTTTTTCTACCGGAATCGCGCTGCTACTGGAATTATCAGGATATGATTGAATTTGAGCGCAAATTGCCGGTGGGCGAGCGGATGGACTGCGTTTCCATCGTAACGCCCAATATAACCCATTATGATATTGCGCTGAAGGCTTTGGATAATGGTTTTCATGTGATCTGCGAGAAGCCGATGACTTTTACGCTGGAGCAGGCCAGGAAGCTGGCGGAAAAGGTTCAGGAAACCGGCACGATTTTCGCCCTGACCCACAACTATACCGGTTACCCGATGGTCAAACAGGCACGCGCCATGATCAAGGCTGGTACGCTTGGCGAAATTCGCAAGATTGTGGCCGAGTATCCGCAGGGCTGGCTGGGCGACGCTATCGAGGGCGCCAGCAAACAAGCGGAATGGCGTGTCGATCCCGCCCGCGCCGGCATCAGCTGCTGCATGGGCGATATCGGCTCACATGTCGAAAACCTGACCGAATATATAACCGGACTCAAAATCACCGAGCTTTGCGCCGATTTGACGACGTTTGTGCCGGGGCATACGCTGGATGACGACGGCAATGTGCTGGTGCGTTTTGACAACGGCGCGCGCGGCGTGCTTTATGCCAGCCAGATGTCCACCGGCGAGGAAAACGGCCTGAGTATTCGGGTGTACGGCACCAAGGGTGCTGTCGAATGGCATCAGGAAAGCCCGGAAACGCTGGTGGTCAAATACAATAACAAACCGATGCAAGTATTGCGACGCAACTGGGCAGGGATCGGCGCGGAGGCCGCTGCCGCCTCGCGAATTCCGGCAGGTCATCCCGAAGGCTTCATTGAGGCTTTCGCCAATATCTACAGTCAGTTTGCCGACGCCGTGGCCGGCCGACTGGAAGGCGACAAGGATTTCGCACCGGACTTCCCGACGGCGGAGGATGGCTTGCGCGGCATGGCGTTTATCGACGCCGTGGTCAAAAGTTCCAGAAGCGATCAGAAATGGCTTAATTTTGAGGTGTAAACTAATGTTTTTCGTTGTCTACTGAGCAGTTCGAATCCCGGACGGACACCCGTTTTCCGATTCGAACTCCCGGTAAAAAATCCGCTGTTTTGAGGCTGGCAATCTTGACGTGTTATCTTCGCAATCCAACCTTGGTGTGCAAAAAGCCATCGCACTCCGACCGAGCGGAAATGGTATGAAGTCAACGAGTCAATTTGCAACCCGCTGAAAATCAACATCTGCCCAAGCCCTGTTTTTTTCCCGAAATTCGACGAATCATTTCGACCGATTGCAGAAACGCTTCCTTGAACTTTTTTCATAATACATGATTATAGGCCCTACTGAATAGAAATAAACCAATTGATCCCCATTATGTTGACCATATTTCCAACTTGACAGACTATATCTTTTCTCTGTAAAAAGCATGTTGAAGGAAAAAGGAATAAGTGTTGTTGCATAAATTTTCATAGTAATTTT
>MWCA01000195.1 GCA_002069785.1 Lentisphaerae bacterium ADurb.Bin242 | reverse complement strand
GGTCACCACCGTTTCCGAATCATGCCCCCATACGCCGTGATTGACCCGTCCGCCCGACCCCACGGTGACATCGTAGCATTTGCCGCCGCTTGAGACGTATAAAATCGCGTTGCTCATCACGGTGGTGTGCGTAACATTCATTCCATTGTAACACCAGAAACTCGCGTTCGGCACGATGGTGGTGTGCAACACCTGTACGCCGGAGGATTGCCCGGCGTTGAAATCCGCTCCACTGGAAACGACCGTGCTGTCGAAAGTGACGCTCGTCCCCTGTCCGTAAAGGCCGCCGCCGTAGGAAACGTGAAATCCGCAAACCGAGGCGTTGGAATAGACGTAGCATCTTCCGTAGGAATGGACGTTTCCGCCGTTTGCCGAACCGCCCGGACTCACATACAACTGGCCTTGAAAATTGAGTTCCGTATCCTTTGCCACGCCGCCGCTGGAAACCTGTATATTCCCGTTGCTGTTGACAATGGAGCTGGAAACCGTACCGCCGTTCTGGACGAAAATGCTTCCGCCGTAATTGACAGTGGTACGGACGGCCACGCCAGCCGAGGATACCTCCATCCGGCTGACGTTGCTGGAAACGAGATACCGCCCCTGCATGGTCATGCAGCTTTGATTGCACGAACCGTTCCGCAAAAACGTGAACACGCCGCGCGTTCCGTAAATCGCCCGGTTCGGGTCAATGACCGTTGCCCCGGCCGCCATCTTATTATATTGATAAGGGATGAGCATGGTTACGCCTCATAGGAATAGGCGTAATTGGCCTGATAGCGGACGTTGTTTACCGCGCCGGATTTATAGAGGGCGCGAATCACAAAAACGTGATAAGTAGAATTCCCACCCACCAGTTCCAGCGTTTCCGGGATGTTGATTCCGACCATGGAACAGTTGACGCTTCCGACCGAAACGCCCGTCACCTGCGCCGTGCAAAGGACGTGATATTCCCACGTCAGCAAAATCCCATCCGGGACGGAATACGCCGTGCCGCCGATTTTGTTTTGAATCGCGGTAAATTCCAGCTCAATCGTGCCGCTGGAATTGCTGGAAGTGTTCCGCAGAACCGGGCTGTCGAGATAGAGCGTTTTCGGATTGGACGCCGAATAGACTTTCTGATATCCCGGATTGGAAATATCCGCCATCGCATGCTCATGCGCCGCTGGCGTGAAGGTTGACGGTTTCCCGGTCACACCGCTCCACGGAACGGCGTCGGCGGCATCCGCATGATCGGCTTCGTCCGCCGAATTGACTTTGCCATCGTCGTTGGCATCGTAAACGCTTTTCACCATATTGCCGACGCCCGTGCCGTCATCGCCGATGTATTTCACCCAGACGGCATCGGTAAAATCTTCCGCCGCTGGAGTCGGGATTTCGGTATCGGAATGAATCTCCGCCCGGAATTTCAGTCCGTTGGTCGGCGTAAGCGAAAAGTCCGCGCCTGTCGAATTTGAGGCATAAGCGACATAGCAAAACGCATCAGCGCCGGGATCGCCCTGCGGTCCGGCCACCAGTCCGATGGCCTCGCTCCATACCGCGTCGGCGCTGTTGGCGGAGCGCACCCGGATGAAACGGTCGGCAGCGGTCTGCACATTGTGCCACAGCGTCGAGCCGTCCACTGAATACTGAACCGCAATTCCGGCGGCGATCAGCGCATTGACCTGCGCAGCCGTCAGATAATCGGGATCAATCGGAGTAGGATCGCCGATGCTGGTGATGCGGTTTCGCACCGTGAAGTTTTCAATTTGAACGATAAAAACCTGTTTGGCTTCCGCGTCAAATCCCACCAGTTCGCCGTGCAGGCCGGATTTACTTTTCTCTATTCCGAGCCATGCGGCAAGTTCCGCCGTGTTCATATCGGGCATCGGAATGGTGACTTCGGTATAAACAATTTCCTCGTCATCAACCGTTTCCGTGACGCTGTGAACCGTGATACGGGCATTGTCGCCGACGAGTTTGTAGCTGGTGGATTCGTTGAAATCGTTGTCCATCGCCCATTGCCACGAAACGATGTTCAGAAACGAGGCCAGTGGGTAAGGCTCCGTCCCGTCTCGGTTGGCGAAAAGGCGCATTTTGAGACAGGCCTCGACGCCGCGCACCAGCGTCGGCGGCGTGGCGGTTTTCGCATTGGCGTAATCCTTGACCACGCCCAGCGTCTCGTTCGCCGCCACATAAAATATGGTATTTTGCATTATGTCTCCATTTCAAGTTGTTTCAGCCGTTCCGTGATTTCCGGGTGATCGCCGTTGAACGCCTCCCGGACAGCGGAAAGAAGTTCATCCCAGCCGCTGCCGATTTCCGAATCCCGGTTTTCTTCAATGAGGATTGCGATGTCACGCGCTTTTAAGGCGGCGTCCCGGTGATCGAACATGAGGTGGTCGGCGGCCAGCCTGAGCTGACCGGAAATCACGTCCCGATTATCGTCGGCGTAAGTGAATTCATTGAACAAGTTCCATGCTTTCACCACATGCTTTTTCGCACAGGCGGAACATTGATCGAACGGCGAAGTCCGTGTGACGGACACGCCTGATTTTCCGTGGCAGTTGCAGCTCATTCAAACTCCGCATTCTCCGACCGTGAATATGTCGATTCTTCGGTTTCGGTGATGAATTGTTCCGCGTTCAAATCGACCAGCCGGACATCGGCTGCCCGGACAATGCGCCGTTCCTCAAAGCCGTTTTCGCGTTTGGCGTAATAGCAGTCGCCGCCGTAGAACGCGCATTTATAAGCGGGAACGCCATCCGCAATGACATGCTTCAAAATCTTCATTCCCGGCTGATACGCCCATGAGAAAATCGTGCCGTCGAGATACTGCCCGGAAATGAGCAAACGGTTTGGCTGGAACGGATCGTAGGAAACGCGGTAGAGAAATTCCACACCGTGCAGAGTCAACGTGACGGTACGTCCCGGTTCTATAATCGTAATCGGGCCGCGCCGTCCGGCATAAACCACATGGTCTTTATGGATGAATCCAACATCGGCGAATTCCTGCGCCATCGGTTCGGAATTGAGACCGTACATCCGATAAAGCCGGAAACGGCGGTCACCCTCCCAGCCCCCGGCGATAAAGGAGATTTTCCAGACGCCGTCCTCAAATTCGGCGGTTGGGCCGCATTCGGTCGCGTCCGCCGGAAGTCTGGTCTTGAGCCGTTTCCATTTCATTCCGGTAAAGTGATACAATTTCCACAGACCGTTATTCTGAATGCAGCAAAATTCTTTCGGCTTGCCGTCCGCGTCCACGGCGGCGAACGGCATGTGCGTATAGCGTGAATCGTTGAAATCAAACATTTTTCCTCCATAAATTTTATCCGTTGGGACACGGCCATTCGATGCTGCCGTCATCGCGGACGCATCCCTGCTGTAATTCCATGTAGCCGTTGTACCCATACCCGGAAACAAATTCATCCGGCAGTCCGGTCAGCTTGCCGTTGCCGTCGATTGAACCGTTGCTGTAGATTGTCCCGGAACAGGATGCGTCGGGATTGTTGTGATGGCTTTCTCCCACATCCCGGATGCGCCAGCGGTGTCCGGGCAGACCGATTTTGTCACCCTGATACGGACGCAGATTCCAAGTT
>MWCA01000194.1 GCA_002069785.1 Lentisphaerae bacterium ADurb.Bin242 | reverse complement strand
CGGGTGGGCGCGCCTTCCCCCAGGCTTTCCAGGATGGTACGGAGGAAACTTCTCCGGATGGGACGGATCTTCCGGAGCAGGGGTTCCACCTCCCGGAAGTCCGTTCCGGGAACGGTCTTCCAGACAAACTCCTCGAGCGAGATTTTCTGTTCGTAGGCGGGAGCCTCGGTATATCCGGGCGGCGTCGCGGCGGGCCGTCCGCTGCTGCTGCAACTGTAAAACGTCTCCCCCGACGGCTGCGGTGCGGACAATTCAAGCAGAAGAGCGGTTTCCCGTGCGATCGTGCGCAGCGAGGTGCCCAGGTCCTGGATTCCGCGGTCGAAATTCATTCCGGAGCGGAGACCGTCGACATAGACGAGAGAGATGGCGTCATGGTGCTTCTTTTCCATTTGATCGTAGAGCAGTTCCCGGTAGAGATAGAAGGAACCGGCGGAAAAAAACAGCAGCATCAGCAGAACGGTGGTGACGAGCAGGAACCGGCGCTTCCGGTAAAGCGTACGGGTTGTTTTCCGGAAGAAGTTGTCGGGATTGGCGGAGACCTCCTCATCGATCTTGAACCGGCGGATATCGTCCGCCATTTCCGCGACGGTGTCATAGCGGTCGTGGGGATTGGAGGAGGTGGCCTTCCGGATGATCATTTTCAGGTCTTTGGGAATTCGATAGCCGAAACGGTGCTCGAAAGTATCGATGCGGCAGTCCTCGGAATTGCCGCGATACGCCTTCTTGAGGAAGGCGAGTTCAAAGAGCAGGAGCCCCAGGGAATAGATGTCGGACTGGTGACCGTAGGGAAGCCCCTCGATGATTTCGGGAGCCGCGTAACAGGGAGAGTCGGAACGGCGTTTCCGGGAAGAGTGCTCGCGAAGGTATTCGGCCAGTCCCCAGTCCAGCACATACACCTCGTTGTATTTGCCGATCATCACATTTTCGGGTTTGAGGTCCCGGTGGATCACGTTGTTGTGATGGGCGTAGATCATGGTGTCGCAGATGCGCAGGAAGATATCCAGCCGGCGGGCGAGGGATTTCCGTTCGCTCTGTTCCAGGTCCTGCTTCGGAATGAATTCATAGAGGGAGGACAGCTTGTCCAGATACGCCCGCAGGGTTTTCCCGTTGACGAGTTTCATGGCGATATGGGAGCCGTGCGCGTCGTCCTCGTAAATATTGTACACCGTGACGATGCCCGGATGATCCAGCTGGGCGGTGATTTTGGCCTCGAGAAGGAAGTCGTTGACTTGTTCGGGATGCTCCTTGGTCTCTTCCGGAAGCGACTTGATGGCGACGAAACGGTTCAGATGTTTGTCCTGCGCCCGGTGGACTTGCTCCCGGGAAGGCGTGGAGTCTTCCGAAACCGGGCCGATTCTTGTGTAGTCCGATTCCAATTTGTTCAGGCCGGTGACGGTGGAGGTGTCGGTGTCGAGCCCGGTGGATACGATGTCTTCGCAGGAGCGCGCAATCGCGTCCAGATTAATGGCGTTTTCTCCCAGGAAGGAGGAGAAAAGGGCTGCCCTTTTGGCATTGAAAGTGCCGGAGGCAGAAGCATTTTCCGGTGTTTTCCCGTTATCCATACGATTTGACTCGAAATCCAGAAATTATTTGACTTGCAAGTTGAAGGTTGAAGAAACACTGAAAAAAAATACTTCCGCGCTTTCTCTGAAGAATATAGCATTTGTATCGTTTTTTTTCAAATAAAAATTCCCTGTTTCCGGGTTCTTTTGCGGCGGATTGGAACGTTTTTCCGGAAAATTATGGGCGCGGGGAGAGTTCGGATGGCTGGGGCGCCGGAGTTGTGGATTCAGGAGCCGGAGCGGGAGAAGAAGGTGGAGCCGGAGCCATGGCTTCGGGAGCCGGAGCGGGAGAAGAAGGTGGAGCCGGTACGGTTTCAGGGGATGCCGGAACGTCGGCGGGCGTCGCGGGGCTGACAGAGGAGGTTTCGCCCGAAGGAGTTGCGGGAGCCGTTTGTGCCGGAGTCGTGGATTCGGGAACGGGGGCTGTGGCTTCGGGAGCGGGAGGCGTGGCTTCGGGAGCCGGAGCCGTTTTTACAGGAGTCGGGGCCGTGGCTTCGGGAGCCGGAGCGGAGGCCGGCGGTACGGAAGGCGCGGGGCTGGACGGGGGCGGAACAGCGACGGGCGCTGCGGGAGCGGGCGAGGCTTGTGCCGGAGCCGCATGTTTGGTTTCCGGAAGATCCGGGAGCACTTTCGGGTCCTGCGCGTTGAGAAGCTGAACCAGTCCGAAAACCACGAGAGACAGGATCAGGACGGAAGCGACGATGATCCCCGCGAGGAGGTATTTGTTCCGGAGCCATCCATACGACGGGTCCTCGATTACGGTCGGCTGAATCTCGACGATCTGCTGCTGCGGCGGAAGCGGCGGGATTGGATTCAGAATGGACGATTTCGGCGGAGGCTGCTGGAGCGAGGAACTGGTCCTCCGCAGAATCGAGGAAGGCGATTTCGGCTTGATCGAGGACGGTGTTTTCGGTTTGATCGAAGAGGGCGCTTTCGGCTTGATCGAGGACGGCGTGGCGCTTCCGCCGGACGGCACGTAAATGGCGCTCCTGGAAAGCGGATTCCGTTTCAGAACGGTCACTGTCGCCGCCTCCGGGTTTTTCAGGAAGGCGTTCAGGGAGGAGATGACTTCCTGATAGTGCGGCCGCATATCCGGATACCGGTGCATCATGCGCATGATCAGCGACGTCAGCGCCAGCGGGATTTCGGGACGGAGCTGGTTGGGCGGAGGAGGATTCTGCTTTGTCCGGGACCAGATCAGTTCCTCCAGGTTTTCACTTTGGAAAGGGGGTTTTCCCGTGAGAAGATGGTAGAAGGTGGCCCCGAGACTGTAGATGTCCCCCTGGGAGTTTTCTTCTCCCGTCGCGACCTTTTCCGGGCTGACATAGAGGGGACTGACCCAGGTTTCCTTCGCGGCGGCGACGGTTTCCGGGCTTGCCAGGATGCTTTGGGCGATCCCGAAGTCCCCGATTTTGGCATTGCCGTCGGCATCAAGCATGATGTTGCCCGGCTTGATGTCATGGTGAATGATCCCGTGGCGGCAGGCGTTTTCAAGTCCTTCGGCGATGTCATGAATCCACTTCACCACGTCCTGGATCGGGAGGGGCCCGCCCGCGCTGTTCAGTTTTGTTTCCAGGGAGCCGCCGTTCATGAACTGCATCACGATGTAGGTCTGCCCGTTGAAGACGCCGCACGTATAGATGGGAATGACGGAATAGTGGTTGATGGTGGCGGCGGTCCTGGCTTCGTTCAGGAAAAGGGCCGACCGTTCGCTTTCCGGGGCGATCTCCGGGTTCAGAATCTTGATGGCGACCTCCCGGTCGAGTGCGATGTCCAGCGCCCGGTAGACGCTGGACATGCCGCCGTAGCCGCAGGGTTCTTCCAGCAGATAGGTGTCGAACCACTTCGGGATGATGAGTTCCGCCCCGCACGCCGGGCAGGCGATGCGGGCAAAGGGCTGGAGGCTTGTGACGTCCAGCTTCTGCTGGCAGTTGTGACAGAATATCTTGATGGTCCTGGGGTCGATTTCGGAATTGGCCAGTTCGGAGTCCGGAGGCGCTTCAACCACCATGGCGGGGATTTCATCCTCCGATGGATTT
>MWCA01000193.1 GCA_002069785.1 Lentisphaerae bacterium ADurb.Bin242 | reverse complement strand
TTCCTGAAACCCGGAAAAGAACGCCGGGAACCGCTCTTTTCGCCCCGCATGGTGCATTCCGGCTGGGGACTGGACCAGTTTCCGGACTCCCACCTGAACGCGATCGTCCATGCCGGGTTCGATTCCATCCTCCTGTTCGTGAAGGGGGTCAACCATACGACCCACGGGATCATGGATTTCAACGACCTGATCGACCGTGCCGCGAAATATTCGCTGGACGTCTATTTCTACAGTTACCTGCCCAGTTTCAAGCATCCGGACGAACCCGGCGCCGAAGCCTTCTTCGAGGCAAACTACGGGTCCGTCTTCAAGAATTCGCCGAAGGCCAGGGGGCTGATCCTGGTCGGAGAAAGCGCCCAGTTCCCGAGCAAGGACCCCGAATGCACCGGCAAAGACCGTCCGCCGGAAAACGAAGGAGAGATCGCCGATCCCCGTCCAACCCCTGGGTTCTGGCCCTGCAGGGATTATCCGCAATGGGTCGACGCGGTCAAGAAGGCGGTCCGGAAATACGCGCCCGCGGCGGACGTCGTTTTCTGGACCTACAACTGGGGCAAGGCTCCGGAGGAAAAACGTCTTGCGCTGATCCGCTCCCTGCCGAAGGACATCACACTCGAAGCCACCTTCGAAATGTTCGAAGTCCACCCTTATCCGAACCATACGATGGTCCAGCCCGATTATTCCATCACGTTCCCCGGCCCCGGACGTTATTTCTCCAGCGAGGCGGTCTGCGCGAAGGAGTGCGGGCTCCCGCTCTACACCATGTCCAACACCGGCGGAATGACCTGGGACTTCGGAATCGTCCCCTACATGCCCTTTCCGCAGCAGTGGTTCAAGCGTTTCAACGCCCTGCGGAAAGCGCACGACGAATGGGGGCTTTGCGGGCTGATGGACTCCCACCATTACGGCTGGTTTCCGTCCCTGATCTCCGAATGCGCCAAATGGAGTTTCTGGACACCCGCGCCCGCGCCGGAGGAGATTCTCCGCCGAATCCTGGCTCGGGATTTCGGAAACGCGGCCGCGGATGACGCCTTCGAGGCGTTCCAGTCCCTGAGCGACGCCATGGACTCCTACACCCCCGGCTTCGACGACCAGGCGGGTCCGCTCCGCTGCGGTCCGGCCTACCCGTTCATCCTTCATCCGATCCTGTATCCGCACGTGGAACAGCAGATGGTCTTCCCGACCACGCCGGAATCGGCGGTCGGGCCACGCTGGATTCATACCTTCTACCAGCCGGAAAGCATTTACGCGCAAAGCTGGTGCGGGCTCCGCTTCCATGAGGACATCCGGATCATGACCCGCTCGCTGGAATTCTGGGAAAAGGGAATCCGGCAACTGAATGAAGCCGTCTCCAGAGCGCCGGATGCCAAGAGGGAAACGGCGCGCCGGGTCGCCGGGGTCGCCGAATTCTGCTATCGCTCCTTCCGGACCATGCTCCATACGAAACGGTGGTGGGTTCTCAACAAGCGCCTGGAGGTCGAATACGATGTTCAGAAGGCGCAGTCGCTTCTCGACGAAATGGAAGCGCTGATCGCGGAAGAAAGGGAAAACGTCCTCGCCGCCATCCCGCTGGCCGAACGGGATTCCCGTCTCGGCTGGGAGCCCAGCATGGACTACATCTCCGACAAGCCCCATCTGGAATGGAAGCTCCGCCAGCTGGACAACCTCGTCAACAATACTCTCCGCATTTACAGAAAAACCGTCTCCCGGAATCCGGATTTCATGTAACCATCCGGCTGCCAGAGATTTCAGAAAATTCATTCCTCAAGAAAGTGCTTTGGAGAGTTCTCCTTCGAGAAAGGATGCTGGAGGCTTTTCTGAGGCTTTTTGTCCCCTTTTTCCGGGGTCGAATCCGACCGGAAGGGAAATTTTCCGAAAAAGATATTTTTTTACTGAACCTTTGAACTTTTCAGAAAAAACGGTGTCTTTGCTGATGAACACATGAAGAAAAAAAACGGAAAGGAGGACAGACCGATGATCCGCAAAGTGGTAATCAAAATTCCGCCGCGTCCTGAAGTCATCAAGGAACGCTACGCAGGATTCCTTGCGGAACAG
The DNA here is from genome assembly GCA_002069785.1 of Lentisphaerae bacterium ADurb.Bin242. Lineage (GTDB taxonomy): Bacteria > Verrucomicrobiota > Lentisphaeria > Victivallales > UBA1829 > SIG94. The sequence continues at coordinate 1,557 of MWCA01000193.1, read as the reverse complement.
GCGAAATACCTGGAAAGCTATAAATGCAGGTATGTGAGCGGAATGAACGAACGGTTTGCCCTCCGCCCTCAAAAAAAAATGAGACAGGAAGCAAACTGAAAAAGAAAGGGCCGCGTTGAGCGGCTATGTATCCCCCCTCCCCAACCCCGGCCGTCCTGAACGACAAAAAAGGACGGCCGGCCTTTTTTTTTCAGTTTGGAAGTTTGGAAGGGGGAGCGGGAGTTACGGAAAGCGTTTTGATGCGGCTGGGGCGGCCTGATTTTTTTCAGCTCGAAAAAGAGAATTTCCTTTCCCGGACGGTTTCTCCTGCTCCGTTTGCCGGAGGTTTTTCCGTAACATACTTGAAAACCCCCTGAAAGCGAGGTATATTTTTTGAAAGTTGCAAGGATTCATGGAAGAAAATCGAAAGCCGGAAGATGAACAAAACCAGGTTGCGTTTGCTGTTGCTGATTGCCGTCATTTTACTTTCCGCCGCATGGTTCATCTTCTTTCCCGAAGGCTGGGCATATTCACTCGGTCTCCTGCTTGCGGGCGCGGCGGCACTGTTTCCGCTGTCCGTTCCGAAAACAAAAGTCTCCATCCGGTTTCCGGCGCCTCCTCCGGCGCCTTCCGGAAAACTTTTTACCGGAATCCTTCTTGCGGCGGCCATCCTGATCTGCGCACTGTCCGTTGCGGCGGCCCGGCTGTCCCGCACCGATGATTTGCAGAACCGTCTTGCCTTCGACCACTACTCGGTCTCGATTCAGGAGACGGCCGGGCTCTATACGAGACAGGTCGTCAGGGGAAGCGACGGCAGGATCGTCGTCATGGGTGCGGCGAAACGGTCCATGCAGGTGTTCGGAGATGGAAAAGAGCTCCAGAACGCCGCTTCCATCGCCGACCTCGGAGAAGGCAAGGGACTGTATTACCGGAATCCCGGAACCGCCTCCCTGACGGTGGCCCCCGACATCCGGAAACTGGAGGTGTTTTCACGCCGTCCGATCCTGCGAAACCTGGCCTCGCCGGTTTTTGTCTTCTCTCTCTTCCTCCTGCTGATTCTTTTCCAGACGTTCCAGTCGCGGGTCATCCTCTTTCCGAATCTCCGCCCGGCGATTTCCGAAACGGCCCTGCTGGCCTTTCTCCTGACGATCGGGTCCGTATATTATGTGATTCTTTCCTGGCCGGAACTTCTTCCGGTCAAGTTCGCGATGGACGGTCCCGTCTATTTGTCCTACGCCGTGACGGACACCTGGAACACGGCGGTGATGTCGCACCGGACGCCGGGGTATCCGTTCCTGCTGAAAAGCGTGCTGCTTTTCACGCCGGTTTCGTTCGAGAGCGTGATCGCGGTCCAATACGGCCTGTTCCTCTTCGGCCTGAGCTGGCTTCTTCTGGAACTGAACCGGCTGAAAACGCCCGCGGCGGTCTGTTTCGTGCTTTATCTGCTGTTTCTGGACTATATGAAGACGTATCACCATTTCATTCTGGCGGACTCCCCCGGATTGAGCGGACTGATCCTTCTTCTGGCGTCCTCGGTGTGGCTCTGCCGCCTGCTCCTGAACGAAGAAAAGTTCACGC
>MWCA01000192.1 GCA_002069785.1 Lentisphaerae bacterium ADurb.Bin242 | reverse complement strand
ACAACCGATGCGGAAAATCACCGGCTTGATCGTCTTCGGACTTTTCATTCCAGGAGCAATCTGTATGGCGGAAGAGAAAAACAACGGGAAGGAAATCGTCCGTTTCGACGGCGGAATTTCCGGGAAGTCCGGCTGGAACTATGCGGCTCCGTCCGGAGGAAATGTCTATATCCCTTTTGAAGGGACTTATGAGGACAAGGGTGGCCGCCTTGTCTCCCGGAAGATCCCGCTGGACAAGACGTCCGGTGAACATGCGTTTTACCGGCTCGATTTTACCGCGCGGACCGGGGCGTCCTGTTACTGGTGGATCGATTATTTCGATAAGGACGGAAATCCTCTGCCCGACTGCAACAGCGCCATTTATCCGGGTCCGGAGCGCCGTTATTCCGAAGTGTTTCAGGCACACCCCGACGCAAAGGAAATCCGGATCATCTTCTCCTCCAGCAAAGGCGTTTCCGTCCGCGACATCGTCCTGACCCGGATCACGGACGCGGAGGCCGCCGCCTGGTGCGATGAATTATTCGCGAAGGAAACTCCCGGATTCACGCCCGTCCTCCGCGCGGAACGGAACGAAGCCCTCCCGAAAACAAAGGCCGCATTGAAAGAGAAAAAGCCCTTCACCGCGGTCCTGCTGGGCGACAGCATCATGAATGACACCTACACCTCCAATTTCATTGCACTGTTCAATCGGGCCTTCCCGGGGAACCGTTTCCGCTTCCTCCTTTCCGTCCGGGGTTCCACCGGCTGCCCGTATTACAGCGAACCGCAGAATTTCCGGGACTATGTGGCAAAATACAAACCCGATCTGGTGATGATCGGCGGAATCAGCAACCGTCAGGAGGAATCTCCGGAAAAAGCGGAAGCAAGCATGAAATCCGTCATCGGACAGAGCCTCGCGCTGGGCGCAGAAGTGCTGGTCCTGACGCCGCCGCCTTCCTGGGAGTGGCGCGAATCCCCGGACGACACGAAGTGGAGCACAACCTTCCGCACCGCGCAAGGCACAATGCCCCTGGACTCCGAGTATGAACGGAACGCGGCCTCCGCCTGCGGCGTCGCGCTCTGGGATATGACGACCGGCCCCTGCGACTATATCGCGGCCTCCCGGAACCCCCTGGATTACTTCCGGCGCGACGCGGTCCACAACAACGACCGCGGCAAGCAGCTCATCGGCCGCAATCTCGTCGAATATTTCAAACTCCTCGGAAAACAAGAACTTCCATCCCGTTCAAATTAATATAATGAAGAAAGATTCCAAATGAACAACAAAATGAAAATTCTGCTTCACGTCAATTATCATGAGGGCGCGGGCCGTCTCCGCACTCTCTTCCGGCTGGCTTCCGACAACGGTTACGACGGTGTTGAACTCCGCTGGAAATACCGTTTCGCGGATATGAGCCAGGCGCAATATCAGACGGAAACGGCCGCATTGAAAGCCGCGCATCCGGAAATGGAAATCGTCTTCGGCGGCTGCGTCAACTTCTGCCGCGGCGAGGAAGACGAGGTCCGGAAGGACACGGAAGACTATCTGGAATTCATGGACTGGGCCGCCCGCGAGTGCGGAACGAAAGTCATGAACTTCTTCACCGGAGGTCTCGTTGCGGAAGGAAATCCCTATTACAACTTCCATGCCAACGGAAGTGCGATCGCCAACGAGGATGACTACAGGAAATCATCCGAAGGGCTGCGGATCATCGGCGACCGGGCGCGGCATCTGGGAATGCTGATCGCGCTGGAAACCCATAACTGTTATCTGCACGATCTTCCCGATCCCTGCCGGAAACTGCTGGATCTGACCGCCCATGACGCGGTCGGCGTCAATTATGATCAGGGCAATATCATCATCAATTCGAACGGATGTCCGCCGGAAACGGTCGTGGAGAAGCTGGGAGACAAGATTTACTACGCCCATCTGAAAAACATGCTGATCGTAAGCGGCGCCGCGTCGGGATTCCTCTGCACCCGGCTCGACGCCGGACACATCAACAATCTTTCCCTGGTGGATAAAATCAAGGGATGTCTGCGCTCCGGAATGCTGGCGCTGGAGTATCCGAATCCCGGCGACGGCATTTACGCCGCCGCCCAGGACATGGCCTACATGCGCTTCATCAAGAATTATCTGAATCTGGAATAACGGTTCCGTCCGGAGGAAGAATCAGCGGCTCCGGGAAAAGAGCCATTCCCAGGTGAAACTGTCGTTGAAGGCATAGTCCCAGGAGTTATGCCCACAGCCGAAGATCTCGTGATACTGGACATTCTTCGCACCGGCCGCACGCAGGGCGTCCACCATGCTTCTCGAACGGACCGGCGGAACCACGGTATCCGAATCGCCATGCCAGACCGACAGCGGAATGTCTTTGAGCTTCGGAGCCTGCGCCGTGTCCCCGCCGCCGCAGACAATCAGGGCGGACGCGAAAGAAGCGCTTCTCCGGGAAAGAATGTCCCATACGCCATAGCCTCCCATCGAAAGCCCGGCCGCGTGAACCCTGGCAGGATCGATGCTTTCTTCCGTTCGCAGGGAGTCAAGCAATTCCATCGCAAGCAGCATCGCATCGGAAGGCTTTTCCGGCAAAACATGCGAAAGATCGCCCCACGGGACATTCACCCACTGCTTCTCATTCGGGCACTGGGGAAAAACCACAACGCATTTTCGATTGTTTTCCTGGAGAAAACGGATCAGCGGACGGGCGCCGTGAACCAGCTGGAGGGAATTGTCCGAACCGCGTTCCCCGGCTCCGTGAAAGAAAATCAGAAGAGCGCTTTTTCCGGGAAGTTCCGGGTGAACGTTTTTCCGGCAATACGGCAGGCTTCCACCCGTTTTCGATTGGAAAATCTTCTGTTCCATCCCCAGTTCGGCTGAAATCCCCGTCGTATTTCCCATGGCAGGCATCCGTCCTTTCATTTTGATCCGGAAAGCGAAAGGAACAATATATCCCGCATTCCCGGAAAATCAACTGTTTTCCCCTCCGCCGTCCGCGCGGCCGGAGGAGAAAACGCGGCGTTCACGAAAGCTCCGCCAGGAGACACGACCGGGCGGGAAGAATCCCTTCCATCTTTCCGGAAGAGACGTCCACGGCCGAACCGTTCCAGAAGTTCCGTGCTTTTTCAGCGGAAATTCCATGTTTTTGCAACTCGAAGGAAAACGGCTTCGCGTCGTCGGTCCAGTTGATTTGCAGAACCCGGTGTCCGGCCGCCGTCTTCTGAATCCAGAGGGAGGCGTAGTCGTCCTCGAACAGATCGACGGGACGGCCGGGTTCGCCGGGTTCGGCGGACACCGTTTTCCGGGCGAGCTCCAAGCCGCTTTCGTTCAGCAGGGGCATCTTGTCGGACAAGTGGATCACCCCGGCGGATACGAGAACCAGGGAGAGCAGGACTTCCATCTGCGCGCGTTTTGTATCCACCAGCGTGTATCCGATGAAATTGTCATTGTATTCGGCGTCCGGCGCGTTGAAAACAGCCAGCGCCCGGATCGCATGCATCTGCGGGTCATCGGAGGTGTCCGACGCCCGGCAGAGTGCGAAATCGGGGTCGTTGATCCAATGTTTTCCGGCGGCCCACGTGGTTCCGGCAACCGATACGCTGTTATGGCGGATGGAATCCCAGCGGGCGTGAAT
>MWCA01000191.1 GCA_002069785.1 Lentisphaerae bacterium ADurb.Bin242 | reverse complement strand
GTAGAAGAGATTTCTGTAGATATAGGCCGGACCGGGCCATGGGAGACCTTGCATCGGCTGCCACGAGATCGCTTGAAAAACATCTTCGAAACGGTTGGAACGGATGATGAAGCCGGCGCCGTGATCTTCCAACTCTACCGCATTGTCCACACAGCGAACGAAGCGGTTGTTTTCGATCGTTACACCGGTTCCGGTTCCGGCGCCACAGAGTCCCTCGAAGCAATCATGAATATAACATCCTCGGATTTGCCACCCCCGGCCAATCTGCTGGCAGATGCCGGTCTCGTAAGGAACTACTGCACCGCGATCACGGGACTTGTGCATCCAGGGGCGGCCATCCTTCCGGAAAGAGTTTCGAAACGCAAGGAGTTCCTTCACATCGTCGAAAACCGGGAAGCTGTGCCAATCGCAGTTTTCCACCGTGACGAACGAAGTCGGACCGGCGCCTTCCACGCCGCCCCGCCAGCATCCGTTGAAAAGACAGTTGCGCACAGTAAGATGACCGCCGGAAATCGCAACCGCGGTCCGGCGCGGAGTCTCGAAGACAATCCCGTCGATCACGACCCATAGCGCATCGGACTGTTTTCCCAGCACTCCGAAGAGATATCCGGGCGATCTCTTGTCGGTCAGACCGAGAAATCTGCCGTTGTTGTAGAACGGTGACGGAGACACCGCCATCGTATGCCGGTTCGGGTCGGGAGAACCGTATTTGCCGTCCGCACGAAGCCGGACATACAGTTTCCGGTTCTTTTCATCGACGGCGAACCCGTGCCGCGGCCCCGGTGTATCTGGCGTGGCCGCAAATGCCTTCAGCAGTTCAAGACTCCCGTAAGGGAACAGATCCACGTTGTCGTACAACACCCGGCTTGGCTGCGGCTTGTCATAATCGACGACATACAATCCAAGTGCAGGGTCGACCGGCTGCCAGATGCGCCGTCCCTCGCGGATATCCCGGTCGGCTCCCGTGACAATGACGCTTCCGGGCTGTTCCGCACGGTAGACAATCGGATGTCCGGGCGTCCCAAACCTCCCGATCCGGACCGTTTCAAAATAGATTCCCGGCAGGAAAGTGACAATATCGCCGGGCTGGGTCCTTTCCGAGGCATGACGGATCGTGGCGAATGGCGCGGAACGTGTCCCCGGATTGCCATCCGATCCGGACGGTGAAACAAAATATTCCGTTGCCGAAACAATGACATTGCCGGATAAAAAAAGCAGAAGCAAGCACGCTTTCCGAATCATACCTCCTCCTTTTCCTGGCGCTTTGTCATGTCAATCTCGTAGGAAACCGCTGACAGGGCGGAAGAGGGTGTCATTTCTCCGGAAGCAAGCGCATTGACCAGCACCCGGAGCCGGCGCAGAAAGTCAAATTCGGAAGCATTGTTGGTCAGGCTGTTACCCATTTCCCGCAGGAACAATTCATCCGCGCCCGCACAGGGAACGAAGGAATCCATCGCCGCAGTCTTCAGGATCGGAATGCCGTAGCGAATGTCCGCAAGACGATTCTGAAACTCCGCCGACAGAAACCAGGCGGCCACCTCTAGGGTTTCGTCGGAATGGCGGAAGGTACCGGGCAGCAGCAGATATTCTCCCGCCAGATCATTGATAGCGGTGGGATATGTCACAATCTGCGAAGGCTCTGGAGGCGGATCGTTCTGCCGGAAATGACGGTGGAGCAATACCTGATCGTCGGAGTTGCATATGATTTCCGGCGTTATCAGCCGGAACAACCTGTCCAAGGTGCTTTTCGCTTCCGAAAACTTCACGGAATGCAGACGTCTTGAGGCATCCGCAAATGAGAAAAGACCGCACCGCAGCAGATAAAAGGCGGTATCGCGGCTCCAGAGGAAACGCCGGGGTCCCTGTCTCTGTTTCGCCAGAAACTCCAGAGCCTCCAGTGTAAATGGACGGTTTCCCGGCCAGTTCGGGACACCGGCATTAATCCTCAACAGAGAGGGCGAGAACAAGACCGGCAATCCGAAATGCAATCCCCGGTTGCGGTAAGCCTCAAACGGCAACGAAAAATACTCGTGCGTGAAAAACTGCTTCATGAATCCGGCAGGAAAAGGCGTCAGATCATCACTGAACGACAAAGGAAATACCGTATTCGCCGTCGCAACCATCAAATCCATTCCTTTGAGGTCATCACGCTCGGAGACCCGTTCAAATTCAAAGGAAAAGCTCTCAAACCGCTGTTCCAGCAGGGCGGACAGTTCCGAAAACACGTTTCCGAAAAGGCCGTTGTTGAGAAACGCCATACGGAATTTTTTCTTTTTCCGTTCTCCGATGAAGGTTCCCACTCTCGGCGCACGCCGGATCATACCGCGCGCATGAAGTTCATCCAGCGCTTTCCGAATGGTGATTCCGGACGTATTGAACTCCCGGGCCAGCCGGGATTCCGAAGGCAGACGCTCTCCTGCTTTGCCCGAAGCAATCCGAGACTCAAGTTCGGATGCAATCTTTTTGAATTTAATCTCCATTACATCACCTGCACTAGTATAGAATCTATCTGATATATACTAATTATAATGCAATTTTTTCCATTGTCAAGTCTCTTAACAAAAAAATTTCTGTTATGCATAAGAATTCCAGGTACAGAAGATTCCAGATAGGAAATACAGCATGATGGGAAAACCGCCCGGCCGGGAGATGTCGAACTTAACTAAGGATACGCGGTCCGCTCAGTAGACCGAGTCGGGATAGTAATACCCGGATGCGTTTTCGGCAGTCACGATTCTGGAAGGAATGATGATCTCCCCGCGCCGGGCTTTCTTTCCGCTGCGGAGACCGTCGAGCGCGGCCTTGACGCCCTCTTCCAGCATGCGCGGAGAATAGGTGACCGTGGCCTTGACCAGCGGGTCCCCGTCCATGATTTTCTTGACCGCATGCTTGCTCCCGCCTCCGCCGATCATCCCCTTGACGTCTTTGCGCCCGGATTCCTCGTAGGCCTTGAGCGCGCCGATCAGCACATCATCGTCGCCCGCCCAGACCGCATCGATCTTCGGAAACTTCTGGAGATAAATTTCCATGAGGGCGAGCCCTTTTTCCGTATTCCAGTAAGCCGCCTGGGAATCCAGAATCCGGATGCCCGGATATTTTTCCGCAAGCACCTTTTTGAATGCGCCGACCCGGTCCGTGTTGATGGGACAGGGAACGCCTTCCATGACCACGATGTCCCCTTTCCCCTTCAGCAGCGCGCCCATGGCTTCCGCCGCGGCCGCCCCGAAACTGCGGTTGTCGCCGTTCACAAAGACATCCTGCACCGGTTTTTCCAGCGGGTTGGAGACCACCACCAGAAAAGCCCCCTGTTTTTTGGCCTGTTCGCAGACCGTCGTGACGGGTCCGGGTTCCTGGCTCATGACCACCAGCGCATCCACCTTCCGGGCCAGCAGATTTTCGATCCGGCTGACCTGATCCGCGGTATTGGCGCTGGTCGCGATCCGGATTTCCAGGTCCTGGTTCTGCGCCTCGAAGTTTTTCTTCGCCTGTTCCGCGCTCCAGACGACTCCGCCGGTCCAGCCGTGCGTGGCGGCCGGAATGGAAATGCCGATTTTGAGTTTCTTTGAATTGTCTCCGCACCCGCTCAGAAGGAGGGCGCCCGCCAGCAGCAGGAGTGA
>MWCA01000190.1 GCA_002069785.1 Lentisphaerae bacterium ADurb.Bin242 | reverse complement strand
CAGCTGGTCGGACACCAATTTTTCGATGTCTCCGGCGGAAATCCGTTTGACCGGACAGCTGGATACGGCGCGTTTGAAATCCTTGGAGCAGATGTAATACGGATAGGTCTTGCCGTTGTGCCGTCCGTAGGTCGGCGTCATCGCGCCGCCGCAGTGACCGCATTTGAGGATGCCTTTCAGCATGGCGATGCTTGCGACACGCTCGCCTTTCTTTCGCCGTTCGGGAGTATTGCTGCCGAGAATCTCATGGACGCGATCCCAGACCGCGCGGTCGATGATGCCGACATGTTCACCGGCACAGACTTCACCCTTGTATTCGACCTCTCCAATATAGTGGTGATTTTTGAGCATCCAGTAGATGTGGTTCGGAGTCCATGCCTTGCCCTTGCGGGTAGCGACGCCATCGGAATTTAGCTCGAATGCAATCTGCCGCGCCGACTGGATTTCGATGTACCGTCGGAAAATGTTCCGGACTCTAACCGCTTCCACTTCGTTGACTTCCAATTTTTTATCAACGACCTTGTAGCCGTATGGGACCGTCCCCCCGACCCACTTGCCTTTTTTTCGCGTCGCGGCCATCTTGTCACGCACACGCTCGGCGATGACTTCTCGCTCGAATTGTGCGAAGGTCATGAGGATGTTGAGCATCATGCGCCCGGAACTGCTCGAAGTATTGATATCCTGCGTCACACTCACGAAGGATACGCCCCATTCGTCAAATTTCTTTGACAACTCCGCGAAGTCGCAGATGGAGCGTGAGAGCCGGTCGATTTTATAGACGACGATGGTATCGACCAGTCCGGCCTCGCAGTCGGACAGCAGTTGCTTCAGCGCCGGACGGTTGGTGTTGCCGCCGGAATAGCCGCCATCCTCGTAGCGTTTTTCAAGGCATATCCATCCCTTGGCCGCCTGACTTTTGATGAAGTATTCTCCGGCCTCGCGCTGAGCGTCAAGGCTGTTGAATTCCTGCTCCAAGCCTTCTTCCACCGATTTCCGGCAGTAGATGGCGCATTTGTTTGGTTTTTCCGGTTCCATGTTACTTCACCCCGAAGAAGAGTTTGCCGTTCCAGCGCGTCCCGGTGATGAGCCGCGCCACCGCCGAAAGCGATTTGTAAACCGCGCCGTCATATTCATAAGTCCCGTCGCCGACCGCCGAGACCTCGTGCATAACGCCTTTCCAGAGCCGCTGCAGTTTTGCCCCGTTGCGGAGGTTCCGCGTCAAGTCGCGTTTTAGATTTGACATCGGATCGCGGTCGGCCAGCTTTTCCAGCTTGGTCAAATCCTCGGCGGAGATGCCGCCAAGGTAGATTTCCTGCAACTTATAGATCAGGTGCGCCCGCAGACTTTTTCCGTTGGTGTTCGGAGCCGGGACGCCGAACAGCTCCTTGAATTTTTCGGTCAGTTCCGGCATGGTCATTTTCGTGACCGCCCGGATCTGACGTTCCATGATTTCATCATTGCTCATATTGTCGCAACTCCTTTCGCTTGAATGTTAATGAAGCTTGTGTCTGCGGATATATCCAATCGCTTTGCGCTTATTCTGCGAAGAACGGCGACGATTAAATCAATGGCTTGCCGAAGATGCTCCGGCAGATCTTTATTACGGTCTATTTGCATTTTCTCAACTCCGAAAGTTTCAGTTTATTGCCGGTTCGAACTGGGGAAGTCCCAATGGGTTCCGCTGTGTCATTGCGTCGTGCGGAAAGTTTGATGCGCGGCTTTGCCGCCGCTCTGACGGGCAGCGTCACGGGCAGAGCCGCGCCCAGCATGGAGCCGCAGACGGCACATCCGGCGACACAGTCGAGCCAGTGGTTGTCGTGGGACTGCGGCTTGATTTTCCACTCATCGACGGTGCGTCCGCGCCCCTGCGTTTTTACGCGGTATTCGGCGGTCAGATGTTCGGCCAGCAACTGGTGAACGCCGGGAATCCGTCCATAGAGCGTGAGCGCCCCTTTGTCCCCGGTTGGGACGGCGAGCCGCGCATGGATAAATGACTTCCAATAGTTGGTGTCATAAATCACATGGCGGATGGCGCGTTTCCCGGCAACGCTGGGCATCATCCAGTTGAAACCGAGACGGTCACCCGGCTGCTTGCGGTATTCAGTCATTGGTTTTGACGATGCTCCGACATACCGTCCGTGCGACGGGAGCAGGATTCCGGCATAGGACGAACGGCGGCAGAATTCATACACGACATCCGTTGACTGTCCCCAGTTGGCATCCACCATGGCACGTTCGATTTTAAGCATTGTGCCGTCCTCGCGCGGGTACTCGCGACCGAGGTAATCCTCCGTCAAGGCGTTCAGCGCGGCGTACAGGCCGCCCTCAAGCCCTGCGTCCGGGAATACCGACTGGATGGTCGGATTCGCGTCCGCAAGCGAAAATTCGCGGCGGTGCTGATCGGGAAACGTGCCGTAATCAATCACCGCGCCGGTAAAATCTTCCGCCCACGCAATTACCATATAATAGAGCAATGCTTTCTGCACGTCGATGAACATACTCATCCGGTCGCATTTGAGCGGAACGCGTCCTTTCGCAAGGCCGTTGACTTTGCCGCAGATTTCATCAATGGAGAGCAGTGCATCGCCGCCCGTTTCTTCCGGCAGGGGATCGTTCTGGTATTCCGACGCAAAGGCAATCTCATCCTGAAACTTCAAGTTCATCGCATGCTGGAGTGCCGACACCTCGTCATGATTGAACCGCGCCTCCCAGCTGACTTCCGCTCCAGCATCCATCGCGGCGCGGTTGGCAATGTAAAATTCCGTCGCCTTCTGGAAGTTGCCGTCTGCACGGAGCGATTCAGCTCGGAGTTCCGCATACTGTTCCCAAAGTTTCATATTGACGGGAAACTTGTAGACCATCCGCGTTTTCTCTCCGTTCCAGTCGGGATGCGTCTGCCGGTTCAAAATGATGTCGGCCATGTCACCCGGACGGATAATTGTGCAGGGCATGATGCCCGAAATTTTCGAACCGGGGCCGGCAAGACCTAAAATGTCCCCGGCCAGCACCCGGATGCGTTTGCGCGTCTGTTCAAGACTCCCTGCTGATTCGTTGGTCTGGGGATCGTCGATTATGACAAGAGAGGGACGGACGCTTCGGCCATCGGGACGCTTGTACTTCATGCCGCGTACCCGTCCGGTAATTCCGGCGACGCGCACCACAATCCCGGATGCTTTGCTTCCGGCGATAGTCGGCAGAACGATTTCATTATTCGTCCAGGTAATCCGCGTCCGCTCTCCGTGATAAAGCTGCCCGGCGCAACGGTTCGCAATTCCATCCAGCTGGCCAATCGGGAAACTGACCTCCGGAAAATCTTCCGCAAGATGCTCGTTGACTTCCAGTTCGGTTTGAATGCTTTCCAAAATTTCCTGCGCCGCCGTTTCGGTTGCGCCGATCAGCGTGACAAACTCCCGGTGGCCGTAAAGCATCGCCCAGATACAGGCGGTTTCACATATGGAGGTTTTACCACTGCCGCGAGGAAGCGCCAGAGCGAACAATCCGCCCGACAGCACCGCCCGTTCAATCTTCGCAATCACACGCAGATGGTCCGGCGACCATTCAAGAGAAAATGTCTCGGGAAAATAATTCTCGCAGAACAGCCGGAAGTTCCGTTCGCAGGAT
>MWCA01000189.1 GCA_002069785.1 Lentisphaerae bacterium ADurb.Bin242 | reverse complement strand
CCGGATGCCCTGGCCGATGAGGCCGCGGCGGAAGTGATCAACGGCGGGGTGCTGGAATCCTGGCTGGGGCCGCTTGCCGAGGCGGTGACGGAACTGTCCGGCGAAACGGATGACGAAACCTTCAAAAAGCGCCTGAAAAAACTGGCGGACAAGCCTCCGTTCGGCGACAGCGCCGGATTCGAGAAAACGATTTTCCGCGAGGCTGTAACCGGAATAAAAGGTGGAAAATGATCGAATACGATGCTGCGAAAAAATGGCTGGAGGGACGGGTCAATCTTCTGAACGACCGGCCGACCAACGACCGCCCGGTGTTCGAGGGCGGCGGTCTGGTTGAGCGCGGCATGTCGACGACGCTGCCGGCGCATCTGAGGGCGAACGCCTTCTGGACCGCCCGGCAGGGAGAGGCGGGGCTCGTCTCGAGGATCCGCGAAGTCTCCGATCAGGTGTCGTCAGGGAAAATGACGGTCGACGCGGCCAAGAACGCGCTGATCCCGTTCATGGTTGCCGGCGGAAAGACGACCGGCGACCACGCGGCCCCTCCGCCTCCGGGCGTCGACCCGGTGAAATGGCGCGAAGCGTCCCGGATGACCAACATCGCCAGCGCGATGCGCGTCGACCTGATCCTGAAGCAGCAGGCGTCCATGGCATACGGCGTGCAGCGCTGGGAAGAGACGATGAACCCGATCAGCCTGAAGCGCAGACCGTATCTGATGTATGTGCACGGGGCCACCCGGAAATCGAAGAAGCCGCGCCCCGACCATCAGGCGTTGAACGGCATGGTTTTTCCGAAGGACGACCCCGTCTGGCATTCCATTTTCCCGCCGAACGGGTTCGGTTGTTCCTGCGGCGTGAAGGAGCTTCGCGCGGCGGAAGCCGAAAAAATCGGAATCGCGGACAGCTCGAAGATCAAGCCGCCGTCCGGCGACGGTTTCGAGTTCGATCCGGGCGCGGCATACGAGGCGGTCAAAATGAATCCGGCTCCTCCGGATCAGCGCGCGGCGCTGCGGGAACAATGCGAGGAATTTGTCCGGAAAGATCCGGACTGTCCGCGCATGACGATCTACAGCGATCCGGTGAAGGACGTTCCTCCGAAGCCGATTCCCCCGCCGGACGAAGCCGGGATCCGGAAGTATTTCAAGGAAGTCGAAAAAGGGCTGGACGCGGCGAAGGCGGAAAACGGCGGCGCGTTGCCCGACAAGTTCCCGCGCGAGAAGATGCCGGCGGAAACGCTTTCCCTGGGAAAACTTCCGGAAGAATACCGCGACGCCTTTGGAATTGAGGCGGACAAGGCGGACGTGACGATCGGAATCGGAAGCAAGCACACGAAAAAGGGACTGCGGCACTGGTTCGAAAACCACAAGAATGAAATGAATGAAGCCGAGGCCATGCGGATCCTGAACGAGACGCTCTACCGGAGCGGCAACCGCACCGCCTACGCCATGGCGCGGAAGAAGGACGGCTCCCTGTCCAAGCTGCTGGTGATCGACAATCCGGAAAAGAATCTTTTCCTCGTGATGGCCGAGGGGGACAACGGTTACGAGTTCGTTTCCGCAAGCAGGACGGATGAGGAATACCGGTCCCGGAACTGGGTGCTCAAACAGATCATCGAGGATATCGAAGAGGCATGAAAAAACGGCGTCCCGTGTTCTCGATGACTTGAACGCACCGCACTAACGCCGTCACCCGTAACAATACACCGCTTTGGAGAAATGTCAAATGCCGAAAATGGGAATCGACGCTTCCGAACTGGGAGCGCTGGCGGATTCGATCAACGACAAGCTGCGGAACAGCCGGGAATTCATGCAGTATTGGGCGGAAGACGTCCGCGACCTGGCGCGCGACAATGCGCTCGGGTATGGCTCCGGATTCTGGGGCGAGATCGCCCGCGCGACACGGATTGAAAGCGTGTCGGACAGCCGGGCCGTCATCGTGAACGAACATGTCGCCGCCTGGCACAAGCACGCGGGCGGCCCGATCGCGGTGCGGAACAAGAACTGGCTGACCATCCCGATGGATCCGCGCGCCAGGGGGAAGGATGTGTGGCGGCTCCGTTCGGAAGGCTACAAGATTTTCCGTCCGGGGCGAAACATGAAAGCGGGAAAGGAAGGCTGCCGGTTCCTCGCGATCGTGGAAAACAAAAAGCTGGTGCCCCTGTTCGCCCTGACGAAGAAAACCCGTCCGCAGCGGGCTTTCCCGTGGTGGCCCTCGGAGAAGGACGCGCAGGAGCTCGGCGCGGCCGCGGCGGATGAAGTGTTGAACATGGAATAATTTGTAACAAAAGGTTTGCGCAGATGAAAATCACAGGAATCAATGTCGGAGAGAGCGGTCCCCTGATGCACGACGGCATCGCTCTCGGAGCGGACACGCCCGGCGGCATAGTCCGGGATCCGAACGGCGTGCCGCTCGAATGGACGCTGCTCCGGGTCGGCGACAATGCGCTGGTCAAGAACGGCGAGCCGGGAACCCTGACGCTCTCCGCCGAGGACATGAACTCGATCCTCGGCTATTTCGAGAGCAAGGGCGAACTGATCCCGATCGATTCGAACCACTATCTCCACGAACTGTCCAGCCTGAAAAAGCTGGACGAAGCGGAGGTGCTCAAGCTGCTGCCCTCCGGGGTGGCCGCGATGGGTTACGGTTCGCTCGCCCTCTCCGGAGACGAGCTGCGCTTCAAGGCGAAATGGACGCCCACCGCGTATGAACTCATGAAGGAGAAAATCTTCAAGTATTTTTCCCCGGCGATCCGGGGGTTTGTGAAAGGTCCGCTGCGCGTTACGAGCGTGGCGATGGAAAACGAGCCGGCAATCAATCATCTGGACGCCCTGGCGGCGTCCGCGAATCAACCGTCCGACAGGTCCGGCTTGCCCGGTGCGGACGCAACACGAAAGGAACATACAATGGGGAAGCTTGGAAAAGCTCTCGGACGGCTGCTCGGACGTGACAGTGTCGCACTCGAAGCGGAGACGAAGGAAGAGGAGAAGGACAAGATCGCACTCGAGGTCGAGAAAAAGGCCAATCTGTTGGAGAAAGTCCGGCAGCTACTCTCCATGGCCGAGGACGCGGGCGAAAACGAAATCGCCGCCGCCCTGAAAGCGGTGGTCGACAAGGCGGCAAGCGCGGACACGAAACAGCAGCAGCTGAGTGAACTGGCCGCATCCGCCGAAAAAGCCGAACATGCGCGGCTGGTCGAACTCGGGAAATCGCAGGGGAAAATCACTCCGGCCAAGATGGAATGGGTTAACAGCCTTGATTCCAAAGCCTTGAGTGCGGCGCTTCCGCACATGGCGGCGGATGTCCCGCTCGGAAAACTGCCCACGCCCGTTCGCAAGAATGATCCCGCGGACGCCGTGGCGCTGACGGCGGAGGAAAAAACGATCTGCCGGCTGGCGCACGTCAAAGAAGAAGATTATCTCAAAGAGAAAGGCGGTAAGGCATGAGTGCTCTTACGGAAGACAGGGGAACCCTGAAGAAATTCTCGCGGCTGCGGACCCTCGAAGCGGCCGGAACCATCTACGTCGGCGCCCTCGTGGCGGTCAATACGGACGGAAAAGCCGTGGCGGCCTCGGACGCCTCCGGGCTCAAGGTGATCGGCTGCGCTCAGAACGCCGCGATCAGCGGAGAGAA
>MWCA01000188.1 GCA_002069785.1 Lentisphaerae bacterium ADurb.Bin242 | reverse complement strand
GCCGGGAACGCAAAGTGTCATCATAAACCTGGAAAAAGACCGGGCCGAATGGTTCCTGAACGGAATCAGGGTGGGAGAAATCGAATTCAACGGTACGATGACCGCGGAAAATCTGAATGGACTTCGCCTCGGTACGTCTTCGCTTGAAAATAACTTCGAGGCGCTGTCCCTGCAAAT
Source organism: Lentisphaerae bacterium ADurb.Bin242 (assembly GCA_002069785.1). Lineage (GTDB taxonomy): Bacteria > Verrucomicrobiota > Lentisphaeria > Victivallales > UBA1829 > SIG94. The sequence continues at coordinate 3,500 of MWCA01000188.1, read as the reverse complement.
ATATGACCGCCCCTTGACCCGGAACGAAATTGCCATGATGGGACTCGGCAAAGGAGGCTTCGACGGCCGGATCACCTATTTCCCCTCCATAAACCAATTGATTCTGGAAGCGGAAACCAATCCCTACGAACTGCCCCGACAACCGGAAATTTCTCTGCTTGTAACCGATCGGAACCAGAATATCCTGAAAAAGACGGATTATCATCTCGAGCGGGATTTCCAGCGAATCAGCCAGGGCGCTATACGGATCAGGCAAAGAGTCGAACTTCCGGAATTGAAAGAAGGCGAGTACAATTGCTGCCTGCGGATGAAATCCGGCGAAGACGGAAGTGTCGGCAACTTCTTGTCCCGTACCTTTTCGGTCCGCAAATATCCCTGGGAAAATAACCGGATCGGACTCAGCCGCAAAATTGTTCCGCCCTTCATTCCCCTGACGGTCGACGGACATGACGTAAAAGCTTTATTGAAGACCTATACCCTTGCCGGCAACGGTTTCCCCGAGGCGATTGCCGGCAACGGCGAAAACATCCTGGCGGCTCCCATATCCGTCTCCATGACCGCCGGTTCCCGATCCTATGCCTGGAGACATGCTCCCCTGCGGTTCACCGCCAAGGAACCGGACAGGGTGGCTTATCAGGTTTCATCCGCCAATGATCTTATCAATATGCAGGTCGACGGCGAATTTGATTACGACGGGATGCTGAAGTTGACCCTGGGCATAACTCCCGTTCGGAACAATGTGGAAATTGAACGTCTTTCCCTGGATATCCCGGTACGGAAGGAGATCGCCGATTTATTCCATGCCGCCGGCTCCGGCAACCGTTCAAACCCCGCCGGCAAAATTCCTCCCGGCCAGGGCCGGGTGTGGGGAGCGCGTTCATTGCCGCATTATTCCCCGAACTTTGTGCCGTACATCTGGGTCGGCGGGGCGGAAAAAGGAATATGTTATGCCGCCGACTGGGATAAAGACTGGGTTCATTCAAAAAAGAAAAGCGAACACGCCGCGGAATTGATTCGGCAACCGGACGGTACGCTGCTCATCCGCCTCAATCTGCTGAACGATGCCGTATTGAAACGCCGTCATGAAATCACCCTGGCCCTGCTGGCCACTCCGGTCAAACCGATGCCGGAGGGATGGCGCGCCTGGAGCGATAACTACAGCAATTTCAAAATACCCGGCAAACGTTTTCTGCAATGCCTTTATGCTCCGCAATATTTCGGTGCATTCTTCTATTGCCAAAGCCGCTATCCGTCTTTCCATGACTACGAGGTCATCCACAAAATGGATGAAGCGCGCCGGACCGGCAAAGCCGATGAAAAATTCCTGGCAACCCATTTGCAGCGAATTGCCCGGGCTCCGCTGCGGGAAGTTCCCTACCGCCGGGAAGGCATGGACAAAGTGAAAATCGCTTTGCAATGCGGATTCAACCAGATGACCGGACTTGCCGGCCAGAAACCGGAGGATACGGTCGCCTACTTCTACACCTGCTGTTATGAGTCGAATGATCTGCTGCATGAATACAAAACCCATCAAGATGAATGGGAATACCGACGCAAAGCCCATCCGGTCAAATCCTGGCGCGATTTTGCCGTTTATTATGATGCCAAAATGCTGGATGCCGGAATGGACGGCATATACCTGGACAATACGGCCATGGCCGTAAAATTCAATTGGCCTACCGGTGACGGATATATCGATGAAGAGGGCAACATCCAGCCATCATTCGGACTCTGGCGGATGCGCAATTATATAAAGCGCCTGGCCACCATGTTTGTCGAAAAAGGGAAGGAACCTTTCATTTATGTGCATGATACCAATTCGTTATATCTGCCGGCATTTTCTTTCGCCCAGGCAACCATGGACCTGGAGTGGAAATACAACGACAGTGAATATCAGGACCGTTATTCCTGCGATTATCTGCTGGCCATGTGCGCGGGCCGCCAGGGCGGATTCTTTCCGGCATGTATCGACGGCATCGTTGCCCCGCCTGAGAAACGCCCTTGGCTGACCCGGACAATGCTGGCATGTTTCCTGCCCCATGAAATTCAGCCCACGACCTGGATCAGTGCCGGTACGGATCTGCCCACATACCGGAAAATCGCCGGAATCATCTGGGATTTCGGCAAGGGCGAACCGGATACCCGGTTCGTCGGATATTGGGAAAAAGACAATCCGGTTCAACCGCAGTCCGGCAGCCTCATCGCCAGTTCTTATCATCGCAAAGAAAAAATATTGATAGTCGCCGGAAACTATGGAGGCGATGATACAATCCCCATAAAAATCGCCGGCACGGCAGTCAAAGCCGTTAATGCGGAAACCGGAGCACCATTGAGCCTGAAAGGCAACCAGGTTATATTGCCGATCAAAAAACACGATATTGCGCTGATTGAAATAACCTTACAATAGCAATTCGTCAACCCCGGTCCGGTCGTGCCGGCATAAAACGGTGTGCGGTAGAGGAGTTTCTGATAATGGAAATTTTCTGAAAGTGCATTTTATTCCATGTTTTCGCATTTCATTTCCAGCATGGCGAACTGCCAAGACATGGAATATCGATGGAAATCCCTGTTAAAATTTCGGATACAGGCCAACGGGGTTTCATCAGCAGCCGGATTGAACGCTTTGACATTGCAGCAGGCCATCAGTTTCAGATGTAAGCGTCCGGCAAGGCGCTGGATTGCCTGAAAAAAATCGTATTCGTCGAAAACGGCGACTGTTCAGGAATCATCCCTTTCGCACTGAATGATAAAAAAGGCAGATGGAAAGTCACGTTCCGGGACATCATAAGCGGAAAAAACAGGGAAATCGCTTTCATTCTGGAATAATTTCTGTTCTGGAATTCCTCTGAAACTTTTTGTCTATGGCTCGCGGCTGTCCATATCAGCGGGGAGACCGAAATATTCAGGCCTCGCAACTTTTTTTTCGCCTTGAGTTGATTTCTTTCTGTTTTCTGCTACATTAAGATTGCTTTATCCATTGCTGTTGAATATAAGGAATTTTGATGGACATCGTTCTGCTCCTGGGACTGATAGTATTGAATGGTCTCTTTGCCATGGCTGAAATTGCGTTGGTGTCGGCGCGGAAAGCCAGGCTTCAGAGGCTGGCCGATTCCGGCAGCCGGCGGGCAAAAGCCGCACTGAAACTGCGCAACGATCCTTCCACGTTCCTGGCAACCGTCCAGGTGGGGATCACCGCCGTAGGCATCCTGAGCGGAGCCATCGGCGAAACGGCGCTGGCGGACCCGCTGGCGGCGTGGCTGTCCGAATTCACTTCTCTCTCCAGGTATGCCAAGCCGGTTGCCGTGACGGCGGTGGTGATCGTCCTGACCTATTTTTCCGTTGTGGTCGGCGAACTGGTGCCCAAGCAGCTCGGTCTGCGGGCGCCCGAACGGATCGCCGCCCTGGCCGCGGCCCCCATGAACGTGCTGGCGTATGTCGCACGTCCCCTGGTATGGCTGCTGTCCGCCTCTTCCCGGATTCTCCTGCGAATGACGGGGAGG
>MWCA01000187.1 GCA_002069785.1 Lentisphaerae bacterium ADurb.Bin242 | reverse complement strand
ACGAGAGACTGTTTTTCCACCCGCCGGGCGCCGCCGAAGGTGCGCAGCAGCATGCCCCGTTTTTCCATTTCCAGCAGATCCCGCCGCACGGTCGCTTCCGAAGCGCCGGTCAGCCGGACCAGCTCCGGAACCGAGCACTCGGCGACAGTGCCGAGACGGTTCATGATTTCATCCTGGCGGATTCGTGTTTTGTCGCTCACGGTCATTGCCCTCCGGATATAACATACACCCCGAAACGGGTTTCTTCAAACCGTTCCGCCGGGAACAGAGAAAAAACCGGACGCGTTTCCGGACAGAACATCTTTCAGTTCCTCGTCGGGGATGATGGAATCGAGCAGCATTCCCATCATGCATCGGGGGTCCATCCAGAAACAGTCCGAGGCGTAAAGGATTTTCTTTGTCCCGAGCCCGGCACGAAGCCTCCGGAGGTTTCCCCAGTGGAAATAGTCGCCGGCGAGGTCCGCACGGATTTGCGGAAAACGGGCGCACAACGCAGTCACGTCCGGCAGGGTGGACGGGCGTCCCCCCGCATGTCCGAGCACGAATTTCACATCGGGGAACCGTTCCAGATGCGGCGTGAAAAGATGCGGACAGGACAATTTCTGCGCCGGATTGTAGCTCGAGTCCTCCCAACTGTGGGTCATCACCGGCTTGCCGAAGCGCCGGGCGGCGGAAAATGCCTCCGCATAACGCGGGTCCGATGCGGAAACCCGGTGTTCGGCCGGATGCAGCTTGATCCCGACACACTCCGGAAGCGGCAGAGATTGTTCCAGATGACATAGCGACAGCGCAGCGTTGTTGGGGTCGAACACCTCGAAAAAGAACATCCGTCCCCCGGATTTCCGGCAGTCGTCCCCGATCACTTCCAGAGAGGATACGGAGGGATCGGCTATCGCTTCGCCCGGCGTGAAAAACATCTTTTGCGTCCAGACGCTGTCCATATAGGAGAGCCAGCGGGCGGTCCTCCAGTTCAGGCACGGCGCGAAAACACGTCCGCCGGGAGTGTCCTGCGTATGGGCATGGGCGTCGATCAGAAACGGCGGAAGTTCCGGCATCGGCGGCGGCTCCGGCAGCAGGAACGGGGTCATTCCGAGCAGACGCCGCAGATGGTTGCCCGCGATCCCGCATCGGAGCGGCCAGGGAAGCCGGGAGAGAATCAGCGGCCCCAGCGCCGCGCCCTCGTCGAAGAACGGCATGAAGCTTCCATACAGCAGTTTTTCCGCCACGCGGAGTTCTTCCGCCCGCTCGAAAAACAGCATGTTGCACAAGTTGGCGGTCGCCAGATAAAAATTCGGGTATTTCCCCATCAGCGCCAGCAGTTTTTCCGAATCATACAGGATTTTGCGCTCGCCGGTGCCGTAAATGAACTGGACGTCCGGATACTTCGCGACCACGGCTTCCGCTTCGCCGCAGGACAGTTCCGACGCCCGCAATCCACACGGCAGTCCGGGCCGGGGCGGTTTCGCGCGATTGTACCATTGCAGTTCCGGAGCCGGAATGGCTGAATCCGGTTCCCCCGGAAAAGCCGGAGTCCGTTCCGGCGGACGCCATGCGTCCAGCAAAGGGAGGGCGTCGCGCACTCTCCGGAAATACGTGCGCAGTTCCGTCAGCATTTCCGTTCCTCCGTGATGTCGAGATATTCCGCCCCGTCGAAACGGGCCAGGAGTTTCAATTCATTCCGGAGGTCTCCGCGCACGGCGATCAGATGATGGGGGCCTCCCGCCTCGCTGTAACGGTCCAGCAGGGCAGCGGCGGAAGAATTCACCCGGCAGAACCAGTGCGCCCGGTCATAGTCCGGAAGCGGCGGAACATCCTCGATCTCTCCCGTGAAAATGATGTAACGGAGCTTTCCGTCCGCATCGGGGGTAACGCCGGTCAGGGTCACGGGTCCGGGTTCCAGCGTGAAATACATCCCGGTGTAGGGTCCGAAGCCCGCGGTCCAGAACGGCTGGTTCTTCAAACGGATTTTCCGGTCGCGCCGCGCCCAGAGGGGGTTGCACTCCTGCATGTGGGTCATGAAAAAACGGTTCCGGACAAAGTCCACCGTGTAGATTTCGGTGAAATTGGCGCTTCCGGCCATGCGGATCAGGCGCGCCATCCACACGGCGCGGAGGGAATCCCCTTCCCCCGCGTAGCCGAGGCCGTCGGCCATCAGCCGGTTGACCGCGTGCAGCGGCAGGAATTTCCCCCGGAAATCGGAGGAAGAGAAGTTCATTGTGAACGCGTCGGACCGATGGCGCGCAAGGAGTTTTTTCAGCGCCAGATACGGACGGAGCGACTCCCGGTGCAGCTCGCGCGATAATCCCGGCTCGATTTCGAAATCCGCAAAATCCGCGGCGGTTTGTGCGTTCAATTCATCCGCCGGAACCTCCTGGCAGGCGGTACGGTATTCTTCCATCGGAAGATCGTCAAAGGAAGCATGCCACGCCAGAATGTCGGACGGATGGAACTCGAAGTCCCCCATGCCGAAAAAGCGCCCTCCCAGCGACAGTGTCCGGACAGGCCGCAGAGCGCGGGCCGCCGTCATCGCCGCATCCAGGCGCTCCAGCACGGCGGGCTCCCGGAACCACCCGCTCACAACAATGAATTTCATCCGGCGGCGGAAAAGAAGATTGGCGACATCCTGAACCCCTTGCACCGTATGGTTGCGCAGCAGATCGGCGGGCGTGTAGTCCGCCGCAATCTCCCGCATCTGCTGGGTGTTCCAGACGATCACCGGCCATTCGTATTCCGACAGTGCCGGCACGCTGGTCAGGCTCGCCGTGTAGCTCAGCGCGGAGACGACCGCCGCCTCCGCACCCGCCAGCCGTCCCTTCTCCATCACGGCGCGGACTTCCGACTCGAGATAACAGCATCCTGAAGCGACGATCTCCGCCCGTTCCGCAAGAACGGAGCTCCACTCCCTGAAATATCCTTCCCACTCCGCCGGGGCGGGGCCTCCCCCCGCGCGATAGAGTTCGAGCGACAACCCGAGATAGACCACCTTCGGTTTCCGGCATTCATTGAACAACGGCATGGGTTCCTCCCTTTCGTTGCAGTCCAATATAGCGTCTCAATGACGGAAAAGCAAGTTCCTGAAACTATAAAATGATTTATTTTATCATAATTTAATATAAATGCTTGAAAAAATCAAAATTAATGGTACTTTATACTTGCAATCCTAAAAAAGGGAGTGAAAATGGACCCTCTGCTGGAAAAAATCTATGGAATGACCGAAGAACAGATGAAGAAATGCGCGGAACACGTGATGCTCGGCGGAGGAACCCGCGGCGGTCCGGTGCTCGACCATGGAAAGGGCGTCCGCGTATGGGACACCTCCGGGAAAGAATACATCGATTGCACAAGCCAGAGCTGGGCGCTGTATCTCGGCTATGCCAACGACGCGATCAATGAAGTCATCCGGGAGCACATCGCGCGGATGACCCACATTCATCAGGGCTTCGACACCAGGGCACGCTTTTACCTCGCGGACAAGCTGGCTTCGCTGGCTCCGGCCGGGATGAGCCGAGTTTCCTTCACCGTGGGCGGCGGCCCGGCCGTCGAGGCGGCCATGAAGATCGCCATCAAAAACGTGCCGCTTTCGCGCGACTTCGTCTGTCTGTTCGACAGCTATCACGGAACGACCTTGGGGAGCATGGGCGCGTCGTGGATATCCACGAAGTCGGTTGGAAAATATTTCGGCGGAAGCCGTTTCCTG
>MWCA01000186.1 GCA_002069785.1 Lentisphaerae bacterium ADurb.Bin242 | reverse complement strand
GGCGATGCATATGCTCAAGGACGGCTCCATGTCCAAGTTTGAAAAACTTCAGGAAATCAGCCGCGGGACGGCCAAGGACATCAATACCAAAATGATGCCGATGCTGGGTCACATGCAGAAGACCAAGCAGGTGTACGAGGCGGCGGAACACTGGAAGAAAGTAACGTCCGTCCTGGATGATTTCGGGAAGAACAAGATCGATCCCATTACGGCCGAGCGGCGCATTGCCGAATTAACGGGCGGAAAATCCATCCCCGAAGTGGTGGACGATATGTCCAACATGATGGAGAGCTTTGTAAAGCTGAGAAAGTAAATCCGGTAGCTGTAAAGCGATCGTCAAGCGAACGGCTTCATCCGCAACCGAAGAATAAACAGAGAACAACGAATTGCCGTACATTGCGTAACTGTAAGTTATAACTCCCTTATGTGCTTCGGATCTCCGCGCGGCAGTCAGCACGGTCAGCCTTCCGGAATTTTGACGTTTTGTTGGCGTCTTGATTTGGGCATTTTTCATTTTATGAAAAAAAATGTTGACAGGTATATAAAAAATATATAGTCTTCTGTCCAAGCAAAGAGGAAAAGACGGATGTCGATCAAATACGCCATTCTTGGGCTCCTGCAGTATTCGGACATGCACGGTTACCGGATCAAGGCGCACATTGAAAAAAATTTCGGCCACATGTGGTCGATCAATTTCGGACAGATTTATCCCAGCCTGAAGCAGTTGCAGGAAGAGGGGTTGGTGAATATGCTGGAAATTGCGCCGTCGGAAAACGGAGGCCCCCAGAAAAAACTTTATTCCATCACACCAAAGGGAGTGAAGGAGCTGTCGAAATGGCTCACCGAACCCACCGGAAAGTCCATCCTCATCCGGGACCCGTTTCTGCTTAAATTTGCTTTCTTCGGATTCGGGGAAGACGCCAGCGCCCTGAAAACCATCGACGAGCAGATTGAATTTTTTGAATCGCAATTAAAGCGCCGGCAGACCAACCGCAAAAAGTGGGAGCGGCAGGGCGTGTATGTCCGCCTCCTGGCGGAACTCGGCGTGACGCAGAATCAGATGTATCTGGAATGGCTCCACCATGCCAAAAAAGAAATAGAAAAAAATATGAAACGAGCTCGTCGAAAAAAAGCCTGAAATTATCTTGTGTGTGATCAACTTCAGTGGAGGGGATCATGGAATTTAAAGGCATTACCCTGGTTACCGGCGCCGCCGGATTTATGGGAAGTCACCTCGTTGAATTTCTGGCCGCAAAAGGAGTCCGGGTCCGGGCGTCCGCCCGTCCCCGCAAGGATACATCATTTTTCGACCGTCTCGGGGTTGAATATGTTCCCGCCGACCTCACCAAACCCGAAACGCTGCCGGGGCTGTTTGAAGGGGAGGTGGACCGGATTTTTCACCTCGGGGCGATCTGCAATTTTTCCACGCCCTACGAATCTCTTGCTCCCACCAATGTCGAAGGCGTCAAGAGAATCACGGAGCTTGCGCTGAAAAAAGGCGTCAAGCGCTACGTCCACGTCGGTTCCAGCAGCGTTTACGGCTATTACCAGGGCACTCCCTTTCGGGAAGACAGCCCCCGCAACCCGCAGGATTTTTACGGCAGAAGCAAGCGCGACGGCGAGGATGTCGTCTGGGGACGCATCAGGGAGGGCTTCCCGGCGATCATCACACGGCCCTGCACGGTGTACGGCCCCCGCTGCAATGACGGCGCGGGGAAGGCTTTTTCGCGTCCTTCCAGCATCACCGCGATTCCGGGAAGCGGCAGGCAGCTCCTTTCCAACGTCCGCGCGGAAGATGTGGCCGCCGCCGTTTACCATCTTTCCCTGACGGATGAAGCCGTCGGGCAGGCCTTCAATCTTGCCGAGGATACGCATCCGACGCTGGAGGAAGCCCTGACCCTGGCCGCACAAGCGTTCGGCACCAAACCGGCCGCGACGCATCTGCCGCTCTGGCTCGTCAAAATCGTCGCAAAGATCGACGGGGCAATCTCGGCGCGAAAAGGGAGCATACCCGATCTGGAACTGGACGCGGTGAAGTATCTCTACGCGGATTATGTGGTGGACAACAGCAAACTGAAGGGGGCGGGATACCGGATGATCTATCCGGATTTCCGTCAATCCATGAAGCAGATAGGAGAATGGTATCGCGCAAACGTCGGGAGAAGGTAACCCGAAAAAATTGAATCAACGGGAGGTGCGGGTATGGGACAGATTGTAGTGATTACCGGCTTGGCGGACGGAATGGGACGACATGTGGCCAAAATGCTCGCAAAGGCCGGACATTCGGTGGCGGGCTTTGATATGGACGCGAAAGGGATCGCGTCGCTGGCGGCGGAGCTGAAGGGCATCGGCGGCGATCATCTGCTGGAAACTATCGATATCACCGACCGTCCGGCGATTCTGAAATTTCGCGATCAGGTACTGGCCCGGTACGGCCGCGTGGACACGGTGCTGTCGAACGTGGGCATCGGATTCTTCAGCCCCTTTGAGGAGGCCAATCTGGAAAAAGCGCTCAAGTGCCTCGAAATCAACGTCATCGGCGCGGCGGCGATTTTTCAGGCGTTTCTTCCCTCCATGCGCGAGCGCAAATCCGGCAAATTCATCGCGATGTCGTCGCTGGTGGGGCGCATTCCCTTTCCCTTTGAATCCATCTATTCGGCAAGCAAATTCGCCGTCACCGGAATGATGCTCTCCCTGAAATACGAGGTGGAGCCCTTCGGCATTCGGGTGGCCCTGATCGAGCCGGCGCAGGTATCCACGTCGTTTGCGGCCAAGATTCACGTTCTGCCGCCCGAAAATTCCCCATACAGGGACCGGGCCCGGCGGTTTATCGAACGGGACAACGAACTGATCAAAACGGCGCCCACGCCGCCCGCCGCGGCCGAAAATATCATGAAGGTCATCGAGGCGGAAAAGCCGGCGCTGTTCAATCAGGTCGATTTCATGAGCAGCTTCTTTCTGTGGCTGAATCAGTTTTTACCACGATCGCTGAGGGACGCGATTCTGGTCAACCATATGAACATCAAGGTTTGACGCTCACAGGAGGTGTTTTATGAGCACACAACAGGCCCTGTCACAACCGGCGGAACCTTCCCGCATCCAGGCACTCCGCTGGAGGATCATCGAGGCGCCGCAGGAAGTATGCATCGAGCGCGCCCGCTACCTGACCGAATCCATGAGGCTTCACTGGGACAAGCCGCCCCTGACGAGGATGAGCCTCGCCCTGGAGCATATTCTGAAAAACATCAGCGTCATCATCCGCGAAGACGAAATCATTGTCGGGTGCCGCACATCCAAGCTCAAGGGCGCACCCCTGTTTCCGGAAAACAAGTCGCTGTGGATCGAGGGAGACCTGGAGAATTTCGACCGGCGCGCCCTGCAGCGCGCACTGATCACGCAGGCGGAAAAGGATGAGCTGGCGACTCAAATTCTTCCCTTCTGGAAGGGAAAAACCGTTGAGGAGCAGATGCAGAAAAGCATGCCGGAAGACATTCTGGCCGACATGGACAAGTACATCTTTACCATGATGCTCGAGATTACTTACGGGATCGGTCATTTTACCATGAACCATGACAAGATCCTGGAAGGCGGGCTGGCGTCCGTTATCGGAGAGGCCGGGCAAAAGCTCGCGGAGCTTTCCACGGAAGACCAAAAGGGTGAAAAAGGCCTCTTCTATGAGGCGGTGATTCGAAGCTGCCGGGCGGTCATCGCCTTTGCGAACCGCTACAGCGAACGGGCGCTCGAAATGGCGGCGGCCGAATCCGATTCCGGCCGGAAGGCGGAGCTTCAGGAAATCGCGCGCGTCTGCGCCCGTGTTCCGGAACACCCGGCTGAAACGTTTCATGAAGCGGTTCAGAGCCTCTATTTCATTCATCTGGTTTCCCAGATCGAATCCGGAGGCAATTCC
>MWCA01000185.1 GCA_002069785.1 Lentisphaerae bacterium ADurb.Bin242 | reverse complement strand
CCGCCACATCGCCGGGAACCTTCATTCCTATGCGGGAAAAGGCTTTTATCGCCGCGGCCGCCATGTGGTCGTTCGAGGCCGCCAGTGCGTCGATCCGGTGTTTTTTCACCATTTCGGACAGGACCGGTTCCAGCGCATCGGCATCCATCATGCTCCCATAGGGAACGCGCTGAATCAGGCGGAAGGGAAGGCCGTTCTCCGCGATTCCGCGTTCATAACCGATCTCCCGCGGCAGCATATTGGAACTGGCGGGGTCTCCTGTCAGCGTCATCAGCGCCACCCTTTTGCGTCCGCGCCCGGCATAGTAGCCGACAATCTCCCTGAATGCGGCCTCGACGTCGATCGTAACATAACAAGGATTTTCAACTCCATCCGGTTTTTCGAGGAAAACGGTTTTATCGGCTTCGTAGGACCGTGCGATTTCATTGCCCACACCCGGATAACAATGCGCCATGCATATCACTCCCGCCACACGGTACGAGATGAAATCTTCGGCAAAGGACTTCATCCTCCGCGGATCGTCGTGCGCCTGTCCGATCATGATTCTGTAGCCAAGTTCGGAAGCGTATTTTTCCATCCGCGCGAGCCTGTCGTGATAAATCATCGGCGCGCAGGAGTCGAGAACAACGCCGATGATGTCGCTGGATTTTCCCGCGAGCTGCCGGGCAAGCATATTCGGGTGATAGTTCATCCGTTTCATGCACTCGCGGATTTTTGCGGCGGTCTTTTCGCCGACGCGCGTATTTTTCCCGCCCGTATTGTTGGCAACCTTTGCCACCGTTACGAGGGAGACGCCCGTCTCGCGTGCGATATCCGCAAGTCTTACATGCTGTTCCGTCCGCATTCTTTTCACTTCCTGAATCCTTTGTCGCCGGAATTCATTTTTTCATCGACCGTCTTTGACTTACCGCTAAGTCTTCTTGTATATTTTATATCGGACCGGTCGATTTGTCAAGCCTCCAAACATAAAATAAATAAAATTTTTACTTTTTACTTCAGAGCGGCCATCCCCGCGGCAGAGACCTCGGGGTATTACGCCCGCTCTTACACGGCTCGCCGACGAGCCGGAGGCAAAAATGGAAAAGGCAAAGAACATAAAGTCGCCCCAAGGGGCGAGGATTCGACCCAAAAGAATAAACAAGGCGCGAACTTTTCTCCGGCTTCCGGATCAAAAGTTCGCGCCCCTGTTTTCTGGAGAAACGGCTTACTTTTTGGTAGTCTTGTCTGTTGCGGTTTTGGAAGCGTCTTTCTTGCAAGCCTCTTTCGTGCACTTGCACTTACAGCCGCAGGAAGCCTCTTTCGTGCACTTGCAAGCCTCTTTCGTGCACTTGCAGCCACAGGAAACTTCTTTCGTGCACTTGCAACCGCAGGAAACGGCATCCTTCTTGCAGCAGGAACAGGCTGCTACTGCAGCGGTTCCGGCCTTCGTGTCCTTCTGGGGTGAGGTGGTTGCGGATTGGGCCATCACGACCGAGATGGCGGCCGCCATGACAAGCGTCAGGATTGCTTTCATTTCATCCTCCTTGTTTTTGGATGTTCGGGGTTTATTCTTCGACCAGGGATTTTCCCGTGCCGCGAACAACGGTTCCGCATGTGAAGGCCTTGAATCCGGCCTCACGACAAATCTTGAGGGTGGCGGCCTCTTCCGCCTTCGGGACGAAAAGCACCATTCCGATGCCCATGTTGAATACATGATAAGCCTCGGAATCGACGATATTGCCTTCTTCGACGATCAGCTTGAAGATCGGCGGGGGATTCTTGATCGTGGACTTGCTGAATACCGCATTCACCTTGTTCGGAAGAATCCGCGGAACGTTGTCATACAGTCCGCCTCCCGTGATATGCGCGATGCCGTCCAGGGAAGTCCCGGCTTCCATCAGCCCCTTGATCGCGGGCCAGTAGCAGATATGCGGCTTGAGCAGAGCTTCTCCGATGGACTCGCCCTTGAGTTCCTTGAGATGAGAGCCCACATCATAGCGGCGGACCGTGAAAAGGACGCGTCTGGCCAGGCTGAATCCGTTGGTATGGAGGCCGTTGGAAGGCAATGCGATCGCGACGTGGCCCGGCTTGATCTTTTTCCCCGTGATGATGCGGTCTTTTTCCACCACGCCGGTGATTACGCCGACCAGGTCGAAATCCTCGCCGTACATGCCGGGCATTTCCGCCGTTTCCCCGCCGAGGAGCGCGCAGTTCACCTTGCGGCAGGCGGCCGCGATTCCGCCCAGGACTTCTTCATACAGGGGGCTGCGCAGCTTGCCAATTCCGATATAGTCGAGAAAGTAGATCGGCTCTGCGCCCTGCACGGCGATGTCGTTCACGCAGTGGTTCACAATGTCGTGTCCGACGGATTCGTATTTTCCCATCATCGCGGCGACCATCAGTTTCGTGCCGACGCCGTCAATACTGGTGACCAGTACCGGTTTTTTGTATCGGGAGACATCCAGCTGGAAAAGACCGCCGAACCCGCCGATAGGCGCCAGCATTTCCGGTCGTTTGGCGAGCGCAAGCTTCGATTTCAGCTTCTTCAGAAGATTGGTTGCCAGATCGATGTCCACCCCGGCATTCTTATATGTCTGATGTCTGCTTCGGATGCTCACAGCCATGTTTCCTTTCCTTGGAGGTTGAAGTTGCCGCCATAGGGGTAATATAACATGCCATTTTGAAGTTGCAACTTAAATTCGGCAAATAAGCGGGTTTCGCGCGTTTGCATTTATTTTTTCGGCGGATATATTCCTTCCATAAGTTCAAAAAAGAAGGGTTCCGATCAGAATGCTGTTTCATTGGGAAAACCGGTATTTCTTTCCCGAAATACCGAATGGAGAGGTCGTGATTCTGGTTCACGGGCTCTTTCTCGGAAGCTTTGTAATGGTCCCCCTGGCGAAAAAACTGGCCGTAAAAGGATTCCATGCCATCTCCTACGATTACCGGACCATGAGCAAAAAAACCGATGCCCATGGCGCGGACTTCGCCGGTTTTATTGAACAGGTGTCCAAAAAAGATTTCTCGAAAATTCACTTTGTGACGCATAGCATGGGAGGGCTTCTTCTCCGCTCGGCACTGTCCCGAATCTCCCCGGAAACGGAAGAGAAGATCGGACGCTGCGTCATGCTCGCGCCGCCCAACAAAGGGTCGGACATGGCGCGTCTGACGGTAAAATTCATCCCGTTCGCGGAAAAGATCATCGCCCCGATCCATGACCTTTCCTCCGCAAAGGACTCTTTTGCCAACACTTTTCCGGAACCGCCGGAAAAATTCGACATTGCCGTCATCGCCGCCTCCCACGACACCAAGGTGAGGCAAGCCTGCACGCATCTGAGCACGGAACGCGCACACGCCACCCTTTTCTCGACCCATACGCTGATCGTCTACATGCCGCGCACGGCGGCTCTCGTCTGCAACTATATCGCAACCGGAAATTTTCAGGGGAATAATCATGGATGAAATCCGAATCGAACGGGCCACGGACCCGAAGGAGCTTCTGCGTCTCGCGGGTTCCGTCGGCTGGAATCAAACGCTGAACGACTGCGCCGAGCTGGTCACAAAACCGGACGCCGTCTGCTTTTTCGCGCTCAAGGGCAACGCGGTCATCGGTTCCGCGGCCGCAAAACTTTACGGAAAAAAGGACATGGGATTCATCAACATGGTCGTGGTCATGGAAGAATTCCGCGGACACGGAATCGCCACGCGGATGCTCCGCACGCTGATGGAGTATCTGCGCGAATATAAAACCCTGCGGCTCTATGCAACCGACGCCGGCAGCTACGTCTACTCCAAAATCGGGTTCAAGACCTACGCAACGATGCACAAATACGGCGCGGACCATTACCGCGCGGAAGTGTCGGACCGGATTCAGCCGCTTCTGGAAAGCGATCTTTCGGAGGCAGCCGCGCTGGATGCCGCTTCCTTCGGGCTGGACCGGAAAAACACGCTGGCTTATTTCTATCGGCAGTCGCCGGAATTCTGCTTCAAGCTCTGCCGGGACGGAGTCCTGACCGG
>MWCA01000184.1 GCA_002069785.1 Lentisphaerae bacterium ADurb.Bin242 | reverse complement strand
CTTGTCGATCACCACGCAAAAGACTTTATCCTCATCGCCGGCCGCCACAGCATCGACCTCAAACACAGGTTTCGGGAAGGAGTTGCCATCGAAAGACGTGGCATTCACCAATCCATAAATTGCCACTACGTCTCCGACATCGAAATCCTTCTCTTGGCTGAATACCTCGACTACGGATAGATGAACAAACGGCTTGACCTCCGTTTTGAACATAGGATCACCCGGAGCATTCACCTTGTTCGCAGCTCCGATAATCGGATTCCAAAACTTGCTGACCGACGTCGGCAAGGCCGATCCCGCTTTCAATGGTTCAATCATCCTGGATTCCCTGTCGCTTTTGTTTCTTTGGAAACGTTCACTCCGGGTATTCTCAATATTCCGAAATCCGCATATTTTGAAATCTGTTCCACATAAGCAGCCTTCGCCCTCTTGACCCTATATATTTTTTCCTTGCCGTCTTCTTGCACTGGAACTTTGTCATCGCGGTAAGTAAACCAGATATAGTCAAATCCATTCTTGGATATTTTCTGATCGAATCCCTGGATTACTTCTTCCTTGTAATTTTCAGAAACCTCAAAGTTGAAGGTCATCTGATACATATCGCTTGAACTGGTTCCGGTTCGCTGTCCGGTGCAACCGATGAAACGGACTTCGCCGGGGAGATATCCGCGGAACGGATATTTGTTCACCCGCATATAACATCTGCCGATGTTTCTTGTATATTGCGTCGTGATCGAACTCGGAGCGATCCTGTAAGTTTCGGAAAAACGGAAGTAGGATGCCGGGATTTCAACGCCGGAAACCGTTCCATCCTCCTGAACATTGATCAGTCCTTTGTAGTCCGGAGCCGTCTCCGGATAACGTTTCGTGCTTTGCGAGATGAAGATTTTCTGCGTTCCGTTCCCGCCGATTTCAAACGCAATGGACGATTTATCCTCCTCCGAACTGCTTCCGCCTCCGCTGTCGCCGTCGCGGGAATATTCCACTTCCACCTTGAATTCGGTCAAGGAAAGAATTTCAATCGTACGGGCCGTGCGGTTTTCGATTCCGTTCCATGTGTCAGGCGTCCCGTCCAACACCGCTTTGACGGCTTCCGTCTCCGGATCGTCCTTTTCTTCCGCAAGCGTCACAAGCCAGGTCACGCGAACCGACGTGCATCCGTTATCGTCGTACTGCACTTCCTTGCCCTGAAAAAGCATTGAGATTTCATTGTTCATCAAACCAGCCATGCTTCACACCTATCCCGTTGTTATCAATCCGGTTTTCATTTTCTTGACTTCCCGCGCGGTTTCATCCGTATTCTTCGCAATTTTCTCCTGCACGGAAAGCTGTTTTTCCCCGATGGATCCCGCGCCCTTTACCGTCTGGACCTGGTTGACAAAAAACGAGCCGGCAACGTCAATTTTTTCCAACGAACCGGCGGTTCCGGCACGAGCGTCTTCCAGACGGCGGCGGTAGTCGTCCGCAGTATTGATCCGCCGCTGATATTCGCTGAACTTGTTGTCAATATCCTCTTTTTCCTCATCGGTTCGCTTGTTGTCCGCATCGGCGGCTTTGACCGTGTTCTGATATTCGGAAAAAGCGGAAGCCGCGGCACTCATGGAATTCTGAAACACCTTCTCCAGATACGCAATTCCCTCATCCTTCGATTTTTTGAATTCTTCATCGATCTTGCGATCGGTCGTTTTCTTTTCACGCTGATTCGTGCGCTCTTTTTCAAAGTCGGAAAGACGATCCGATTCTTTCCGCTGCAATTTTTTGAATTTCTCCGATTCGTCTGCTTCCGCTTTCTGAATATCCGTTTTCTGGTCCTTTTCCGCCTGGGCCAGCTTGGCTTCCAGCTCGGCGATTTTCTTTTCGTCGCGTTTTCCAACGGTCTTGTTCTTCTCATATTCAAGCTGGATGGCGATCGCCTTCTTGTATTCCTCGGTCCGTTTTTTGATATCGTGAATTTCCTGTTCGAGGGAATTCATCCGTCGCCGGGCCATTTCCTCTTCCAGTCGGGCCGCATCCTTGACGGCGTCCGCATGATCTTTTTCGGCCTTTTTACGCTCTTCGATCGACTGGCGGTATTTATCCGCATTTTCGGTGGACTGATCCGCCTCATCCTTTCCTGTAATCGCGGCTTCGCTCCCCGCGTTGAAATTCTTCATGCGGTCTTCCAATTCACGGCGGCGTTTCCATATCGCATTCAATTTATCAAGAGCCGACTGGGCGTCGCGGGAGCGTTCATTGTCGATCGCGCTGTCTTCCCATTCAAATCCGAATACGGTTGTTTTATATCCCTTGCCCTTTGTAATATTGTCAAGCTGGTCTTTAAGTGCCTTTTCTTCACGCTTTGCCGCCTTGAGATCCGCTTCAATATCCCGTTTTGCGCTCCGCTTGACCGCGTCCTTCATCCTGGTTTCCGAATCGCCGGCAAGCTCCACTTTTCCGGACTGCTTGTCCACCTTCGCCCATTCCGACGATCCGAACGGCTTCAGGTTTGCGGCCATCCGCTCCGCTTCCTGAATTTCCTTCTCCGTGAGCTTTCTTGTCTTGGACGCCTCCGCAAGCTGCTTCAAACGGTCATAAAAAGAACCTGATTTCTGCCGTCTTGTATCGCCTTCGTTTAATTTTTCATCGGCTTCCATACGATTCTTCGTGGCGCCTTCCGCGGCTTCCTTCTTGAGATTTTTCAAGGCGATATCCGCTTTGACAATCTGATACACCAGCGCGGCAACGGCGGCAATCACCGCAGTAATCGCCAACAGAACAGGATGGGCAAAAGCCAGTTTCATCGCTTTCCCGACAGCGGCAAACACCGCAGTCAATCCCTTTGCCATAATTCCAAGAAGTCCCAGCGCCGCCGCCTGAAGTTTTGCGGCGACGGCCCCCGCCGTCAATGCCGTTTTCCATACGGTCAACTGCGCGACCGCCGAGGAAAAGAGTCCGGGAACAGCCGCCAGCCCGGAAGTCAGCATGTGCAATGCGGATGAAAAAACTTGAGCGACCGATCCTCCCGATGCGAAGGAAGAAAACCATCCGCGCAAACTTCCGACACCGCTTGCCAGCAAAGCGGGCAGCGCCGCCAGAGACGCTTTGAACGCATTGAGATGTCCGGTCAGGGCGGAAACAACCGTCCGTCCGGCGGCCGCATTGTTCATCATCAGCAGGCGGACGGAAAAATCGGACATGCCGGAAACGGTTCCGCCCATGGCGTTTCTGAACTGCTGAACCGCCAGAGTCTGCGCATGAACCGCCCTCGCCGCACCGAGGGAAGACATGTTTTCAGACGCATAATTGAATACGCGGACGGCTTGCGCCGCCTTCTGAAAGTGCTGCGCCGTGCCGGAAAACGCCTGAGACAAGAACGAAACCGCGGGAGCGAATGAGCGAATAACAACTTCAGCCCCTTTCACAACCACACTGAACAATCGGAAAAGACCTACGCCAAACCGAATCGCTCCTCCGATCGCAAAAAATACGGCCG
Source organism: Lentisphaerae bacterium ADurb.Bin242 (assembly GCA_002069785.1). Lineage (GTDB taxonomy): Bacteria > Verrucomicrobiota > Lentisphaeria > Victivallales > UBA1829 > SIG94. The sequence goes on along the minus strand of MWCA01000184.1, from coordinate 588 downwards.
CTCCCTTGGCCAGCCACAAAATCACCGATGCAAAACTGGAAACAAGGTATTGATTTTCGCGGATGAATGAAGTCACTCCGTAGACAATATCGATGAATTGTTTTGAAAGATTCATCAACCATGGAGTCAACGCACTTCCTGTTTCAATGGCAAGTCCTTCCAACGCGGACAACACAATCCGGATCATGCCTCCGATCCCTGTTTCCATTTCCTCGGCCGTTTTCTTTGCCACCCCCTTGGCGTTGTCCAGCATCTTCAAGAATTTGTCAATGTCGCCGACATTTCCCACCAGCACTCCGCCTCCGAGCATTCCTCGGGCATCGAACACTTCTTCCGCAAAGGCGATCCTCTGGGCATTCGGCATTGCGTTCATCACCTTTGCCATATCCGCAAGGATATCCCGCATTTTCCGGAGGTTCCCGGCCGCATCCACCGTTTCAACGTTGTATAGACGCATGAACTCCTGAACCTTCGGATTCGCCATCTGGCGATAACTCTTGCTGAGCGCCGTGCCGGCCAAACTTCCGCGAAGTCCCATGTTGGCCAGGATTCCGAGATTTGCGGCGGTGCCCTTCAAATCCTCTCCGG
>MWCA01000183.1 GCA_002069785.1 Lentisphaerae bacterium ADurb.Bin242 | reverse complement strand
AAGGTGTTCCAGGCCCAGCCGCCGTACCCTTCATGCGCCACTCCGCCGGGCGCGGGCGTCTTGCCGCCTCCGCAATGGGAGCCGATCATTTTCAGCTGCGGATTGTTTTCCCCCTTCATGAGCGAATGGAGACGGGCCGGGTAAACCGTTGCGTTGGTAAGACTGTCCCCCACGATCAGGATGGAGATGTCTTTCCCCTTTCCGGCATCGGCCGGGGCGACCACGACTTTCGTTTCTCCCTTGGCGACAACTCCGTTTTCGCCGATCACGGTCAGAGTCAGCGGATAGGTCCCGGCATCATTCGCCGCGGGCGTGAAGCTCCAGCGGTCGCGGTAGTTGCATCCCTTCGGACAATCCACGTCGAAGAGATAGTTGTTCGGATTCACGCAGAAATAAACATTTTCGAAATAAATATTGGCTTCCACGCCGGGGACCGCATAAACGGCTTCCGGCAGCACCAGCTTCTGAAAGGCGGTTTCCACTTTTCCATCGGGCGTATATTCGAGCTTTCCGATCACGAAATCCGATTCCGGAAAAGCCTGTATGGAAAGATAGGCCTTTGTGATCCGCGCGGATTGGCTGACCGTTTCCTCCGGATTTGTTCCGATGAGGATTTTGGACACGAGGGAGACCGCCTTGTCGGGGGAATCGAAATCCAGTTTCCCGCCCGGAAGGGAAGCCACGTATCCCTGCGGGGAATGGAGGTGAAGTCCCAGCCGCACCGCGCCTTTTCCTTTGACCTGGGCGCGGATGGTGAAAGCCTCGTTTCCTTTCACCGTGATTGGAATATCGGGATAAAACGAGGTGAAGGACTTGCCGGTTTTCGCCGCGATCCACCATGTTCCGTCACTTTCTTTTTTACAGGAAACGCCATAGTCTCCCTTGAGGTTGACGATCCAGTCTTTCGGAATGTTCTCGGTGTTCGGTTCGATTTTGACGTCGATTCCGTTCAATGCCGCGGTGAAAGCCGCCAGCGCGGAAAACAATGCGATTTTCATTTGATACCTCTCCTTGTTCAAAACTCGGGAATAACCGCTTTTTCAGCGGCTTTTTTCTGGATTTCATATTCGATTTTTTCAATGTCGACTTTCGTATCCTTCTTCGCCAGAAGAGTGACCAGTGCAAAATTCGGACGGTCAAACGCCGATTTTTCCTGCGGATTTTTTTCGATCTTGAAGGAGGAGGAGTATTCCGTCACATCGGGTTTCAGGATGGTGTTTGGTTCACATACGGTTTTGATATACCGCCTTTTTCCGTCGTAGGTGTTGAATCCGAATTGCAGGACTCCCTGTCCTTTGACTTTCAGTTTCAGGACGCAGGTGTCCCCTTCGGCGATCGGAATCACGATTCCGCTGTAAATCTGTTTCGGCGCGTCCGCGGCATCCATGCGGATCACATAGGCCCCGGCGTCATTTTTGACGCAGGTGACACCGGTTTTGACTTGGGAACTGATGATAAAGGAAGCCGGCGTGAGGCTGTCCTTGTTCGGCCGGATCGGATGCTCCGCCGCAAAGAGCGCCGGAACGGCCAGAAAAGCCAGCGCGGAAAAAAGGGATGTTTTCATGAAACGGTTCCTTTTTTGTTCAGATCTCGTCCAGGAGATCTTTATTTAAATGTTTCAGGGTATTTTTTTCAATCGAGGCATTCAGGACACCGCATTTTTCGAGAAGTCCGGCAAGAATGCTTTCCGGAGGATTTTTCGCCATTTGGGCACGGATGGATTTGAATTCCTCCAGCATTTCATTTTTCCGGGGAGCCGGAAGCATGGAAGCATTGCTTTCCCCGCGCGCCAGAGCCTTTTCCAGGGCCAGCCTGTAAATCCCCGATGCATTTTGAATCCGGCCTTCCAGACGGATGCCGTTTTTCCCGAACTCCCCGGCAAGGATTTTCTGAAGTGTTTTGGTGCAGTCCGTTTCTCCGGACATTACCAGCAGCCCGAAATTTTCCGGACGGTGAAAGCTGTGGTCGGGGGTCTTGGCCCACTGTGTTGAGAAACGTCCGTCCGCGAAGTGGTTCCGGCAGATGTTGAAGCCGAGGATCGGGTTGGTATGGGGATACATCCCGAACTCATTCACATTGTCCATTCCGCGGTCTCTCCACGGAAACGCGGCATAGAGAATCCAGCGTTTTTCTCCGGGTACAACTTCCACTTTCAAGTCATAATTCCACGTGATATTCCCTCCGCTCAACGAATCGTAAATTCCCTTGTTGATGTTGAGAATGACCTGGGCATACGTCTTTCGGGAAAGTTCCGTATCAAAGAAGAACTCGATGTTGGAAACCCTGTAAACCCCCTCGGAATCACGTTTTGCGGGAGACTGTCCGAAATCCAGCTTGCCTGTGAATTGTTCTGCGGCTTCGACCCGGAAGAACAAATATTCCTGGTTATAGAAAGCCTGGAAAAACGTGCGCTCGTACTTCGGATTGGATGCAGCATTCCGGACAAAATCCGAACTTCGCGGAATCTCTTTCCAGAACGCTTCCGATGTCATCGAAGAAGGTGTGATCCGGTTGTCCGCACAGGCAGCAAAATACACTTTCAAAGGATTTTCCTGCGCCTGGCTTGTCAGCACGCTCCCGGCTGCCGTCAGCGCCAACAGTATTTTTCTCATCATGAACCCCCATCTATGGGTAAAGAATATATTTCTGAATTTCACGGAATCCACGGCAATTCCGGAAAAAAACATTTTTTTTCATTTCCGGCATGATGCTGGATTCCTTTTTCAGGTACTAAAACAGATCGCTATGTTTTACGGTCTGTCGTATCCTCTCTTCTTATTGCACTTCCAGCGGCAGTTCCCGGACCGCTCCCGTGAAAACATCCTTCAGAACGAAACGATACGCCCCCGCGGGATCGTTCAAGGCGATCCGGAAAGAGGCTTTGCCCGGAAGGGTGTCGGCGCAAAGTTCCAGTTTCCGGCCGTATACATTCCGGTCCTTTTCGAGGGAAAGGAGGAAGGGGCGTTTGCCTTTCATTTGCGGGACATGGTATGTGACCTGAACGGTTTCCCCCCGCCGGGCGGAAGCGGGAGACTGAAGGGCGATTTCCGGCAGTGCGCTGTCGCTCAAAACGAAAAACGAAGGCATCGGAGGCGTGTTTTCAAACTCGAACGTCTGAACTTTCCCGAGGGCTTTTTCCGTATTCAGGTTGAAAACATGCCGGGCCGAGGGCAGGGCGGCTTTGCATTTCATCGCCGGTCCCGGACGGCTTTTGAAGGCGAGAATCGTCATGTCGCCGTTTTTCCATTCCGCCCTCCGAAGGCGGAATACGGGCTTGCCGTTCCCATCGGCAACTTTCGCATGGGGAGGAACTTTGTCGAAAAAGGAGATGATTTTCGATTGGAGTTCACTTCCCTCCGGACTGAATGCCGGAAGTTCGTGAAAGGAGAAATTGAGGGTGACGAAAGTGCCTTTCCCATACGGATGAACAATGACGGCCGGAACCTTTTCCGGGGAAACGAAAAGCGCTTTTCCGCCGGAGGTTTGCACGCCCGGTTCCAGGAGGAGCTTCATATCTTCCCGTCCGGGGATGGTGAGGCTCGTTTTCAGCGCGGCTTGGATTCCGTTTCGTGAAATTCCCGCGGCATTGTCGAATGCACCCGGCTTGCGGACGTTGAGAACATCGGTGAATATTCCCGCGCGTATATCGGCAATCACCGTGCCGCCGTTCCGGACGAACTCATTGATTTCCCCGGCATTTTTGTCGCTGACGGCGCTTGCGTTCGGAAGGAGAAGAACTTTATATTTTGCAAGACTGGTTTCTCCGCTTTCAATCCGGGCGTTTGTTACATATTCGAAGGAAAGTCCCAGCGAAATGACAAGATTGATCGCGCCGTCATGATTGTTGCGGGCAAAGTCGTAGGATGGACCATTCAGAATCCGCGCCCCGAAAGAGGACGGATATGAATAGTAAATGGCGACGGGGTCATTGACCGTTGTGCTGGACATCAAGGCGGTTCCCAATCCCTCCCGGAGCTTCCGGGTTTGCTGCAGCAGGATTCCCGCGGGCGTGTAGAGGGACAAATCCGGACGCAGAATGCCAAAATAAGAGGGGGGTTCCCCCATGCTGGTATAAAACATGATCATGGCGGGG
>MWCA01000182.1 GCA_002069785.1 Lentisphaerae bacterium ADurb.Bin242 | reverse complement strand
GTTGCCGGAATCCGGACGGAAGGTGGTTTCCAGGCCGACTCCGTCCGAATAGGTCGAAGCGTTGTGGGAGCATCCTGCGAGCAGGGCAAGCGCGCCGATTGCGACGATGAGTTTAAGCATTTTCCATTTCCTTTTTTTTGCGGCAGACGGCGCATTCGCAGGGCGAACACCACGCCGACCAGCCGAAGAGTTGACAGAGATTCCCGAAGCGCCGCGCCTGGTTCATGACGATGTAGCGCAGCGGATTCCACCAGCCGTATCCGGCCTTGGCGACCCTGTATCCGTTGGTTTTGAAACGGGCGTTCGATTCGGCGAACTTCTCATTCGAGCCGTCGCTCTCATGCCACTCTATGTCGTGGATGAAGGCGACGACCGCGAGGCTCGGATGGAGCGAACTGATGACGTCTCGGAGCCATTCGGGGAACGAGTCCGGGCCGATGCCGTTGTAGATGGCGCAGAGTTCCGCCATCGTGTATTTGCCGATGATTTCGCGGTTCTCCAGCTGAAGCGATTCGGCCTTCGCCATCAGCTCCCTGATTTCCTTAAGTCGGTTCAATCAAAAAACTCCTTGGTTTTGAAATTTTAGGGTGTGGCATCGTAGACCATTGTCGGCTTGATGTTCTTGCTGGCGACCGAACCGGTCAGCGTCGTTCCGTTTGTGAAGATCAAGCCTCCGTCCAGCTCCATTCCGTAGCGCGAGGCGAAGGCGTCGGCGCAGTTGCGAAGAACCGCCACGCTGCCATCGTCCACCCGGATCGCCGCTCTTCCGCTCAGCCTGCAAGAGTTCATCAAGACGTTCGCCCCGCCTGTCGCGTAGAGGCCCGAGGCTCTGTCGCCTGTGATCGATGCATCGTCCGAGGCCGAGAGAAAGCAGTTCTCAAGGCGAACTTGACTGGACATGGCGCTTTCGAAGGCGTGAGCGCCGCCGTCCAGATAGGCTGCCGCGATACGGATGTTTGCGAGGCGGACATCTCCATGGCATCTGCGAACTCCGAATCCGCCATCTTGGAAATGCAGAACGATGGGGCAGAGCTTGCTATCGCTTGCCGAGGGGCCTTGAAGCGTAAGGCCGCCAATGAAAAAGCGTCCTTCGATTCCAAGATCGCCGTCAATCACGTAGGCTTTCCTTGCTATGGCTGTTGATGGCGGCGTCTCTGAGCCGTTGTAGGGCCAAGGGAAGGAGAAGCTGTCTCCTGAAACGGATGAGACGGCGGCGGCTTGCAAGGCCGTAGCGTCGAAATTCACCGTGCCGTCTATGTAGACGATGTCGCCAACGGCGAAATCATGACCCGGAAGCGTGGCCGTGGCTATGCTTCCATCGCCAGTGATTGAAGAGGAGCCGTCGAAGCTGTGCACAGTCGGGGCATCGAAGCTGATAGAGCTCCCGGAGCAAACTCGCGGGATGGCGTCGAAAACGGCTTGTATCTGGTTCCGCGCCGCTCCGAAAGGAATCGTCGCGCCGCCGCTCCCTTCGAGCGCGACCGTGTCGGTAAGCATTGATTGGGCGATTTTTCCTTGAACATTCAACACGGCTATCCTGCCTGCGTTTGCGCTACCTCCGGCGTTCGCCAGTCTCTCGCCGAGAACGTAGCCCTGCTGAAGTCCGCTCTCGTAAAAGAGTCCAGAGCCTCCGTTGTAGAGGGCTTGCGCGAAGGCAAGCTCCTCGGCGGCGTTCGCGAAGAGGCTTGTCGCCGACCTCCAGACGCAGATCTCGTCCAGGTCGCCGCGGAACTGTCCGGACGTCTTGGTCATGGAGCCGATCAGCAGCTGCGCGGCCGCCCACGGAGTGACGGCCAATGTCGCCGTCCCGTCCAAGGCTCCGTTGATGTAGAGTGAAACCGTTCCGCTCATGTCGAAGGCGCAGAGGACGTGATACCATGTGTTGAGCGTGAAATACGCTGCCGATTCGCGGACTACCCAGGTCTCGCCATCTTGATCCCAGATGTAGATCATGGGACGGCGGGACTCGACGCGCAACGCCGCGACGGTCGTGTCGTCTTCCGTCGCGTAGGAGAGGATGTTGCTGTTGTAGGCGTTGGTCTGCCTGACCCAAAGGGACGCGTAGAGGAAGCCGCCCTGCTGCGAGATGAGTTCGGAACTGATGCCTCCGCCGTAGTTCGTGATCCCGTAGCCGCACTTACCCTCCGCGAGCGCCTTGGGAGCCGTTCCGAACGTGGCGAGCGTCCCGCTTGCCGGAGAGCTGTCAGCGAGCATGGCTCCCTCCGAGAACTTGCAGCAGCGGAGAAGCGAGGACGCCTTGGCGTCCAACAGCTCGTTGCCGAAGCCGCCAGCCAGCGCGTAGCGGGCTTTTACGATCCTGCCATTGTCATCGGCTCTTATCTCTGGAAGAACACCGGAATCCGCCTTTGCGTCGAGCGTGGCTTGGAGGTTTTCGACATCGGCGATCTCGTGTTGATGTTCGGCCTCCGCCGCGCCGATGCTTTCGGCGGTCACGGAGAAGTTGCCGTTGGCATCAGGCTGTGCGCCGTTGATCGTGCAGGTGGGGTCTCCGCTTCCGGAATCCTCTTCGCGAAGTTTACCTAGGAGGCTGTCATATTTCGATTTCATGAATCACACCTCCAGAGTTTTGTTGATCGGGACGTAGGTGAGGTTTTCGCGGTCGGCCCACGCGCCATAGGCCCATTCGACGATGGTTTCGGCGGCGGTCTTGGTGACGCGGTGGATCGGGCGGAGCGGCGCATCGTCGAAACAGATGTAGGTCACTCCCTCCGTTTCGGCCACCCGGTAGGGCTGAAGCATGCGGCGGTGGAAATATTCGCTGGTCGCTTCGAAGCCGTATTGGTCAATCTGCATGGTTTTTCTCCTGGATTTTTCTGATTTGATCGATCACCATTTTGGGCGTGATCGCCTTCGTGCATTCAAACTTGTCGCGGGCTTCCTTTTTCCGGGGACACCACAGGAAATCGAAGTGGTTGAAGTCGCAGCGCGTGTCGTTCCAGCAGCCATGGCAGACGGTCGCGTTCTGGACGCGGTAAGGTGTTGCGAACTCGTTCACCGGGTCGGTGAAGCCGGAAATCAGCACGACCGGAACGTTGCAGCACCACGCCAGCCAGGAAAGGCCGGACGAGAGGCCGATGAACATGTCGGCGTCCTTGAGGAGATCGATCCGCTCTTGAAGCGGACGGTCGCCGGTGAAGTCCTCCGCGCCGTAGGGAATGTGGTTCCACGTGTAGTCCGTGCCGTATTCCGTCATGCGGTCGACGCAGAGCACCCGGTAGCCCTGCGATTTCAGGTAGGCCACTACTTCACGCCAGCCGGAGGGATGGTTCCAGTATTTGCACTGGGAACTCGCCTGCGCCGCGATTACGACATACTTTTCTTTGATTTTCCGCTCCGCCGAGAGATCGACGCGCGGCAAAATGTCGGTGATGTCGTCAAGACCGAGGATATGCCCCGCCGTCCGGTGCAAGCCGACCTGCCGGAAGTCGAACGGCTGGTGATCCGTATTGCCCCCGAAGAACAGACCGAGATTATAGGTCGCATACGGCGAGAGCTTAGCCGCCTCGTCCTTCGTGACGAACTCGATGTCCGGATACTGCGCCCGAAAGAGGTCGGCGATCTCGGGAGCCATCGAACAGGACAGTTTGCAGTCGTGCTTCTGCTGGAAGCGTTCGACGAACGAAAACCAGGCGATGGTGTCGCCCAATGCCCCGACCGGGAGTTGGATCAGCACCTCTTTCCCGGCGAGATCGAGATCGTGTTTGAACACCGGTTCCCGGAGGTCTTCTTTCCGATAAACTTCGAGTCCGAAGCGGATGAAGAATTTCTTCACGCTCTCAACCGTGCATCCGGGCTTCACGTCCATACTGTAGAGCAGACAATCCGTGTCCAAATCCTTGAAAACACAGCGGTACTCGCCCGTTTCCGGGAAGCGGACGCGAAGCCCGTGGTTGAAATCGAAACGGATGCCTTCGACCGCCTCCATGACCGGCTCCGCTGGAGGAAGCGCGAAAGTCGGCTCCTTCGGCTGTTCGTTCTGAACCGGAAGCGGGGCGTCCGCCACCGGTTCGCATTTGATACTGAAATCAGACATATTCGATATATCCTCCTGTTTCAACGGTTATGTTCGCCCCGGCGGAACT
>MWCA01000181.1 GCA_002069785.1 Lentisphaerae bacterium ADurb.Bin242 | reverse complement strand
CCTCCGCAATGGCCTTGCCGTCGATCAGATTCGTGTATGTGCCCATGTTGTGTATCGGCCTTACGTTGTTATTTTTTCTGGAGCCGGTTGAGTTTCGAGTCGATGTCGCCGAGACTTTCGGTCACGTTCCGCATTTCCTTTTTGGATTCCAGTTCCATCGCCAGTTCGCGCGCCTGCTGGATCAGCTGTTCGTACATCCGCCGGAGCTTGGGATCTTTCTTGATCAGTTCCATCCGGAGCTTATGGATCTTCATGACCAGCATCTCCCGTTCGGACAGCAGTTTTTCCGCCTGGGCATTGTCCACATAATCGGCGGCGCTGACCGCCGTTCTCAGAATGTTGGCGGCTCTGCCGTCCTGTGCCGCGGCGGAAGCGTCCTTTGCCGTACAGATCAACGGAAAAAAAATGACGCCTGCGAGAATCCATATCGTTCTGGCAGTCATGGGGCTGTTCCCTTCTTTAATATATTTTTGGATCATTCCTTAGTCGTTGGCCTTTAAAATATACTTTCTTTTTGGAGGGATTGCAAGAAAAATATGAAGATTCCTTCCGACTTGCACGGTTTCCCTTCCCTTTGGGTTTTGAAACGAGGGGCCCGGCCGCGGAATCCGCGAAAAAAACACCGGTTCCCTTTCTTGAAATCCCGATGCCCGAAGATATATTATGCTTCCATATTGGAACGGCAACCGACAAAAAATCAAGATCAGGAAAAGCGCAGATGTCAGATCAATCTCCCGAAAAGCCTTTTTTTTCCCGGCTCCCACTTCCCGGACTTTTGTTCTGAACCCTTGCGGTCCTGCTGCTTTTTCTGAATCTGGGCATGCGGGGGATCTCCGGTTCGGAAGGCCGGTGGCTGGAGGTCGTCCGGGAAATGTTCCTCAAGGACAACTTCCTCCAGCCGACCATCAACTTCGAGCCGTACTTCGACAAGCCCCTGGTCAGTTACTGGTTCATCGCGCTGCTGACCTCTCTGAACGGAGGCGTTGTGACCGAATTCCTGGCCCGGCTCCCCAGCGCATTTGCGGGACTTGCCACCCTCTGGGCGACCCGGACGATCGCCTTCCGCCTCTGGGATGAAAGAAGCGCCAACGCCGCGGGCTGGATCCTCCTCACCGTCTACAGTTTCGCCTTCTGGGGCCGGCTCGGCGAAGCGGACATGCTGAACACCGCCTTCAGCACGCTTGCCGTGGCGTGGTATGCGCTCCGGCGGGAGAAGACGGATTTCGGGTCGTATCTCCTGTTCGGGCTGCTTTGCGCCGTGGGAGCCCAGACCAAGGGGCTCGGCGCGGCCGCGGTTCCCGGGATGCTGGTGCTGGCGGACGTCCTGCTGCACCGTTCATGGAAACGCCATCTCAACGGACGCCTTTTCGCGGCCGGCGCCGTTTCCCTGGGTTTTTACCTGATTCCGTTCCTGCTGGCCATGGCGAAGAGCGGCGACTATTCCGCCAACGGGCTGAACCTGGTCTTTCAGGAAAACATCGTCCGCTTTTTCCAGGCGTTCGACCACAAACAGCCCTGGTATGCGTATTTCATCCATCTGCCCCAGCTTTTCCTGCCGTGGACTCCGTTCCTTGTCCTGGCGATCGCATGGGGCGTCCGGAGCTGGAAGAAGTCCGGTCCCGAAGACCGCTGGCTTCTGATCTCCGTTGCGGCCATTTTCACCGCCTTTTCCCTTTCCGATTCCAAACGGGTTTACTACATTCTTCCGATCCTTCCTTACTGCGCGATCCTGACCGGGCGTTTCTTCCTGGCGGCGGACCCGGAGGATATTCTCGGGAAAATCAGGCGGATTCTCCTGAAGATTTATGTCTGGGTGTTTCCGGCAGGGATCGTCCTGCTGCTCTGCGGTCCGCTGATCGGACTGGCGGTGCGGAAACTTCTCCCGTTCCGGTTTCCGGAAGACCTCCTGGTTTTCTTCATGCTGCTGTCGGTTCCGGCGGCGGCGATCCTCGCGGTCATCTTTTTCTACTTCCGGAAATATGTCCGTCCGGACAGTCCCTGGGGCGCCGGAGTCGGAACGGATTTCGGGATCTGCGTTTTTTCCCTGGCCGTCGTGTTCATTGCCGTGTTCGGAATCGTGATTCCGGTCGCCGATGCGGAGCTCCGTTCGGAAAAACGGTTTTTCACGGAAGTCCGGGACATTCTGCGGAAGGAGGGAATCCCGCCGGAACGGGTGGCATATTACTGCCGGAACTACATCGATCCGACCTATTATCTCGGCTTTCCGGTGAAGATCCGGATTCTCGACAATGAGACCGGCGGCGAAGAAATGCGGGACACGGAACTCCGCGCGTTCTTCGAGAAGTACAAGGGGCAGAAGGCGGTCGTCATCGCGCAGGACCGTCATTTCCGGAAGGTTCCATCGGAGGACTTGCGGAAACGGATCTCGGAAAATACGTTTCTCCGGGAGGCGTCGTTTCCCTGGGAAAGCAAAAATAACAGGCGTGAAAAATTCATCCTCGTCACTCCTGAAAAAATCAGCCGGTAACTTTTGGGTTCCGTCCGGTTCCGGGAGGAGGCCGCCGCCCGGCTTTTTTTCTTGAAATCGGGCGGATCGGTGATATGTTATGCGGAAACTGTTTGGATTTCATTCAAAGGACAAACGATAAAATGAACGATGGCAATGTCCGCGCCCGGGTCTGGCTGGAAATCGACCTGGACACAGCCGAGGACAATTTTCGTAAAATTGCCGCCGCGGCGGCTCCGGCCAAACCCCTTGCGGTCCTGAAGGCCAATGCGTACGGCCTTGGCGTCGGACCGATTTCCCGTCGGCTGGACCGCGCCGGCGCGGTCGGTTTCTGTACGGCGGATCTGAAGGAGGCTCTCGCTCTCAAGCCGCTGGGGAAACCGGTTCAGATTCTGGGCGGAGTATTGGATTTTGAACGGGCGGAGGCGGTCGCCAACGGCATTATCCTTGGAATTACGGACCTGGAGGCCGCGAAGCGGATCAGCGCGGAATCCGTCCGGCAGAACAAGATCACCGAATGCCACGTCAAAGTGGACGTCGGCATGGGACGTCTCGGCATTCTGGCGGACGCGGCAGCGGAGGTGATTCCGGAGATTCTGAAACTGCCGAATCTGAACTGCTGCGGAATCTATGCTCATTTTCCCTCTTCGGAGCGCGGGGAAAACGAAGAAAACACACGGCAGATACAGCGCTTTCTCCAGGTTCTCGGGGAATTGGGCGGGAAAGGGATTGCCTTCCGGAAGATTCATATGGCCAACAGCGACGCGGTCCACCACTGTCCGAGCGTCCTGAAACCTCCGTTCACCCATGTGCGAACGGGAATCGGCCTCCACGGTTCTTTCACGGGAGAAGCCAACACGCTGGGGCTGCGGCCTGTCTTCTCTCTGAAAACACGTCTGCTGGCGCACCGGATGATGCCCGCCGGACACGGCATCGGATACAATTCGACATGCCGTCTGAAAAAAGCCACCCGCGTCGGGACCGTTACCGCCGGCTATGCGGACGGGCTTCCGCTGGGGCTGTCCAACCGCGGACACGTGCTCATTCAGGAAAAATCTTGTCCGATCCTGGGGCGCATTTCCATGGACTATACAACAGTTTCGCTGGAGGCGTTCGGGGACGATCCGCCGTCTCCGGGGGAAGTCGTCACCCTGATCGGCGGCACGGGACAATCCGCCGTAACGGTGGAGAGCTGGGCGGGTCTGAAGGGGACGCATCCGTATGATGTGCTCTGCTCCTTCGGGCCCCGGGTCGAACGGATTCACGTCGGAAGCGCTGCTTGAAAATAAAAACAGTTCGCAGAGAAGGAGAATAATTTCATGAAACACGCTGGTTTCACGGCAGTCCTGTCGGCTTTTGTTACCGGAACGGTCAGTTTTCTGACCGGCTGCATCCATGTTGACTATGTTGCCAGGAAAGATTTGCCACCGCTGCCGGACGATGCGAAAATCGTTGTCTATTATGAAAAAACGCAGTTTCCCGTTCCGGAGAAAGAACGGATCCCGGTGGGAAGCGTGACGGCCAGCGCCTCCACCTCCAGCTACAAGCTCAGCCAGATCAAAGACCGGGTGATTGAACTTGCGCGCTCCCACGGCGCAAACGCGGTGCTCATCCTTTCCATCGACCACCAGAAGGAGGGGGAAGTCCGCAGCGACCAGGTGAAAAACCAGTCGGCGCCCTCCTGGATTCCAATCGATGACACCACCAGCGATTTCCAGCAGGAAAGAAGCCGGGATTTCTTCATGGGCGTAAAAGATCCCGATCTTCCCGTTTACAAGATTATCCTCAAGGCGGAATTTTTCCAGATTCCCAGTTCGGCGATCCTCAAGGAAAAACCGTTGAAAAAAGAACCCGTGTCCGCCCCCCGGCAGGAACCGGACATCAAGATCAACATCCGGTCCAACCTCGACGACAAGGCTCCGCAGCCGGTGAAAACTCCGGACGGGAAATAACTCCTCCTCTTCCGTCAGAGCGCACCCAAAAAAAACGGCGGGC
>MWCA01000180.1 GCA_002069785.1 Lentisphaerae bacterium ADurb.Bin242 | reverse complement strand
CCGGCGGTCGCGGTCAGCGAACCGCCCCCGAAGCCGCCGAAAATCAGAACCGCTTTCAACCATCACGCCTTTTGTATGGCATAACACGAAGGAAAAACATCACATGGCAACTCTTAATTTCAATGCGAACGAGGTCGAACCGTCGACCGGGTTTGACCCGATCCCGGTGGGCAAATATCAGGCCGTCATCACCGATTCGGAAATGAAGCCCACCAAGAACGGCAACGGGCAGTATCTTCAGCTCGAATTCGAGGTGATCGAGGGGGAATACAAGAACCGGAAACTCTGGGCGCGTCTCAATCTGGAAAACGCGAACCCCGACGCCGTCCGCATCGCCCGTGCGGATCTCTCCGCAATCTGCCGCGCGGTCAACGTGCCGCAGCCCCGCGATTCGGTGGAACTCCACAATCTGCCGCTGACCGTCACCGTCCGCTGTCGCAAGAATCAGGACGACGAGATCGTGAACGAAATCAAAGGCTTTGCGCCTCGCGTGTCGCTTTCCGGCGCGGTCGCGGCGAAACCTGCGACTCCTCCGGCGCAGACGGGCTCGAATTCTGCGCCGCCGTGGGCGAGGAAATGACGATGCGAAAACTCATCGCACCCGCGTTCTTTCTCGCGTTGGCGGTCGTTCTGGCGCGGTTTACGGCGCGTGTCGCGCCGTATCTCGTCGGAACGGAAACGCTGGCCGAGCAGGTCAACGGCACGCTTCCCACCGGGATGTTTTATCTCGTCGGGCTTGAAACCGTCAATACTGTATCCAACATCGCGACATGGCTCTGCATCGGCTGGCTGGTCGCCCGAATCTTCAATCTTTTCAGGGAGAAAAATCAACATGAACAAGTTCCATTTTACCATTCTTTTTGCCGTCGTCATCTCCGCTTTCATCCTCACCGGATGCGGCCCATACCCCACCGAACAGGCCGTTGAGGTCAAGAATAACGAGACCGCTTTTGTGGTTCCGCTGGAGGGGGACACCAAGGCGAAACAGGCGCAGTTTATGTCCATTGACTATTTGGAAAAGGCCAAAGTCGCCACCAAGCGGATTGTAATTCCGCTTCGCAAACGCTCCACCGGCCGCGCATGGTTTGATTACGAATGGATTCCGCTCGCCCGTGTGATCGTGGTTGACCGCTCTCCCGTCACTCGCGAATGGCTGGAAAAAGCCGGAATCAAGGTGGAATCGTTGGACAGCGTCGGCTTCACGGTCGGGGTCAACTGCACCGGCATGATCCGCGAGGAGGATGCTGCAAAATTCCTCTATTATTATCCGGGCAATTCTCTTTCTGACGTGATGAACAAAAACGTCAAAGGATTTATTCAGAATGTGCTTGCGCGTGAATTCGGCAGCCGCAATCTCTCGAAGTGTCAGCTGGAAAAGAAAGATATTGTCCTCGATCTCTCGAAAGAACTGACCTCCCATTTCGCCCAATACGGCATCACAATTTCCTCGGTAGGCATCGCGGACGGCATGTCCTATGATAACGCGGAAGTGCAGAAAACCATTGACGCCGTTTTCGTCAATGAGACCCGCGTCAAACAGGCGGAGCAGGAGCGCGAAGCACAAAAGATCATCAATGAAAAAGACCTTTCCATTGCCCAAAACGAGCGTCTGAAAGCTGAGGAATTCGCCAAAGCGGCCGAAGCGCAAACCAAGATGGTCGAGCTGAAAATCCGTCAGATGGAGGCCGAGGCCAAGCTGGAATCGGCAAAACGCTGGGACGGCAAAGCCCCCGGCGGTGTGGTTCCGTCAAACAGTCCGTTCCTGTTCCAGTTCGGTTCCGGGAAATGACGCAGGAGTTTGAACTCCCGTGGCCTCCAAGCGTGAATCATTATTACCGGCACGTCGGTCCGCGTGTGCTGATCAGCCGCGACGGGCGGCGATACCGGGAATTGGTGACCGCGCTTGTGAACCAGACCGCCTTTCGACCGTTTCAGGGCAGAATTTCGCTACGTGCGGAATTCTATCCTCCGGATCGGCGGCGACGGGATTTGGACAACGTCGGAGGAAAAGTCCTGCTGGATACTTTGCAAGCGGCGGGACTTTTCAAAGACGACTGTCAAATCAAACGAATTTACCTTGAAATGCATGAGCCAGTGGATGGCGGATTGTGTTTCGTAAAACTGGAAGATATGGACGGAGATTTATGCAAGAACGGAGACAAAACAACGGACGGCGTTGCCAGATTGTCCAGCAATTCGTAAAAGAAATCCGCGACGACACGATGCGGCTTGTCTGCTTCCTTTATATCAATGGATATAAGGATGGCGAAATCCGCCGGACGCTTCACATCAACAAGCCACGACTAAAACAGATCAAAGACCAGCTGGCATTTGACCTGCTCAAAGCCGGAATACGGAATTTGGAGGACTGAAATGATTGTTCCTCGACCGTATCAGACCGCTGCGGTTGAGGCTGTTTATGAGCATCTCCGCACAAAAGAAAACAACCCGTGTGTGGTACTGCCAACAGGCACGGGCAAGGCCGTGGTGCTGGCGATGATAGCATCCGATGCCGTAACAAAGTGGAATGGGCGTGTGCTGATTCTTGCTCATGTGAAGGAGTTGCTGGAACAGAACGCAGGAAAAATCAAAGCATTTTGTCCCGACATCCCCATCGGGATTTTCTCTGCCGGATTGAAGAGCCGGGATACGGAAGAAAAAGTCATTGTGGCAGGAATTCAATCGGTTTACGACAAGGCATGTGAGTTGAACTCATTCGACCTTATAATTATCGATGAGTGTCACCTCATAAATAGCGATTCCGATGATTCCATGTATAAATCTTTTCTCAAAGATATGAAGATTATCAATCCGCACGTGCGTGTGATCGGGCTTACCGCGACCCCGTTCCGGCTCAAGGGCGGACTCATCTGCCAGCCGGAAAACATTTTGAATGAAGTGTGTTACGAGGCCGGATTGAAAGAGATGATTGCGGACGGATATCTGTCCCCGCTCGTTTCCAAAGCCGGACGCGCCGAAGCGAAACTCGACGGTTTGCACGTTCGCGGCGGGGAATTTATCGCCGACGAAGTGTCATCCGCGATGGATACCGACGAACTGGTTTCCTCCGCCTGCCGGGAGATTGTTGAACTGACCCGTGACCGCAAAGCCGTGCTGATCTTCACCACCAGTGTCGAGCATTGCAAGCATGTGGCGGAGAAGATTGCCGCGTTTTCCGGCAGGGAATGCGCGATTGTGACCGGCGACACCAATTCGGGCGAACGCGCTGAGATTATCGACCGCTTCAAAGGCAAAGTTATTCCGGCGGATCTCTTTGGAACGCCGAAGCCGTCTTTGAAATTTCTCTGTAACGTGAATGTGCTTACGACAGGGTTTGACGCGCCGAACACGGATTGCGTCGTGTTGCTTCGCCCGACCAACAGCGCCGGACTTCTGGTGCAAATGATCGGACGCGGAACCCGGCTCAGTCCGGAAACAGGAAAGACCAATTGCCTTGTGTTGGATTATGGCGGCAACATTCTCCGGCATGGACCGGTGGATATGATCCGCGTCAAAGAACCCGGTGCAGGAAAAGGTGGCGACGCTCCGGCGAAGAAGTGTCCGCAATGTCTGGCGCTGATTCATGCGGCGTATTCGGCGTGTCCCGAATGCGGCTATGTGTTTCCTCCGCCGGAGACGAGCAACATTTCCAGGACGGCCTCCAGCGCCGGTGTGCTTTCCGGTCAGGTGGATTACACGGATTATGAGGTGCAGGGAACCTATTATGCCGTTCACGAAAAGCGGTATGCTGATCCCGACACCCCGAAAACCATGCGCGTTGATTATCAAATTGGCTTCAACGATTTCAAATCGGAATGGGTTTGCCCGGAACATACCGGATACGCCCATGGCAAATTTGAAAAATGGTGGCGCGAACGGGCGGCACTTGGCTGTCCGGTTCCGAAGACAGCAAGAGAAGCCGTTTCGCTGGCCAACGAGGGGCTTCTGGCCGAACCACAATCGATCACCGTCAAAACGGTCGCTGGCGAAAAATTCGACCGGATCACCGGCTGGCGTTTAAAAGAGCGTCCCGTCATGCGCGAACCGGGCGACGATTCAAGGGAAATTGATTCCGAATTCGACCCGCCGTCCAACGGTCCCGCCGACCTCGGCGTGGCGCAGGATGACCTGGACGAGGTTCCATTTTAGGAAAGGAGGCGATACCCGATGATAATCGCCGTTGATTTTGACAACACCATCGCCCGGACGACGTTCCCGGAAATACACGGGGAAATACCCGGCGCGGTGGATGTTCTGACCCGGTTTCAGCAAGACGGACACACAGTCATTCTATGGACTTGCCGCGAAGGAAAAGTGTTGAACGACGCTCTTCTTTGGCTCGCCGACCATGGATTCACGCCCGACTGCGTAAACTGTCACAGCGAAAAACAGATTGCCGAATGGGGAACCGATCCCCGAAAAGTCGGCGCGGACGTTTATATCGACGACCGCAACGCGCTCTGTGAAATCGACTGGA
>MWCA01000179.1 GCA_002069785.1 Lentisphaerae bacterium ADurb.Bin242 | reverse complement strand
CCGCCGTCGCGGTCAGGAACACATTGCCTTCTCCCTTCTTTTCGGGCTCGAAAACAACTTTTCCGGACGCGTCGCTCTTCGTTTTCCTTTCCGTCAGGAGGTTGCGGTTCTTCTGATACAGCCGGAACTCCCGGTCCGGCATCGAGGTCTGAAATGTCACGGGGGAAAGTTCTCCGGGCGACTTCACGACCTGAAAGGGGGTCTTTGAGACAATGGAGGCGTTGTTCTCCGCAACCGTTTCCATCCGGAAGGACTCGATCCGCGCCGTTCCTTTGCCGTCGATTTCCAGATAAGGCAGGATCATGCGCGGGATTTTCGTCAGGACGAACGAGGTTTCGTATTGCCGGAGCTCATCGGTCAGTTGGAGTTTTTCCCCCGGCATGTAGGTCGGACTTCCTGAATCTCTGTCATAGAAAAGGAGACCCGCCAGAAAAGTGCCGGAGCCTTCGACCCGGACCGCGATGCGGATTCTGTATTCCGGATAGAAGTCGATCTGCCGGCTGAAGGAGAGGGCGCGGGCGAACGTCCGCCCGTTTTTCTCCGTGGATTCGAGCCGGAGGAAGCCTTGTTTCTCTTGCTTCTCCCGGCTGATTTTCCCGTTCCAGTAGGACGGAATGTTCCAGTTGTTGAGCTGAGTACGGAAGGTGTCGTCCTTCAGGATTTCCGCATGGAGGAACACGGCGAAACAGAAGAATAAAAGGAATGCTGTCTTTTTCATGGGAATCCTTTCTCTGTTACCGCTGTTCCGAGACCAGAAGGAGACGGAAATCATGCTTTTTGATTTCGAGGGAGACTTTTCCTCCGGACGAGGGAATTTCCGTGCCGGTTTCGAAGTCGGTGCAGCGGAACGGGCCTTGCCCGAGCCCGGAGAAATCGACCGTTCCCCTCGCGGTCTTCCCGAAGCTGCACACGGCTATGACGGTCTCGCCCGAAGAGGCTTTCCGGTACGTGGTCAGACGCCAGTCCGCGCAGGAGGTTTTCACGTCCTTCTCCACCCAGCACGGGCGGACTTCGACTTGCGGCGTGGAATAGCCGAACGCATAAAGCTTCCCCCACACCTTGAACCAGTCGTTCTCCACTCCGCCGGCATTCAGCACGAACGGCAGCTCGTAGGCAAGCGTCACGGAAAGGAAGGTTCTCGTGGTGAACGCGCGGTTGTTACCGGTGATCTGAATCAGGATTTCCGGGATGACGCCCGTCTGCGTGCCGATCGTACAGCTTCGCAGATACCCTTCCGAAAAACGGTCCTGATAGTCCTTGCTTCCGTACTGCGCTTCCAGGTCGAGCGCGATCGTTCCGAAGGAGAGGACGGGAACGATGTTGGTGTTCGTCATGTGGAAGGTCAGGACGGGGCGTCCGTCGGGGAAGGTTTTCTTTTCCACATAGAGCATGGTTGCGGTCCGTCTGGCGAATTCGCGCAGGGCGAAGAGGTCGAAATAGGGCTGCATTGTGCCGTCCTCCCGGCGGTAGGCCGGGCCGGTCACGGGATTGGGGTTGCTCCAGTCGCGGATGTTGTCGTAATAGATGCCGTCCAGACCTTCGCGCACGAGACGGCGCAGATTCCAGAGCGCCATGTCCTGATAGCTTTTCACGGGGGTGTTGTTGTATTCATCGGCATTTTCCGCCCGGTATTCGGAACACCACCATTCATCCATATAGGTCTTGTAGTCGCGCCAGTCCATGTGCGAGAAGCGGGCGTTGATGTAGGGAATCAGGTAGTCGCCCATTTTGGCGAAGGCGATTCCGCGTTGGAGGTGACGGCGCAGGAAACTTTTCATATCCTCCGGCTGGGAGGCGGCGTTGCGCTCGATGAACGCTTCGATGAACTGTTCGTCGCCCTCTTTCGAGAATTGACGTTTTTTCAGCAGGTTCACGTAGGAATAATCCTCGTTGAGCGGATGGAAATAGGCGGCTCCGAGACCGCCGCTCCAGCAGGCCGGTCCGGCCAGCGTGCAGAGGTTCCAGGCGTTGACGAATTTGACCCGTTCCATGAGGCGTCGCCGATACTCCGGCTGCGGCTTGACGGGAGTCGCCTGGAACGCCTGTTGAATCGTGAATTCCCGTTCCCAGACGGTCGGTTTGTTGACCATGTTCACGTTCAGCGTGACGCGGTCGGCGGAACGGACCAGCTCCAGCGCGTCCCTGTCCGGCGACAATGACCAGAAACGGTCGCTCTCCGACATCCACGCAATCCCTTTTTCCGTATCGCCGAACCAGACGTACGGACGGAAGTTGCCTCGCAGCTGGGGGTGGAGTTTCGTTTGGGAACTGCGCCAGACCACGCCGTTTCCCGGCGGAATGAAGTCGGCGTCATTGTATTTCATCTGGTTGCAGACCGAGTGGACCAGCTTCGCATACTCCCCTTTCAGCGGAACGGCAAGGACCGCTTCGCGGATGTCCTGCTTCCCGTTCGGACGCACGGTCATGGTGAATTTGCAGAAACCGTCGTAGTCGAACTCCCCGTTGACGAGGATCGAGCCGCCTTTCCACGCAAGAACCGATTCGGTCCGGGCGCGGTCGGGACTCTTCTCCGTGAACCGGAACGAGCTTTCGAGAAGGATTTCACCGTTGACTTTCAGGCTGATCGGAGCGGCCAGGATGTCCGGAGCGTCGCCCGCGGCGATCCGGTCGAAAAAGCCGTCGCGGAAAGAGTAGGACGTGAGGGTGGCTCTGGCCTCGCGGGAACCCGGATAAGTCAGCGGCTGGAAGGGCGGGATCACGATCCGTTCGCATCCGATCGAATTGTGCTCCCACGGGAATTTCTCGATTTCGAACGGACGGCTCCGGACGATTTTCGCGTCCGTCCCGTCGATCATGTCCGCCTGAAGCGTGTATTTGCCGGCGGCCGGTTCGAAGGGAATTTCAGCCTCGAATCCCCATGGCGTTTTTTCCGCGTTCAGGCTGGAAACTTCCCTGCCGTCCCTGCGGACGGAAAAAACGGCGCTTTTCCAGTTGGAAACAGGCTCCGCGGGAGTCCCGAAACGGGCCCGTATCTTTTTATAATAGGGATAGACGCCGATTTCCAGTTCGGCCCCCTGTTTTGTCTTCGGGTCTTTCCAGCGGAGTTTGTCGGCGGGATCCCAGGAGAAGGTCCGTTCATAGAGAACCTGCCCGCTCTTCACATCCTGAAACACGGCGTGAAGGGTGCGGATGACTTGTGTCTTTTCTGTAAAGCTTAGTTCAACGGGCACCGATTTTCCGGCGGGAACGGTGATCGTCGAATCCGCCTGGCGGGGCGACGCGTCGGAAACGACGGTGATCCGGTATTGAATTTCACGCGGTTGCTGCGTGGCGTTGTCGACCGTGAACGAGAGCCGGAAGGAGCCTTCCTTCTCCTTTTCGCCCAGGCCGTTGAAAGACACGTGCGGGAGGTCCGGCGAGAAGGTGAACGGAACCATCTCTTCCGGATTCGTGAAATACTGGACTTTTTTCAAGGTGGTCTGCTGCATCGGGTGACACCAGTTGCGTCCCGCCAGCATCCGCCAGACCTGATTTTTCTCCGGTGCTCCCGTCACGCCGAAATCGGACAGAGGAATGCGCATTTCGAGCGTCCAGAAACCATCTTCCAGAGAAGAGCGGATCAAGGCGTCCGGGTTCCAGTCCCGGGCATCCGCGGGCGTGGTTCCGCCGTTGACGACCGGGTATTTCCGGTCGAAGGTGAATCCTTTGCAGTTGACCATGATCTGATACACGAAATCCTCTTTCGGCGGACACAGCAGAAACTCCACATTGTCGTCCAGATACACCGCGCCGTCGCGTTTCCGGGCGCGGGCGGAAAGCTCCATGCCCTCCGGAGGCAGTTCGCTCCGGCAGACAAGGTAGACGTATTTTTTGTCCAGCCCGAACGAGAGCGACGCCCGGCGCGTGCTCAGGTAAGGGGAATTGTGGCGGACCGTCCCGTACAGGGAAACCGCGTCCTTCCATTCGCCGGGCTGAATGCGTCCGTCGATCTGCGGCGGTGTTTTCATTTCGGGAATCGCGAACCGGGCCTGGGCCGGATCGTTCGCATGACAGAACCCGAAAAGGGCGCAGAGAAACAGGGTCGGGAGAAATCTCATGTTTTTAACCTTTCATCCTTTGATACTATCGTCATAGAGTTGATTCAGTTCGTCGTTGGACAGTTTTCTGCCGTAGATGATGAACTCATCCAGCAGATAATTCCAGTGGTCGGAACTTCCGAGGGAAAAATGATCGCCCGGAAAATCGCTGTCGGCGAGGGGCAGGCCGTTGGCGAAGAGCTTCGCCGGTTCCCTGTCCCATTTCAGGAAAAGCTGATCGCCCGCCCAGGAGAAAGCCAGCATGTGCCACCCGGAACAACCCTTTTTTCCGGGGGCGGGAATCGAATAGACTTTCTGGGGGAGTCTTTTTCCATAGAGCAGCATCAGTTGAAACGGGCGCTGGCACATGCAAACGGTCTTCGGGTCGTTCGCCCCCTGAAGTCCGATGTAACCGGAGGAAGACTCGATCCCCCAGAGAAAGAGGCGCGGGAAAGCGCCTTCCGCTTCCCAGCCGACCGGCCGGTAGAAACAGACGATG
>MWCA01000178.1 GCA_002069785.1 Lentisphaerae bacterium ADurb.Bin242 | reverse complement strand
CGTTTCTTCCGGAAGAACGGCTGGCGAACCTGATCCGGGAAATTCGGTTCACACCCTTCACGAAACACACGATTCGGAACGAACGGGATTTCCGGAAGGAGCTCGAAAAGATCCGCAAAAGCGGAATCGCATATGACCGTGGCGAGGAACTCGAAGACCTGCGTTGTGCGGCGGCGCCCATTCTGGATTCCCGCCGTAATTCGACGGCGGCGGTCTGGGTCAGTGGCCCGGCTTCCCGGCTTTCCATGGACAAATTGAAAACCATCGCCGAGCAGATCAAAGAGACAGCCGAACATATTTCACGAAAACTCTATTGAAAGAGAGGGCGCGAATGAATCTGAAGGACAAAAAAATTCTGGTGACCGGAGGGGGATCCGGCTATGGTTTCGGAATTGCAAAAGTTCTCAAGGAGGCCGGCGCCGAAGTCTGGATTACCGGTCGCGCCCGGAACAAACTGGACAAAGCGGCTTCCGAACTCGGCGTCAGGGCGGTCTGCGCGGATGTGTCCAGCGGCGCGGACTGGGACCGGGTGTTCGTGGAAATGGGCGATATCGACGTCCTTGTCAACAATGCGGGCGCGGGCGGGCATATCGCTCCGGTTGCGGAACAGCGCGACGAAGACATCCTTGCCGTCCTCGGCACCAACTTGACCGGAGTAATTTTCGGCTGTTCCCGCGCAGCAAAGATCATGTGCGCAAAGAGGTACGGAACCATCCTCAATATTTCGAGTGTATGCGCCTTCTATGCGTGGCCCTGCTGGAGCGTCTACACCGCAGCCAAGGCGGGTGTCGCCAAATTCAGCCATGGGCTTTATACGGAACTTCGTCCGTTCGGGGTGCGCGTGACGTGTCTCACGCCGTCCTGGGGACAGACCGCTTTCAATAAAGCGGCGAACATCACAGGTGCGTCCGAAAACCCGGAACTAGCTTCGAAATGCATCAGCCCGGAAGAGCTCGGTGTCCTTGTTAAAGAGATTCTGGAAACTCCCGATCATCTGGCGATCACCGACCTCACAATTCAACCGATGGTGCAGGACATCTGTCCGATGTAAAATGCTTCCCGAATTGATCATAAGGAACTGGGAGAACGATCATGGATGGAATTTTTCTCGAATCGGAAACCTTCGACGATCTCGGTGGATGGACCGTCGATACGCAGTGCATCGAAGCTATGGGAGCTATGTATTTGTTCGCACACGGAATCGGAAAGCCGGTCCGGGACGCCCGTACGGAATTCCACACGCGGGAGAAGACGCTCTGGCATGTCCATGTCCGCACCCGCGACTGGACTGCGGTCTGGAAGCGGGGAACTCCGGCCGGACGTTTCCTTCTGCTTATCGATGAAACCCCTCTGGAACAGATTCTCGGTACCAATGGTTCAGAGTGGAACTGGCAGAAAGCCGGAAGCGTTGAACTGGAGGGCGGACTTCATTGCCTCGCGCTCCACGACCTGACCGGGTTCGACGCTCGCTGCGACGCCGTTTATCTGACTCCGGATGCAGCGGATCTTCCGCCGAATGACCGTACGGCGCTTTCCTCCTTTCGCCGCCGGATTTGCAGGACCGTGATCGCGGATGACCCGGAAGAATACGACCTGCTGATCTGCGGCGGGGGGTACGCAGGAATCTGTGCCGGGATCGCCGCACAACGGAAGGGACTCAAATTCAAGCTTATTCAGGATCGTCCGGTGCTTGGCGGCTGCGGCAGTTCGGAGGTTCGCGTGTGGACCGGCGGGAAGGTTAACTTACCGCCTTATCCGGAACTCGGCAATATCGCCACGGCCATTTCGCCGATCCGGGGACGGCCCGGTGACAAAAAAGACGCGGAACTGTTCGAGGATGCGCGGAAAGCCGTCCTTTTTACGCCGAGTAAGGAACTTCTCCTGAATGAGGTGCTTCTTGCTGTCGAAACTGATCCGACCGATCCGAGCAAGATCATGGCAATCATCACACGTTCGGTACGGACCGGGAAAGAGACTCGCCGCAAAGCGAAGCTGTTTGCGGATTGTACCGGCGACGCCGTGCTGTCCCGTCTGACTGGATGCAAAATCATGTATGGTTGCGAAAGCAGGGCGGAGTTCGGTGAATCACTTGCGCCGGAAGAACCGGAACGCATGGTCATGGGACATTCCACGCTCTGGGAAACCCGTGTGCGCGATAGGGAAGCAGCATTCCCGGACATCGACTGGGGAATTGAGTTCAACGATGACAACGCGCTGGCCCGTTTCGACTGCTGCTGGGATTGGGAAACCGGGCAATACCGCGATCAGGTCATGGAGATCGAACGCATCCGCGACTATGGACTCATGACCTGCTATGCCAACTGGTCCTTCCTGAAAAACCATTCCCGTCGGAAAGAGGAATGGAAAAACATGGAATTGGTATGGATTTCAGCAATCGGCGGAAAACGTGAAAGCTACCGGGTGTGCGGAGACTTGATCCTCACGCAGAATGATCTTGAAAACAAGGTACCTTATGAGGATGCGACGGGCGCTGTCACATGGAGCATCGACTTGCATTATCCGGACCCGGAAAACTTGAAAAAATTCGGGGAGGCGTTCCAGTCCTGCGCCTATCACCGGGGCATCCGGATGCCTTACCCGGTTCCCTATCGCTGTTTGTATGCGAGGGATGTCCAGAATCTGTTTCTCGGCGGCCGCTGTCTGAGCCTTTCCCACGTGGCGTTTTCCTCTGTTCGCGTCATGCGGACGCTCGGAATGCTGGGGGAGGTTGTCGGGATGGCCGCTGAAATTTGCATTCGGAACGGCTGCTCCCCTCGAGATGTTTATGAGAAGTATCTGTCCGAACTGAAGGAATCCATGCGGCAGGGAATCCCGATAAATCCACCCTGTGCCTATAATACAGGCGGAGGGGAATCTTATCATTTCATGCGGCCGATCGGGATGTTCGGCAATGAAACGGAAAACTGCTGGATTCATTTCCGCGAGGACGGCTCTCCGACGACCCTCGTTCCGGACAGCCTCAAGGAAAATATCGCGGAATTGAACGTGGTCCATCAGAATGGAAAACGCTTTGGAAAGCCGTGAGAGAAAGAAGCCTCCGGAAAAGAGAGCGTGCCATTATAAATACAGAGATGAATAATACGGCAAATTATAGATGTTCGGGAAAAGGATTTCACTAGCATTGGGTTTGCTGAACCGGAGGCGGTTATGCTGCCACCCAAAAAGCAACTGTATTTTCATCGCAAGTATTATCGAAAAACATTCCCTGAGAACAGAGCGTTAAAAGCTTTGCGGTCTCCTGTTCCCAACGGATCAGATTCGCAGCGAGGTTTGCATCGGCAATCACGGTTTCGGAACAATCTTTGCGCCGTACCATTACCCCGTCAAGCCCGAGGCGGCGTTTGCATCGAAAACCTGGCGTACTAGGCTTTTCTGACGGTGTCTATTCGCCTCTACGGCTCCGTTCCTCGACTTTGACAGGTAATTTTCCCTGGGTATGGCTTCTTCAGGGCGTGACGGAGCGCACGCCGGTGAACCGACGGTTTTTCAAGAGGTATCACGGCGCCTTTGAATGGAACGTGTCCGGGATTATTCCTGATATTTTCAAAGGCTCCAAAGTCTGAAAATCGATGACCTGGAAAAATATGAAGCAATTGGCATCAAAATTTATGTTATTGTCCACCACTTGGCTTGTTGGGCACAGCAGTTGGCTCTTTCGGTTTAGACGCCCTCAAGCGTTCTTTCAGTGTTTCAAGATCGTATGCGGGATCCTGTGTCATGAGGTGTTCATAGGTCAGCGGAGCTTTGGCCTTACAGCGATCAAAGAAGGCGATTGCAGAATCCCTCTTCCCTCGTTCCTGCTCAATCTTGCCCGCTAGATATGCGAGGAAGCCGGATGAGCTTGGTATCGTATCTTGTTCCAACAGGCTGGATAGGGCTGAGATATACTTGTCTCCGTTCTCTCCATCCTGAAGGAAAGAATGCATCAGAAACAGACCCGTCTTCCAATAGGGAAGTTCGTCGCCCATCATGATCAGTTGCGGAACAAGATGGCCTAATCCTGAACGGTTGAGGATGGCAAATATATTCTGCTCATGTCCTGGTTTGCCACGCTCGTATTCTTGTTTTTTTGTTTGCAATTCCTGTTGTAGCTCCTTAGTTTCGGTCATTATCCTTTCAACTGAAACCTGTATGTCATCTATTATGAGCTTTGTCTCTGCGTCCGACGCAATTATTCTGTGAGATAATTCTGATTGCGTTCTGGATGTCCACCAGGACATGATGGTATTGAGAGTGAGAATAATAATCAGGCTTGTTGCTATTGGGCCGAGGAAATATGAGACCAAGTATGGGAGTCCTACCTCCTCCGATCGTTGAGTGGCAGTACAACCCACTGTCCGTGCGGAAATAAGTGGTGAAGATATGTCTGGTGTGCCTGCAATGGTTATAGTGACCCGAAAACTCTCTTTGGGATTAATCAAAGGAATGCACCCAGAAATCTGTTCCCCATCCTCCGCGACGATAAGCGGGAGATCTTCATCTGAAGTTGCATGCGACGTGATTCGACCAGACGAAAATGAGGCACGGAACGAGATGTTTTGCAGGGCTACGTTTCCGGCATTGACTAGACGAATTACGAAATACCTTGATATGCCGTTGTCTACAGGGAACGGCTCTGATTCCACAATCTGGTACAAGAGG
>MWCA01000177.1 GCA_002069785.1 Lentisphaerae bacterium ADurb.Bin242 | reverse complement strand
TTTTTGGAAAAGCCCATCGCCCTGACCTACCGCGACGCGCTCAAGTTGCAGAAGGCGGCCCAGGAATATCCCGGCAAGCTCTTCTTCCGCCACAACCGGCGCTTCGAGCCGGCCTTTCAGCACATCCGCGAGATCATCGCCTCGGGCGTGCTGGGCGAGGTCTTCCAGATCAAGCTGCGGCGTCACGGTTATCAGCGTCGCAACGACTGGCAGACCCTGATCGACTGCGGCGGCGGCCAGCTCAACAACTGGGGCCCGCACCTGGTCGACCATGCGCTCCGGCTGCTCGAATCCCCGGTGGAATCCGTCTGGAGCGACCTCAAGAACATTGCGGGCCGCGGCGACGCCGAAGACCATCTCAAGATCGTTCTCCGCGGAGAGAACCGCCGCGTCGTCGATGTGGAAATCTCCGGAGGCGTCGCCCTGCCGTCGCCCGTATATGCGGTGTACGGCACCCGGGGATCGCTCATCAGCGAGGATGAACAGGACATCAAGCTGAAATACCTCGATCCGAAGTGGAAGACCCCGGCGACACCCGCCCATCGCGAGACTCCTCCCGTGTCCGGCGGTTTCGGCGGCAGTTCCCAGCCGAAATGGATCCGCAAGACCATCATGGTGGAGCCGTCCAACGGCTGGGATGTCGGCATCATCTACCATTATCTTTATCTGGCCGTCCGCGAAAAGAAGCCTTTCCCGGTGAAACTCCAGGAAGCCTTCGACGTCGTGCGCGTCACGGAACGCGTGAAACGCCAGAATCCGGCTTTCAAGATCAAACCGGACGAGTTCGGCAAGTAATTTCCGTTTCACGACGGGTCCGGAATTTTTCCGCCGGATGGAAGAAAAAATGGATTTGAGGCTCACGGTCCGGACTGTGCGGTCTCAAGTCCTTTTTTCCGCGGTTCCCGCAGCCGTCTTACGGGACAATCGATGCGGCACGCGCCGGCTCTCTTTCTGCGAATAATCGAAAACTTTTTCGGAAGAAGGTTTGATATCTTCATCAAAAGGAGATATCTTTTTATAACCCATACCGGGAGGATTCGATGAATTTCAGTTTTACCAAGATGCACGGCGCCGGGAACGATTTTATCTTCGCCGACGACTCCGCCCGTCTCTGGAACACGGACGCGGAGAGTATCCGAAAGATTTGCGACCGTCACCGGGGGATTGGCGCGGATGGCCTGATCCTTCTCCGCAGGGAGAAAGACGGCGACCCGATCCGCATGAATTACTACAACCGCGACGGTTCCCCCGCTTCCCTTTGCGGAAACGGACTCCGTTGCGCGGCCTCTTTCGCTTTCCGGAACGGTCTGACGGGAGGAAAAAAACAAATGAGTTTCCTGTCCGGCGGCAATCTTCTCCAGGCGGAAATTATGGACGAGAACGGCGAAACGGCCCGGGTCGAGATCGTATGCACGGAACCGTTCCGGGCGTATGAACTTTCTCCCGGCGAAACGGTCTACAAGGGCGGGGCGGGCGTGCCCCACGCGGTCAAGATTGTCCCGGAATGGAAGCTGGAGCATCTGGACGTCGACGGCGAGGGAAGGCGGCTCCGTTTGCATGAACGGTTCCAGCCGGAGGGAGCCAACGTAAATTTCATTTCCCTGCCCGTCGATCCGGGAATGCCCGTGCTGATCCGCACATACGAGCGGGGGGTGGAAGCGGAGACCCTGGCGTGCGGAACCGGCTGCGCTTCCGCCGGAATGGTCCTCCATTCTTTTTTCGGTTTTCCGGAAAAAGTATCGCTTCTTTGCAGGGGAGGGGACCGAATCGGGATTGAAATATCGAAAGAACAGGGTAATTTAAAAGGAGTTTTTCTGACGGGACCGGCCAAAACGGTTTTTACAGGCGAAATTCAGTCATAACTCATATACAAAACAGAAGGAAGGGCAAAATGGAACTCAAGGGCGTGTATACAGCACTGGTGACGCCTTTTTCACGCGGAGCCGTCGACTACGGAAAGCTGCGGGAACTGGTCGCCATGCAGATCGAAGGAGGAGTGGACGGCATTGTGCCGGTGGGTACTACCGGGGAATCCCCCACTCTCACGACAAGTGAACACATGAAGGTGATCTCCGAAGTCATCGAGGCCGCCGGGAAGCGGTGCCGGATCATGGCCGGCACGGGGGCGAATTCCACGGAGGAGGCGATCGAGCTCACGCATCACGCCAAAGCCGCGGGCGCGGACTGTTCCCTTCAGGTCGCCCCCTATTACAACAAGCCCACGCAGGAAGGTCTTTACCGCCACTTCTCCACGATCGCGGACAAGTGCGGCATTCCGCTGGTGCTGTACAACGTGCCCGGACGCACCGGCGTCTCGATCGGCGCGGAAACCATTGCGCGCCTGGCGAAAAACAGCAACATCATCGGCGTGAAGGAAGCCAGCGGCTCGGTGGAGCGGGTTTCCGAAATCTCCGAGCTCTGCGACATCACGATCCTGTGCGGAGACGACAGCCTGACGGTTCCGATGATGGTTCTCGGCGCCAGAGGCGTGGTCAGCGTGGCGTCCAACATCATTCCGGCGGAACTCAAGAAGATGGTGGACGCCTGTCTGACGGGGGATTTCATCGCCGCCCGTGCGCTGCACTGGCGCTATTTCCGCCTGTTCAAGGACCTCTTCCTCGAATCGAATCCGATCCCGGTGAAGGCCGCGATGGCAATGATGGGGCTGATCGAGGAGGAATACCGTCTTCCCCTGTGCGGGATCTCGGCCTCGAACCGCGTCCTTCTGGCCGCTACGCTTTCCAAAGCGCTGAACGTGAATTTAAAATAACGATCCCGGGAATTCTATGCCGAAAACAATTGTTTTTCAAGGGGACTCCATCACGGATGCCGGCCGGAACTACGATTTGACCCTTCCTCCGAATGAAGGCCTGGGAAGCGGATATCCTTTCCTTCTGGCCGCCCGGCTCCTGTATTCGAAGCCCGCGGCGGAATGGAAGATTTACAACCGGGGAATCAGCGGTCACCGCGTGGTGGACCTTTATGCCCGCTGGAAGCGCGATGCCCTGAATCTCAAGCCGGACATCCTCAGCATCCTGATCGGGGTCAACGACACCTGGCATGAATATCCCGGCGGAAACGGAGTGGAGGTTCCCCGATACGCCAAGTTCTACCGCATGCTGCTGGAATGGACGAAAGAGGCCCTGCCGAATACGGAAATCATTCTGCTTGAACCGTTCGTCCTGCCGTTCGGCGCCGTCCAGCCCAACTGGATTCCCGAGATGGACGAGCGGCGCGCCGCCGTGAAAGAACTGTCCAGGGATTTCAATACGATTTTCGTTCCTCTCCAGACGATTCTGAACGACGCGCTCCAACAGGCGAAACAGGAACATTGGCTCCGGGACGGTGTGCATCCGACCACGGCCGGACACATGCTGATCGCCGATGCCTGGCTGGACGCCGCGCGGCCGATCCTCTGAAAAGAATTTTCCGGCAGGAAGGAGCCGTTCCGAAGTAAGAAGGAAAAACGAAAACGGTCAATCGAATTTCCATGATTGGCATTGTACATTTTGATGTTCTGTATCTTTCTGAACTGAAAAAATGGGAAATATCATATTGAAATCTGCTTTTTACCATTCTTTTTCCCTGATGGAACAGTCGCGTTTTACGTTTGTGAATGTATTTCACGAATCCGTGGAATTCGATCGGAATTATACGCTGCCTTTCAATATGCTGGACGCCTGTATCCGTTCGGATGGAGAAAATGCGTCGATTGCAACAGATTTACGCACGGGGGAGAAACTGGTTTCCAGGCGCGGAACATTGACTTTCATTCCCTGTCATTTTCAAGGACGTTACCAGCATACTCTTGCGAACGAGCGGGTGAATATTCATTTCAAGCTGGAAATTTATCCAGGTATCGATGTCTTTGACGGGATAAAAAGACGAATTGTCGAATATTCTCCGGAAGAATGCGAAGAGTTGAAAGCCATTTTTCAGGTTCAAGACCGCATTTTTATGCTTTCCCGTTGTCAGGAATTCGCCCTCCGTTTTTGTCATCGGCATTGGCCGGATCATTATGAATTTAACCTTGAAAAAACCAGAAGGTTCGATCCTGTGATCCATTATATTCTGGAAAAAGGGAATGCAAAGACCGAGGTTCCGGAGTTGGCCGGCCTGATGCGCCGATCGGTCGGAAATTTTTCCCGCGAGTTCAGCGCGGCGTTTCATGTCAGTGCCAAAAGTTACCTCCAACGGGAACTTTTCAAGAAAGCATCCATTTTGCTGACGGCTCCTGAATCCAGTGTGAAGTTGGTGGCAGCTCAACTGAATTTTTCATCGGAATTTTATTTTTCCAAGTTTTTCAAACGTCTTTCCGGACTTTCACCCGCTGAATACCGCAAGGGCGCCTATGTCATGAAATAACATGCTTTTTTCCTATAATTCCATTCCAGAAAAACGAATTCCATGTTATATTTTCTCCAACAGAGCTTAGGAGGAGGTATTTTTATGGAATACGAAAAAAAGGAAAAAACGAAAAACCGCATTCAAAAGATGGCGGAAGAAGTGTTGGAGCGGGATATTTATCCTGAAATCGTGCCGGTGAACTATGATCCGCGCGATGAAAAGCTTTCGGAGGAAGTCCGCATAGCCAAACGCCTTTCAGAATATTTGCTCGCGCAGAAAGTGGAACTCGGAGATGATCGTTTTCTGGTTGGAGCCGTTCGGTTTGACGGTTCTGTCCCCGCGGATATTTTTACCCGGTGCGGGCATCTGGGATTCGGGGAGGTCTGCAGCGAATATTACAATAAGCCGTTGGAGAATCTCAGTACTTTTGAATGGCAACATTCCAGTGCCGACTTCGGCAGAGTTATTGCACGGGGATTATCCGGTTATCTCGGCGATATCAACGCGTCACGCGTACTCCATATCGGCGACTATGTTGCTCTGCGTTTTTTGGTGGCG
>MWCA01000176.1 GCA_002069785.1 Lentisphaerae bacterium ADurb.Bin242 | reverse complement strand
CCCCGCCAGTATGTCATCATCGACGAAGCCCAGAATCTGACTCCGCACGAGGTCAAAACGATCGTCAGCCGCGCCGGGGAGGATACGAAAATGGTTTTCACCGGCGATCCCGAACAGATTGACAATCCCTATCTGGACGCCTCCAGCAACGGACTCACCTACATGGCCGAACGTTTCAAACGTCTGCCCATGCACGGTCACATCACACTCCGCAAGAGCGAACGCAGTCCCCTCGCCGCGGCCGCCGCCGAGTATCTCTGACCATTCTTACTCCGCCGCCCCGGATTTCAAGACACGACCGGGCCGGTGGAAAAGACTTGGACCACTCATCCATCGGAACAGACTTTCTTGAAAAGTCCGTCTCCTTCATCGGGGCTTCAGTGTGGGTGCGGGTTCAAAACCACAGAATATTACTCTTTCCGTGGATAATCCAACGGACATTCCTGTCCTTTGATCCGCCCCCGTGCGCCAAATATTCTTATTCTGCAAACAGTTCGTATCTCATAAATTTTTATGGAGTAGAAATCTTATGAATTTTATATAGTTGCTTCCCGGTACGTAAAAAAGGCTGCCCGAAGGCAGCCTTTGAAGAAACTTTACTGTCAGGAAACAATCAGTAGTAGCGCAGCTGACCGTCGATCTGGCAGGGGATAGCCGTGGTGGCGCCACCCGGGAAGGCCATGGAACCGCCGCTGGCGAAGTTCGGCACGGTTGCGGTGTAGGTGCCATAGTATTCGATCTTCTTGAACCAGAAGTCACCGGCTTCGGGACGGACGGAGCCGTCAACATAGAGGATGTTTCCGTACTTGTCATGGTTGGCCTTGAACGCCTTCGGATCATAAGCGGTATCAAAGGAGAGACCGCTGTCCGGGCTGCAGTTTTCATTCATGCCGGCGATGAAGCAATAAGAAAGATTCACGCCACCGGCACTGGCGGCCAGTTTATAAGGATCAGTCGCATTACCGGAATTCGCCGTGGAAGACGGGCAAATGTAGACTTTGTAGTCCGTGTTGTAATTCTGGGACATCAGAAGGGACATGGAAACGCCGTTGTGATATCCAGCAGCATCCGGGGCCACGGTTGCGCCCGACGACCGAAGATAAACGTTGTTGCAGGGGAACTTCTCGTTGAAGTCGCCGGCATACATCTTGGCGGCAAGGCCAATCTGCTTCAGGTTGCTGACGCAGGAAATACGACGGGCTTTTTCACGAGCGGAGTTCAAAGCCGGAAGCAACATACCCGCGAGAATCGCGATAATCGCGATCACAACGAGGAGTTCGATAAGAGTAAAGATCTTTTCTTTACGGGTCTTCATTTGGTTTTCTCCAATTTTCTTGGGTTATTTTTTTGGGGGATACTTCGAAATTTTCATTTCGTATCGACAACCTTCTCAGGCAGTTCCTTTAAAATGTTTTTTTCTGTCCTCCTTCGTTGTTATTTCGTCACTCATACGAGATTTCGCTTTTTGTTGCTTACTACCTATATATTATAACTACAAAATCAGAAATGACAATAGGGAAAACAGAAAAAAAACGATTTTTTTTCCGGAATCGGGAGCTTTTCTGCTCATTTTATGAATTTATATGGAACACTTTTGCGACAAACGCCCCCTTTCTTTTCAGAAATTCCGCCGTTTTTTCAAAAAACCAACGGCATCCGGGAGGAATCATCTGCTCTCCGGAAAGAAACGGAGGGAGAACGGATACGGTTCTTGCATTTCAGCCGGGAAGGAGGTATATTAATCGTTTTGCAATGCTTGAATTGAGGTGATTATGGAATTTGCCGCACCCGCGTGGCTGCTGCCGGTCATCGGCTCCGCTCTCGCGCTGGGACTTTACGATCTTTGCAAGAAACATGCCGTACGCGACAACTCGGTGATGCCGGTTCTCTTCTATGCAACTCTTTGCGGTTCTTTGTTTTATGTAGTCATAACCCTTCTTGCGGGAACGGCTTCCGCGGTCTGTTCCCTTCAAGTCTGGTGGCTGATTCTGCTCAAGTCCCTGCTGGTCGCCGCCAGCTGGACGTGCGTCTATTACGCCATGCGGGAACTGCCGATCTCCATCGCCTCGCCGATCCGCGCCAGCGCGCCGCTCTGGACCTTTCTGGGAAGCCTTGCCCTTTTCAGTGAATTTCCGACCCTCCTGCAAGGAATCGGGATGCTCGCCATTTTCACGGGATATTTCCTGTTCTCCGTTTTCGGCAAACTGGAGGGAATTTCCTTTCTGCGAAGCCGTGGAATCCGCCTGATCGTTCTGGGGACTCTTCTCGGCGCGGCGTCGGCCCTGTATGACAAATATCTGATGAATGTGCTGAAAATCTCTCCCAAAACCGTGCAGTTCTGGTTTTCGATCGATCTGGTGTTCATCCTCGGAGCCGCGTTCCTGGTCCGGAGCCTTTTTTTCGGACAGAAACGCCGGTTCGAGTGGCGCTGGTCCATCGTGTTCACCGGAATTCTGCTGATTCTTGCGGATTATCTCTATTTCTACGCCGTAAGCCTTCCGGACATTCATATATCCATCTTGTCGCTGGTGCGCCGGTGCAGCTGCATCGTCACCTTCGGAGTCGGAGTTTATTATTTCCGCGACGCCCACATCAAGCGCAAAGCCGTCGCGCTCGTCCTGATTCTTTCGGGCGTATTTCTTCTTGCGCTTGCCCGATAAACAGTCCCGTCTTTCTCTTTCTCTAGAAGAAGACTGTCCATGATTTTTTTCTGCCTGTTTTGCATTTTCTTCCGATTTTTTTTCTTTTTTTTCTTGCAAAGCCCTGATCCCATGTTATTGTAAGCCTTTGTGCCACGTTCGGCAATATGCGTGGAATATCAGGCACAGGTATTCACAGGAACACGCATAAAGCATCATCCGTTCAGGAAAGAAAGGAAAAAACATGGAACTGCCGGCTGTTTCCGGCAGCATCCTTGCGTGCAGCATTCTGCGGTGGTCCGTTGGTCTGCTGATGGCGCTGGGGGTGTTGTCGTCTCTGTGCGTCCATGCGGGCGAATCCCCGGAAATGCGTTTTGACGCGGTGATTCACAGCACGGCGTTGAAGCATGGACTGGATCCGCTGCTGGTCAAAGCCCTGATCTGGCACGAAAGCCGTTTCAATCCGCTGGCGACCGGCAAAGCCGGTGAAATCGGGCTGATGCAGCTGCGCATGATCGTGGTGAAAGACTGGGCAAAAGCCACCGGAGCCCCCCTTCCTTCCGAACATGAGGTCTACGATCCTTACCTGAATCTGGAAATCGGCTCCTGGTATCTTGCAAGAGCCATGAAACGCTGGCAGGAAAGCGCTTTCAGCCTTCTTCTGGCACTGGGAGAATACAATGCGGGACGTTCCCGCGTGCTCGGCTGGATCCGCAAAAATGAAGGTGACCGCGAGAAAGCCATCGCCCAGTCCGCCTCTGCCCGCTACGTTCATTCCGTGCGGGGAAAATACCTGGAATATCTCCTGACCTTCCTGGAACCGGCTCTCCAGAAACCGGCTATCTGAACGATCCGGAAAAAACCGATGACGGACAAGCCTCCGTTTTCCCCGGCTGCCTCATGCGGAAATCAAAGCGGAAAGGAACTTCCACCTCTTCCGGTTTTAAAACCGTCCCGTTCCGGCGCGCCCGTTCGCATTGAATGAAAACATAGAGGTCGGAGAGGGAGATTTCGCCCTCGCGGATATCGGGTGGAGCTTCCATCCCCTCGAGGATGGCTTGCGCCTCGTCCAGTTCGCCCAGATGCGCCAGCGCCGAAGCCTTCAGGAATTTCGCCATGGGAACGGGATCGGCTTCCGCAAAGGAATCCAGCAGCGTCCGGTATTCTCCGTTTTCGAGCATGACTTTGAAAGCCTCCACGGTCAGTGCCCGGTTCAGCCGCAGGGCCTCTGCGAAAACCGGAACGCTCTCCTTCTCTTTTCCCGACGCCCGCAGGATGTTGCCCTTCAAATGGAGCGACCACGCATCCCGTCCCTCCGCCAGAGCCAGGGCGCGTTCGTAGTCTTTCCGGAAATACCAGTTGACGGCAAGATGGTATCGCACGGCTTTCGACGGCACGGCGGTTTTCAGCCGCTCGAACCATTCGTCCTGCACCATGAAAGAGACGGGTTCGGCCTCCGTCATGGAACCCGTTTCGAGAAGTTCCAGCCAGGGGGCCTGTTCGTCGCCCGGAGCGCCGAAATCAAGGTGTCCGGACAATGGCGCGAGACCTTCTTCAAGCTGTCTCCGGTTTTCGAGCGCCCCCCAGCCCGAGCCGTTGGAAACCGGCTCGGCGGGTTGTTTGATAAACCGGTTCTTCTCGAATTCCGCATCGAAAAAGGACTGCGGCGGAATCGCTTTTTTCGCCGTGTCGACCGCATGGCTCCATTCCCCCGCGATGTCTTTGTAGTCCATCCGGACCGCGCCATAAGCTTCGAGCCATTCCCACGCGGTCAGGGGCGGCATGGGGAGGTGCTCCAGCTGGGAATACGCCAGTCCGCCCTGGATTTCGATATAATTTCCGGCGGGCGCGAGACGCTGCTGCCAGTGCTGTCCGCCGGGACTCTGTCCCCAGACGAAAAGCTTGCGTCCCTTGAGACGCACCGTGGAACAGTAGGCCAGCCCGTATCCATCCTCGAAGACCGCGAGTTCAAATTTCCGCTCGTTTTCCGGAATATGGAAGAAGTGATCCTTGACATTCCAATAATTCACCGGATACGTACAATCAATTCCCTCGTTAAAAGGAAGCGGAACCTTGGCCATGCGGTGTTCGGTCTCACTCACGTAAGTATTGGAAAAACTGCTCGAAGCGGGAACGATGATCCGTTCGCCGGGGGCTTCCGCCACCGCGATGTTGCTCCACCAGTACATCGGGACCACATACCGGTTCGGATTGACGATGCGGACACGCGCAAAAAGATATTTTGAGCCGGACGGGAGCGAGAAATCCATCTGGCGCGTGGCGTTCCGGTCGCGGCTGTATTCATACATGCGCAGGACGGGATTCCCGTCGTCGTCCTTCGTGACGGCGGTAAAAAGAGGCAGACACGTCAGCGCGTCA
>MWCA01000175.1 GCA_002069785.1 Lentisphaerae bacterium ADurb.Bin242 | reverse complement strand
GTGGCGAAGTCGTATTTCCCCGCCAGGAACGGGAAATAATCCCACCCGGCGCACAGGAAAAGTTTATTGTCCGCCCGGAAGAAGAAACCACCCAGCGGCAGCGTATCCGGCTGTTCCAGAATCGAATTCACCTTCTTCCGGAGGGTCTGAAGCCGGATGGAGACGTTGTAAAACTGCTTTTCAAAGTCATCAAACGCTTTCTTCTGTTCTTCCGGGGTCCCGTTTTCCTTGAAAGCCTTCCGTATTTCAGGCGTCAACTCATATTCCCGGAGGACCAGTTTGTGCTGTTCCTTCGCGTCCGGCTCTTCCCGGCTCAGCCAGGTGCCGTAATATTTTGCCGCTACAGACAAGTCGTGTTCGCACTTCGGCGGCTCGAAGGACGAGGTCGGCATCTGGCAGGCGCAAAGAAATCCGGCCAGAACCGACAAGACTCCGAAACAGAATCGTTTTCCCATTTTCCACCTCCATTTTTGCGATGATGGGATATCCCCGGACGCCGTTGCGTTTTCCGGGAAGACTCAACCCTGATTTTTGAAAGCGTTGTCCAGAGAAGCCGCCAGACTGCCGAACGAACCGGGAGCGGGCTGCGGGATCGGCTGATCGCCGATCGCCTTGCGCTGCTCCTCGAAAAGACGGTCCAGTCCGCGTTTGGCGAGATTCAGCATCCGGTCGAGTTCCTCCCGGGTGAAGGGAGCTTCCTCGGCGGTGCCCTGGACTTCGACCAGCTTGCCGGACTCGGTCATGACGACGTTCATATCCACGTCGGCGGCGGAGTCCTCCTCGTAACAGAGGTCCAGCAGACATTCCCCGTTTTTCATTCCCACGCTGACCGCCGCCACGTTCTCGCGCATGGGGAAACGCGGGATCATCCGGTCCTCCATCAGTTTCCGGAAAGCCAGCTGGAGCGCGACGGACGCCCCCGTGATCGAAGCGCAGCGGGTCCCTCCGTTGGCGTCGATCACGTCGCAGTCGATGTAGATGGTGTTCGGTCCCAGCGCAACCAGGTCGATCACCGACCGGAAGCTGCGTCCGATCAGACGCTGTATCTCCATGGTCCGGCCGCTCGGCTTGCCCTTGGAGGCCTCCCTCTGACAGCGCTGGTGGGTCGAGGCGGGGAGAAGTCCGTATTCGCTGGTCACCCAGCCGCCGGGGACTCCCTGCTGGCGCATCCACGCGGGCACTCCGGGCTCGAAGGAAACGGCGCAGATCACCTTGGTCCCGCCGATGTCGATCAGGGCCGAGCCGGCCGGATGGGCCAGAAACCCGGGGACGATCTTCATTTTCCGGAGCTGGTCGTTGGCGCGCGAATCAATTCTTTTCATATTCTGTTTTCCATGGTTCGATATTTTCATTCATTCCGGGGCATTCCCCGGAAATCCGGGAAATGACATCAAGATAACCGCTTGTCGGGAAGAAATCAACATTCCGCCGGGGAATTTGCCGTTTTTCCCCCTTGTGCCGCTGCAAACTATAAAAAAAGCCGTCAACAACAGACTCCCTACGGCGCCCGGTCACAACGTTTATGGCTGCTTGGTTCCCCATCTGACCCGTTCACGCGCTTCCGACGCATAGGATCCGTCGTTGACGACAAAACTTTTCATGAGAACGCCCTATTTGGACGCTTTCTTTTTCAAATCGCCCTTACTAGTAGCACCAAAAGTGAAATATTCAAGGCACAAAGCAAGTTCATCCCGTAAATTTTTCCGGTCGATGATCCGGTCGATCAGCCCTTTTTTCAGCAGAAACTCCGCTGTCTGAAACCCTTCCGGCAAATGCGCCTGGGTGGTATCCTTGATGACGCGCGGCCCGGCAAAACCGATCAGGGCCTCGGGTTCCGCCACGATCAGGTCTCCCAGCGAAGCGAAACTGGCGGTCACGCCCGCCGTCGTGGGATGGGTCATGATGACGATGTAGGGGAGACCCTCCTCCTGATGCCGTTCGAGGGCGCCGCTGGTCTTGGCCATCTGCATGAGGCTGATCATGCCTTCGTACATCCGTGCGCCGCCGCTGGCGGTCACGATGGCCAGCGGGAGTTTCCTGGCCGTGGCAAGCTCCACAAGACGGGTCACTTTCTCTCCGACGACCGCGCCCATGCTCGCGCCGAGGAAGCGGAAGTCCATCACGCCGAGCGCATACGGGACTCCCTTGAGCCTGGCCAGGCCGCAGACGATCGCGTCCTTGAGTCCGGTCTTCGCCTTGCTGGCGCCGAGCTTCTCGGTATAGGAGGCTACGCCTTCAAATTTCAGGGTGTCCACCGACTCCAGCAAGGCGTCGACTTCCTTGAAAGTGCCTTCATCGGTCAGGAGAGCGATTCTCTGCTGGGCGGTCAGGGGATAATGGCAGCCGCAGCGGGGACAGACGTTCAGGTTCTCCTCCCGCTTCTTCGTGAAATTCATTTCTCCGCATTTTTTGCATTTTTCCCAAAGGCCCTCGGGAATCTCTTTCTTTTTCAGAGGTTCCGCCGCGGAAAGTCCGGAATGGTGGGAGGAAGAATCCCCGGGAGTTCCGCTGAGCGTCGAATACTTCGATTTTCCAAACAGTAGAGCCATAATTTCAATCCCTTTGTCTTCGTGCAAGCACCATGATATTCACTTCGGCAGCCCCCGCCTCGAGCAGCGTCTGTGCCGCCGCCGCGAGCGTGGAGCCCGTTGTCATAACGTCATCGATCAGTAATATACACCGTCCCCGGCAGTTTGTCGAGCCGCAAATCGAAAACGCCTTCTCCAAATTCCGGATCCGGGCGTCGCGGTCGAGCTTCGCCTGCTGACGCGTCCACTTCGTCCGGCGCAGAAGATTCACCGCCGGAATCCCCAGTTCCTTCCCGACGACCTTCGCCAGCAGTTCCGACTGGTTGAAGCCCCGCTGGAGAAACCGGACCCAGTGCAGCGGCGTGGGCACCAGCAGTTCCGCCCGGAGCCCGGCGGAACGCACCGCTCCGGCCGCCAGACGCCCCAGCGCCCGGGCCAGTTCCGGCTGTTCCCGGTATTTGAAACGGTAGATGACCTCCTTGACCGCCCCGTCCATCCGGAAGACGG
This sequence comes from Lentisphaerae bacterium ADurb.Bin242, assembly GCA_002069785.1. Classification (GTDB taxonomy): domain Bacteria; phylum Verrucomicrobiota; class Lentisphaeria; order Victivallales; family UBA1829; genus SIG94. The sequence continues at coordinate 2,014 of MWCA01000175.1, read as the reverse complement.
CGACGCCCCGTTTCCACGGGAATTTGCGTCCGGCGGCAAGACAGTCCGGACAGACTTCCAGAATCCCGTTGTGTTCCCCGCCGCACGAGGGGCACGCGGGTTCCCGGATGAAACGGAAGCTCTTCAGGCATTCCGCGCAGAACTGGTTCGCGCCGCCATCGAACGGGATGTCTCCGCAGACGGGACAGTTCAGCGGCAGATACATGCCCAGAACTTTTTCAAAATGTTCCCATTTCAAGGCCATTATTCCCGTCCCGACGTTTGATTTTCCAGCATTGGAAGGTTATTGTATATAATATAGAACCATTTTCAACAGGAGACAAACCCAAATGGGCGAAAGTTTTTTACAGGACAACTTTGCAAACCGCATCGGCGGGAGCACGTTCGGCAAAGATACGAAAATTTATAAGTTTGAAAAGATCAAGCGCGCCAAACGCGAGGCCATCGTGAAGAATCCCGGTGTCGAAATCATCGATATGGGCGTGGGCGAACCCGACGACATGGCCTTCCCGTGCGTCATCAAGAAGCTCTGCGAGGAAGCCGCCAACTGGGAAAACCGCATCTATGCCGACAACGGCATCGCCGAATTCCGGCAGGCCGCGGTCCGCTACATGGAAGCGCTTTACCATGTGAAGCTGGACCCCGACAAGGAAATCTGCCACGCCATCGGAAGCAAATCCGCACTTTCCCTGCTGCCCGCCTGCTTCATCAATCCCGGCGACATCACCTTCATCACGGTCCCCGGCTATCCGGTCCTCGGGACCTGGACGGAATATCTCGGCGGGACCGCGGTCAAGCTGCCGCTCCGGGAGGAGAACGGATTCCTGCCCGATCTGGATGCGATCCCGGCGGACCAGCGCAAGCGTGCCAAGCTGCTGTATCTGAACTATCCGAACAACCCGACCGGAGCCTCCGCGACGCTCGAGTTTTTCGAGAAGGCCGTCCGCTTCGCCCGGGAAAATGAACTGCTGATCGTCAGCGACGCCGCCTACGCGCCGCTGAATTTCCAGGGCAAGCCGCTGAGCATCTTCGCGGTCCCAGGCGCCAAAGACGCCGCCGTCGAACTCCACAGCATGTCCAAGGGCTTCAACATGACCGGCTGGCGCCTGAGCTGGGTCTGCGGCAACGAGCTGGCAGTCAAGGCCTTCGCAAACGTCAAGGACAACGCCGACAGCGGACAGTTCATCGCGATCCAGAAGGCCGCCGTCGCCGCGCTCGACGACCAGGCGTCCATCACTCCGATGATCAGTGAAAAATACGAACGCCGCCTCAAGAGCATGGTCGACACGCTGAAAAAGCTCGGCTTCCACGCCAAGGTGCCCGCCGGCTCCTTCTATCTCTATGTCAAGGCTCCGAAGGGCGCGTCCGACGGCTCCGTCTTCGCCACCGGCGAGGATTTCAGCCAGTGGCTCATCAAGAACAAGCTGATCAGCTCCGTGCCCTGGGACGACGTCGGCAGCTACGTGCGCTTCTCCGCCACCTTCGTGGCGCGCGGCGGAAAAGCCGCCGAGGAAAAAGTGCTCGCGGAATTCGCCCGCCGTCTCTCCGACGCCCGATTCACGTTTTGACGACAGAAAATTCCCCGCGGAAACAGTGCGGAAGCCGCGGCTCCGTTTTGCGCCGCCGCTCTCCGCACCGTTCGTATTGGAAGGAAAGGATGTTCCCGTGAGAAAAGAAAAACAGATTCCGGAAGCGGAAGCCGCGCCTGTTTATGACGCGTCGCTGGCGTTGCCGGTCATCGCGATCGTGGGGCGTCCGAACGTCGGAAAATCCTCTCTGTTCAACGCGATCCTCCGCCGGAGACAGGCGATCGTCCACTTCGACAGCGGCGTCACCCGCGACCGCATCACTGCCAGCGGCGTTCATGACGGGCGCCGTTTCCACTTGATCGACACCGGCGGACTCGGCATGTTCACCGGGGAAAAACGCAAAGTCGGATTCTGGGACCAGGCCATCGCCGAACAAGTCGAGACCGCGATCGAATCCGCGATGACGATCCTCTTCGTGGTGGACG
>MWCA01000174.1 GCA_002069785.1 Lentisphaerae bacterium ADurb.Bin242 | reverse complement strand
GGCTTCCAGCGTCTCTTCCAGATACTGGAGGAAAGCAATGGGCGCTTCCTTCGGATACAGGGAGACCTGTGTATCCTTGTGGGAGGCTTCGCGTTCGGCGCACGAACAGAACACGAACAGGAAAACGACCATACCCAATGTTTTCAGAATTCGCACGGTGAAAACCTCCATTGATGTTTTCGGATTCAACCCGCCAATATATCCCGCGAACGGTTCCTTTTCAAGCGGAAAGCGATTTTCCGGCCTGTCCGGACGCGCCGCATTATTACAGTGAAAGAATAATTTTTCAAAAAAATCAAAAACAGGGCTTGCAATGCAATCTGTTACAATATATATTCAAAACTGTTGCAAAAATAAATCGGGAAGTTTTGAAAAATGGCAGACGATTCAAAAAACGCGAAAGTTTTTCAACCTCTTTATATGACCGTCATGCAGGATGTCATAAAGAAGATCCATGACGGATTTTACCGTCCGGGGGCGAAACTGCCGAGCGTCCGGAAGCTGGCGAAAAAATATGACGTCAGCTATCGTGTAATTCATTATGCGTTCGGGGAACTTGCCACGCAGAATTATCTTTACACGGAGCCCAAGCGCGGCATTTTTGTCAACCCGGAACTCAAGACGGGTCGTTTTTACAGAATCGGTTTTCTTTATTTGAGAATAAACCCGATGGTGGAAGGCGAAATGGCGCAGGCGATTTACCGGTGCGCCTATGAGCATCTGTATGAAACGATTCTCCTGAGCAATTATCGCTCCGACGAAAACATGATTGAGAAAATCAAGCAGTATCCCCATTTTGACGGATTTCTGGTTTCCGGCATCCTGGATGAAAAGTTCCTCCGGGAATTGCAGCAGTTCCATGTGCCTTATGTCGTCCTGGGCAATTACCATATATCGCCGGAGCATCCGCAAGTCAGGGTTGATATCCTGAACCAGCTTTCGAGGAAGCTCCTGGAATATTTCCGGCCGTTCAAAGGAAAAAAGATTGCGGCGCTGATGGGCGATCCCCGCTACGAGGCGGACCGGGAAAGTATTCAGGCGCTGCGGACCGCCGTTGCTGAAGCCGGGGCGTTTATTGCGGATGAGTTGATTGCAACGGCGGGTACGGACGGCTACCTTGAGTGCTGCGAATTGATGAAGCAGCAGCCCGATGTGCTGTATATCCACGGCACTGCGCGCTCGGGCTACCGGAAATACCGCCTTCTGAAACCGGAAGGAAAACACCCTTATGTGATCTGCAATTATCCGCTGGACCATTCCCTGTCCGGCAATCTGTATGATGGAATATTCGATCAGGTGATCCGCCTGAACCTCGGAGGCTGTTCCGTCGCGGTTCGGGCTACGGAAAAACTGTTGGAACTTATTAACCAAAGGAGTCTGTGATGTTTACCGGAAAACGAAGAGGCAATTTCACATTGATAGAGCTGCTCGTTGTGATTTCGATCATAGCGATCCTTGCGGGGTTGCTTCTGCCGGCCCTGAGCAAGGCGCGTTCGACAGCCCACAGGATCAAATGCGTCAGCAACGTCAAACAGATCAACCTCGGATGCGGCATGTACTGCGATGATTACGGCGACCTTGTTGCGCCTCCTTCCCAGATGGGTACGAAGCGTTGGAGCGAATTGGTCAATCCTTACCTCGGGATCAAATTCGCCTCCTATGTGAACAGCAGCAAATTGAAGTGCCGCGGGACTCTCTGGGGATGCCCCGGCACCAATATATATGAGGATGCCTCATGGAATGGTGTACAGGGAACCTACATGATGAATGCGGGACTGAACTTCGAGGGCAGGCTCTATTATTATGCCAACAAGGACCGGACGGACTGCTTTTCCGCCGGTACGGTGGCGAACCCCAAATATCTGAGGTCCGGCATGCTCAAGCAGGTCGGGAGAATCGGACGCGTTGCCTGCTGCGGGAAGATATCGAGCGGGTACATTGCAACTTCCGGCGTCAGGGTCGCCGAAAATAATGTCCTTGACAATGTCGGAGTCGGGTTTTATCACTCGAAATCGACCGTGATCGGCTTCATGGACGGTTCGACGCGTGTGCTCCCCTTTGTCGAGGCGTTGAAGGATTCGCCTCCGAAATACGGCGCTTTCACCGTTTATCTTTAAGCAGGGGATAGAAACATGGCATTCATCAGACCGTTTATCGTTTTATGTGCGTGCGGACTGCTTTCGGCGGCTCAAGCGCAGGACTTTTCCCATACGGGAAGAAAGGCGGAAAAGGTTTGGAACGTTCCGGGAAACCGGTCGCTGAATATGGAGTTCCGTTTTCCGAAGAGCGGCAAGGGTGACATCTCGCTGCAGCGGCTGTCCGGCGATGAATCGGGACGCATAAGCAACTTTTTCACGATCCTGCCCGCCTATTGCCGTCCCTCCGTCTTTTCGGGGACTGCGGGAAAAGTCACCGGATACCCGAACCGTTTCTGGCGCGATCTCGGGCTCTATGACGGCTTGAAGCCGGATCACTGGTATCGTATAAGGCTGTGCAGTTCGGAAAACGATATGGCGCTTCTCATCGAGCACGAAAATGTATGGAAGGAAATCGCCTTTCTGCCTTTCTCCGGAACGACGAAGGAGTTGGGCATGACTCTCAACGGCGAAGTGGAAATCCGCAATTTCTCGGAGTCGCCGGAAGCCGGGAAGAAACCTCTGTACAGCCTGAATGGAGCGGAAGGGAAAAGCGTTGCTGCAAAATTTGTGTCCGGACACGGCGCGGCGACGCTGTATCTTGTTTTCCGGGACGGTTCCGAAAAAATGATTCAATGCGTCCCTGCTTCGGATTATGCTTCGGTTCCCGAACAGGAGGAGAAGAAAACGGGCCGGGTCCAGCGGGAGATTCCCGATGCGTATCTCAGGATGGATGGCCTGAACATCAAACATTTCATCCGCCCGGATTACCGTTTTTACGAACCGCAGAAAAAGATGGAGAGGATCAAAGAGTTTCTCGCAATGCCGCCCGCGTCGGGGCATGAGACGGAGTTCCGCTTTACTCCCGGCGGAGACGGCACGGAAATATGGCTCGACGGGCGCTTCGCCGGATTGTTTGCCGGGAAGGAACTCTCGAAATTATCCCTGCGCCTGCCCGCGGACGGACGGCTGATCCGGCTGGATTCGGAAGAGATGGTCCGGGAGAAACGCTTCCTTCCTTTGGAAATCCGCACTCAGAATCAGGTCGAGAAGGCAAAGGCTGAATTGAAAGAAAAACTGCCGTTCGGGATGAAAGAGGACGGCGCGTTTCTCCGGATCGCAAGGCACGCGGAGTTCACGGAGCCGCAGCAGGAGCTGGACCCTTATCTTTCCAGAAGCGCGTTCACGGGAATGCCGGAATCGTTTCTCTATTCCGTGCCGCTCCGGCAGTATTACAGGGCGCATATTCTGGCGGCGCTCGATCCCGATCCTGAAAAATCACCCGTCCTGACTGCCCGCCTTACCCGTTACCGTCTCGGGGGCGTCGGGGACGCCGTGGCGGATGCGGAGCTGAATCTTGCGGAGGCTCCGCACAGGAGCGTCGGGAAAGTCACTGTGGACGGCAGGGAACTGGACCTTTGCCTTTATGAAGTGACCCTGCCCGTCGGAGAGATTCAGGACTACATCTTTTTCCGCAAGGGAAAACTCGGTGCCCTCGGGAGTCCCTATTTGAACTTCGAATTGCTCGGTCCCCGGGGCAAAGCCGGAATCCTCTGGGATTTCAGCCGTAAACCCGCGAAACGGAAAAGCGGCGCGCTGGTATTCGGGACGGTTTTGGAGGTCTCTCCCGCCGAAATGGAGTTGGAGCAGAGTGTGGCGGGGCTTATTTTTGCGGATTCGGAGGCGAGGCGGACAACGGTTCGGGTCAAGGCTGCCGATGCCGGAAAATATTTCCTGAAATCCGCGATTTCCGGGATCGACGGGAAAAGCATCCGGGAAAAGAGTTTTGAACTGACTCTGAAAGACGGCGAAGAGGTTCGGAAGGAACTGGACCTGAGCGTTCCCGCCGAAGGATATTATGATCTTTCGCTGGAATTGCGGGAGGCTTCCGGCAGGGCGCTTGTGCTGCACCGCGCCGCATTTGCCGATCTCGGGCGCGATACCCGGAGAGCGGGACTCGATTCCCCGTATTCCGCATGGTGGTTCGGCGTGAACCACAACGGAACCGCCGATCCGAAGATCGGGGGCGGGATGTTGAAGAAGGCCGGAGTCCGGCGCTTTACCGCCGGTTTTCTCAATACGAATGAACGGGCGCTTGCGCCGTGGAAACTTACCTTGACACAGATTCCGTGGTATCATGATATCGTGTCGAAAAAAATTCCCCTTGCCGAAAAACTGAAACTCTATGAGGAGAGGGTCCGGGCGACGGTCGCGGCATATCCCTCCTGTAAAAGCGCCCTGATCTTCCACGAAAGCTACGGGGGGCCGGTTCCGCCTCAACTCTACGGAGGGGCGCCGCTGACTCTGCCGGAGAACAAGCACAGGGCGGCAAAGCAGTTGTTTGAGATCGGGACGGCCCTTGCGCGGATGTACCGCGAAAAGTTCCCGGGGATCAAGCTGGTCATGGGAAACAGCGCATCGTCCACGGCGATTGTTGACGCCATGTTTCAACTGAAATTTCCGAAAGAGCTGTTCGACTTCCTCGGCAGCGAATCGGTCGGGCGCTTTTGTCTGCCTGAGCTCTTTCTGGAATCGGGAGGTCCGCATGGCGCGTGGTTCCTGCGGGAACTCGGGCGGATCTACGGTTATCCCCAGCCCGTGACGGCGTGCTATGAATGGGTCGGGCACATCGACCGTGAGCTCACGAGGGAGGAGCGCGCGCAATGGCTGGTCCGCGACACCCTCCTTGCGCATGCCTACGGTTTCGACAATATCCCGCTCCTGGGGCTGTATGATGTCGAGGACTCCTATTTCAATACGCAGTGGGGCGGAGGCGGCTCCTGCCGCCGGTATCCGCTCCTTTACCCGAAACCCGTCTATGTCGCGGCATCCGTCCTGACGCGGGAGCTGGACTGCGCAAAATTCGTGCGCCGTGTCCCGACGGGTTCGCTGACCGTATATGCGATGGAGTTTGCAAGGGACAACGGGGAGTTCGTCTATCCGCTCTGGCTGCCCCGGGGGG
>MWCA01000173.1 GCA_002069785.1 Lentisphaerae bacterium ADurb.Bin242 | reverse complement strand
GAAGTGTTCCGCTGGAGCGGCGGGAAAAGTCCGGCCGGTCCGGTCAGTTATTCCTCCAGCGTGAAACGGTCCGACCCGAAAAAGGAAACTCTTTACGAGATCGCCGTTCCCTGGGCGGAGCTCGGCCTTCAGCCGAAGTCCGGCGACGGCGTCCGTTTCAGCTTCCTCGTGATGGACAACAACCGCGAGGATGACCGTCAGGCGAAATATTGGATCGCCCTCACGGAAGGCATCGCCGGAGGACCGGATTCCTCTCTTTTCAAAACCCTGATCCTGGAATAAATTAAGGAGACGAACCATGAAGCCGCGTAATCTCGTCATTTCTCTTGTGCTCCTCGCGTTCGGCGCGGGCGCCCAGACTCTCGAATTCAACAAGCCCGAAGACTGGAACTGGAACAAAGGAGCGTTCAACGACGGCATTCTGACCTATCAGGACCAATGGCGGATCGTCTCTTCCACCCTGACGAAAATCGAACCGACCGCCCAATACAAGCTCCGCCTCGAAGTCCGGGGTCCGGCCGCGCCGTCCAAACCGCTGACCATGCTGGCGGGCTATGCCGTCTACGACGCGGACAAACGGGAAATCCAGCCGTATGAGGTCATTTATGTGAAAGGCACGGAAACGGAACTGACCGCGCCCGCCGCCGTCGGCGATACGGTGCTCCATCTGAAAGACGCCTCGAAGTGGCGCAAAGGAGGCGCTCTTTCCATCGCGTTCAACGCCAAAGAAGACCTGACGGACCTGCCGAACAGAGACGTCATGATCGGAAACATCCGGGACATCGTAGCCCAGGGCGGTTCCTACGACCTGCTCCTCAAGGAGCCCATGAAGAAAGCCTGGCCCGCCGGAACCCGCGTCCGGCAGCACATCTACAGCAGCCCGCTCTACGTCCTCCTGGGTCCCGTCCCCGGCGAATGGAAGAAAATGAGCGGCTCCCTCAGCGGAATCAGCGACGGGAAGACTCCGAACCACACCGGCAAATGGTGGCCCGGTTCGGTCTATTTCCGGCCGTCCCTCCACGTGAGCCCGAAAACCAAAGACACGGTCGAGTGGAAGGACATCGCCGTGGAAGTCAAAAAGCAGGACGACATTTTCTGACGGAATACGGACATCCATCCTTTGCATCCCTCCGTTTCCGGCCGGAAACCACTTGAAAACCTCTCTCCGGAAAGATATATTGGAAGGATAAACAACCGAGGATGATGCAAATGAAGATTCTTTCCGGACTTTTTGATCGGATGGTCATGCGCCGCAACGGCGGCAACGTCAGCGAACAACCCTTTACCGGCACGTGTTCCGCCTCCGGCGATGTCACGGTGAAAGTCCTGCGCGGCGGCAAACCGGTGAAAGGCGTTCGCGGTACGATCTGCGGAAAAGCGGAACGCGGCTCGTTTTCCGGCATCTTGAACGGAATCCCGGCGGGCGGACCCTATACCGTCACCTTGTCCGCCGGAAAAGAAAATTTCACCGTGGACGATGTGCTGGTCGGAGACGTCTGGGTGTCCGGAGGACAATCCAACATGCAAGGCAGCGGCAACCTTTCGGGCGCGTTTGCGAATCCCCCGTCAACGCTGCGGGTCTATTATATGACCAACCGGTGGGGAACGGCAAAAGAACCGGTCACATGCCCGTCGATCGCCAAAGCGCCGGTGCATACCACGCTCTGCGGCTTGAAGAAGCCCAATCCGTCCAACTGGAAAAACCCCATTGCCAAAGGCACGGGCCCCTGCATCTCTTTCCTGAATGAAATGCAGATTGCGACCGGCGTCCCGCAGGGCCTGATCGCCTGTGCCCACGGCGGAACCACCATGGAACAGTGGGACCCGAAACGGAAAAAAGAAGGCGACGAGTCGCTTTACGGGGCCATGCTCAACCGTGTGCTCCGGAACGGCGGCCTCGTATCGGGCATGATCTGGTATCAGGGCTGCTCCGACGCCCAGACGGAACGAATCCCGCTCTTCGAGAAACGCATGAAGGAATTCGTGAAGGCGGTCCGCCGCGACTTCGCCTTCCCCGATATGCCCTTTGTCCAGGTACAGATTGCGCGCCTTGTGAACTATCCGAATGGAGCGCCCGAACTCTGGACCGCCCTCCGTGAAATCCAGCGCACCCTTCCGTCGAAGCTCCGGAACCTTCTCACGGTCCCGACGATCGACCTGGAGCTCGATGACTGCATTCACCTGAGCGGAGAAGGCCAGCAGATTCTCGGGAAACGTCTGGCCGGAGCCATGCAATGCCTGCGGGGAGATGATCGGGCGATGCTGCCGATCGAACTGGGATCGATCCGTTCCGGAACGGAAACGAAACTTGCCGAAAGACAGATCATCGTCCGCTTCAAAAATGTTTCCGGCAGCCTCAAAGCGGATGGACGGCCCTCGGGTTTCTCCATCGACAGACTCGGCAAGGAGGGCGCTTTCCGCACGGAGGTCAAGGGCGACAGCGTCATCCTCCACTGTCCGAACGCCCCCATTTTCAGCGTCGGTTACGGCTGCGGATGCAATCCATACTGCAACATTCATGACGAAGCGGGTCGTTCGCTTCCGGCATTCTCCATGAAAAACCTTCCGACGACTGAATTCAGGGCACCGTATGTCACGTATCCCCAAATCAGCGAACCGTTTTTCTGCGAAGAAAATCTGAAGAATGTGCACTACAAGAATACCCTTGCGCCGAAATACACGGTACAGGAACAGGATTCTCCGTATGTCATCCTTTCCGACCGTTCCAACTATCCCGGAAAAACCGGGTTCCGCTTCATCCGCGCCTCTTACGACGTCCCGGAAACGATGGAGCTGCGGCTGCTGTTCGGATACGACGGCCCGGTCAAACTTTTCTGCGACGGCAAGGAGGTTTTCGCCGATCCGAACGGCAAAAACCCAATCGTCACGGAAAGCCATAAGCTCGGCGTCCTCTGGAAAAAAGGAGTGCACGAAATCGTGTTCGCGCTGGCCATGAGGAACGGCAACGCCTGGGGAGTCAGCCTCTGCATCAAGCGTCCGGGAATCAAGCCGACGAAGTGGAACCTCGGCAATGTGTCCATGCCGGTGGAAAAACGAATTTCCAGGTGAACGGGCAGTCATTTTTTCCAGTTCACAGTGGAATCCGCTTGAAATCCGGAGGTTCTTTGAAAGAAGGGTTCCGGATCCCTTTCTTGAGTTGTGCCGAATGACCGATTTTCCGGATGTTCCGGATCATTTCATCTTGCAATTTTAAAATCGCATGCTATATTATGTCCCGTTTACAGTTTTGCTTATGATTGTATGGTATGGAGTTCCCGGATAACCATAAGATGAATAAGATGAACTCCCAACTTTTTTTTCGTTGTGGACGAAAGGCATTGGCGGGCAAACAGCAAACTCGGAAACCTGTTTATAGGACCGTCGGAAGGAGCATATCATGCCGGAGGATCTTCAGCAGCTTTTAAGCCGCATCAATGATGGATATTTGAAGCAGGCGGAGAAAGAAAAGGACAACTTGATTGCAGCCGCGAAAGGCGAAGCCGAGACCATTGCCGCGAATGCAAAAAAGGAAGCGGAAAGAATCATTGAGGAGGCAAAGGCCGAAGCCGAAGCCATCCGCAACCGTTATGCCGAAGACATCCGGCGCGCTTCGCGCGACAGCATCCGGGAACTGCGCGGAGAGCTCCAGCGCCTTTTGAACAACGCCGTCGGGAAAGCCGCCACGGAAGCGATGACTCCCGCTTTCATGGCGGAAATCATCCGGCAGATGGCGGACGCCGCCCCCAAAGGCAGCGCCGGGGAGGTTGCCATTCTGACGGCTCCCCGCAACATCGAAGCCTTGCGCAACCGGATCACCGGAACCATCCGTGCGGAGATCAAAGCCGGTGAATTCAAAGGCGGCATGCAAGTTTCATTCGACAAGTCGGGCGAGTATTTCGATTTCAGCGATGACGCCGTGCGCAACTTCTTTCGTGAGAACCTGGGACAGGAACTCAACAAATTTCTCGATGCAAAGGCATAAGCCAAGGCTTCCAGCATGGATACCGATTTCTGTTATTTCTGCATGCAGCTTCCGGATTTTCCCATCGGCGAGCCTCCGCCGATCTCGCTCGATGAGTTCGACAGCCGCCTGAAAACCGTCTCCCGGGATGCCGCGCGTTATGTGCGCTCCTGTTCTTTTCCCCTTTCTCCGGAGGCCCGGTTCCCGCGCGGGTCCGCCGCTGCAAAGTTCCGCTCATTCGAGGAGAGTCTCCGGTATGACATTGCATGTTTCCGTGCTGCGAAATTCGGACTTTCCATTCCTCCGCGTCCGGCCGGCGTCCGGGCGATCAAAGGGCTTCCGGCCCGGATTGAATCCTTTGCGAGGTTCAATCCGCTTGAACGCGAAAAGAAGCTGAACGAAATCCGCAGCGCCTTTCTTGACAAAATTGCAGCCGCTGATCCCCTCTCCCGCGAGGCAGCCGCCTGCTACCGTATCCGCCTTTCCATGCTCTGGCGGGAAACGATGTTCGGGGACCCGGCCGGACGTGAGGTGTTCCGAAATACAGTGGACACAATCGAACACGAATCGATCGGCTCGATCGGCGTGCCGGACGCTCCGGCAAAGGGAAAATAAAACAGAATAAATCCTACGAAAGCAGAGGTTTGAGAATATGTCCGAAAAGAAAGGCAAGATTGTCGGGGTCAACGGCAACATGCTGACGGTCGAGTTTGACGCCGGTGTATTGCAGAATGAGGTCGCGTATGTCCTTGTCGGGAGTGAAAGACTCAAATGCGAAGTGATTCGCGTTCGCGGGAACCGCGCCGATATGCAGATCTTCGAAAATGCGAACGGAATCGGGATCGGGGACGTCGTGGAATTGACCGGGCAGCGGCTGAGCGTCGAACTCGGGCCGGGGCTCTTGAAGTCGATCTATGACGGACTCCAGAATCCGCTGGTGCTGCTGGGGGAGCAATCCGGCTTCTTTCTCAAGCGGGGACTTTACCTTAACGCTCTCGACCGGGAAAAACACTGGAGCTTCACTCCGATTGCCAAAACCGGGGACAAAATCGTCGCCGGCGACCGCATCGGCAGCGTCCCGGAAGGAATTTTCAAGCATTATATCATGGCGCCCTTCACGCTTCGCGGCTCGTGGACCCTCCGTTCCGTC
>MWCA01000172.1 GCA_002069785.1 Lentisphaerae bacterium ADurb.Bin242 | reverse complement strand
GGAAACCGCCTGTGCTATCGGCGGTTCAGCGATTTCCGGCCGCGGCTCCCGATGTATGCGGTGCACGCGGCCGACAACGCTTCCCCCGCACTGGGCTTCTTCATGAAACTCCTGAAAAAGCGCATCGGACGCTGAGGGAATTCCCGGTTCCCGGCCGGTGCGGAAGGACGGAAAGCAATTGTTTCGTTTGTTTTTTCATTTTGGCCGGGATGTAACAATATTTGACGGTTTTTTCAATTGACTCTTTTCTGAAAACGGATATAATACTGAAGAGAAGCACAACCGTCCGAAATCGGCTTTCGCAAAAGCCAGATAGGAAACAGTCAGGAAGGATTGAGATGAATGAAACGGAACCGTGATCTTTCGTATCAGACTATCGCCATGCCTGGCGGAAGAAAAGTCCGGGAAAAAACAGTGAGACCGCACACGGGAGGCGCCCATGAAATTTCAGGCTGAATATTATCTGGTGGACATCGACGGCACCCTGACGGACTACCGTCCGGGGGCATGTTCGCCGGAAAAGCTTCTTCACAAAAATTTCCTGTTTCCCGTGATCCGCGATCTGATGGTGGAACAGGGCTGGGACAGGACCGCGGCGGAAAAAGCCATTTTCGAGATGGCGGAGCGGGTCGTCTTCTGGGACTACACGGACTATATCGCCGAGTTCAATCTCCCGGCAAAGGAAGCTTTCCGCCGGATGCGGCGGTGGCACACGGAAAACCTCATCGTGTATCAGGATGCCGTCCGGCTGGTCAAAAAGCTGGCCGGAGAAGGAAAACGGCTGTTCGTCATGAGCAACAACCCCTATATGGGCTGCCTTTTCAAGTTACAGGCGGCGGGACTGGCGGAGGACGACTTTTCCTCCCCGTATTTCCGCCGTATTTTCGGCACCAACATCCTGCGCGGATGCAAGTGCGATCCGAACGTCTGGAAGCGTGCGCTCGCCCAGATTCCGGCGGATGTTCCGGAAATCGGCGTGATCGGAGACAATCCGAAGGAAGACGATGCGCTTCCGCGTTCGTTCGGCGTCAAAGAAATCCATATCATCCCCCGGGCAGCCATTGCCCGCGGAATCGACAGAGAGAGGAAGCAAACCTGTCGGAAAGAACCGGAAAAGGGAAGAAAATAGAACAAATGAACAAAAAATTCTACGAAGACAAAGTGCGCGGATGCTGGCTGGGAAAATGCCTCGGCGGCATCGCGGGAATGCCGTTTGAAGGCGTGCCCTATCTCCCGAACATCACTGAAAAGGATATCCACGTCAAGGATGTTCCCAACGATGACCTTGAAATGCAGCTGGTCTGGCTCTACGGCCTCAAGAAATACAGTCTGGAACTGAACGAGAAGGCCTTCGCCGAAATCTGGCTGGATCACATCCCGCACGGCTGCGATGAATACAGCATGGCGCAGCGGAACCTCCGCCGCGGAATCCTCCCGCCCGCCAGCGGCTGGAAGGACAACTTTTTCATCGACGGCATGGGCGCGACGATCCGTTCGGAAATCTGGGCGCTGATGTTTCCGGGACGCCCCGACGCCGCCGGATTCTATGCACAGCAGGACTCCCAGGTCGACCACTGGGGCAACGGCGTGCGCGGAGAAATCTTCATGGCGATGGCCGAGAGCATGGCGTGCGTGAATTCCGACATTGCCGCCTCGCTCCGTTATGCGTTGTCCAAGACGGAAAAAGGCACGGAACTCCATCAGACGATCGGCAAGGTTTTCGCGCTCTACGACGCGGGCGCAAGCGAAAAGGATGCCTGTGAATACATCCTTCTCCACTATCAGCGGCATCCGAACTTCACGCACTGCGTGATGAATCTGGCGATCATCGTTTTCGCGCTGTTGTGGGGCAAGGGCGACTTCATGAAGACCACCCTTCTGGCCGTCAACTGCGGGCGTGACACCGACTGCACGGGGGCGTCCTGCGGCGCCTTCCTGGGGATCGCGCTCGGCGAAAAAGCCTTCCCGAAAAAGTGGAGGCAATCCGTCAAGGAGGAACTGGCGCTCAGCGAGTATGTGCGGATCATTCCGGGCGTTCCGCTGACCTTCCCGGAACTGGTCCGCCAGACGATCGAAACGCACGAAAAGCTGTTCCCCCTCCTGAAGAAGAAATATCCGGCCTACAAGCCGTTTGTCCCGACCTCCGCCCTGCCCTCGCCGGACGCATCCGTGTGGCTGCTCCTGGAGGACGCTCCCGACGCGGATACCATGGAAAAGGCATTGTTGAAAAAAGGCAGGTATTCCGGCGGGAAAACCGTGCGCTTCGACGGTCTGATCCTCGATCTTTCGGCGTATGCGCACGACGCATGCACGCTCGATCTGTTCACCTTCCTCCACATGGAGAACAAGGACGTCAAACCGGAGAATGTGGTGATCTCCGCCACGGCGGACGTCGGCATGACGCTCTGGATCGACGGACAGCGGATCATGAACCATCATTCACGCCTGAAAATGCTGCCGTCTTTCCATCGCGCCGAGGGCGGAGCCGCTTTCGCGTTCCCGCTCCATTACGGCGACCGGAAGCTGATTCACCTCCGGCTGTATTACTGTCTGCCGCCGCTGAAAGCCTGCATCATGTTCGGCAACCAGTGGAACGATCATTTGGAAAAGATCCGTTTTTCCATGGACTGATCCGCTTCCGAACGGAAAATCCCGAACCCGGCGGTTCCGGCAATACACTTCATTGCTCACGGAACAGTTCCAACTTCAAGGGATCGGCGAAGGAACCGGACGACAGAATCTGTTGTTTGTTTCAAAGATTCTGCGGCAGAAAACGATACGGCGACTGCTTGTCGAGCTCGGCGATTTCCGCATCCGTGAGCGGCACGTCGAACACTTTCAGGATCGCAATTTCCCCGGAGAGAAACCACACGCCTCCCCAGCCCTTTCCGATCGTCAATTTGCCATTGGAAGTTTTATAGTCAAGTGCGCGGAAAACGGTTTCCTCGGTTTTCTTCCCGTTCAGATGTAGCCGCACGAAATAATCGCCGTCCTTCACGCTCACGACAGCCGCCGCGCGGCACCATTCATCCAGGGGAACCGGACCGCAATAAACCGGTGCGTTGAATTTTTTTCCGTTCGGCATGTTGAAGTATAAATTTTTCTGATAATAGCCGAGAAGAAACTCGTTTTCCTTGAAGAAGAGCATTCCGAAGGCTTTCTCCCGGCGGAATTTCACCACGGCATAAAGAGTGCCTCCATTGACAAGAGAAACCTTTTCCCCGCCGGGGATCGTCAGAAAATTCTCCTTCCCGTCCAGCCGCAGGGAAGTCGGTATCCCATCGGACATCCGCGTTTCGCCGTGAATGACCGGCGCGGGAAACTTTCCGCCGTACACGACCGCATATCCGGAATAATCGTAGTCCATCAAAGGCTCGCGCGAACCCGAACACAGTGTGGCTCCCAGCAGGAAAACGGAAAGCAGTATTTTCACTTTTATTTTTCCTTTGCAAGATATTCGATGAGACGTACCGACCATATTGTCTTCAGGGGCTTCTCCCGTTTTTTCAATACTTCCATCCCGCGAAATTACAGCAGGCATTGCGGTTGAAACGGAAAATAATATTGCATTTTCCGGTCATGGGTCTGTTCAGTTTGAATGTGAAATCCTGGAAGTCCGTCCAGCCGTCGGTTGCGGGGACAGTGAAGGTTCCCGCAACCTCGCGGACATTCTGATTCGGTCCGGTCAGAAGATCGATGGTTCCGCCCGCATATTGTTCCGGCACCGCCGCAGATATCGTGATTTCCGTTACTTTCGAGGTTCCGAAATCCACAGTTCCATAGGAAATGAGCGAGCCGTCCACTGTATTTCCGAAATATTTCCCGGAAACCGCCTTCGTACAGTTGTAGAAGCCGGATATCTTGTCCGTGCCGGCAAAATCGCCTTTTGCAAGAGTAAATTCACGATGGTCCTTGAATTCCACAAGCGAATCGAAGGAGTCTCCGGGAGTGAACGATGCGATTTTCAGAAGTGTTTTCTGAATTCGCTCCGCCTCGGCGGCCGACCCTTTCACAGCTACAGCCGTCTGATAGGCTCCCAGCCTGGTTTTTCCCTCGAATCGCACCGGTGCGGACATGCCTTCCAGACAAAGATATATCGCCTCGATTCGCGGCTTGACCGTAAGTGTCTCCTCCGTCGTGTTCACGAAAAGGAAGACCCTGTTTTCTCCGTATTGATAGGAATTCGACACGATTTTCGGCATGGTAACCGGTTCATTGACCTTGCTGGAAGTCGCCCATTCGGTCGTCATCACGGGCACGGGGGTTGCAAACTTCACCGGAGGAAGCATCTCGCCCACGTTGAAATAATTGATGAGAGCGAGCCGCAGATGAGCCATTTTTTTCAGGAAGACCCGTTTGGCGTCGGCATTGTAAAGTTCATTCAGTCCCATTTTTCCAAGCATGAGTCCATTGACCATCGAATTTGCGAGTTTTACGAAGTTCGATTTGTATTCACCTTTTCCATGTGAATCGTAAACCAGCGCGAGGTACTGCATCCGTCCGCCGTAAACTGCCTGAAAAGCCGGCACCTGCCCGTCGAAGGTCCAGCGCCAGATATGCCCTCCGTCGAAAAGATTGACATACGGTTCGGAGACTTCTTCCGAGGTATGAACACAATTCGGAGTCGCTTTGCGGATTCTTTCATATAGGGGACGATATCCCTCGGTAATCCATGCTTTCGGGGCGTTCAGCGCATGTCCGTGCGTCCGGTCGAAACAACGGAACCCCTGGGCGGTCATGACCTGATCGTGGTAAACCGCGGGAGCAAATGCGGCAACAGACTTCGTCAGCTCGAAAAGTTCTTCCTGCCACCCCTTCGCACACGGGCACATCACCGCATAAGTTATGCTGCCGTAATGTTCCATCGGGATGGTTCCGTCGGCCAGTTTCACGGCAAATTTTTTCCCGTGTGTCGACCAGCGCCAGTCGCTCTTACGGTCCGGTCCGTCGAGAATGTCCCACAGACGGGAGTCGATGTACGGCTCTACATAACAGCCGCCATTCAGCATATCTTTGCAGATTTCGAGCGTAAACGGCAACGGCTTGAAGGCAGGCCACGATCCCTTGCCAAGGTCATACCACAGATACCAGGAACCGTAAAGCGGCAGCCCGATATAACGGCGGAGAAACATCAGCTGATTATACC
>MWCA01000171.1 GCA_002069785.1 Lentisphaerae bacterium ADurb.Bin242 | reverse complement strand
GTTGGCGATGCTCCGGCTGAAGCCGTAGTTGACCGCTGACTCGGGATCGCCGATCCGTTCCAGAATCCATTCGGCGTAGTGTTTCATCTGTTCAAGTTCCTGCGCGATTTTCTTGTCTAGCCGTTCGATTTCCCTGTTCAGGGCTTCCTTGGTGATTTCCATTGCATCCTCCAATCTGGGTTCCTGCGGTCGTCCCATACGCCCGTTCGCTGATTCGTAATTAAGCGTGAAATGTGTTAATAGCCAATATATTAAACGGTATCATGCGGCTAAGCATCTCAGTAAGATGGCATCCGGCAACTTAGCCGTCAAACGGGTTCCGATCATTTGAGTCTCCCGTTTCTGTTCGGCCGGTTGACATCAGGAATCCGATTTTTCTTCAAACGAGCGGACCAAAATCAATTTTCAGTTTGATATACCCGATAGGCGGATGAAAACCAGATTTTAGCAAGGATTCGCAACGGACTGGACAACGGTTTGAAAATTCCTTTGAAGAATTTGGGTTTCTGCAACGCATTTTCAGAATTTTTGCGTAGAGATAAGGATGACGGGGACATGGACACGTTTGGGCCGGACGCTTGCCCGTGAACCATCAAATTCAGCATCGTCAATTTTTTTTTTGAAAAAATCGGGAAATGCGGTCCTAAAAAACTTTTTTGTGGAGATATACCGGATGTGGCGACAAAACATTTTTGGGTATTTCTTTCCCGGACGCGGCAGTAAAAGCGCCTTCCGGGAAAGAAACTATATGGCGACGATGCAAATCAACCGGAGAAATGACCATGACGTAATGAATTGAATGAAGAGCCCGTCGCGGCGGCGACGGCATAAAATCCGCCGAGAACCATGTGTTTACAACTTGCGCGGTTTCATCCGGGACTGTCGCCGCGTGATATTTTTGTCCAGGAACCTTGGAGGATATATGATCGAACAGGAAGTCGTATTGCGTTATCTGAACGCCGGCTTGTCGGTGCTTCCCGCCGACCGGATATTGAAGTGTCCGCGCGGCAAATGGAAGGAGTGGCAGAGCCGTCTGCCGACTCAAGAGGAGGAGCGGGCGTGGTTCGCCAACAAACAGGACGCCGTCTGTATTGTCTGCGGCAAAGTGTCCGGCAATCTGGAGGTGCTGGATTTCGACAACAAGGGTGAACTGTTTTCGAAATGGGAAGAGTCCGTTCCGGAGGACTTGCTGGCGAAACTTGTCATTGAGCAGACGCCGTCGGGAGGATATCATGTCGCCTACCGTTGCGCCGGCGAGATCTGCGGCAACATCAAACTGGCGTGGGGCGTCCGCGAAGACAAGACGGTGACGCTGATCGAGACGCGCGGCGAGGGCGGTCTTGTCCTCTGTGCGCCGACCGAGGGATACACCATTCAGCAGGGTGATTACACCGCGCTTTCAACCTTGACGGGAGGAGAACGCGAGATTCTCCTTATGTCGGCATGGCAATTTGACGAACGCCCGGCAGAAAGCATTGCGAAAGATTTTTCCAAGTATCATCCGGAGGGAGCGTCTTTCGAGCAACGTCCCGGCGATGATTTCAACACGCGGGGCGATATTCGCGGAATTCTCCAGAAGCACGGCTGGACGTCGCTTGGCATTCGTCCGGATGGAAACGAGTATTGGCGGCGTCCGGGCAAAGAAACAGGAGGAAATTCCGCGACGCTGAAAAACGGAATGTTCTATGTATTTTCCTCAAATGCCGAACCGTTCAAGCCGGAAGTCGCCTATAATCAGTTTTCGGTTTACGGCCTTTTGGAATACAATGGTGATTTCTCAGCGGCCGCCGGAGCGTTGCTGGCTCAAGGATACGGCAAACCTAAAACGGTGGAATTTCCTGAGGCCGGAGTTATTCCAGCGCCGGAACCGCGCATTGTTCGTCCGTGGGATACCATTGGGAATTCCGATATCCTGTCGGTATTGGAGGACACGGTTCTCGGTGATCTTTGCGCCTATTACGCCTGCACGACGAAACCGCCCCTTCCGCTGGAAGTGGCAATACTGAAAGCCATTGTCAGCGCCGGATGCGCCTTGAGCGAAAAAGGGACCAATCCAAACAATCCGGCTCTCGGAAACTTGGTTGGCGTTATCGGGCGCGGCGCACAGCTGGCCAGACTTCGTATTGACACGGCTGGCGGCCAGGCTTGCAATGCGTTTACCATGACGGTTGGCAATTCCGCATCGGGGAAGGACATCGGCGACCTGCTGGGTAACGCCATGGATCATTACGGTTGGAATCTGGGAACGTCCGGCAGCGCCGAAGGGATCGTTGACGCATTGACGAAAGTTCCCAATGGACTTCAATCAATCTCCGAATTGAAAAACTGGCTGGACGGGAAGCATTACTTGAGCAAGGCGGCGGATATGTTCACGGAAATGTTCTCCCGGGGATATTTCAAATACAACCTCTCACAGCGCAACGGATGTTTTCGCCGGGAAACGGATTACGCCTTTCCCAACGTCTATGCGAATATCCAGCCGGATGTGTTTGAAAAGAACGTCAAGCAGACGGATGTCACATCGGGGTTTCTTGGACGTTTCCTGATGACGCTGATGCCGACGTTTTACGGACGACCGGCAAGATTCGATCTGGCGGAAGTCCTCTCCGGTATTA
This sequence comes from Lentisphaerae bacterium ADurb.Bin242, assembly GCA_002069785.1. GTDB lineage: Bacteria > Verrucomicrobiota > Lentisphaeria > Victivallales > UBA1829 > SIG94. The sequence continues at coordinate 2,560 of MWCA01000171.1, read as the reverse complement.
TCGTCTGTCTGGATATGTTTCGCCGCAAGGCCGGAGTGGTTGCCGTGCCGGAGGATTATCTTGGGGAAACGGCCGGGATGTTCGAGACGAAAAGCCCGAAAAATCTCGCGCCGAGCTGGCGGCGTCTGGTAAATGAATATTCGCCGCGTTTCGCCGTCATGTTGTCCATCACCCATGATCCGGCGACGCAGACGCCACAAGTCATCCTGACCGACCGATGCTGGACCGGTGCGGAAAAGCTGGTGTTGTGGTTCTTTGCCCATGCGGAACGATTGCTTTCCAATATCATGGATTTGGGCGATTTTGCCAAAACGCGGGAAAACACCATGCGCCGGATATTGAGAGTCATCAAACGGATGATGCCCAACGGCGCGCGGTGGAGTGACATTTCCAACAACGCCAGTCACGGAACCACAAGAGCGGAACGTGCGGAAGCCTTGAACGAAATGGCGGATCGCGGCTGGATCAGAATGGAAGGGATGAAGGCAATTCCGGATCGGGGGCATACTTTGACCGTGGGAGAACGTTTTTTTCTTGGCGATTTGCCGCCATATGTCGCGGCATGGGATTAAGAACGGTTTCTTAATTGTTCTTAACGGCGCCCCTGGAATTAAGAAAGATTAAGAAACGTTAAGAACTGGTTTTCTTAACATTAAAGCATTCATAATCAAGATACTTACAAGCATATTAAGAAATTAAGAAGGGGGTAGTGGGGAGGTTGTCTTTTCCTCCCCCGCAGGGGGATATAAGGGAAATTGTTCTTAACGTTCTTAACCGCGATTCGCAGTGCCAAAATGCGCGGAAGGCAATGGATGCCGACAAGCTGCCACCCCCGCGCGATAGTATCGGCATGGGAACAATGTCGGGAGGCAAGCCATCGCGCGACAGCGGGCGCGGAAATGCAGTCTGTGGGCGTGTAACGGTAGAGCTCGCACAAGGGCATCCTGCGGCCGAAAATCGAGCGGTTCCCCCGTAGGGGATCGCCTCAGGAGGGCGGCGGAAGGAGTCAAGAACCTATTGAGAGTTTCCGCAGCTGTCCGGGATTATATTGCAACGCCCGCAGTCGTTCTGAAACGGGCGCAGGACGCGCGAAAAGCCACAGGGAATTCAAAGGTACTCCTGCCGACCTTTTCTTCCATAGGCGCGCGGAAGGACTCGGAGTAGAAAGCAGGCTTGCTTGCCGTGATAAAAAATCTTTTTTATCTTCGATTCAGCTCGAATTTACCCTTCTGCTCCGCTTTGACAATGCGCGGATTTTCCTTCGTCGCTATCTCGCGGAAGATTGCACCATAGAGGGTCTGTTCCGGCGTTTTTGCTCCGGTGGGCGTCCACAACCCTAACGCGACCGCCTGTGCGACGATCTCACGGGTATTGAGCGGCTGTTCGCTCCTGCGCAGGACTTCCACCGCAGCATTCATGAGGCTGAGAGGTTTGACTGGCATTTCTGTTTTTGGAATTGCCTCGATCCGGCGCGCCGTGAATTCTTTTCCTGCCTTGTTGCGGACGCGGTATGCGCTACCGTCTGCCTGGGCGATGATTTCGACTTCGATTGCGTTGCGGCCGACTCTGGCGATTGCCCTTGTCCCGACTGTGATGTTTCCGTTTGCCATATTGAACTCCGTTGGTTTGGCTTTGCGCTTATAGAAAGCGTGCCTTGCGGTATATCGCAAACAGGAATGAAATATTAACGCAACTTATTCAAAGAAAGGATGTTTTATGGCTGTATCACATTCAAAAATCAAGCCGAAGCAGGAAACGGCGCCGCCGAAAGCGGCCATTGCGGAGATCGCCCGGATTCTCTCCGACGCGATGATCCGGCTGGCGTCGGTTCGGACTCCAATCGGCGCAAACTGAAAAACTTTGTCATAGAGCGCTGGCTATATGATGGATAGCACGCTTTCTGTATGTGACGGGCAACCTTAACCAAAAGGAATTTTAAATGGAATCAAGCAACGAAAAACAGGAATCGGTGCGTCGGCAACTGCTGGCGCTTGCGCAAATGTCAAAGACGGAACTTGCTGAAAAATGGAAAGACCTGTTCGGCAGGGAGCCGCCGAACTACGGCCCCGTATTCATGCGGAAACGCCTTGCTTTCCGGGTGCAGGAACTGTTCTACGGCGGTCTGTCGCCGGACTTGCTGAAGGCGATGCTCCGCAACGGCGGCGATCCCGTCGCGGCACAGGCGAAGAAGCGCGGCCCACGCCCCGGCACGATCATCGTCCGGATGTGGCATGGAGAGAAGCATGAGGTCGTTATCCGTGCCAACGGTTATGAGTACAATGGTCAGCTGTACCGTTCGCTGACCGCCGTCGCCCGGAAAATCACCGGGGCGCACTGGAACGGGAAACGCTTCTTTCAACTCACGGAGGACTGATGGATCAATCAACGCAACTCAGGCGCGCATATCGGTGCGCGGTGTATACCAGAAAGAGCCATGAGGAAGGCTTGGAGCAGGCGTTCAATTCGCTGGACGCCCAGCGCGAGGCCGGGGAAAACTACATCGCCAGCCAGAAGGCGAACGGGTGGGTGTGCCTGCCGGAACGGTATGACGACGGCGGGT
>MWCA01000170.1 GCA_002069785.1 Lentisphaerae bacterium ADurb.Bin242 | reverse complement strand
GTCTCCTCCGGCGGCCGGGTGAGCCACGGCGTGTGGGGGCATGACGAGCTTACCGAGGTCACCGGGACGAACCACTTCGGCTCGTTCTACACCGTCAACGGCACGGCCTGCAACTATGTCCTGATGGGCGGGCAGGACCAGCAGCTCTACTATTACGCGAACGCGATCAGCACGGTCATGTCGAGCGGCGGTTCGCAGTTCGTGAGCTTCGGCGCGATCGCCAGGTTCAACACTATTTTCCAGGGCGGCTACCAGCGCGTCCTCTCCAGCGGGCTCTCGCTCGACACCGTGATTTCGAGCGGAGGACAGCAATTCGCGGAATATTTCGGCACGGCGGTTCGGACGACGGTCGGCTCCGGCGCATACATGTATGTCTCGAACTACGGACGCGCGGCCGCTGTTGAAATCCAGCGCGGCGGCTCGCAGTTCGTCTCCTACGGCGCGGCGGTGACCTCGACGAACGTCTCCGGCTGGCAGATGCTGTCCAACGGCTGCTCGGCTCTGAACACTACCGTGAACTCGGGAGCGTGGCAGTATGTCCGCTACGCCTGTTCCGCGTCGGACGCGACAGTTTTTAGCGGCGGCAGCCTCCACATTTCGCAGAACTGCTCCTATGGCGGCATCAAGGTGTCGAACGGCGGCTGGCTCGGCGTTTACGAAGGCTGCACCGTGAGCGGCATCGTGTTCGGACAGGGGATGATGTACCTCTGCAACTACTGCGGCGGCACGAACATCTCCATCGGCAGCGGAGGCACGCTTTACGCCTCGTATTTCTGCAATCTCGAAAACGTGGTCGTCTCCTCGGGCGGCGTGTTCTACCTGCACAGCAGCAACTGCAACGCGACCTCCACGACAGTCGAAGGCGGCGGGAGTTTTTATCTCTCGCGCTTCAACAACGCCTCCGGCGTGACCGTCGGCAGCGGAGGACTTTTCTATGTCGCGAGCGCCGCCAGCGCCTTCGCCGTAACCAGCTCCGCCGGGGCGAACATAACTGTCGAAACAGGAGGATATATCGAATATGTCTGATTTCAGTATCAAATGCGAGCCGGTGGCGGACGCCCCGCTTCCGGTTCCGACCGAGCCGCCAAAGGAGCCGACTTTCACGCTCCCGCCGGAGGTTCCGGTGTTGGAGGCGGTCGATGGCGTCCGCTTCGACTTCAACCACGGACTGCGCGTCCGTTTCCCGGGAACGGGCGAATACCGCTGTGTTTTCAGGGACTTGGATACCGACTGTCTGCTGTATTCCATGGACGTGAAGCCGGGATGCATGGTCGAGAGCGTCAAGAAGTTCTTCATCCGTTTCGGCCTCGAAATCTACCGGAAGGACGATCTCAAGGAACCGCTGTTCCGGCACGATCTCAACCTCGCCGGGAAAGAGGTGCTGATCCAGCTTCCGGTCGGGGCATTGGGCGACACCATTGCCTGGTTCAGCTTCGTTGAACGCTTTCAGAAGAAACACAACTGCAAGCTGTTCTGTTCAATGATGAAGGAGATCGCCGATTTGTTTCGAGAGCAGTATCCCGACATCGCCTTCATCACGAAGGAGGAAGCCGGAAAACTGAAACCGTATGCGACCTACAATCTCGGACTGTTCTTTAACGGCGACACGAACTGCCAGCCGTTCGACTTCCGGCAGACCGGGCTGCACCGGACGGCGGGAAAAATTCTCGGCATTGAAGATTTGTCGGATATTCCGCCCAGAGTCAATCTGACCGCCGAGCGGAAGATCAAGGAGAAATACGCCGTGATCGCGGCGCAGGCCAGTTCCCAGTGCAAATACTGGAACAACCCTTCCGGCTGGCGCGAAGTCGTTGCCTATCTGAAATCACAAGGCTACCGAGTGCTCTGCGTCGACCGGATGACGGAATACGGCACGGACTATGTCTGGAATCACATCCCCTACGGCGCGGAAAACTTCACCGGCGATCTGCCACTTCAGGAGCGGATCGATCTCATCAAGAGCGCGGACATGTTCCTCGGCCTCTCGTCCGGCCTTTCCTGGCTGGCTTGGTGCTGCCGCGTTCCCGTCGTGCTGATTTCGGGATTCACCGACCCGGTGAACGAGTTCGAAACGCCGTACCGCGTCCAGAACGCGACCGTCTGCCACGGCTGCTGGAACGACACGCGCTGCGACTTCAATCACTTCGACTTCCTGTGGTGTCCGCGAAAAAAGGAGGCTCGCGACAAGTTCGAATGCACCAAGGCGATCACGCCGAAAATGGTGATTGATCAGATCAGAAAAATCCAGGAGAAAAACCATGCAGATTGACCAATACGGCTTCGAGGCGACGAGCGAATATTTCCACCGCCGGATGCTTCAGCCCTACCGGGTGGCCGAGACGGAGGGCGTGACCTACATCTGTTTCGACGACGCGCCGCGCCGTCCTATCCACCGCGTCTCCAAGACCGCCGCCGAAACTGTCGTCGAATGGGCTTATGGAGCGTGGGCCGAACGCGAAACGCTCACCTACGTTCCGATCAACCAGACGCTGGAGGTATGACATGGAGACAAAATTTGACAGCATACTCGGCAACTTGCGGGAAGCTGATTCAGCAGCTATCCCGGAAATCAGCATTCCGCCCATCATATCGATCTGCAACGGCAGGCTGACTCTCGAAAGCGGCAGTCCCGTATCATTTACAGATCAGACAGCTAAAACTGATCTGTATTTCACGCCTTGCAACGGAAATCAGATTGCGATCCATGACGGAGAAGAATGGAAGCTGAGGTCATTTTCTGAATTGCACAAAAGCCTGACAGGCACAACTGCAAACACAAATTACGATGTCTTTGTTTGGGACAATTCCGGAACGCTTGAACTGGAGCTTGTGCCATGGGCAAATAATACCACTCGTTCAACTGCGATTGCGCTTCAAGACGGCATATATGTAAAATCTGGTGCTTTGAAATACAGGTACCTAGGTACAATCAGGACGAGCTCGACAGCCGGACAATCTGAAGATTCTACAAGTCACCGCTTTATCTGGAACTACTACAACCAGATAACACTAGAGGCATCAATCAGCCAATCTATAACATATGGCTATACAGTGGCAGCATGGAGAGAAAGTTATGGCGGTTCAGGAATGACCAGAGCTGAAATTGTAACAGGTATGCCAAGCATACTCACGCCTATACTTGGAATGTATGCAGGCGGCTCCGGCTATCTGTATTTATCGCTTGATTCTCCAGCCAACACATGGTGCGGAAAACTTTGGTCAAACGGTTATGTGTGTTGCGATGTTCAACTGAGTACGGCTGTTGGCATCGGATACCATTATATCACCTACAGCGAATACAGCGGCGGTTCAATGACCGTATATGCAGGTTTTTCTTCAAAAGTAACATACAAAGGATGATCCATGGATATTGAAAAAGCCAACCGGATTCTATCTCAGTTAATGGCTCAAGTCAACAATGCAGGAATTCCGAATCTGGGCGTTTGCATTGGAGAATCTCCATATGAAGATAAAGGCCGTTATTGCATCGATTATCTGCCGGATGCCTCCGAAGCACAAAGAGAACAGGGACAGGCTATCCTGGATAATTTTATCCTTCAAAAATCCGAAACATGTACTCCTCTTGACTTTCTGGACAGGTTCACACCGGAAGAGATCGCCGCCATAAACGCAAGCTCCAATATTTTTGCCGTTGTATTCAGAACCTCCCTTCTGGCGGCGCAAAAAATAGAATTGGACAATCCGAGAACTGCAAGCGGGATGAATAAGCTTGTTGAAATCGGGCTTCTTTCCGAAGCAAGGAGAACCGAGATTATGAATGATAACGGAGTCTGCAAATGACAAATAAAAACGAGATGATAAAACTGATGAAAAAGACAGAATCGTTTCAGCTCGAAAACCGCGAAATCATCGGCAAATACACGATGGATGAACTCTGCGCCATCTACAACGGCATCGGCCCGGACTCGTTCCCGGACTGGCTCCGCGACGTCATCAGTTCGCTTCATCCGAGCCTCGCGGTCGTCGCCTTCATCCACGACATCGAATGGCACGAAAGCGATGGCTCGAAGGAGAAGTTCGCCGAATCGAATTCCCGCTTCAAAACCAACGGCTACCGGGTTGCCAAGGCCGAGTACGGCTGGTGGAATCCGCTGCGCTACATCGTCATGAACGATGCGCGGCGCTTCGGCAACCTCTGTCAACTCTTCGGCTGGTCGGCGTGGTGTTCGCCCTGCGAATGCGCCGTCTGCCGCAAAAAAAAGGAAATGGAAAATGCTTAAACTCATCGTCGCAATCGGCGCGCTTGCCCTGCTCGCCGGATGCTCCCACAACGCTTCGACCTATTCGGACGGAGTCGGTCTGGAAACCACCTTCCGTCCGGATTCCGGCAACTTCGGTCTGGTTCTTCGCTACGGCAAGATCTGGAATTTTGTCGCCCGCGAAAACACCGAGGCCGAAATGAACGGTTCGAACGACATTGACGCCCAGCAGGAAAGCAGCGGCAATCCGCTGAAGAACAAGACCGACGGTAGCGTCAAAATCAAAATCGGGACGCAAACCACCGGGTATGAGAAAGACATCATCCTCGGCTTGAAGGACAATCCCGAAGCCATCAAGGCCTTTTACGAAGCCAAAAACAAGATCAACGAAAAGTCCAAGTCCGCCGAATAATCGCGGCTCTTGCGCCCCGTTCAGGCATATCGCCCCGGACGGGGCTTTTTTATGTCGAAATATAAGCATAACTCGTTGATTATGAACTGGCTATATTAAAAATATGCGGCATAGTGTAAGTAGTTCAAAAAGAACGAGTTAACAACCAAACGGGAGACCGCGAAAATGAACGAAACGATGGAAAAGATGAAACAGCTGAAATTCGGAACCGAACTGGAATATACGAACATCAGCCGCGAGAAGGCGGCGAAGGCGATCCACAGCGTGGTCGGCGGCACGGTGCGCTACACCGGCGGCTCCTACGACAGCTGGACGGTGACGGACGTTTCGGGACGCGAATGGAAAGCGGTCAGCGACGCCAGCCTCGGATGCCGCGCCACCACCGCCGAGGTGGTCACGCCCATCCTCGGCTACGACGACATCGAAACCTTGCAGGAGATCGTCAGAGTCCTCCGCAAGGCCGGAGCCAAGGCCGACAGCGAAGTCACCAGCCAGCACATCCACATCGGCGTGGAAGGCTTTACGGCGCGGCAGATCGCCAACCTCGCGCGAATCTACTACAAGCAGGAAGCCCTCCTC
>MWCA01000169.1 GCA_002069785.1 Lentisphaerae bacterium ADurb.Bin242 | reverse complement strand
GGAAAACTGCGGCAGCATGAACAAGGTTGTTTCATTGCTGCGGGAGGAATACGCGATCCGCATCATTTCCGGATTGAAAACTCCGTAATAATTTCCATCCTTGACAATATCGCGGTCATAGGCTTCTCCGACCAGGAGCAGATCGAAAAAGACGTCCGAAGGGGTGCGCGAAGCAATCAGGTGCCCGATGAAGAAACCATCCGGATTCTTTTTCTTCAGAACCCTGTAGATGCGGAGCAGGCATTCCCGCAACCGGATGAGGTCGTTGTCGCTGTGCATGTCCCCGAATTCGTCGCGCCAGAAACAGCCGTGGTTTTCATTGGCACAGGTTCTCGGCCAGGTCAGATCGAAGTAAAGATTCATGACCTTGTAATCCGGATTTTCAATGAAACGGGCTATCGAATCCAGCTTGTAGTCGAAGAAACTTTTGCAGTTCAAACAGCCGTACATCCACGTGGAACGGTTGCGTTCCGTTTTGTCCCTGACAACGGAGTCCAGCAGGTAATTCCCCAGTTTCGGTTCCGGATTGTGCCAGAGCTTCCCGAAATAATTCCATTCGGCGGTCAGCGGCGAAACTCCTTTTGTCCCATTGTAGTAAAAAACAAGGTCTCCGTGTTTTTCCTGCCGGTCGCGGAAATCCTTGAGTTTGTTTTCCAGAAAACAGCCTGGGCGTTTATGTTCAAAAAAACAGGTCACATAGCCGGTCCAGGTGATCGCATTGATTCCGGGACGCACCCGTCCCGCCGCCGCGTTTTTCGGTTTGACCGGAGTCGGCTGAAGGTAAAACTCCAGTTTCCGTTCCCGCGTGAGCTGGAGGGGGGAATCGATGAATTTCATATTCAAAACGACCTCATCCGGACGAACATCGACCGTCATGCCGTTTTTCTTGTCCCGCAGATGCCAGCCGCGCCGGCTCTGGGAACCGCCCATCATCCCGACATCATCGCCGCCGCACCAGAAGAAAGGATTGTTGACCGGATCGTTGGTGAACTGTCCCTGTTTCATGGCCGTCAAATCTTTCTTATGCCGGATGGAGGAACAGTCATCAAATCCGGTCACATATTCCCGCTTCAACGGGATTTCAAGTTCCAGTTTTTCCACCGTTGTCCCCGCATCCGGCTTCAACCGGATGGCGCACCAGAGCACGCCGTCGAATTCCGCACGGACATCGAGTTCGAGCGGGATGGATTTGTCGACAGGAAGAAGCCGGTAATCCACGTAGGAGTTCTTCTTCCCGGCGATCTTCGAACGGAATGCGACGGGCTTTCCGTTCCATTTCAGCGCAAGGGGACCGGAAAGCAGTTCGCGGGACTGGGAAATGAGCGATTCGGAAATTCCTTTCCCGCCGAAACGGTAAGTCCGTCCCCAGCAGGAAAAAGTTGCATTATCCGCACGGATCGGCGTCCACGGAGGAGGAACAGAATCCTCGTTTCCGGCCGCGGTATCCGCCCAGGACGGCTTCTCCGGAAATTTCCCGTATAGTTCGTTGTCCTTCATCAATTGTTTTCCTCCGGACGAAAAAACTTCATACGTGAGCGTATATTCTCCGTATGGAATGGAACGGATGTCAAATCCGCACGGAACCGTCAACGCGGTGTCTGGAATCGTCTGTTTCCCCCTCAGCACCTCTTTGCCGTTTTTATCGGATAAAGAAATTTCAAGCCTGTTTTTTCCGGCTCCAAGGCGTGTATTTCTGAAAACAAGGAATAATTTCTGCGATGGGATATCCGTATAGATATAACCGATTTTTACAGGGGAAACTTCTTTGTAATCAATACTGGCGCGATAGAGTGTTCCGGCTTTTTCGGAATGGATGTTCGCTTCAAGAATCCGGCTGCGCGGGACATTTCCCCGGATGACTTCCTGAACGGCCTGTCCGGGAAGCAATTCTATTTTTTTGCGGAAATCAAAGGGAAAAAGCGTTGCGGCCGCCGCCATGTCCACCGTTACCGTGTCTTTCACGGACGAAAGGAGTTTCACGGAACAATCGATCTTTCCATCATACAGAGGGCCGTATGGCGTGACTTCGAGTACGGGGGCATCCGGGTTCAGTGTCATTTGCGCGTAGTTCGCCACGCTTCCGTATTTTCCCGGCGAAAAACTGGTCCAGTCCGCAGCCGCCATCAGAGAGCGGCAGAGGTTGATCCGGAAACGGGTTCCCGCAACAGGCTCGAGCTTGAAATTCGACCACGGGATCGCCGCCTCAAAAGTCCACAGGTTTCCCTGAACGGTGTTCGCTGTTCTTACCCCGGACGCGTTCCAGTCCTTATTCCCCTGGAAAGAGTCGTAAAAAAAGCCTCTGCTGTCGAAAATAAACTGGAAAATATCCTTTTTCCCGTGGATCCCGTAAAGCCACAACTCGATGGAATCATCCTCCCAGAGCGCGCCGTCGCGTCCGGAATGGCGGCTGACAAGATCCGCACCGGGAGTTCGCATTCCGATATAGAGATTGTCCCGGTCCCAGCTGAAAAAACACTGGCTCTGACTGGGAGAATAAACGATGTTGGAAATGGAATGCATTCCCGACGCGCCGAACGCATATTCGCGGTCGTGAATGATCCCGTCGATGGCCGGGGTCCGTTCGCCGACGGCAAACTCGAGCGGGCTGGAACTGTCCGGGACTTTCGAAGCGAAACGTTCATATTCCGCTTCGATCTCCTTCGCGGACAGTTTTTTCCCGAAAATACGCAGTTCGTCGATGGCCGAATTTCCCGGATTCCCCTGCCAGTATTCCCCGAGGATAAGCTTCGTGAAACCGCCGTCCACGGGCTTTTTGACCTCCATGATGGAAATCAGCCGGCCGTCAATGGAAAGCTCCATCGTTTTCTTGTCCCAGGAGGCGCAGACATGATGCCATTCTCCCGCTTTCCATTTTCCGATGTCCGCGCTCGCAGTCGTCTGAAAACCGTCTTGAGCGAGGCGGCCGTAGAGGAAAATCAGATTCGGCGAATTGTGATACTTGTAAACAATGAGCCGGTTGGCTTCATTCGCCGCGCCGAAAAAATGATGGAATTCCTTGTCGGCTCCAGTCCAATCGACCGGCTTGACCCAGAAGCTCACTGTCCCTTCCGCGGAATTCAGAGCCGGACGCGGAAAGTAATGGATTGTCTGAATTCCCTTCCTGTCGCTGCTGCGCCCGACCAGCAGCGCTTTTCCGGAGAGCCCCGGCGCAAGCATTTTGTCCGGGGTCTTGTCGGCGGCCTTCTCACTCAGGACCCCTTGTACTCCGGCCGGTTCATTCTGTCCCGCAACGTCCGGCGCATGGATTCCCGTTCCGCCGGCATCCGCCCGGATGCCGCGGTCAAAGGTAAAGAAGATGTCCGGTTCGGCGGCGGAAAGCGAAAAAGAAAACACGGAAAGGACAAGTAGAAACGTTTTTGAATACATTGGTATCTCCGTTCAGTTCTTGTATTGGCAATATTTCGATCCGTAAATATCGGACACCTTATTGGCCGAAACATGAAAATCAGCCCACAGGATGTTGAACTTTCCGCTGTGAAGGGAGTGCAGTTCCGGAGGAAAATAGGCGGTGAGGTCATTCCCGCCGATGTATTTCTTGACGGCGTCTCCGCGCCAGGAAACCCCGGGAGTTCCTGTATAGGCATCGGTAATCGCCCAGATGCTTCCGGGCCTTTTGATCTCAATGATTTTGGGGATTCTCTTATAATCGGCGTGTTGAGTGTCTCCGCCCAGTGCGCCGCTGAGCCCGTAGGTCTGTTTGAGACCGAACCCGAATTGGTCGGTCGCACTGATCGGGAAGGTGAATCCCCCGCGGTACAGCGGAGCAAACAGATTGAACCCTGTCGTGCAGCGCAGTATTTTAGGGTCGGAGCTTCCGATCATCAGATAACGGTTTTCCCAGAGCGTTGCATTCCAGTATATGGAGCTGTTGATCATCGCCGGGACAAAATAATCCGAATTGTCGTTGATGTATTGAGCCAGTCCGAGTCCGATCTGTCTCAGGTTGTTGGTGCAGCCGATCGCCTGCGCCTTGAGTTTGGCTTTGTTCAACGCAGGCAGCAGAATCCCCGCCAGGATCGCGATGATCGAAACCACGACGAGCAGTTCGATAAGGGTAAAATCGTTCCGTTGACTTTTCCATTTTTTCTTCATTTTCGGCCTCCTTGTTTTGTTTTATGAATCGCATTCTGAAGTGCGGAAAGAACTTTCTTCGCCGCCGTGTCGAAATTCCGGTTGAATTCTTCCGCATCCGCCCCAACGGGGATGCGGGCAAGGGAAAGCTCCAGTTCTCCTTCCAATTTTCCGGGATTTTCCGGACGTCCGCCGCATTCGCGCAGTTCAAAAGCCGTCCGGCAGAGCCGTGAACTCGCCAGAGACTCCGGAACCGCGGTCGCCCGCATGGAAAACGGAACGGCAATGGCCGCGTCGGGCGGACCGGCCATGAGGGAAACGAAGGAATTTTTCCCGTCCGGTGCGGCGGTGATCCCGAAACTGGTCGGTTTCCGGCAGACCGCGTCCCCGGGAAGAAGACCGAGACGCGCCGTCGTCCGCGCCAGCCGGCGGCACACCGCGGGCGTAATGTCCGGAACTTTCTCCTGGAGGGAACGGAGGATTTTCATCCGCCGGTTGATATTGGACCGCAATTCGTCCTTTTTCGCGGGCAGCGCATATCCGTGGATTCCCGGCAGATGCCAGGAATTGGAGCGGACGTCCATTCCGAACCGGACTTCCGCCGAAACGACATGAGCCGCCGTGTGCTCTACGATGAAAGCCCGCCCGGAGTCGGCAAACAGGAAAGTGGAACCGTATTCCCCGTGGGAATAGTGTCCGCGCAAGACAATCTCGCGGCAGAAGGCGACGGCGTCCTTCGCGCTGGAGGTCTGCTCGAGGACGAGCCGGAGCATATCGGGAGTAGGAAGCCCGACATGGGTGTTTTCGCGGCAGTATTCTCCCGAATTCATGGCTCCGGCCAGGCCGCATTCATTGACGCCGAACAGGGGCGACGCCCCCAGGCTGTCCACCATTCCCGCCCAGCGGAACCGGCCCGGTGCGCCGCGGATGATCCATGCCTGATGATTGTCTCCGCCATCGCGGTTCTTGTGCAGAAGAATCCGGTGGTCGCGCGTCACATCCGGCAGCACGATCCAGGAGGTGCATGCGATCGCGGGCGGCGCATGGCGGGCGGCGAGAGTGAGGATCAATTCATCCTCCGGAAGGTTCAGTTCGGCGGCCATCGCGTGATATTCGGCGAGCCA
>MWCA01000168.1 GCA_002069785.1 Lentisphaerae bacterium ADurb.Bin242 | reverse complement strand
CAGTCCGGCGGAAATATCCCGTTCCAGTTTCTGCATTGTCATATCGCGGCATCCGGAACGGGCGAGGATTTCCACCACCTTTTCCGGCGGCAATGCCGTCAATTTGAGCTGATTATCCATATAAAGTCCTTATGTTGAAGAATTATCGGTTTAATACCGGAAAGCGATTCGCTATGCCGCAGACCATGCGCTTATGTATGTCCAGCGCAACAAAATACGCTCAAACCAACAACCCACGGGAGGTCAAAATGAGCAGAGAAACGAATGCAACAATCGGAAGCAAAGTCATCGTCAAAGTCGGATGCCGTGAAATCGAGGCGGTGGTTCTGGAAATCACAGAAGCCGGATGCCGCGTCAAAAGCATCGCCAGCGGCAAGGAATTCGCCGTCAAGAAAATCCTCCGCGTCATCGAACCGGAAGAAAAGCCAGCGCCGGAAGATACTTCCGTGGAAGTAGAGGAGCAGGAGGCTCCGAATCCGGCTCCCGAATCCGCTCCGGCAGAAAAGCCAGTCAAAAAACTGTCGCTCCTCGACGCGGCGGTCGAAGTTCTCAAGACCTCCGGCCAGCCGATGAACACCCGCGAGATCGTCAAGGCCGCTACCGAATCCGGTCTCTGGATTCCGACCGCATGCCGGACGCCGGAACAGACGCTGTATGGCAGCATCTTCCGCGAGATCGCGACGAAAGAAAATCCGCGCATCGTCAAGGCCGAGCAGAAGGGAAAGTTCATCCTCGGTTGACCGGCGGCGCACAGCCATCCAGACGAGGGCTTGTGCTTTTCCGCTTACGCCTTTGACGCATCCAGCAACTGCGGATATTCCGCATGCACAAGAGAAAGCATTTCCTCTGCGCGGAGAAACGGCAGAGCCAATTGAATATATTTCTCAAGTTGCGGCTCATGCGTCCGCCGGTCGCTTCTGAGGTGAACGCCAATCACCTTGTCCATTGGCAATCCCGTCACCTTGGAAATCTCTCCGAATTTTCGTTTCGGACGAGCCGTGCCGGAAATTTTACACAACTGTTTCTGGAAATATCCGGCAAGCCGTTCCGCATCCTTTCGCTTGGAAATTTCCTCTCCAAGCGTCTCCCACAGGGATCTCATTTGGCTGTCCGTGATCGCCGGAGACACATATGCGCCGTTTTTTCTTATTGCGGGCAGCACGTCGGTCAGAACCCAATTTTTAAAGTCCTCGGCCTCTTTTTTGCGGCTTTTGAAAATGAGCCGGTAAAGTCCGGGTTCATTAACGATTATCTTTGAAGGGTTTCCGCGAATACCATCATTAATAGTGATGGTATTCTTTTCACTCTCCGGCATAGAGGAAAGCGCCTGTCCAACATTTTTCAGCCCCAGAACTCTGCACACGTCGACAGCAACAAACCAAGGCTCCCCGAAATGGTCGATGATCCGAAGATCAAGCCCCCTGAAATTTTTCACGATCTCATTCATGATTCACGCCGACAATCCTGCCAAGGGTTAAAATCAGTCCGACAAAAACTTCCGACATCTCCTCCAGCCGCTGGACGCGAGCCGGAATATCCTTATCATTCGCCCTCCGAACTTCCTTGACGGCTTCCGGGATGGCTTTGTAAACGAACCATTTTTTGAAACGTGGAGCTTCGGGCGAACGGCTGTTTATGAGCATCGCCCAAAGCGCGGACTCGTTCACAATCCGCATCCGGTTTTTCCGTCCAGTGGAATCTTTCAAACGGATGGTATCAATTTCATCCGCATCAAACGTTTTGAATTTTTTTGAGCTGTTCTCACAGCGGAGAACACGGCACAGGTCTTTGAACGGGAACCAAAGTTCGCCGTCACGTTCGATGATTCTCACCGGAATATCCCTGTAAATTTTTACGATTTCTGTCATGACATTTTCTCTTCCTATTATATATGGTGTGATTGCCGGACAGCACCGTGCCGTCCGGCGGTTGCGGAAACGATTATTCTGCGGCGATCACCTCCGTTTCCAGAACCGACGTGAGCATCTGCCAGTCGCAACCTTCTCCGTGAACAAATTCCGCCCAGCGGCGGCGGATCACATCACAGTATTTCTCATCCAGTTCCATCATCCGGCACTTGCGCCCGGTCTGTTCACAGGCAATCAAAGTGCTTCCCGAACCGCCGAAATTGTCCAGCACCGTCTGACCGCGCGAGGATGAATTCTTCACGAGGTAAACCAGCATCTCGACGGTCTTCATGCTCGGATGCACGTCATTGCATTTGGGCTTGTCAAAACGAAGCAGATTGCATTGGCAACGGTCGGAATACCAATGATGCGGTGCGCCCGGTTTCCAGCCGTAAAGCACAGATTCCGATTGCAGGTGATAATCAAATCTGCCGAGATTGAACGAATTTTTGACCCAATAGAGTGTCTCGTGGACTTCCAGCTCATTGGCGTTCGCCGCCAGCCGGAAATTGACAGACTCCGAATCTGAATGGAAAATGTAGAACGCCGCACCGGGTTCCAAAAACGATGCCGCGCATTTGAATGCGCCGCTTAGAAACTCCCGGAACTGCCCGTCCGACATATTGTCGTTCTGAATCGTGAGGCCGTTCGATCCAGTCAGCGCCACATTATACGGAGGGTCGACGAGATACAGATCGGCTTTGTCTTCGCCCATCAGTTTGGCAGTGTCGTCGGCATTCGTTGAATCACCGCACATGAGGAGATGGTCGCCAAGGCGGTAGACTTCGCCGCGTTTGCTGGCCGCCTCTTCCGGCACATCCGGGACAGCGTCCGGCTCGGTTTCGCCATCGGCGACGGTGTCATCCGCGTTGCCGTTGAGCAGACGATCCAGTTCCTCTGTGTCAAAGCCCAGAAGCGACAGATCAAAATTGGCCTCCTGCAATTCCTTGATCTCCAGCGGCAGCAGGTCATAGTTCCATTCAGCAATTTCACCGGTCTTGTTGTCCGCAATGCGGAACGCCTGAACCTGTTCCGGCGTGAGGTCGGACGCAACCACCACCGGGACTTCTTCCAGTCCCAGTTTCTTGGCGGCAAGCATCCGGGTGTGGCCGGCAATGATGACATTGTCCTTGTCGACGATGATCGGATTTTTGAATCCGAATTCCTTGATGCTGGCCGCAACCGCATCCACCGCGCCATCGTTGAAGCGCGGATTTTTCTCGTAGGGGTGAATCTCCGAGACTTTCATGTTGATGATTTGCATTTTTGCCCTTTCTATGGTGTTTGATTTGAAAAAACGTCATTAATGAGTTATATTTAATGACGTAAATTAGAATGGAGAATATCTTATGCGTTCTTATGGAGAACAAATACAAGAGCTGATCGCCCGAAGACAGTCATTTTCTGTTGCGGATGCAAAGGAAAATGGCATTCCTGCGTCCGCTCTTGCATACTACTGCCGAATTGGAAAGATTCAGCGTCTTTGCCAAGGCGTCTATGCACCAATTGAAACGGAAAGCAATCCGTATCCGGATGTGGAGCAACTGCTGAAGAAAAAATCGGAATTCGTCGTCTGCCTTCTGTCCGCTCTGCAAGTTCATGAGTTTACAACGCAACTGCCGACGTCCCTGTGGATTGCCATTCCGCAAGGTGCACGCATTCCGAAACTTGAAATATATCCGCTGACCTGCATCCGCCTTACCGAACAGGCATATCATGCCGGAATAGAAGAACGCGAACTTTACGGCATGAAAGTAAAAGTCTATTCAGCGGCAAAAACAGTTGCGGACTGTTTTAAATTCCGTAATAAAATCGGCACGGATGTTGCACTGGAAGCCCTTCGTGAAGGATACCGCCAGAAGCGTTTTACCATGCCTGAACTGATTGCCGCCGCGAAAGTCTGCCGCGTCCTCAAAATCATGTCACCTTATATGGAAGGGCTTCTTCAATGAGCAATCCCAATCCGACCAATTTCTCCGCTTCCGCATACGCAAAATTGAAGAACATTGCCGATGAAAAGAAATGGAACTTCATGCATCTGCTGATCCGGTATGGAACAGAACGATTTCTTTATCGGTTAAGCATCTCTCCGGCTGCTAACCAATTTGTTTTGAAGGGCGGCAATCTTTTTGTCATTTGGCAAAAAGGAAACAATTCCCGTCCGACCATTGACTCGGATATGATTTGCTTCGGTGATGCCGATCCAGAACATCTACGAACCATTTTCAAGGACGCTGCGGAATCCGATGCCAGCCCAAACGATGGGATGCGGTACGATGGAAATTCCATAGAAATCAGCTCCATCCGCGAGGAAACCGAATATGGCGGCACTCGAATTATTTTGACCGGATATCTCGGCAACGCAAGAATCCGGTTACAATTCGATATCGGAGTTGGCGATGCAATCACGCCTCCGCCGGAATTGACCGATTTTCCCGTTCTCTTGAATGGTCCCGTTCCCAAATTGAAAGCCTATCCAATGGCGACCACCATTGCGGAAAAATCTGAAGTGATGGTGACGCGCGGAATCATCAACAGCCGGTTGAAAGACTTTTACGACCTTTGGCTTCTCTCGGAACTGTTCGATCACGACTATGCGATCTTGCGTTTGGCTATCCGGAATACTTTCGAACGGCGCAAGGTTCCCATGCCAACGGATATGCCGGAATCGTGGACGCCTGAGTTCGCCGCTAATCCGTTGAAGGCGACACAGTGGGCGGCATTCCTTCGCAAGAATAAAACGGTAGCCGCACCTGAGGATTTTTCTGTAGTTGCCGAACGGATTTCAAAATTCCTTGTCCCTGTCTTTTTCCCTTCGGAAAAAACTCCGGGGAAATGGATTGCCGCGCAAGGATGGGAATAGTTCTCACGCCCACAATCGCGCAGAGAAGCCCCACCACCGCGTTTTGCGCTCGCATCCTTGCGCCGATATGACTTTTGCGCCAGTGCGCGGTGGCGGGACACAGGAACGCGGCTGTGGGGGTGACGGAAACAAAGGAAGCCTTTAAACATGCTTGACAAAATATTGGGATCGAAAACCCGGCTGGCAATATTTCGGCAGCTCTTTGTTGCAGAACGTCCCGTTATGCGCCCGCGAGACCTCGCGGCGGCATCGGAACTGACCTGCGCACCTGTGTGCCGGGAATTGCGCAAACTCAAAGAATCCGGATTGATTGCTGTGACCGGACGGAAACGAATGGCAACCGTTCAAGCGGATGATTCGCATCCGTTTTTTCAGCCGCTCTGCGAACTTGTATTCCGCGAATTCGGTTATATGGATGCACTCAAAAATGCCGTTGCGGACAATGACATCTTT
The DNA here is from genome assembly GCA_002069785.1 of Lentisphaerae bacterium ADurb.Bin242. GTDB lineage: Bacteria > Verrucomicrobiota > Lentisphaeria > Victivallales > UBA1829 > SIG94. The sequence continues at coordinate 128 of MWCA01000168.1, read as the reverse complement.
GCCGCTTACATTTCCGATGGGTTGGAGCATACAAATGAGCCATTGACCATTTGTGCCGTAACCGGACAATCATACCGGGAAATCTCCCACCGGCTGATTCCGGTCGGGAATGCAATCGGACGGGAAAT
>MWCA01000167.1 GCA_002069785.1 Lentisphaerae bacterium ADurb.Bin242 | reverse complement strand
GACATAGATCGGCTTGTGGCGGAGGAGCCGGATCACGACCACCGCGAGGGTGTCGAACAGAGGGACGGCCAGAATGAACAGCGGGATCAGCACGGTCAGGTGCGAAGCGGACACCTCCGGATTGTAGTAGGTGACTTTCGCGCTGGTGACCGCCAGCAGGTATCCCAGGAAATGACTCCCGCCGTCGCCCATGAAGATGGACGCGGGCGAATGGTTGTAGAACCAGAACCCGATGGCGGCTCCCGCGGAACAGGCCCCGAGGCAGGCCACGAAATACTGTTCGTTGACGATCGCCGCGGCCGTGAAAAAGATGAACGCGATCGCCCCGGTCCCGCACGCCAGTCCGTCCATGTTGTCGAAGAAGTTGATGGAGTTGAAGATGAGCACGATCCAGAAGACGGAGATGCACCAGGTGATCCACGGGATGTTGATGAAGAGGGATATCTTCACGCCGCCGAAAGTGACTGTGACCGCGGCGATCAGGATCTGCCCGATCAGTTTGTTGCGCGCGGAGAGCGCGAATTTGTCATCCAGCGTTCCCAGAAGCAGCGCCGCCGTCGCGCAGCAGAAGATCACGATGAGGCTCCCGGAAACATTCGGAACCCCGGCAATGCCGTCCAGAAGCGTTTCCGCGGAGATGTCCGGAAAAAAGCAGAGTGCGGCGATCAGCCCCGTGCCGAGCGTGACGGCCCATGCGAGGAACATGGCAAGACCCCCGAGGAGCGGAGTCGATTTTTCATGGAGCTTGTGATTTTCACATTTCGGAATATCGAGAAAACCGGTCTTTCTCGCCAGCGATTGGCAGAGCGGCGTCAATCCGAGGGCCAGAGCCAGGGCCATGATGAAAACTCCGCTGTAAACTTGTGTCCAGTCCAAGAGTTTCCTCCTTTTTTTGATGATTCTGCTGGATTCTTCCAGCATTTTACAATATATTATTAATATATCCTCAAACCATTATATGTAAAGGATTTTTTTACTGAATCATGAATCAAATCAAAACAAAGTGTGTTTTCGGACCGGTTCCCTCCCGCCGCCTTGGACTCTCGCTCGGAGTCGATCTGCTTCCTTTCAAAACCTGTTCCATGGACTGCATTTATTGCGAATGCGGCGCAACGACCCGCCTGACCAGTGAACGGAAAGAATATTTTCCCACCGCCGATGTGATCGCGGAACTGGACGGCGTGCTTTCCAAAAACCGGGCGATCGACTATGTGACCTTCTCCGGCGTCGGAGAGCCCACGCTTCATTCCGGGATCGGCGAGATCATCCGGCATATCCGCAAAAATTATCCGCACTTGAAAATCTGCCTGCTGACCAACGCCACGCTGCTGAACGACGACAAGCTCTGCGAGGAGCTCAAGCCCATCGATCTGATCGTGCCTTCCCTGGACGGCTCCAGCGAGGAGGAGCTTTTCAGGATCAACCGGCAGGAGAAGTCCGTTACCCTGGATTCGATCGTGCGGGGACTTCAACACTTCCGCCGGTGCGTTCCGTCCGCGGCCATGTGGCTGGAAATCTTCATCGTCCCCGGTGTGAACGACAGCATGGAATCCGCGGAACGTTTCCGGGTCCTTGCGGAAAAAATTGCTCCGAACAAAGTCCAGTTGAACTCGCTGGACCGTCCCGGCGTGGTGGACTGGGTGAAGCCGGCCGATTCCGCAACGCTCGACCGGATCGCCGCCGTGATCGGGCGTTCCGTCCCGGTGGAAAAGATCGCCCGCACCAGACAGCAGCCCGAGATCAGGAACCTGGATTCTCTCGATGTGGAACAGTACAACGAACTGATCCTGAAAACGCTGCGGTCCCGTCCGTGCACCGCGGAGGACCTTTCCGCCACGCTCGGAATTCCGGGAGACCGGATCGAACCGCATCTGCGCCGCATGGAACGCGCCGGACTGCTGGTTTCCGAAGAGGGAACGAGAGGCGTCTTCTACCGTCCGGCGTAAAGACGTCCGGCGCGGATCGCCTGCACCCCGGGAAAATGCCGCCGCATTTTCCGTCTTTTTAAGAATGAGACGGACGTATTGCTTTTGTCCTGTTTTTTATATGAAAAATATGAAAATATATTTGTGTTTTATGAAAAAGTGTGTTATTATACTCCAGACAATGAACTATAAACTCGGAAACAAAACAAAAAGAGCATGGAAGAATGAACTGGAGAGAGGGATGTTTTTACGCATCGGCCGTGGTTTGTTCGGGCGGTCTTGTCCTGAGTTCTTTTGCCGCGGATCTGGTCACTTTGTCCGGAAGGCACTACAAGAATTATGAAGTCCGGAATGTCACGGACCGTTCGGTCGATATCTCGCACGATACCGGAGCCGCTTCCGTTCCGTTCGCGGAGCTGCCGGAGCCCTTCATCCGGGGAAATCCGGAGGTGGCGGAAAAAATCAAGCAACTCCGCGAACAGAAGCTGGCGAAGGAGAAAGCCGAAAAGGAGCGGCAGGACCGGGAACGCAAGCAGCATCTGCGTGAAGTCGAGAAAAACGCCTATGAAAAGGCCAAACAGGAACAGTTTCTGAAAGCCCTCTTTCTTCTTCCCCCGCCCGAAACCGCAGGGAAAAAGCAGTCCAGGGCGGACATCCTCCCCAATATCCTTTTCATTGAAGGCGACAACGGAGCCGGCACGGGGTTCAAAGTGAAATTCGGGCGGGAGAACGTCATCGTTTCCAATGCGCATGTATATCTTGCCCTTGTCAATCCCCGGATTCGCGACAGTTACGGCAACGAATACAAAGTCGAACAGATGATCTCCTCCAGGGAAAGGGATCTGGTGATCCTGAAATACCGTCCGTTTCCGGGGGAGGCGCCTTTGCTGAACGTGACTCCGGCGGTTACTTCGCTGCGGGTGGATTCGATGGTCGTCGCCTATGGAAACAGCCAGGGGGAAAAGGTGAATGCAACGCTTCCCGGAAGACTGCTCGGGATCGGCTATGACGTGATCGAGATCGACTGCGGGATCGTTCCCGGCAACAGCGGCGGCCCCGTGCTTCTCCAGAGCAGCGGCGATGTGATCGGCGTCTCCACGTATAGCAAGACCCGCGTCACCACGGCGCAGACGGCGGGCACCCGGTTCGGCTCCAGGAATTTAAGTAATCCGTATGTGGTCCGGCGGTTCGCCACCCGGATCGACAACCTGAAGATGGAAGACCTGGAGATGCTTTCCCAGTCCGACCTGAATCGCGATCGGCAGTATTTTGCCCAAATCGGCGATGTATTGACCCGCGTCGGGGAGATTTTAGAGAGCAGATCGTCCAACTCGAGTATTGACAGGGTTGTGAGGGAACTCCAGACCTATCTCCAGGAAGTGGGACCGTCGATCCTGGCCGTTGACGACCACCAATGGGCGAGTTCGTATCTCCGCCGGGAATACAAGGAAAGACGGGACTATCTCCAGCGTTGCTTCAAGGTGCTTGACGTCGGGGATCTGGTGCTGGCCTCCCGTCTGAACGACATCTGGAAACATGCCGATGTCAAAGTCCGTGACGTGAGTGTTCCCGCCCGGAAACAGGAATGCCCGAAATGCCAGGGCGCCGGACAGATCAAGGCTTCTCCGTTCGGGCTCAGCATCCGCAAGGGGGACTCGTTCAAGCGGTCCTATGAGAGTTGTTCCCGCTGCAATGGAACCGGTTCAATCACCACGGAGGAAGGCTCCCTCCGGCGGGAATATTCGATTTCCTCGTCGGCGTTTCAGGAATTCAACCAATGCATCCGGAAGTCCAGCCGCAGTTTCAACGGATTCACCATCGGGGGCTTTGCTTCGGAAGAACTCCGCCGGTTCAGTTATTATGACCAGAGCAAATTGCTGGAGAAAAATGTGTATCAGCTGGCAGAATCCTATACCTATCAAGGGAATCACCGGATCAATGAGGCTCTCAGAACCCGTTTTGTTTTTATATTCGGACGTCTTCTCAAGGTCGTGGTTGTTCTGCGGTACACCCCCCGTTCCCAGCAGTTCTTCGAGAAATATGTCAAAGACAATTTTTCCAATCCGGATGAAGTCTATGATGTAAATTGCAGTGTGGCGGGAAGGTATCTCCTGCTTTACTGTGAACATGATGCGCTGGGGCCGCTCACCCAGCTGACCGCGGCCACCAGCAAAGACGGCAAGGATTTATTGTAACAAGGAGTTTCCCGGACAGACGCCCTTTTTGGGGGGATGAGTCCGTTTTTCAGGGGGGAGGAATGGATCGAACAGACGGTCTCTTCCGGGAAACCTTTTTTCAGGAGTTCCTCTCCGGTTTTTCGCGGGCCGGGGAGGAACCTTTTTTCGGCGGATTTTCCGGAGCGGATCAGTTGTCTTCGGGGAATTCCTCTTCTTTCCGGGGCGGCTTGAAACTCTTGTCCCGGCCGGCAAGCCGTTTGGCGCGCTTGAACTGCTCCTTGCGTTGAAGGATGTCGGAAAGCTCCTCGCGGCGGCGCGGCTTCAGGATCAGCCGGATCGGAAAACCGGTGAAGGTGAAAGCCTTCCGGAAATAGTTCTCCAGATAGGTCCGGTAATGTTCCGCGCACAGCTTCGGATCGTTGACGAAGAGGGCGAAGCGCGGAGGACAATTCCCGATCATGGTTCCGTAGTAGATGCGGAATGCGCGGCTGGCGATGACGGGCGGCAGATTTTTCTTCTGGGCGTCCGTGATGACCTTGTTCAGGACGGACGTCGAAACCTTGATGGACATCTGCGCCCGGAGTTCGGCGATCGCCTCGAAGAGTTCCCCGAAGTTCGAACCTTTTGTCGCGGAGACCAGAACCAGGGGGGCGTACTGCATCATCGGAAGGGAGCTGTGAAGCTCGGCGATCAGTTCCTTTCGCTTGATGTCGGTACAGGCGTCCCATTTGTTGGCCACGATGATGCAGCCCTTTCCCGAATCGATGATCATCCGGGAGATGGTTTTGTCCTGGGAGGTGGACATCCGCGTGGTCGCCTCGATGACGAACAGGACGATGTCGCATTTTTCCAGCGCTTCTTCCGCGCGCATCATGCTGTAGCGTTCGACGGCTTCGTCGATCTTGGATTTTTTGCGCAGTCCGGCGGTGTCCACAAGGACCGCGACGACTTCTTCATCGCCGCAGCGGAGCGTGAACTGGATGTCCACCGCGTCGCGGGTGGTGCCGGGGACGTCGCTGACGATCACGCGCTCCTCCCCGAGAATCCGGTTGACGATGGAGGATTTGCCGACGTTCGGGCGTCCGAGCACCGCGATGCGGAGGGGTTTCGGTTCATTTTCGGAACCGTCGGAGACCGTGTTTTTCGGAATGCTTTCCAGCACGTCGTCCATCAGGGAGTCGATGCCGAGGCGATGGAGACAGGATACCGCATGGATTTTGCCGAATCCCATCTGATGGAATTCCAGGGCGTCCCTTTCCGAAGACGTGTTGTCGGCCTTGTTGACCACCAGGATCACTTTTTTTCCGGAGGCGCGGAGGCGTTCGGCGATTTCCTTGTCCAGAGGCATCGGGCCGCTGGTGACGTCCACCACGAAAAGGATCGTCATGGCGGATTCGATCGCGGTTTCGACCTGTTCGGCGATGGC
>MWCA01000166.1 GCA_002069785.1 Lentisphaerae bacterium ADurb.Bin242 | reverse complement strand
CGTCCCCTTCCTGAAATCGACCGCCGATGTGAGCGAAGGCACGGTCAACAACGCTCTGGCCGTGCTGGAATACCATCATGCGGTCGTGACGGTCCGGGCATGCTGCAAGGCGGTGGAAGGGCTGAACCAGCGCCGGTTCAAAATCTCCGGCACCAAAGGCACCGCGGAACTGAGCCCGGTGGAACGTTTCGACGGCCAGCCGCTGACGATGAACCTGACCCTGCTGGAAGGAAACGGGGAATATTCCGCCGGTTCCCATGTCGTCGATCTGGGAATCCGGCGGGACCGTTACCGGGACCAGCTTCTGGAACTGGCGGCAATCCTCCGCGGCGAAATGGAAAACCCTTACACATACGAACACGATTACCGGGTTCAGGAAGCGGTCCTTGCCGCCTCCGGACTGACCGAATGGAAGAAATGACATGCACGCGATTCTGGTCAATGAAAAAAAAGAGCTGGTCTGGAGCGAAGTTCCCGCCCCGGTATGCAAACCGGATGAAATCCTGATCGAAGTCCATGCGGCGGGCGTCAACCGCGCCGACCTGATGCAGCGCGCGGGAGAATATCCGTCGCCGCCCGGCTGGCCGGACTGGCCCGGACTGGAAGTTGCCGGAAAGATTCTCGAAGCGCCCGCGGGTTCGGGCTGGAAAAAAGGCGATGCCGTCTGTGCTTTGCTGGGTGGAGGCGGCTATGCGGAAAAAATCGCGGTTCCGGCGGGAATGGTTCTGCCGGTCCCCGACGGATTGTCCATGACGGAGGCGGCCGCGATTCCGGAAGTTTTTGCGACGGCTTACCTGAATTTCTTCCTCGAGACACAGGTAAAACCCTCCGATACGGTGTTGGTTCAGGCGGGAGCCAGCGGGCTGGGCATCGCGTCGATCCAACTGCTGAAAACCGTCGGATGCAAGATCATCACCACGGTCGGCACGGCGGAAAAAGCGGAATTCGTGAAAAAACTCGGGGCGGCAATCGCGGTCAACCGCGAAACCGACGACCTCGAAGCGGTTCTGGACCGGAATCCCGTCGATATTGCGCTGGACTGCGTCGGAGGTCCGGCGCTGGGCAGACAGATCGGAAAAATGAATCCGTGGGGACGCTGGATTCTGATCGCGGCCCTCGCGGGCGTCAAAACGGAAATCCCGCTGGATGTGATCTTCAAAAAGCGGATTCGGCTGATCGGCAGCACTCTCCGCAGCCGGACCCCGGAAATGAAGGCGGAAATTCTCTCTTCCATGCGGAAACTTCTATGGCCGGAATTCACTTCGGGCCGAATCCGGCCGGTGATCTACCGGACTTTCCCGTTGCGGGAGGCTCAAAACGCGTTCCGTATCCTCGAAGAGCGGAAAAACCTCGGAAAAGTGATTCTGACTTTGAAATAAGAGAACCTTCTCCGTGCCGCTCCCGTCAGTAGGCGGGAATGGCGTTTTCCTTCTCATTCCAATACATGAATCCCTGATTCTTGTCATTGCGGGTCATCATGCCGGTCAGCATCTTCCTTGCATCCAGGTAGGCCAGCGACTCGGCATGACTGTCGGCCATGATCAGATTGATCCGGTTGGAATGGCAGAATACCGGGCGCTGTGTGCCGTCTCTTGTCTGAATATACAGATTGGAACGCATGTTCATGTGATAGACCGTGCTGGCCGGTTCGTTCTGAAGAGTGTCTCCGACGATAAAGAAACGGGAAGGGGATTTTGTCGCTTTGAAATTATAGGCGGTTGTGCCTTCACTGTCCCTGAAAAATTCCGCAAACCAGGAATGGTAATAGGCATCCGGGCCGGTGATATTGAGAAACCCGTAGGAGACCTTCATCCAGCCGGTGAAATTGCCGTTGGTCGGATTGGTCCACGGATATTTCGGGCAGACGATGAATTTCCGGTTGGCCGGAAGATATCCCAGCTGCTTCGGAGTGTACAGCCATCCGGCGTCGACCGCAGAAGTATAGGTCAGCATCCATCCGTTGAAGTCGTCCATGTAGTTGACCACGATGTGTCCGAGCTGTTTCTGGTTGTTTATACAGGAAATGCCGCGGGCCTTCTCTCGCGCGCGGTTCAGGGCGGGCAGCAGCATTCCCGCCAGAATGGCGATGATCGAAACCACGATCAGGAGTTCGATTAAAGTGAAAATACATTTTTTCATAAAAAACCTCCCAGTTTTCAAATGTTCAAAAATCCGATATCCGTTATTATACGCGCCTTTTTGACGGTTGCAATCAAGAATCGTCTCAAAAACTATCAATCCGGTGTCATTTTCACTTTGAGACGGGATTGATAGTTTTTGAGACGAAAGCAAATTGAAAAAACTCCGCATTGTTTTATAGTAATGCAGAAAAATACAGGAGAATCCGTATGTTTTGCAAAAAATACGATGTCGCGGTCTGCGGGGGAGGAATCGCAGGATGCGCCGCCGCCATCGCCGCCGCCCGGCGCGGAATGAAAACCATTCTTATGGAAAACAGTGTCATTCCGGGTGGACTGGCCACTTCCGGCGTGGTGCTTGTCTATCTTCCCCTCTGCGACGGAAAAGGCCATCAGACGATCTTCGGGCTGTCCGAAAAATTCCTTCGGCTTTCCAATCGGTACGGGCCCGCCGATGTTCCGCAGGACTGGAGCAAGGGAGGCGACTGCAACCGGCTTCAGGTTTATTTTTCCCCGGCGTCCTTCGTACTGACGCTGGACGAGCTTCTTTCCGAATCCGGAACCGATCTCTGGTTTGACACGAAAATCATAGGGGTCGAAACAGAAAATTCCAGAGTGAAACGCATCGGAGTCGCCAACAAAAGCGGGATCGGAAACATCGAGGCGGAGGTGTTCATCGACGCGACCGGCGACGCCGATGTGGCCCACCTTGCGGGAAACCCGTGCCATCTCGGAAAAAATGCTCTGGTTTCCTGGTTCGTGGAACATCGCGAAAACGGACGTTCCTCCGAATTCACGTTCGGCAACGATGTCTCCACCATTATTCTGGCGGATCCGCTCCCAATGGAAACCACCCCGGAAGGCATCGACGGGCGGACCGTTTCCGAATTCGTTTTGCGCGGACGCGAACGTTACCGCAAGATGCTGGCCGACGATTACCGGAACGGGATGGAAACACGGAAAACCCGGTATCCGCTGGTTCTGCCGACCATGGTTCCGCTCCGCCATTCCCGCTGCATCCGGGGAAAATTCGTGCTGGATACGGGAATGGCATGGAAGAATTTCAATGATTCCATCGGGCTGGCTCCGGACTGGCGGCGGGACGGGCATGTCTGGGAAATTCCTTACCGGACACTTCTGCCGGAAAACCTGAAAGGGCTCCTCGCCGCCGGACGCTGCATCTCCGCAAAGGAAGACGGCTGGGAAATCACCCGGGTGATTCCGGTGGCGGCGATGACCGGCGAAGCGGCCGGAGTCGCGGCCGCGCTCTCCGTGATGAACGGCGTTTCTCCGGATGAACTGAAGGTTTCCCTGCTCCAGAAGGAATTGAAGGAAACCTGCGGCTTCCCGCTTTTTTATGAGGACATACAGAGAAAACCGGAAGTGCAAGCCACAACGAAAGGAACCTGTCCATGAAACATTTTCCAGCAATGGTGCTCGCGTTGGCCGTGTCCTTCACGGCAACGGCCCAAATTACGCTCGTGAAAGACAGCAAAACCGAGTACGGGATCGTTCTTCCGGCCGCGCCTTCCCGGGAAGAAAGGGATACGGCCGCCGATATGAAGGAAATCCTGAAGCTGTCCACCGGAGCCGACTTTCCGGTCGTTCCGCCGGAAGAAGCCGCAAAATACGCAAAAAGGATCTTTCTCGGCTTTTCCGAACCAATGAAAAAGATTGCCGGGAAAATCCCGGCGCTTCAGAACGAGGAGCGGGTCTACCGGAATGCCGGAAACGATATTCTCATCTACGGAGGCGGACGCTGCGGCTCGACCTTCGCCGTCTATCAGTTCCTTCATGACAAACTCGGGTTCCGGGCGCTTCATTTCTGGGGAGACATCCTTCTTCCCAAGCACCCGACCCTTATCCTGGAAGATTTTTCATACGACAAGGTTCCGTCTTACATCTATCGCGACATTCTCCAGGCGCAATGGAACATTGCCGGGTGTCCGACCAGTCTGCTTGCGTTCCGCCGCATGAGGATGCACTCCAACCAGTTCGACTGCGTCCGGAGGATCACCGGCGTTCACACCTTCTCCGCCTTCATCCCGTACGGGCATCCGCTGAACCAGCGTTCGGACCCGTTTCCCCCGTTCAAAGACAAGGCCTATTTCAAGACGAATCCGGAGTTCTTCGGGATGGACAAGGACGGAAAGCGCACGGACCGTCTGGCGCTCTGTTTTTCCAATCCCGGACTCCGCAGAACCATGACGGAAAACGTGGATATTTTCCTGTCCGGACACAAATTCACTCCGGGAGACTATGTCGTGGCGGACATTGCCCAGGACGACATCGGCGGGCGTTTCTGTTTCTGCGGAGAATGCGAAAAACTGGCCGCCCGTTATCAGGCTCCCTGCGGCGCCTTCTATGATTATCTGATCCACGACGCCTCCCCGTATTTTGCAAAGAAATACCCGAATCTCCTGATCCGTTTTCTCGCCTACGGCGGCAAGGAACAGACCGAAATCCCGCCCGCTGCCAGTGCTTTGCCGGGCGGGAAACTGCCCGCCAACCTTTCGCCGTTCCTCGCCTACATCGGGGGCGATTATTCCAAAGCATGGGACCACCCGGCCAACCGGGAAATCTACGGAAAACTTTCCTCCTGGGGTAAAATCTCGGAAACGATGTTCGTCTATTACTACCCGACCACCTTCCCGCGGCCGCTGGTCAGCTATCACATGTTCGGAAACGTTCTCCGCACCGCCCGGGATTACAAGCTCGGGACACAGCTCCATATCCGTTATCTTTTCAATGATTATTCCATCCGCTTTTTTCTGGCGGACACCGGATTCTACGGTCTTCAGCAATACCTGATGGCGAGCCTCAGCAACGATTCCTCGCAGGATACGGACCAGCTGGTCCGGGAATATACCGACGGCGTTTACGGCGCGGCCGGGAAAATGATGCGCGATTATTTCTACGAACTGGAAAAGCTGGGAGAAAAAGACCCCGGCTTTCTGCAATGGAATCCGGATCCCCGTTTCGCCGATTATTTCACGCCCGAAAACCTGCTCCGGTGGCAAAGAAACTACGATCAGATGGAAAAGCGGATTGCGGACAACCCGAATGCCCTCGCCCATTTGCGCTGCTCCCGGATGAACCTCGATCTCATGACGCTGCTTCTCTGGAATGAAATCAAACAGTCCGGCGTCAAAATCGACACCGATCTGGATGTGATTTTCAACCGCTTCCTTGGAGCGGCCGGAACCGCCATTCAAAAGGGCTACAATATCCATACCCAAAACCATATCAGCCAGGCCGACAAGGAACGCGCCCGGCAAATCGCCGAAACACACCTGCTGGATACGGGCCGCTATTTCTACCGCATCGCCAAAGGAGGCAGAAAACTTCCGCAGGAATTTGCATCCGTTCCGGAAAAAAATATCCGTTATGTGATTCCCGCC
>MWCA01000165.1 GCA_002069785.1 Lentisphaerae bacterium ADurb.Bin242 | reverse complement strand
TGTTCCGCCGTTATGAGGCCGATCCGCAACGGTTCGCCACACTGGAGGCCCAGCTGGCGTATCGGGATGCCGAAATGTTCAAGCTCATTCTCAAGCACCCGTTTCGATATCTGGCGCTTCATCTGAATCCCCGGATTCTCTCCCAGGATTTGTCCGGCCTGCTCTACAATCTGGACTTGAAAAAACCTCCTTCCAGAACATGGATCTCCCTTCTGGGTTCTCTGACGGTGCTGCTGTATATGTTCTGTGCGCTGGGACTCGGGTGGTTTTTCCTTTCCGCGTTCGACCGGTGGCACTGGATGATGCTTCTGCTGTTCCTCCTCCTCAGCGGGTATTATCTTCTGATGCCGGGCCCGATCGCCATTCCCCGGTATCAGCTGCCCGCGCTGCCGTTCCTCTGTCTCGCGGCCGGATACGGAATCGTTTTTTTCGGCGCGATCCTCCGGAGACAAAAAGTTCCGGAAGGAATCTGAATGGTGAATTTCATCCGGAAAGAATGGGAAAAATACGAAAGAATCCTGGACCTTTACGAAAATCATCCGGTGTTCTTCCAGTCGTTCCCCGGGATTCTTCTGCTGGTCGCGGTGATTTCTGCCGGAGGGGAGAAAAAGGGAGTTCGGCTGAAAGTCACTGATTGCAAGAATCTTTCAAAAGTGAAAGAAACGCTTCTTTCGCATATTTTTCCTTCCAGGGGGAGTGTCCACAGCGGTCCAGCGGATGAAAACGGAACGGGACGCCGGTTTCTTCCAGCGGCCGGGTGATCCCTTCGGCCGGATGACTGTCGTGTGTCCCGTGGATGACGGTAATCGGGCAGGTGATCCGCCGGAAACAGTCCAGCAATTTTCCCGACCGGCGCCACTCCGCGGCTTCGTTCCAGATGCGGGCGTACATTTCAGCATCGGGCATGCATGAAGGAACGGCTGTCTCCGGCAATGCGCAGAAATTGTCGGACTTTTCACAAAGATTGCCGAGCCGTTGAAGAAGAGCGTCTTTTTCCTCCGGACGCGGATGTTTCAGCTTTTCCAGAAGTGCCCGGTAAAGAACCGTTTCCTCCCGCGTGAAACGGGAAAGCCGCCGTTTTTCAAGCTCCGGAACAGACTCCGCTTTCAAGGGTCCGCTTCCGATCAGGACGACATGGCGGACTCTTTCCGGAAACTCCGCCGCGAAAATCGCCGCCAGCCAGGCGCCCCAGGAATGTCCGGCAACCACAACGGGTTCCGACGAAAACGAGAGGAGCTGTTCCCGGAGTTCGGCGCAGAGGTCCGCAATGGAATACCGGGTCTGAAACGGTTCCAGGACTCCGCAGAAGGCGCTCCATTCCTCCGCCGGCGAAAAGGCGGACCCGGCTGCGCCGGGACCGCCGTGCAGAACCGCCGCGCGGAAAGGCGGAGAGCCGTGAAGTCTGACGGTTGTTTTCATGTCCCGGGCAAATCCGTTGTCATACCGATCTGTTTTTCTTTGCGGCAAATATATCTCCGATGCGAAAAATAATCAAGGTTTATCGGAAAATAAAGTTTTTTTTCATTTTTTTGAAAAAAAACGATTCCTTGTATAGTATTTGTTCTATTTTGGCGTTATATTATTATACAGACTCAATGAGGAGGAAAAGTTTTTATGGAATTCACTCCGTTGTTTGCTTACATCGATGCGGGGACGGGAAGCATGGTGCTCCAGACGGTCGCCGCAGGGATTTTTGCGGCTGTGCTCTTTTTCCGTCAGATCCGCGGCTGGGTGGTGGCACAGATTCATCCGAGCAAAAAGGATGACGGGAAACATGACGTCTGAGCACTCCTTGTCGGCCTCCTTCCGGGATCCATCCGGACAGGTTTTCCGCCGGGACGGCAGAATTTTCAGGACGATTACGCCGAAAGGGTACGCGGACTACCGTTTTTGGGTCGAATCCGGACTGGCCCGGGAATTGACGGATTCCGGAATGATCGTTGGATTCACGGAAACGGAGCCGCTCGATGCGGACACCGTTCTGGCCTTGGAAGAGCTTCCTTTCATCAGCTATCCCTACGAATGGTGTTTTTCCCAGCTCAGGGATGCGGCTCTTCTGACGCTGGATGTGAACCTGAAACTGCTGGAAAAGGGAATGATCCTCAAGGACGCCAGCGCTTTCAACGTGTCCTGGCGGAAGGGCTTTCCGGTTTTTATGGATCACGGGTCCTTCACAATCCATCCGGAAGGGCAGCCGTGGCAGGCATACCGGCAGTTTGTCATGCACTTTCTCGGACCGCTGCTCCTGATGAAAGAAAAAGATGTGCGGTTCCTTTCCTGTTTCAGAGATCATCTGGACGGGATTCCGATCGATTTTGTTTCCCGATGCCTGCCCTGGACCAGCTGGCTGAGGCCGTCGTCTCTGGTTCATATTCATCTGCACTCGCGTTTTCAGAAGCATTACTCCGACAGCCGCCGAGAAAAAGGACCCGCTCCTTCCATGTCGCGGAAGAACCTGATCGCCATGATCCGGTGTCTCCGGAACGATCTGGAAGGCATGGCCTCCCCCCGCCCGAAGACCGAATGGGGCGACTACTACGGCGACACCAATTATTCCCGGGAGGCGTTTGCCTTCAAGCGGGAGACGGTGGAGTGCTTCTGCCGGGAAATCAGATCCTCGCGCACGATCGATCTCGGAGCCAATACCGGAGAGTTCTCGCGGATCGCCTCCGGCTGTTCCGGGGATGTGATCGCCGCGGATATCGATCCCGCCGCGGTGGAGACGCTTTACCGTTCCGTCCGCCGGACCGGCGAACCGGTCTATCCGGTTCTTCAGGACTTGAGCAACCCGTCGCCCGGCCTCGGGCTTTTCAACGAAGAACGCGGCTCCTTCCTTGCGCGCATCCGCGGAGACCTTGTCCTGGGGCTGGCTCTGCTGCATCATCTCCGGATCGGCGGCAACTGGACCTTCTCCCAGATCGTCCGTCTGTTTTCCGAGACCGCGCCCCGGGCTGTGGTCGAATTCGTTCCCAAGGAGGATTCCCAGGTTCAGCGTCTGCTGCGGTCCCGTCCGGACATCTGTTCCGACTGGACTCTGGAGGAGACTTGCGCCGCGTTCCGGCACGCCTATGAACGCTGTGAAGTCGTGCCGATTCCAGATTCAAAGAGGACTCTCCTCCTGTTGCGAAGGGATTGAAAATGCGTAAGCCAAAGCCTGTAAGCGGTTCGTTCAAGGACCGCATCCCCGCTGTATTTTTTGCTTCCTTCTCCGTTGCTTTTTCCCTGCTGCTTTCCGGGCTGACCCTGTATTATAAAAACAGCGGTGAATTCACCTTCCGTTTTTCAAGCCTTACCCTGGTGATCCTTCTCGGGACGCTGGCCGTGACGGCCCTTCTTGCATTGCCGCAGCTTCTTTTGCGGAAATGGAAATATTTTTCGCTCCTGAACGCGCTGATCCTGGCGCTGGGGTATGTCATCTGGCTTCAGAACACCTATTGGTCGGAATTCTTTCCGGATTACATGCCGCCCTTGTCGGATATGGAACTTCCGGTTGTTTTCCTGTGGGGATTCAATGTTTTTCTTTATCTGCTTCCCCTTGTCCCGGCCGTCGTATTTCACCGGTGGTGTTCGGCGCATTGCGGGAAACTCTGCGCGATTATCCTGACGGCCCAGATGGTCCCGCTGTTCTTCCTGCTGGTGAATTATTCGCCGCCGAAATATGACTTTTATGAATATTCGATTCAGGAGAAAGACAAATTCAATTTCGCATCCCGCGAAAACGTCGTGATCGTTGTCGTGGATTGCATGAGTGAGTTCCTGTTCAAGAGGCTCCTGAAAAAGTCCCCGGAAATCGGCGACCTGTTTCAGGATTTCACCTGTTTCGACGGGATTGTCAGCGGAACCATTCCGCAAACGATCTATGCGGTTCCGGCCCTGCTGACGGGCGTGGAATACAGCAGTCAGGAAAATACTCCGTGGAAGGGAGATCACGGGGAATACCTCCAGTTCGCGTTCCTGTCGGAGAAATCTCTTTTCCGGAACTTCAAAAAAGCGGGGTTCCGCTGCGAAGCGTATCCCTATGCGCTCCAGGCCGTCAGCTACAACAAGGACCTGATGGACAATGTGGTTCCGCGAACGAACAATTCCTCGTCTTTCCGCATGTTTTCGGGAGTGTTTTTTCTCAAGCTGGTTCCTTATTTTGCGAAGGCCCTGCTTGCGGATTCCGATTTTTCCTTGAACCATCTTTTCGTCGGTCCGGGGGATGAGGTCGTCGTTTCCAGCGAAGACCTTCCGTATGATGTTGCCTTTTACAGAAGGCTGTCGTCCGAAATGAAACTCGGAGATTTTGAAAAAGGCATGAAATACCTCCACTTGCAAGGAGCGCACGGACCGCTCAAGATCAATGAAAAGCTGGAACCCGCGCTGGATACCAATGTGGAAAGACAGTTCAGGGGGTCTCTGCGGAACCTGGAACTGCTGCTGAAAAACATGAAGTCGCTCGGCATTTACGACGAGGCGCTGATTGTGGTCACCGGAGACCATACGGAACGGTACACTCCGGAGATGATCACGCTGATCAAGCGGCCGGGAGAAAAACATCCGGCGCCGGTCTTCAATTCCGTGCCGTGCCGTCTTTCCGATCTTCCCGCCGCGATCCTTGCGGAAAAGAATCTGTTGAAAAGCGCGGACTCCCTGTTCACCCGTCCCGGTGTGAAGGGGTCCGGCTTTTCCATCCGGGCCGACGCGCTTCCCGAAACGCTGGTTTCCAGTCATTGGCGTGCGATCGGTCCTTGCGCGGTTCCCGAGAAGATATCCTCCTTCATGAATATGCCCGCAAGCCTGGAGAATGATCTTCTTTCGACCCCCCGCACGGATATCGACAACCAGGTGCTGCTGCGCGTCTGGTTCCGCGCGGTCGAATTGAACCGGGAGCACGGGTGGGAAACCGAGCCCGTCGCACCGGTGAGGAAAGCACGCTGGCCGGACCTGTACCAGACCCGCTTGAAAGGTCTTCCGGACGGAGAATACGCCTTTTTCATCATCGAAGAAATCGGCACGGTCCCGGAGGATTCCGGGACCTCCGACCCGGTGTTGGTGGAACGGCGGGAAACAGCTCTTCCGCAATTCCATCTGATTCGCAACGGCCGTTTCGAGCGGATGAAAACCTCGCCCAGAACGGTTCCCCGTCCGATGCGGATCGGGGAGCAGATTGTCTTCCACCCGTTCCGGCTTTATCCGCCGCTGGTCTTTTCCAACGATTGCATGCCCGGGAAAGATTGTCTGTCCATGAGGGATACGGATACCGTATCGGTTTTACTGCCTTCCGGGATGCCGCCGCTTTTCCTTCACCTTTCCCTGAACTGTATTGTCATGGATAAAGCCGTGTTTCAGGTGTATGACGGTGAAACGCTGATCTATTCCGGAAAGCTCGAATCGCGCTTGTCCATCAGCATCGATTTCAAGATTCCTGAATCTTCCCGTAAAAAGAAACGGCTGGATTTGTCCTTCCGGCTGGTTCCGCAGTACAAAAATCCGGAAAGAAAACACGCCTCCGTTTTTCACCTGACCGAAGTCGGGTTGAAAACAACGCCCTGACCCGCCGGCGGGCGG
>MWCA01000164.1 GCA_002069785.1 Lentisphaerae bacterium ADurb.Bin242 | reverse complement strand
CAGCGCGTCATGGCCGCGGCGTCCGAAATTCCATTCGATCCCGCCGGCAAACCACGCATTGCGGATGGCAAGGTTGCCGATCCGGAGTTCCGAGTTCCGGTAGACCAGATCCCGGCGGGCTTCCTTGTCGTAAAGACTCCAGAGCCGTCCGCCGAGAGCCGGGATGAACACCGCTTTCAGAAACTCGTTTTCCAGCACGACGGTCTGAAAAGTTTGAAGTTCCGGCGCGCCTGTATAAGAATCAAGCATGGTATAAGGAAGCAGCGTGTCCAGGATTCCGTGTTCCATGAAAAGACCGTCGGACTCGTCGGTCTGCCAAAAAATTTTCGATTCCAGCGAGCGCCGAAGCGCGGGAAACGGATTCGGAGGCCCGAGTTTCGGTCCTTTCAAAGACAATTCCTCGAAATACAGCTTTGTCATTTCTCCACTCCATATATCAGGAAGCCA
This sequence comes from Lentisphaerae bacterium ADurb.Bin242, assembly GCA_002069785.1. Taxonomy (GTDB): domain Bacteria; phylum Verrucomicrobiota; class Lentisphaeria; order Victivallales; family UBA1829; genus SIG94. Next base: position 5,104 of record MWCA01000164.1, on the reverse strand, counting down.
TGGGGATTCACCGTGCGGCCGCCGATCTGTTTTTCCGTCTCGCCGAAGTTGGCCGCGACCGCGGTGCCGTTGGAGAACACCGTTTCGGCCAGGAGGGAATTTCCCGGCTCCGGGAAACGGTGTGAAAGCATTTCCGAACGATAGGCATTCCGCAGCCGCCGGGAGAGAAGAAGCCCGTTGGAATCCAGCTGCGTGGGCAGGAGCCCGTACAGAGCCGAATAAGCCACATAGTCTCCGCCCCAGACGCCGCACATGCCCTCGCCGGTGTAGCCGAGCACCGAATCATGATAGATCAGCTGCCACAACGGAATGAAGTCAACCCGCCGCATCGACGGAAAACGGCAGCCGATGGAGGTGAACGCGCCCAGGTCGGCGAGATCGGCCATGGAATCCGAAGGCCAGTATTCGCTGGCCGCGGAACCGAGGTATTTTTTTGCAATCCGTATGATTTCCCGGCGGTTGTTCAAGTCCCCCCGACGGGAAAGCGGATGGTCCGGATGATGACAGGAACGCAGCCGGGTTGCCAGGACATCCAGATAGATGGAGCCACGCCCGAAAATCTCCGCGATCCGCGGAAGATCGCGTTCGGCGTATTTCACGCCCGCCGCCGTGCACTGGAGATAACAGCGCCCGCCGCGCCAGATTCCGCCTTTCACGGGAACTCCCTCCTCCGTATGGAAGAGGTCTTCCCGGGAGAATTCCGGGCTGTTCGGATACACATCGATATAATTGTCATGAACCGAATAGATGAAACCGTCCGAAAGCGAACGGGCATATTCCGCGGCTTCTTTCTGCTCCCGTTCGGTTCCGCGCTCCGGATTCGGGGGAAGCCGTGTCGGATACCCGCTGTCGAATCCGTAGCGGTTCCAGCCCGTGTTGTAAATACAGACCCGGTCGAAGCCGCGCTCGTGCGCCGTCCGGAAGACCTCGTAAACGCTCCAGTTGCGGATCTTCCCTTCGACCTGCGCCATCTCCGGACGGGGCACATAAAGACTGTAGGTTTTCTCCACGCCCGGCGGCAGTGTTTTCTGCGCATACACGTCATGTTTCCAGATCACCGAGCCGACCAGTTTTTCCACTTCGGGATTCCGGGCAATCTTCTCCGCCAGAGAAACGAAACGGCCTTCCCGTTTGACCACCGAACGGTACCATTTTGCCAAAGCGACATAGTCGGCGCCGGGAACAAACAGTTTCATCACCAGCGTGCACGGTTCGTTGGCAAACTGTTTCTCGAATTCGAAAGAGGAATTCGCCGTCCCCTCCCCGGGTGCGGAATTGATCCGGATCAGACAGGAATGATTCCAATTGTCCCGGACATACACGGCAAATCCCGCCTGGTCCGGACAGAGAACTCCATACACGGGCAGGAACTGGGTCCCCGGGGAGAATTCGACGGCTCCCGCATCGGGAAAATGAATCGCCGCCCCGTATCCGTCCGGAATGACCAGACAGCCCGGCTCCGTCGTTTTCCACCGGAACAGTCCGTTCGGAAAACTCACGTCCAGAAGTTCATCGCCGATCCCGCCGACGGAGTCCGTCGTAAAAGAAATTTCGTCTCCGTTCAGCCCGATTCGGAAAGTGAACCGCAGATCCGGTCCGTTTTCAGGCTTGCAATAGGAGTTGCCCTTGAAACGGGCCCAGTAGGAAAAATGCTGGAAATACAGCACGAGGGAATCCGCTTCCCGGCAGACCCGGGCCTCAGCATGGTCCGGAATGTCATGAAGATAAAATTTTCCATAGAGAAGCGTGGCGGGATTCCGGGTTTCAAAAACAGTGCCGGAACTCCGGTGGATCACCCGGAGAAAAGACGCCTTTTCACAAAGTTCAATTCGAACGGACTCATTTTCAAGGGAAAAAATCATTCCCGCCTTCCTTTCTGGATGGACGCAATCGGCGCCGTGGACTCACGGACGACCAGTTTCGGTTTCAAAACAGCATTTTTTTTCTTATTCCCGGAAACAACCGCTTCCGCGGCGGCCCTTCCCAGCTCGAAACCGGGGAGTTCCAATGTCGTCAGCGGAGGATTCGAGTAACGCGACAGCTTCGAATTGTTGCATCCGCCGATCGCAATGTTTTCCGGCACTTTCAGCCCGTTTTTCGCCAGATGGAGACAAAGTTCACAGGCAAAGTCGTCCGTTGCGCAAATCACGGCGTCGGGACGCTCCCGCATGGACGCCAGACGGTGCGCCACCTCTTCGGCGGAAGCGGTCTCCGGATACGGCGAATAAAAGATATTTTCCGTTTTGAGCCGGGCGCCGTATTCCAGACACGCCCGCTGCACCCCGGCGCGGAAGTCCCTCGAAATCGCAATTTCCTCTCCGGGATACACCAGCGCGAAATTATCGCGGCCGGTCCCGATCAGATGCTTCGTCAGAAGAAACGCGCCCGCCTCGAAATCGATCCGGAAAGCGGAATTCCGCCGTTCCTCCGGGAAATTCTTGACCATCACGCAGGGCAGAGAAGTCTCTTCCAGCCGCACAAGCGTTTCCAGGGAAATCTGATACGCCCCCACCAGAATGCCCGCGTATTTCCGGGAGAATCCGGCGATCTGTTCCTTTGAAAAACCGTTCCGGACTTCCAGAATATCGACGGCATATCCGCGCTCCTTGCAAACAGAATCGATCCCGCGCAAAACATCCATCGTGACAGAGTAGTTCACATAGGCCGTGTCATAGACCAGAAAGGCGATCCTCTTGATATTGTCAGTACATTTCTGCATGACAAAGGTCCCGCTTCCCCGTGTCCGTCGGAGGCATCCGGCATTTTCCAGTTCCCGGACCGCCTGCCGCACCGTATTTCTCGAAATATGGAATTTTTCGCAGAGCGCCTGTTCCGTCTCGATTTTTTCGCCCGGTTTATAGATTCCGTCGCGAAGGTTGTTCAGAAGATAATCCCGGAGATGCTGGTGTTTGTAACGCATGAAACCTCCGTTTTTTCTTTATTTTTATTGAGTCATCATAAAAAGTACCTACATTTTAAAATCTACACTCTTGCTTCGGATTTTCAAGTCCGGGGAATAAAAAAATCACTTTTTTCTCTCCCTGCGGGCAGGATTCGCCAGCAGGAACTTGATTTTCTTCCGCCAAGAGGTATAGTGATCGGCGGAAACAGAGGCGGATGCCCGATGAAACGGCCTCCGCGAAACTCCATTTTGAAAAGGAACTCCATGCCGATCAACATTTCTCCGTGCGGACTTGTCTGCAGCCGGTGCGACGCCTACAGGGCGACGCAGGAAAACAGCGCCGAAAAACTGGAACTGGTCGCCGCCGACTGGCGAAAGCGGTATCATTGCGACGAGATCAGGGCGGAATCGATCGCGTGCGACGGATGCATGACCGAGGGAGGCCGCAAGTGCCATCATTGCGAATATTCGTGCCCGATTCGTCCGTGCGCCATTTCAAAAGGCGTGAAACTCTGTTCCGAGTGCGCGGAATACCCCTGCGCCAAGCTCAAGGAATTTTACAGTTTCGCGCCGGAGCGGTCCGAAGCCATGAAGAAGATGCTTGATGCCATCGCCGAGGTCGAAAAGAAAATGCACTCGGCTTTCTGAAAAAAATGTTCGGGGTCAATTCCAACGGGGTTATCTGGAAATGGAGCCTTCCACCTGTTTGAGTTCCTTCGAACGGTCCCTGTCCAGGTCGGCTTTTCCGAAATCCTCCGATTGTTTCGGAAGGATCATGTAGAAACGGTCGAGTTCATCGACTTCGACCACTCCTTTTTCCAGACGGAGATTCAGAAGGTGTCCGCCCCGGCGGCAGTCTCCACTGATGAAATGCAGATGATATCCCGGGACATTGACGCCCTTCACATATTGCGGCAGACGGTATCCGATCACCGTGCCGGAAACGGTTCCCAGTTCGAATTCCGGCTGCGTCTTCGTGACCTCGGACAGAGGCTTGTACGGTTTGTTCTGCGCCGGAACCGAACGGGTCCTCACGGCGGAGAAATCGCCCCGGATGCGGATCGCCGCAAAAATATTCCGGTTGGGAGCCATCCGGTCGATCAATGAGCACAATTCCGGATAACCGAGCGGCTTCCGGACTTCCTCCCGGCGATCAGCCTGAAAGAAACAGACCGAGGCAAACGGAGTGGTCGTCGAATTTGGCGGCAGATAGACTTTGCCGTCGGCCCTGACCTGATAGACCGTACTGTCGAGCAGCAGCATTTCGCCGTCCAGACGGTCGAAGGTGCCGATTCCGAAATCGCCGTGCTTCTTCAACTCGCCGAGGCTCATGGAGCCGTCATAGACCCCGGCCAGCAGCGAATCGATTGTCGCGACCTGGGTAACCATGTCGTGACAGCGGTTTTCCCGGTCGGACACGCATCCGGTGACCAGCAGCAGGGAAACGACCGCAAATAGAATTCCTGTCCTTTTCATGAAAAATATCATCTCATCCATCCTTTTCTCCGGCTTTGCCGCGCTTCACAGCCCCAATATAGAGGGGCATCCTTCTTTTTTCAACCGGGAAAGCCAGGATCGCGGGCGAAGTATTGCGTCAGTGAAACTGCTGTGGAATTCAGGAGAAGAGGAGGGAAGCGTTTTCAGGATTGTTGAGGAAGGCTTCGAGGAATGCGGCCGGCTCAAGACCGCGAGCGGCGGCGGTATGAAGGACAGTGGTAAGGATTTCGCGTGTTTTCATTCCGCGCACGGATTGAGAGCCGTAGGAGATTTTCCTTGTAATGACGAGAGGGCGCAAGGCGCGTTCGGCATAATTGTTTTCACAAGGGATGTCGGGAGACTGTGTCCATTGGAAAAGGCGATCTTCCTTTTCCCGGAAAATATTCTGCAGAGATTGAACCGCGGGATGTTGTGCTGGATGGCGGCATATTTTCATGATTTGTTCTTTGATTTTCAATGCCCGTTTCCGGTAGGACTCCAAACTTTCGCCGGAGCCGAACATCCCGATCGCTTTTTTCAGCAGGGCGCTGAGTTTCGGACAGAAACATTGGACTTCCGGCTCCTCCGGGAATGTTTCTTTTTCTTTTTTGATGTCGCGCAACAAATGAACGTAACAATATTGATGCAACGCCTTGACCTTATTATATCCGGCATAGCGGTCCGTCACCAGAACCAGATCGCGTTTTCCTTGCCCGAACACACTCC
>MWCA01000163.1 GCA_002069785.1 Lentisphaerae bacterium ADurb.Bin242 | reverse complement strand
GCCGTGGGACGCGCCTGGAAGCAGGGCAGGCTCCAGATTGAAGACTACACGAATTATAACTACAACGCCCGGCTCATGGCCGGCATGCACGGCTTCGCCTTCATGCCCGTGTTCGAGGGGATTCTCCATACAGACCTCTTCAGGAAGCGCAGTTTCATGGGAGAGGACAAGTACCGGGTGATCAAATGCCCGTTTACGGGAAAAGATACGGTTCTCGTTCCCGCTCTGAATCCCGATGTGTGTGTGATCCACGTCCAGCGGGCGGACAAATTCGGCAACGCCCAGTACTGGGGCGCCATGGGAAGCGTTCAGGCAGCGGCCCTGGCCAGCAAGCGGATTATTATTTCCTGCGAAGAGATCGTGGAGCATGATGTTGTCCAGGCGAGCCCCCATTTCACCATCATCCCCGCTTTTCGGGTGAACGCGGTTGTCGAGATGCCCTGGGGGGCGCATCCTTCGGACGTCCTGGGATACTATAACCGGGACCGGATGGCCCTGGCCATCTTCATGAACGCCCTGAAGTCGGAAGCGGCCACCCGGGCGTGGATGGACGAATGGATCTACGGCTGCAGGGACCACAACGACTATCTCCGGCATTACGTCGAGCGTTTCGGGCTGGAATCCCTTCACGCCATCAAGGCGCGCGCCTTCTACTCCGCGCCGGCGAATTACGGAGCGGCCTATACGTCGGTCTGGGATGAAGAGGGTCGCGAGCGTTCCATCGGCCTGACCCCTGAAGAGCTGGAGACGTTCATGAAGGAAAAGGGGGTGCTCCATGACTAAGCCTTACACACTCAACGAGCTCCTGATTATCGCCATCGCGAAGGAAATACACGATCACGAGAATATTGTTCTCGGGGTGGGAATCCCGATGACATCGGGCGCCCTGGCCAAGGCGCTGTATGCGCCGAACGCGACGCTGATGATGGAATCGGGAATCATCGATTTCGAGCCGACGGTTCCCCTGAACCATATCGCGGACTGCCTGTCCTGCCGGGGCTTTTCGTTTGCAACCGATCTGTTCAGCGCCTTTACCATGACCTACCGGGGTTTCGTCGACGTCTGCTTCCTCGGCGTGGCGCAGGTGGACAAATACGGGAACCTCAATACGACCGTGATCGGCGATTATGACAGGCCGGAACTGAGACTGCCCGGCTCGGGCGGCGCCGCGGATTTTATTTCTTATTCGAAAAAGACGGTCCTGACCATGCGCGGCGGCGAATTTGTCGAAAAGCTCTCCTACATGACCTCGCCGGGATACCTGGACGGAGGCGACAGCCGGGACCGGTCCGGACATTTTCCGCAAGGAACCGGACCGACCAAGCTGATCAGCACCAAAGGCGTTTTCGAATTCGATCCGCTGACGAAGGAAATGTTCCTGGCGCAGGTGCATCCGGGGGTCGACATCTCCGAGATCCGGAAAAAAATTCCCTGGGATCTGAAGATTTCTTCCAATCTGACCGAAACGGCGCGCCCCACGGATGAAGAAATCGATTTTGTGCGGCGCTTCGCCCCGACCGAATCCCTCGGAAAGAATCTCGCAAACCAGCTGGTTATTGCCAACCGGGCCGGGCGCGCCGCGCGAGCCAAAACCTGAAACGAATTACTCCCCCCCCTTCACGGAAAAGCCGGACCGGGATATGCTAGGTCCGGCTTTTCCCATCTGCAGGGGATGGTGGATGGTGAATAGGGGATGGTGGATAGGGGATGGTGAGCCATTTGGGGGCTCATAGCTCATGGCTCATGGTGAGAAGAGAGCAGAACGGATATTGCCGGAAGTAAATCAGTTGTCCGCGGATGTGAGAATATCAAGCAGAAAAGGGTTTGCCTGCTCTAAAGCTAAAAGTTAACACGCCCCTTTGCATTTGTGTCTTGCCTGAAGAAAGTGAACCCCTTATCTTAATCAATGCCTTGACTGCCTTGGCGAAGCATCCCTTTTTCCTGCCGGAAAAAAACACTTGTGGAATCGGGCAATCAGGGGTATTCGCCCATCGGTTGACCAGGCCATATTTTAACGAAGGAAAAAGACGTACCCATGACAGAAAAAATGATGACATTTCAAGAGTCGGATATCGACGAAAACATTCTAAAAGCCCTCGCGGAAATGGGGTTCGAGGCGCCCATGCCGATTCAACAGGAAGTCATCCCCTTCGTGCTTCATCAAACACGCGATCTTGTGGCGCTGGCGCACACAGGCACCGGTAAAACGGCCGCCTTCGGAATTCCGATTCTCTCGAGGATCAATTCGGCATCCGGCCGCACCCAGGCGCTGATCCTTGCCCCGACCCGGGAACTGTGCCTCCAGATCACCGACGATCTGACGCAAATGTCAAAGTACATCCGCAACCTCAACATCGTTCCCATTTACGGCGGCGCCAACATCGTCACCCAGATCCGGCAGGTTGCCGCCGGCGCGCAGATGGTCGTGGCCACGCCGGGGCGGATGCTCGACATGCTCAACCGCAGGAAAGTCGATGTCAGCGCCATTTCCTGGCTGGTCCTTGACGAAGCCGATGAAATGCTCAACATGGGATTTCAGGAAGAACTGAACGCCGTTTTGGCCGCGACTCCCCAGGACAAGCGCGTCCTGCTGTTTTCCGCCACCATGCCGCGCGAAATAGAAGCCATTGCCAGAAGCTACATGAGGAAACCCGCCGAAATCACCGTCGGCGGGCGAAACACCGGCGCGGCCGGCGTAAATCATCAATACGTCGTCGCGCACGCCAAAGACCGGTATCTCGCGCTCAAGCGCCTCGTCGATTACCATCCGGATATCTACGCCATCGTCTTTTGCCGCACGCGCACCGAAACCCAGGAGGCGGCCGACCGGCTCATGAAAGACGGATACAACGCCGATGCCCTGCACGGCGATCTCTCCCAGGCGCAGCGCGATTCGGTCATGAACCGCTTTCGGTCCCGAAATCTGCAACTCCTCGTCGCGACCGACGTCGCCGCCCGCGGGATCGACGTCAGCGACCTGACCCACATCATCAACTACAACCTGCCCGATGACGCGGAAAACTACACGCACCGCTCCGGCCGGACGGGCCGCGCCGGGAAGTCCGGCGTGTCGATTGTCATTGTCAACATCAAGGAAGCTTACCGGATCGGCCAAATCGAAAAGCAGGTCGGCAAAAAATTTCAGCAGATCAGCATCCCCACCGGACCGGAAGTCTGTGAAAGGCAACTGCTGCACATGGTGGAGCGCCTGAAAAACACCGAAGTCCCGCACGAGGACATCGCCCGGTTTCTGCCCGCCGCCTGTGACCGGCTCGCCTCGCTCAGCAAAGAAGACATCATTGCAAAATTCGTGTCCGCCCAGTTCAACCGGTTCCTGGCTTATTACCGGGACGCGGCAGACATCAACGTCAGTCTTAAAAAAGAAAACCAAAGCGCAGGGTCCCGGACCACCCCGCAACACGGATCGGCGCGCCTGACGGTGAACCTCGGCAAAATGGAAAAATTCAACATCAAGAAAATGACCGCCTACCTGCTGGAAACCGCCAACATCGCCCATCTGCGTGTATCCAATGTGGATGTCGAACTGTGCAACACCTACTTTGAAGTGGAACCGCAATTTGCTGACGTGCTGATGGCCCGTTTCGCCAAGGAAAAATACCTGAAACGGCGCGTGCGGATCGACTACGCCGATCGGGGCGGCCGGGGCAGCATGCAGGGCAAACGCTACGCCGGCGGCGCGAAAACCCGAGAGGCCTTTTTCTTCAATAAACGCAAAAAAAGTCCCCGGAAGAAATATTAAACGGGAAATGAAGGGAAGTCCGGAAGGGGATAGGATCCCTGCTCCAATCGGTTACCGTTCCAGTTCCTTCCGGATGGCCAGGCCGATTGTTTCCATCACGTAAGGCTTCTTGACATAAGTCCCCGCTCCGAGTATTTGAGCCTTCCGGACACGATCCGTTTCCGTGAAGCCGCTCACCAGAATGGCCTTCTGCTTCGGATGAATCTCCAGAATCCTTCGATACGTCTCCATTCCGTCCATCCCCGGCGCCATGATCATATCGAGGACCAGAATATCCACCCGGTTATCTTTGAGGTATTTCACCGCTTCCTCCCCGCTGGAAACACTGTGAACCCGGTACCCCAGCTTTTCGAGCAACCCGGAAGCGACCTCCCTCTGCTCGGCAATGTCGTCCACAACCAGAACCTTCTCCCCTCTGCCCCTGTACTGCTCCACCGGGATTTTCGGCGGCCGGGCGGTCCGTTCCTCCCGCGTCACGGGGAAATACAGGGTAAACGTCGTTCCCTTATCCTTGCAACTCTGAACGTCAATATACCCGTTGTGGTCCTTGACCGTTCCCCAGACAATCGTCAGCCCGAGACCCGTCCCGCTCCTGCCCATCGTCTTCTTTGTGTAAAACGGTTCGAATATCTTCTCCCGGTGCTCATCGGCAATGCCTGCCCCCGTGTCGGATACAGTCAGAACGGCATAGTCTCCCTCCCGAACCTCGTCGTAGCCCTCAATGGCGCTGTCCAGATAGCGGTTCTCCGTCCGGATCACCACTTCTCCTTTGCCGCTGATCGCCTCGGCCGCATTGGACACCAGGTTCATCAGTGTCGTTTCCAGATGGACGGGAGAGCCGTTGATGTTGAGCAGGTTCGGATCGCATTCCATCCGGAAGGTGACGCCCGGATGATAGTCCCGAATGTTCTCGAACGCGGGGGTTTTGATAAAACCGGAAATGATCTCGTTGATCTGGACGACTTCCGTTGCCAGGACGCCCCGCCGGGCCAGAGTAAGCAGGTCCTGAATGATGGCGGCTCCCTTGTCCGTGGACTGAAGGATCTTTTCGACGTGTTTCCTGGCTTTGTGTGCTTCAGGGATTTCCTCCAGCAACAGCTCGGAATAGCCGGACAGGATGCCCAGGACGTTGTTCAAATCATGGGCGACGCCGCCGGCCAGCTGACCGAGGGCTTCCATTTTCTCGGCACGACGCAAACGCTCTTCCAGCCGCTGCTTCTCCGCCTCCGCCTGCTTGCGCTCGCTGATGTCCTGAAATGCGCCCTGCACCTTAACGATCCTGCCGGCTTTATCTTTTACCGCTTCTCCGATGGTTTTTACCCAAACCCGCTTTCCTCCGGCGGTGATGATTTCCATTTCTTCATCATAGGGAATGCCTTTTTGCGCGCAGTCCGTGAAAACGGCGGTGATTCTTTCCTTCCACTCCGGCGCGTAAAAGCTGATGCCCTCTTCCAACAGCGGCGAAGTGCCGGCAGGCATCTCGTGGATGGCCGCGACTTCATCGGACCAGATCACGCGGCTTTCTTCAAGATTGACGCTCCATCCGCCCAGCTTTGCCTTTTCACCCGCGATCCGGAGAAGGGCGTGGGTTTCCTTTTCTTTTTCCTGAGCCCGGATGCGGTCGGTGATGTCTTCAGAGATGCCCATCAGGTATTCGGGTTCTCCGTTCGCGTTTAGAATCGGCACTTTCTTGGTGTGCAGGATTCGCTCTCCCCTGTTGCGGGTCTGAAGAGGCTCCTCCTGGATGTCCACAATTACCTTCCCGCGCAAAACTTCCCGGTCCTTCTGTGTAAAGAAGTCCGCCTGCTCCTTC
>MWCA01000162.1 GCA_002069785.1 Lentisphaerae bacterium ADurb.Bin242 | reverse complement strand
TCTCCCTTCGAAAGCGGATCTTCGAAGGGAGACCCGGTCATAAATGCGTCCGTCGACCTTGGATTGCGCTATTCCACCGGCCTCTCGTTCGCCTGGATTTCGCCGATGGGACCGCTCAAGTTTAGTTACGCCGTTCCGTTCAACGAGGGGCCTTACGACAAGATCGAGCGCTTCCAGTTCCAGTTTTCCGGTGCGGCGGAGCTCTTCGATTTTGCGCCGGATCAGATTGGTGTCCTGTTGTTTTCCGCTGTGGAGCAGGTAGTCGAGGTTGTCGAAAATGGGCTGCATCCAGACGCTGATTTTTTCATCCTTGTCGCCGGGGAGGTAGCCGATGTCGTTGCCGAAGGGGATGATCGGGCGGGAGACCAGGATCCGTTCATAGTCTTCCTCCTGGACCGTTTGTTCGAGGGCGGCCGCCAGAGCGAGAAGGGTTTTTCCGGTTCCGGCCTGTCCCACCAGGGTAACCACCTGGACGACGGGGTCCATGAGGAGCATGAGCGCCATGCGCTGTTCCTTGCTGCGGGGGCGGATGTTCCAGACCTTGTCGTCGGGAAGCGGGGGAGCCTGGACGATCTTTCCGTTCCGGAAGAACCCGAGGCCGGTCTTATTGGTTCCTTCGGCTTTCAGGAGGACGAACTGGTTCGGGAAGAGTTCCAGGCCCTCGGGGACTGCCATGGAACGTTCCATGAAGAACGTGTCGAGGTCGGGAACGGTGAGTTCGACATAGCCGCCGTACAGGGATTCATAGCTCACCTTCTGGCGTTCAAAATCGTCCACTTCGATGCCGAGCGCGTCGGCGCGGAGGCGGAGATTGAGGTCTTTGGAGATCAACTTGACGATTTCGCCCGGTTTTTTCCGGGCGTTCAGCATGGCGGCGACCCGGATGATGCGGTTGTCGGGAATTTCCATATTCATGTTGGCGGGCATCTGGTCGTAGTCGTCGCCGGTAAGGACCTGGATGATGCCGGCGGGTTTTCCGCCGAGAGCGTTGTCCAGCTGCACTCCTTCGGAAAGGCGTCCTTTTTTCCGGAACTGATCCAGTTTCCGGATGACCTGCCGGCTGTTGCGTCCGAGTTCGTCCTGGTTCTTCTTGAACTTATCGAGTTCTTCGATTACGGTCATGGGGATGACAACGCGGTTGTCTTCAAACGCTTCGAGCGCCTGGGCGCTGTGAAGCAGAACATTGGTGTCCAGAACAAACGTTTTTACCATGAGGAATTTCCTTTCCGAATTCATTGTTTCCTGAAATACAGGATTCATTGGACAATTATGCCTCCAATTCAGCGGATTTCAAGCGCGGGAATGAAGATTTCATGTGAAACTTTTGTTTTTGATTTCAAAAAATTTCTTGAAAAGAATGGAAAAAGGGTGTAACTTCCATACTTTTAAAAATGAAGGAATTGCAACGATGGCTTCTTGTCAAACCGGCGCTTTGCTTTGCTATCACGGAAAAAGCGCCGTCGTCGTTTCCGTTTCCGGGGATAAAATCGAAATCCGCACCGAGGGCGGAAACACGAAATCGGTCCGCCCGAAGGATGTGGAATGGATTCATCCGGGGCCGGTCCGTGAGCTGCCGCCGTCCGTGCTGGAGACTCCCGGTCTGGAGGAGTTCCTGGAACTGATCGGAGAAGAGACCCTTCCGTTCGGAGAGTTTGCCGAACTTCTGTATTCCGCTTCCACGCCCGCCGCCTTCTGGTCCGCGTATCTCCTTCTCAATGAAGGCCTCTGGTTCACCGGGTCCGTCGGGAGTGGAGTGAAGGCGCGGCCGCGGGCGGAGATCGACGCCGCACTGAACGCCGCCCGGGAGAAGGCCGAAAGCCGGGAACGGTACAACACTCTGCTGGAACGCATCCGGAAAAATGCGCTCCGGCCGGAGGATCGCCCGTTCCTGTGCGAGGTGGAAGAACTGGCCCGGGGAAAAAGTCAGAACTGCCGGATTCTCCGTGATTTGGACATCGAGGCGACTCCGGAAAAAGCCCATCAGCTTCTGCTTCGCCTCGGTGTCTGGAGCCTGCTGGAAGACCCGTTGCCCGTCCGGGCCGGAATGGATATGGAAAACCCCTCTTTCGAGCTTCCTCCGCCGCCCGCGGAAGAGCGGACAGATTGGACGGGAATGGTTTCGCTGGCGATCGACAATTCGTTCAGCGGCGACCCGGACGACGCTGTCGGCTTTGCGGACGGCCTCCTGTGGGTGCATGTGGCGGACCCCGCCAGCGTGGTCACGTCCGGAAGCGAGGCGGACCTCTTTGCCGCCCGTGCCGGAGAAAACCTGTACCTGCCGGAAAAAACGGTTCACATGCTCCCGCTGTCCGCGACCGAACGTTTCGGCCTGGGACTTCAGGAGACAAACCCCGCCATCAGTTTCGGCATCCGGATCGGGGACGACGGCCGGCCCGTTCTGGAGAAACTGCTGCTGAGCACAGTCAAGGTGGAACGCCTGACCTATGAGACCGCACGGGAACGGATGGACCGGAGTCCTCTTGCCGAGATACAAACCGCGCTGGCACGATTCCGGGAATACCGGCTCCGCAACGGGGCTCTCCTGATCCGTATGCCGGAGGTTCATCTTTTCCTTCAGGACGGTAACGTCTGCGTGGAGCCGGTCGAACTGACGGCGGAACGGGAGCTGGTGGCCAACGCCATGCTTGCCGCGGGCGCGGCGGCGGCCGATTTTGCCGTGGAGAAGGACATTCCGATGCCCTTTGCCGCCCAGAGTCCGGTAGAGGAAAGACCCGGCGGGGATACCCTCAGTGCGATGCATGCCTTGCGGCGGGCGTGTCCGCCGGGATGTGTGATTCCCACGCCCGCGCCTCATTCCGGGCTGGGCCTGCCGGCGTATATCCGGGTGACCAGTCCGCTCCGGCGGTATGTGGACCTGCTGGCTCACCAGCAGCTGCGCCGTTATCTTCGCGGAGAAGCATTGTTGACCGGCGGCGAACTGGAAGAACGGTTCCTTTCGGCGGAAAAAGAGGGGATGTTCCGGCGAAAGCTGGAACGGCAGGTCAATGAATACTGGACGCTTGTCTGGCTGGCGCAGCATCCGGACTGGACCGGAAACGCCGTAGCGGTCAACCGGGCGGGGGAATCCACCACGCTGCTGATCGAAGAGCTGGCCTATGAGTTCAAAAGCCGCGCCTGCGTCCATGCCGCAATGGACGAAGTCCTCCCGGTCCGGCTGGTGTCCGTCGATCCGGCCATGCTGACGGCGCATTTTTCCATCCTTCGCTGATCTTCAGAAATTGATGAGGTGGACCGTGTTTCCTTCGAAGACATGTTCGTCGTAGGCGGCATCGTCCCGGTTCTTGTCCTTTCCCCAAAGCCGGATCGTGTCCGGAGCTTGAACCGGATGACGTTTCACGGTGAAACGCCGGTTGAAATAATGCTCGAAATAAGGAGGGATTTTCCAGGGAGTGCAGAAGAGTTTGGTGTCTTGTTCCAGATTTTCCGCAATTTTTCCGGAGGGGCCATTGCCCGGCCGGTTCCGGGCGGAGAAACGCGGACGGAAATGCAGTTCAACGGTTTTGACGGAAACGTTGTTGTTCCGCTCGTGGTTTTCGACCTTCCGGAGAAATTCGCAGGCTTTGTAATAGTCGCTTACTTCGGATTCATGCATCCGGACCGTGATCCCGACGTTTGTATGAAGCGTGGCAGCCATCAGAGCGAAAAACAGCAGCGCGGCGGTTTTCCGGAAGCCCGGAGGGAGCGCATCTCCCCGGAAAAAGAACAGGACCGTGAACGCCGCCAGTCCGGCCGAGGCGGAACAGGGAATGGCCGAACGGTCGTTGATCCAGACTTCCGAGACGAAAAGCTGGAGCAGGATACTGGTGCAGAACAGCATCGCCAGCGACAGCAGTAACAGGAAAAGCAGATGGAAACGCTGTATTTTCCAGCGGTTGCAGGACACGATCACTCCCGCAAAAAAGGCGACGGCAAGCGGGAGGAATCCGGGGAAAAAGACTCCGAAAAGATCGAAGTAAACCGGCTTCAACGACCGGAGAAGCACCCTGAGATTTCCTGGAATGTCGATGCTTCCGGCCGCCCGGACGTTGACGCTGCCCAGCAAGGGCGAAAGAACTTTTGCACAGAAGAACGAACATCCCAGCGATACGATCACGATCAGGCACAGTCCGGCGAAAAAACGAATGAATTCTGCCCGGCGGAACCGTCCTTGTTCATCGTAAACGCCGTGGGCGTACGCGGCGCAGACCAGCGCCAGCGGAATGAAATATCCGACAAAAGTCTGGTAGATGTTGGTACAGAGACAGACCAGCAGAAAGGCGGAAAGCCAGGTTCCCCGGCTTTTCCCGTTCATCAGCAGCACCACGGCGATGATCAGCGCGGTCAGCCCCAGGAACCAGGGAAGCAGGAGGATCGGGAACGCCTGGACGACCACCATCAGGGGAGTGAAGAAAAGGAAGGCGATCGCTGCACCGAGCAGAATTTTGTCGGACGGGGAGGTGAACCGGGTCTGCCGCAGACAGGAATCCCATAGAAAGGTCATTCCGATTGCCAGTGCCAATACCCCGAGCGTCATATAGATGCTCAGATAGCCGGGGGAGAACCAGCCGAAATCTTTCAGGAGGGTCGTCCAGAGGCCCGTGACCGGGCGTCCTTCCGCAGCAAAAACCAAAAAGGGATTTTCGAGACGGAATACGGTCAGCGTGTCCATTCCCAGAAACGGCGAGGCAATGGCCGGAGCCCAGAGCAGTCCCGCCGTGAAAAACGCCAGGAAAGCGGCGAAAGAATCAAAAGAACGGAAGATCCGGACAAGAGCACCCAGCAGAAGGGCCGTCAGGAAAAACAGGATCAGAAATTCGAAAAGAAACCACAGGACAGCGCTTGCGGAAGTCCAGCGGACGGATAAAGAGGAAAATACAAGCATGAGCAGACATAGAACGCCGGAAGCCAGGAGAAGCTTCCAGGATTTCCAAATATCTTTCATCCAAATCACTCCCTCAAATCCCGTTTTGACCCGGAGGGGGTCATTTTTTGATTCAAAAATGCAATATAATTCAGAAATGGAATGGAATCAAGTATTGCGTCAGTGAAACTGCTGTGGAATTCAGGAGAAGAGGAGGGAAGCGTTTTCAGGATTGTTGAGGAAGGCTTCGAGGAATGCGGCCGGCTCAAGACCGCGAGCGGCGGCGGTATGAAGGACAGTGGTAAGGATTTCGCGTGTTTTCATTCCGCGCACGGATTGAGAGCCGTAGGAGATTTTCCTTGTAATGACGAGAGGGCGCAAGGCGCGTTCGGCATAATTGTTTTCACAAGGGATGTCGGGAGACTGTGTCCATTGGAAAAGGCGATCTTCCTTTTCCCGGAAAATATTCTGCAGAGATTGAACCGCGGGATGTTGTGCTGGATGGCGGCATATTTTCATGATTTGTTCTTTGATTTTCAATGCCCGTTTCCGGTAGGACTCCAAACTTTCGCCGGAGCCGAACATCCCGATCGCTTTTTTCAGCAGGGCGCTGAGTTTCGGACAGAAACATTGGACTTCCGGCTCCTCCGGGAATGTTTCTTTTTCTTTTTTGATGTCGCGCAACAAATGAACGTAACAATATTGATGCAACGCCTTGACCTTATTATATCCGGCATAGCGGTCCGTCACCAGAACCAGATCGCGTTTTCCTTGCCCGAACACACTCC
>MWCA01000161.1 GCA_002069785.1 Lentisphaerae bacterium ADurb.Bin242 | reverse complement strand
AGCATCCCCTTCCAGGCGCGGCGTTTTGAGGGCATACGCCAGCAGGGCGTCTTCCTCGATCGCCCCGGCCACGCGGATCAGTTTCTGAAGGACCTCTTCCGGGATTTCATACGGAGCGAAAAACTCCATGAATCGGACGGCCTCCGTGAATTCGTGTTCGCTGCCCGAATACGGGGCCTCGAAGAACTCGGACAAGAAAGCGAGGAGCGCCTCCTTGTCCCCCATGCGGTCGGCGATCTCCTGCACCAGGTTTCCGGGAAGGGACTGGATCGGAGAGGGCCTCGGCCGGGTCCAGCGCATCAGACGCCACGCCATGAGAAGCAGAAAGGCGGCAACCGCCATGCAGACCATGATTTTCAGAGCAAACCAAAGCATATGGAATCCTTTTTCCCGATTTTAAAACAGAAGCAATATATCCACAAGAAAAACATTTTCAAATGGTTGGAACGCCAAGAAAGAAAGAAAAAAATGAGATTTTTTTGAAAAAAACGGTTTTTCCGGTTTGCATTCGTAATTTCCGGGTATATTGTTTATGTCAATACAATAAGGAATTTTTTTGTTGAGGATTTTCTTGATTCCTGTATTCCGACCTTCTCTGATGCCCGCCCCGTTGCGGAAAATCCATCCGATGTTCTTAAAGCCGATACCCGGCTATAAGATAGGCCCTGTTGCAAAATTTGTTTGCGCCGGTTACAGCCCTCCCGGTTCGGCGAAATTTTTCGACAGCGGTCTCATGTTAAAAACACGTTGTATCAATTTGAGGGTAGAGGACAGATGTCTGTCCGGAAAAGGTTTTCAATGAACATCTACGTCGGTAACATGCCGTACTCCACCTCGGAGGAAGAACTCAGCGCTCTGTTCGGAACTCACGGAAACGTAAGCCGCATCCACATCGTGATGGATCGGGACACCGGCCGGGCCAAAGGATTCGCCTTCGTCGAAATGCCCAACGACGCGGAAGCCAGAGCCGCGCTCGAAGCACTCAACGGCAGCCCCCTGGGCGGACGCGCCCTGGTCGTTACGGAAGCCCGGCCCCGTGAAGAGAAGCCCCGCGGCGAACGCCGTCCCTTCGGCAATCGCGGCGGCGATCGCGGACCCCGCGGACCCCGCAACGAAGGAAACATGTAATCACGACGTTTTATTCCGGCGCCGGAGTTCCCTCCATCGGAATTCCGCGCCGCTTTAAAAACGACGGCTCCTGGAAAGAAGAAGTTGTCGTTTTTTTATTTTCGGAAAAACTATCTTCCATTTATTTCATAAAATGAGCCGCTTGCAATGACTTCCCCGGACTTCTCCGGAAACACTTCCGGTCATTGATCGGAAATCATGAAGTTTTCAATACGTCCGTTCAAAAAATCGCAGACTCCGCGGTCGGAACCGATGTAAAACCCGCTGTTGGAGTAGGAACGCGGAAATGCTTGCACCGTATGAACCTCCGGTTTGCCGTCGACGACAAATCGGATTTGATTTTCAGGGGAAAGGCGGAACTCGATCTTCATTTTCTTCCGACACGGAAGTTCAATCTTCCCGGATGTGAATTCATACCCGGATGTCGTTCCGTTGCCGACGGTTGCGATCAGCCGCCCATTCCCGATGGAAAGTTTCCATCCCTTGAACATGCCGTGCAGGGATTCGGCCTGTATCGCAAGGGTTCCTCCGGCGTTGTCTTCCAGGCGGAGGAAACAGGTCAGAACCAGAGTTTTCGCGGCCTGAAGCGGCGCGTGGAGGGGATGGAACGGAATCTCGACAAAAGACTTTCCATCGAGGATGAGAATGTTCTTTCTGAAAAGCTGCGACGGCGTATTGTCGCGGATACCCGTCACGGGCTCGTTCTGCGCGGAGAATTCGGAAAGATCGCGGATATAGCATCCTTTCCCCGGAGCAAGGCTCAGCCGCAGCGGCGGCTTCTTTTCAATCTCCGGCAATTTGCCGGGACAAAGATGATATGAATCCAGAAGAATGATTCCGCGGTTGTTTCTGGAATAAAGTTCCAGCGTGATGAAGTCGACCTGTTTTCCGGGACGGAAGGTATGTTCCGGACAAACCCATTTTCCATGCGGGCCGACATTTTCAACAGGAAGTTCCAGTGTCCGGATTTCCTCGAGCATGGCATCATAAAAGCGCAGCCTCAGGCCGTTTTCTCCAGAAGTGTCCTTGATGTAAATATTCGCCCTCAGGGAATACGTCTTTCCCGCTTCCGGCATGAATGCCCTTGTAATGGCCTGACGGAAGCGCAGCTCACTTTTTCCGGTCGAAGACAACCGGAGCTGATATCCCTTGTCCGGGCGCAGGTCAAGCCCGCGCGGATAGCATCCCTCGATACAGGAATAGCCTTCATAGACAGCGGAATCGTCGCGGTCCGTGAACCATCCCGGAGGCAGCTTTTCTTCGTCCAGCGTTTCGAAATTCTCATGAACCGAAGAAACCGCTCCTTCCCGCGTCTCGCGGTAGAATTCAAGAAGAGTGTAAAGGATATCCGCGGTGACTTCCGCGCCGCAGAGGTCGCTTTGGTTCTGAAGGGCGATCCGCCCGGTTTTATCCCCCTCGAAAACAGCCTGTCTCAAGGCGGGAATCAGTGTCTTCAGTTTTTCGGGAATTCTTTTCTTCAGGAGTTCCCTCGAAACGGCGGGAATCTCTTTTCCGGATGCAAAAAGTTTTTTCGGACGATAGTTTCCGAGATCGATCGCGGCGACTTTGCCCATCTCGCGCCGGTGAAGGCTCTGCTGCTCCGGAAACGTCGCGGCATCCTGAAGATGATGACAGCCGCTCCCGGCATAGGCAAGGGCGTCCTGAAGGCGTCCTTCCCGCATTGCTTCAAGCGATTTTTTCAACAGAATCGGAACGGCGCGCAGGGAGCCTTCCGTATCGTGTCCGCGGCGTTGTCCGCGTCCCGTGACCGGGTTGCAGTCGAGATACTTTGACGCCTCCAGAAAACGCCGCGTGTCAAATGTCTGCCGGCAGGACATCTCCCATCCTCCGGGCGTTCCGGTCAGGGACCAGTTGCAGTCGGGGAGTTCGCAGAAATACCGGATCAGGAGTCCGGCATGGCGACGGATGATTTTCCGATGTTTTTCCGGAAGGGCGCGGCACGCGGCAAGCGTCATCTGCTGATGATCTCCGCGGAGTTTCGAATCGATGGATGGAAGAAATTTTTTCATGTCGGCAAAGCTCCTCAATCAAGCAGCAAGTTCCAGAGGCGGTTCTTTTCATGAAATCCGTCGACGACCGGGAATGCGCTTGAAAATTCACGTTTTCCGGAATATTTCGCACGGAAAAAATTCACTTTCAGCGTCTGCCCCTTGAGCGGGCGTGAAAGTGTAAGATTTTTCCACGGAATCTTACAATCGACGATCCATTCCTCCGGTTTGTCAGCGGTTTTGACAATGACGCCGGAATTGTATGTTTTATCCTCGGCGTCCTCTTTCCAGGCATCGTAAACGGCGCCCCGGGGGTTGATGGCGAAATGATAATACCCTTTTTTGCCGGGCGGCTGTATGAAAGCCTCAATGCAATCATCGGTATAAACCATGCCGTCGCGCTCCGTAACGCGGTTGTGCTTTTCGTCCTTGGCCGGTTCCCGGCATGTGAAGCGCAGATAAAGATAATCATCGTCGTAAGCCCCCCGTACCGTCGTGCGCGCGGCGGCGGAAAGCGCCTCGTCCTTCTTGATTCTTGACTTCAGCGGAAGCAGAAAATTTCCGGCAATGACGGGCATGGAGGAAAAGTCTCCATCCAAGCGCTTCAACCGGACAGGATATTCACCGGCCTTCAGTATTTTCAAAAGGAGCCTGTAATTTTCACGATGCCGTTCGAGACCGGCCCGCAATTCCTTCCGTTCATTTTCCGGAAGCCCGGCAATGGATTTCTCCCATGAATCCGCGCGGTTGAACATGTCCGGAGCCGAAGCCAGGATTTCATCTTTGGAAAGGCCGGTGAACGGACAGGAGGCAAGCTCTTTTTCAAACCGTGCGAATTCCATTTTCATGCGGTCCCCGGCAGTGTCCGGACGCCCCGCCATTGCACGGGCAAACGACTCTTCCGGATGATAGGAATCGGCATTCCACATGAAGTCGGAAAAAAGCTCAAGCATCATTCTGTGATCGGGCAGGATGACAAACATGAAACCGGTCAGTTTCCGGGAAAGATCCGGACTGTGCTTCATGGCAAGTTCGCCGATGATTTCCGGGCGCGGTGAAAGATTTTCAAACTGGGACATGTAGTTGGACCAGAGAAACGGACTTCTGCCGGTCAGTTTCCGGGCATTTTCAATTCCCGTGTCCGTAAGCGTTGTCGTATTGATGAATTCAACATTTCCGGGCAGCGCGGCAAGCGTTTTCAGGTAATCTTTTTCGATGGAAGAATAGAAAGTCGGATCGAAATAGTACATTGGTACAACATATAATTTATTGTCGCGGTCGAGTTCCCTGAGGGTCTTCTCGACTTTATCCGCCAGAAAGCGGTGGGCATTTGCGATATTCTTGAAATTCTTTATGTCGTCCTCAAAAAGAAGACGGTCCCGGCCAATGTTGAAAAGATCGTCGAATGCAAGAAAAAATTCCCGTCCGCCGCATTGATAATAGTCCTTGAAGCGGTTTACGACAGCCTCGATGTGAGACGGGTCTGAAAAGTGGAAGGCAACGGTACCGAATCCGGGGCGGACACCGCGGACAACGCGGATCCGCTGTTCCGCACCGGCCCTGTAAAGCGCCGCGATTTGATCTTTCTCCGCGGCACTGAGCGGTCTCGACCATTCACGGCTGACGAATTCACCTCCGCACAGCCATACCAGGTTGATTTTATATAACTTCATTTTTTTCAGTCCGTCCGGTGCAATTCCGCCCATGATCACGCCGCGCGTTTCGAAATCCGGCCAGTCCCGGAGTTCCGCTTCAGGAAGAAAACCGTTATTGATCTTCGCGAGTTGAAGGAGGGTTTGAATACCGCAAAGCAATCCCTCTTCCGTCTCCGCGCTCAGCACGACTTTCTCTGGCTTTACGCTGAGTTCATAATATTCTTTTTTGCCGGAAGGGTTCTGTTTTTTGAGTTCAAGCTCCAGAGGAATTTTTCCGGAAGGGAAGATTTTTTTCACCTGTTCCAGAAAGGAGCCTGAAATACCGGCGGACGCTTTGACGGACAGATCGTCAAAACGCAAACCGGTTGCGGTTCTGCCGGATGAAACCACTTTTTTCGGCGCGGGGAAAACGAGATCACAGGCGCTCTTGCGATCCGTTTTCATTACTTGAACCTTCTTCTCCGGAACCGCAAACAGTTCCAGATCCGAGAACAGAACTTTGCCGACACAATAAGACATCACCAGTCCCACCCTCATTTTTGCGATGTTCTTCCGGTCCGCCGGAACCGTGAAGTCGGAGATGAATTCTTTCCATGGGGTATCTTCTCCGAACCGCATCAGGTCGCGGTGCGCCACGCGGTTCCCTCCCGCATCATAAAAAATAACCATGACTCCGGGCTTGTTCCAGTCCTTGCCGGCGGTGAGTCGCTCGATTTTGAATGCGAATTTAAGCGTGAACTTCTGTCCGGGCGCCGCTGAAACGGGTTCCGATTCCCACATGAGGGTTTTCTCAGGCAGAGTGCTCTCAAGGCCAACGGCCCGTTTTCCGCGGTAAGCATTATCCTCGACAAAAGCCCTGCCGCCTTTATCGGGAAAAAAATAGACTGTCCAGAAGCGGACCGCACCGCCGCGTCCGCCGTTAGAGATGCCTTTCCCGCCGT
>MWCA01000160.1 GCA_002069785.1 Lentisphaerae bacterium ADurb.Bin242 | reverse complement strand
ACGCTTGACAAGATCGTTGACGGTGCCTCCGCCGACGGCGACCGGGACGCACTTTTTCGGCATCCGGCGCTGGAGTTCCGCGATATAGGCGTTGTCCGCATGAAGCATGGGTTTCGCCGGAAAAATATAGGGAGCGTGCCCGTCGACGCCAGCTTCCCGGAGATGCGCATCGACTGCTTTTCCGGCAGCGCCCCAGGTATTTTCATCCGCAATGATCCAGGGGCGTGTCCCTGGAAACCAGATTTTCAGTAATTCAGGGATATGGCGCAACGCATGTGTTTCCATGACGAAAGCACGTGTTTCCATTCCGGCGGGGATGCTGATCGTATTCATGATGCCTCCATATGATTCGGGAAGAGGCTAATTTACCGCGCTGGAACGGAAAAGTCAAGAACTTATCCGAAATACTCCCGAACCCAGACCGTCATCTCGGATTCCCCGCGATTCTGCCACAACGCATACGGGATGGCCGTGAAAGTCGTCTTTTTGAATCCGGGAACCGCTTGTGTATAGAGGCTGTTTTCCGAAAGGATTTCTTCGTAAGCCGTTCCTTTGATTGCGAGCGTTCCGGGGGGAAGCTCTTTGGCTTCGGCGAGCTTGAAAGATTGTTCCGCCGGGATCAGAAGCTGGGAAAGGTTCCGGATGTTTTCGAGGTTTTCGAGTGCGTAGACCAGCGGGCCGCGCATGAGGGCAAGCTGTCCCGCGTTGAAAGTGACGGAAGAATGCGCCCGCAAAACGATGACCGGCATGTCCAGCGTGAAATCGAGGCGGTCGCCTTTTTTCCATTTCCTGCGGAGAGACACATATCCTTTTCGAGGCGAAAGAGAGAGGTTTGTCCCGTTCAGACGGAATGCCGCTCCGCCATTCAGCGGAATGCGCACGCTGAATGTGAATTCCGCGTCTGTTCCGAACTCCACTTCGATGTTCGTGCCGTACGGATAACTGCCTCGGACCGTGATCTTGCGTCCGGCTGCCTCATAGACGGACGCCGCGGGAATATTGAGCTTCACCTCCTCGTCATTGGCCGACCAGAGAAAAGTGCCGATTTGAGGCAGGAAGCGGCAGAAGTTCGTGGGACAGCAGGAGCAGTCGTACCATTCCAGGCGTGTTTTCTGGAAGAGCCAGTGTGTGTTCCGATCGACCCGGAGAAGATTCTTGTAGAAATAATGGTACCCGTCGAGGCTGATTCCGCTCGGAATGCCGTTGTAAAGGGCGCGCTCGAGAACGTCCATGTATTTGCCGTCGCCGGTGATATTGAACATCCGCGAGGCAAAAAAGACAAGTCCGATGGAGGCGCAGCTTTCCGCGTAGGCGTTGTGATCCGGAAGATTGTAGTCATTTTCAAAAGATTCGCCGCTGCGGTCGGAACCGATACCGCCGGTGAGAAACATCCGTTTTTCAGAAATGCTGTCGAAGACGGCTTCACAGGCGCGCAAGAGTTCTTTGTCGCCGGCGGCTTGGGCGACGTCCGCCATGCCGGAGTAGAGATACACGGCCCGGACCGCGTGTCCGACTGCATTTCTCTCCTCCCGGACCGGCTTGAGCGCCTGGTGGTTTTCGAGCTGGCGGGATGTACATTGCGGATTTTCCTTCAGAAAGTAATTCGGAGACTGTCCCCGCTCATCCACGAAATATTTCGCAAGATCGAGATATTTTTTCTTCCCGGTGGCTTCCGCCAGCTTGCAGAGGGCCAGTTCGATTTCCTCATGTCCGGGATATCCGCGCCTCTGTCCTTTTCCGCGCCCGAAAACGGTTGCGATATAGTCGGCATAGCGGCACATGCAATCCAGAAAATTGCGCTTTCCGGTTGCCCGGAAATGCGCCACCGCCGCCTCGATGAGATGTCCGGCGCAATACAGTTCATGCGCCCCCTGGAGACACTTCCACCGTTTTTCCGGTTCGACAACGGTGAAATGGGTGTTCAGATATCCGTCTTCCCGCTGGGCGGAAACAATGAGTCCGGCCAGTTCCTCCAGCTCTTTTTCCAACTCCGGGTTCCGGGTGAGTTGAAAGGCATAGGCCATTCCTTCCAGCACCTTTGCCACATCCGAGTCCCAGAAAATGTGCGGCTTGTTCGGCATTCCCTCTTTCCACTGGAGCTTGAATGCGTCGATCCGCCCGTCCGTGCGGCAATGCTGCACGGATTTCGGAATCGTGGTTTCGAGGCACCGGCGGATTCTCGGAGCCAGATACGGATCGTTGACTTTGACTTCGGTGATTTGTGCGGACCGGGTGTTTTTCATGATTTTTTCCTGTTTTTTCAGAAGACTGCGTTTCCTTTATTTTTACCATACATCCCGGAACCGAAACCGCAAGGAGACGGAAGATCAGAAGAAGAAGACAATTCCGATATTTCAATCATTTTTTTCATTTTTCAGAAGGCGATACAGGAAGGTTCTATGAAGTGTTTTTGTTTTTTTTTGCGGGAAGGGACATTTCCGCCTTCCGGAGAAGCCGTACGGAGGTTTCCGCCGGGGAGAAGAGAAATTCCGGAGAGGCAAAATGTCCGCGGCAGGCTTCTTTTCCCCAGGATTTTTCTTTCAAAGTTCGGACGGTTGTTCCATTATTTTTCGAAGAAGGCATCGCGCCGGCTTGCGGCCGGTGCAACCGGACCCGTCCAGTCACCTCATCCTTTTCCCGGCGCCGTACCGAAAGGGGGAAGAAATGGAATGAATTTATCGGATTTGATTTTGCTTTTAACAATATTCATGCTAAATTTCAAAGAAATAATGATTGGAGTCGTGTTTTGATGAAAAAGACGTTGATGCTGGCCGGAGAAAAATTCAACAGCCGGCTTTTTCTCGGGACAGGGAAGTTTTCCTCCAGCGCCGAATTGAAAGCCGCCATCGAAAATTCCGGAACGGAACTGGTGACGGTAGCGATGCGGCGTGTGCGGATGGACGAGCAGAAACAGGATGACATTCTTGGCGCGATCGACCGTTCCAAGGTGAAAGTGATGCTGAATACCAGCGGCGCACGGACGGCGGAGGATGCGGTGAAGATCGCCCGCTTCGGACAGGAATTCTTCCGCTGGATCAAACTGGAAATCCACCCGGACCCGATCCATCTGCTGCCGGACCCGATCGAAACCCTGAAGGCGGCGGAAATCCTTGTGAAAGAGGGTTTCATCGTTCTGCCCTACATCAACGCCGATCCGGTGCTGGCCAAACGACTGGAAGATGTCGGCGTTCACGCCGTCATGCCGCTGGGGGCGCAGATCGGAAGCGGACAGGGAATCCGTACGGAAGCGATGCTGGAGATTCTGATCGAAAATTCCAATGTTCCGGTGGTGATTGACGCGGGACTCGGATTGCCGTCCCATGCCGCGCAAGCCATTGAAATGGGGGCGGATGCGGTGCTTGTCAATACCGCGATCGCGACGGCGGGGAATCCGGCGCTGATGGCGAAGGCGTTTGCCATGGCGGTGGCCTCCGCGGAGCTGGGAGTTGAGGCGGGACCCGCTCCCGTGAGCCGGAATGCCTCGGCCAGTTCCCCTTCGGATCTGTTTGCTTCGCCGATTTGAGAGGATCGATTTCAATCTACCTACGGGTGAGGCGTTTTTATGAAGATCAAATGCCCGCATTGTCAAAAGGTGACGGAGCTGGAACACGTGGATTACGGGTCCAATGTGGAGTGCATCTGTCACCGGAAGTTCGGCATCGGAAAGGATACGGTTGTCGAGGAATATTCCGAGGTCGACAGCCGCATACCGGAATTCATCGGGCAATATCCGATCACCGGCTTTATCGGGTTCGGCGGGATGGGCAAGGTCTACAAGGGAATCCACCCGAACCTGGGGCTGCCCGTGGCGATCAAGGCTCTCCGGATGGAATATGTGACGGACCGCGCTTCCTGCGACCGTTTCGTCAAATCCGCCAAGATCTGCGCCAAGATCAACCATCCGAACATCGTGCGGGTGTACGACTGCGGCTATGACAGCGCGAACGTCTATCTCGTGATGGAATACATCGGCGGCGGAAGCGCCCAGACGATCCTCGACCGGGAGGGATGCATCGACGCGACCCGGGCGGCGGTGATCATGCAGAAGGTCTGTGCGGGGCTTATCGAGGCCGAAAAACTGGGGATCGTGCATCGCGACATCAAGCCCGAAAACATCATGTTCACCGAGGACGGCACCGTCAAGATTCTGGACCTCGGCCTGGCCAAAATCTACGGCGACAAGCGGATCGGAAAGGATGCGATCACCGTCTCCCTGACTTCGCTCGGCACTCCGCAGTACATGTCCCCCGAACAGGCGATCGACGCGACCAACTGCGACTCCCGGGCGGACATTTATTCCATCGGCGTCACCCTGTATCAGCTTTGCACCGGCCGCCTCCCTTTCGATTCCCCGGACTTGAAGGAGCTTCGCCGGATGCACGCCATGGACACGCCCGTTCCGCCGACCGTTTACCAGCCTTCCCTCCGGAAGGACTTTGAAACCATCATCCTCCGCTGCATGGAGAAGAAACGCGACGACCGGTACAGCAATGTGGAAGAGCTGGCCCTGGACCTGGATGCGTTCCTCAAGAACCGGATTCTTCCCTCCACACTGGCCCGGAATGTCCGCTTGCCCTCGTCGTTTTCACTCCACAAGCAGACCGCCGAGGAGGTCAGCGCCAACGCTTCGCTGAAGCTTCTCCTCTGGCTGATGATTCCGATTCTTTCGATCGCGCTGTTGTCGGTGTTCATTTTTTACAACAGCAGCCAGCCGTCCTCCACTTCCCCGTTTTCCGCCGACGTCCGGCGCGGTCCTCCGGAAAACGCCATTATGGAAATGCTTCACCGGCAGGCCGCCCACTATGTGGAAGACAAGGAATATGCCGAGGTCATGGAGATTTACAGCTCGTATAAAGGGCCTTTCGCCAGGGAGACGGAAGTGGAACGGAAACGTCTCTCCAACGGATACCGTCTGACCCGCATTCACGAGACGGAGCAGCTGCTGAACGAGATGGCCGCTCTTCTTCTGGAAGGGAAATATGACGATGCCCTCAACCGGTATGTCCAGTTGAAAGGGAGCAAACTGGTTCCCGAACTGGGAAAGACGGTGGAGGAGCTGACCCGCCTCGGGCCTTCCTACGCGGAGACCTGGCGGCCCAAGATCGGGAAACCGGCGGAAGTGGTGCTGGCGGCACAGTCCGTTCTGTTTCAGGTGACGTCGGTCCACGCGGACCAGGTATCCGGGGTGATTCCGGCGTCCGGCCAGAAGATTCACTTCACGCTGCGGGATCTTCCCTTGAGTGAACAGACATACCGTCTGAACGACATGTCGGAGGAGACCCGGAAACTCTGGATGGGCGTGACCTACCGGAAAATGGGGATGTCCCGGGAAGCGGCCCGTCAGTTTACCTCCTCCTTCCTCCTGGGACGCCAGTTCCTGACGCTTTTTGCCGACGCCTCCGGCGATTCGGAACCGTAAGCCCGTCCGCTTCTTGGGAAGGGCTTCTTCTCATTTTTTTCCGGACATCTGCTGATAGGCGGCCGGCGGAACGGAATAAAAGCGCTTGAATGTTTTCGAAAAATGATAGCGGTCGGCATATCCGGTCCGGGCGGCGATTTCGTCGATGGTGTATTCGGTATAAAGCAGAAGCTTGCGCGCGGCCTCCATCCTCTGGTTCAACAGATAATGTTTCGGCGTGGTTCCGAGTTCCTTCAGAAACAGATGGTAGAAATTATTGAGCGACATCCCGACTTTCCGGCTGAGCTCCCGGTTGCTCCGCGGCTCGGCCAGATTCCCGTTCATGAGTTCCGTGGCCTTCTGGACCCGCCGGTCCAGCACGGTTTGTCCGGG
>MWCA01000159.1 GCA_002069785.1 Lentisphaerae bacterium ADurb.Bin242 | reverse complement strand
GTTGAAAATCAAAGACGGGACCCGTTGGACCGCTTCCAAAAAACCCGACATTGCCGCCGTCGCTTTCGACACCGACGACTCGGGCAAGCTTCGCGATCTTCCGAACCGCCGCGTCACCGCGCCCGGCATCGTTTCCATCCTGAAGAAAAACGATATATGGGAGGTTACCCTCAAGAATCCGTGTAAATTCAATTATCCTTCCGGAACGTCCGTGCGGCTTCACGCATACGGCTGGTCGGCCATTTATGCGGTTCTGAGGCAGGAACCCATTCCGGCGGAGTGGACGAAAGTTTCCGCCGTGATCCGGGGCGGGGCAAAACCGGCCGCACAAACAAACGTCTGGTGGAGCGGCACCCAAAAATGTTCCATCGTAATCTCTTTTCAAGGAGGCGGAATTCAATTCAGAAATCTCCGTCTGGAAAAAAGGATCAAATAGAGAAAACCGGCAAATTCAGAAAGGATTGCAGATTTTTCTTATTCCATGGCATTGAATCCACCGGACCGCACAAATCTGAACAACTGTCCCGGTCTTTATTCTTCCGGAATACAGAAAAAACAGTACAACTGTAAAATTTATGGAAAGCATGATGAAGACAAACGGCGCGCTCGCGATCGAAACCGAAGAACTGCTGATCTTGTTCAATCTGAACGGCGGCACCGGATTTCCGGACCGCATTGCCGTCCGGGAGTTCGGGGAAAAAACGACCTGTCTGCTTGCTCCCGGAAGCAATACACTGGAAGTGGAATTCGAGGACGGAACCATTCTCACGCCGGGAATCTTTCCCGGCTGCGACATTCAGCATTACAGACAGGAGGACGCCGAGTATGTGGAATTCACCGGACTTCCCGGAATGGACGCCTACGGAAAAAGATACGATCAGATCCGGTTCAGCCTGAAGCATGAATTCCGGCCGGACGGCACGGCTTTCACCACGGCGTTTTTCCTCCTGAACAGAAGTCTTGTTGGAAAAATCACCCGGTGCGAACTGAAGTATGAGGTCGCCTTCCCCGGATTCGACGAACTGCGCTGGTCTTTTTTCCCGCAGTATACGGAAATCGACGCTTCCATCATTCAGGCGCTGAATCATTCCCGGCACCTGCCCGCCGGAGACAGCCGTTCCCTGGAAAAAGGACTCTTCGCCATGACCGGTTTTTACGCCCGCCGGAACGCCGGACCGTCGCTGTACGCGGAGTTCTTTGTGGAAGGCGGAAACTCGGTTTCGGGAAAACGGGAGGAGAACGCTTCCTCCCTCCGGTGGACAACTCCGGAAACAGCCCGGATTTCGTGGAATTTCCAGACCGTTCCGACGGACGGCTTCTACTGGCGGAACCAATGGGGCTGGGTGATCCGGCCCGCGGGCCGGAAACGGGTTCACCCTCCCTTCACGATGTATCACCTTCAGGACAACATACACCGCTATCCGGACATCACCGAGACGGAAGCGATCATCGCCGCAAAACCGGATGTGGTCGTTTTCCATGAATCCTGGCGTCTGGACGCCCAGAACGGAGGTGTCCCGTTCGATGCGAAAATTTTCCGCCGTCTCGTGAAACACTTTCACCGGCACGGAATCCGGGTGGCCGTCTACATCCGGGGCAACGAAATATCCGTTCACGAGGACGCCTGCCGCTGGTTCCACCAGTATCTCCGGCGTGACTTCGACGGCCTCTACATGGATTACGGCGGCCCGTTCTGCGAAATCGTGAAGCCCGATGAGGCGTTTCCGGGAGGAAGAACTCTGTTCCGGGAACATTACCTGAAACTCCGGCGCCTTCGCGAAACGATCGGGCCGGACGGTATTTTCTACTCCCATACGGGACCCTTTTACTCGGCGCTGGGAATGAATTTCATGGACGGCTACACCTCCGGCGAGGGAGAATGCGGACTCCTGATCCGGGGAAGAAGCATTCACGAATACTATTCCATGGCCGCGGTCGCTCCGGGCACGCTGTGGTCCGCGGCATTCCCGGAATACAGCTCCGCAAAGATCATCCCCTTCCTGGCGGCCGCGGGACAGTATCCGCACTCTCCGCTCGGAACGGCTGCGCAATCCTCCTCTCTCGCCCATCCGCAAGTCCCCGGAATCAACGACCTGAATTTCCGTCCGCTCTGGAAACTCTGGAGCACGTTCCGTTACGAAAAGAACATCCTGTATCTTTCCGATTTCAACAGTTCCGGAGTGTTCACTCCCGATCCGGAAACCGGACACTATCTGATGATCTCGGAGGATGGACGGAAAGCCATCCAGATTCTCGCAAACTTTTCCGGCTCGGCAAAGGATATTTCCACCGGACTGAATTTGCCGGGCTATGAATTTTCGGCACATCCGGGAAAAGCGATTGGATTCGACCCGGAAAGAAATGCCGTGATTTCGGACGACTCCGGAACCATCCGTCTCGACCCGCTCGGAATCGCCGGAGTCCTTTACTGTCCGGAGGAAGACCGGAAGGACCTGGCGGCGCGTCTGCTGGAAGCGGAACCGCCGCTGAGCGAACCCGGCAGAAAATGGCTTTCCGCGGTCGGAAGCCAGAAACGGCTCCGGACCCATCCGCCCGCCGGAAAAAAACTCTTCCTTCAAGTGTTGATTCCCGAAACCCTCGAACGCGCTTCCTACGAAAAATCGCTGCTGGACGATCTGTTCGACATCCGTCTCGAACTGCTGAAACAGGAGAAAGACAGCTCGTATTCCACCTTGTGCTGGATCGGCAGGACGTCGTACACGAAGGAATGCACCGATGATTACAGGAGGGAACCCGGCGTTCCTTCCGCAAAGATCCCCCTTCATGAGCTGCTGGGACCCGGCCTCCACCACCTCCGAATCACGAGTTTCCATCAGGGAGAACCGTTCTACTCCTTTGTGAAGGCGCTGATCACGGACGAGAACGGAAAAACCTCCGAGATTCTCTTTTACAACGACCTCGAACCGGACCGTGCGAACCTGAATTTCTCCGTCCGGCTGTAAGCGGCATGTCGCCGCATCCGGAGAAGACACATTCACGGATTTCCGTTGATGAGATGCCGGTTGGCGGGACGGATCATCGCGAACGCAATCACCGCGATGACCGCGAAAGAGGCCAGGCCTCCCCACAGCAGAAACGGCAATCCGTGCGAACGCTGGAGAAGAACGGACCCGAACCACGGCCCGGCGGAAATGCCGATCCCGCGGATCAGGCTCAGCAGCGCCATGCTTCTTCCGGTCGCTCCGTCCGGAGACAGACGGCTGACGGCGGTGTAGATCGACGGCTGAATGATCATCTCGCCGGTGGTGATCACCAGAATGGAAAAGGCGAACAGCCGGGCGTCTCCGAAGAAAGCCAGGGAGAGGTAGCCGGCGAAGTAAAAAGCCGCTCCTCCGACCAGACGGGCGGTCTGTGAAAGATACAGATGATCCAGCAGTTTCGTCAGGGGAATCTGGAAGAGGATGACGAGAATCCCGTTCAGCGAATAGAGAAGTCCGAGGGAATCGCGGCTGATTCCCGCCTCCCCCGTCGCGAAAACGGAAAATGTGGAATACAGCTGGGAAGTCAGAAGAGTGAGGAAAAAACTGCCGAGTGCGAGTTTGAAAAAAGGCGGATTGCGCAGAAGCTGTCCATAGTTCGCCCCGGGAGGTTGAAGGCCGGGAGCGACCGTTTTCCGCCCGGGTTCCCTGCAGAAATATCCGGAATACATACCGCCGCACAGGCACAGTCCGGCGGTGACGCAGAAGATCAGGGAAAAGGGAGTCCGCGCCAGAAACGCGCCCAGCATCGGACCGATCGCCCAGGCGATGTTGAAGCCGACGCGGATTTTGCTGTACATTCCGGGTCTCGATTCCGGCGTGCTGATGTCCGAAAGATAGGAATCGGAGGCCACCTGGAAGAAGACGCCTGTCCCCGAATTCACCATGAGCGTCACGGCAAACACCCAGAACGGGGCGTCGACGGCGGTGAGAAACGCCAGCACCAGAAAGACTCCGGCGCGGGAGAATTGTCCGAACTGAAGCATGAAGCGGCGTCCGATGCGGTCGGCCAACATGCCTGAAACCGGAGGGATTGCGATGGCGGCAAGTCCCATCAGCGGAAAGATGAGCCCCACCTTGTCCATCGGGATGCCCCGTTCCTGATGAAGATACAGAGGGAGGAACGGATATACGATCGAATACGCCAGCTGATTGAACAGCCAGCTGACCGCGAGGATGTTTGCCTTGTCCTGAAAAAATTCTCTCAGCTTCATTTCCGGATGACCTCCGGCGTCAGCGCCGGATTTCACACCAATATAACCCGTCTTTCCTCCAAAGCAAGGTTCACCGCCGGAAAAGCTCGAACTCAAATCCGGAAACAGGTCTTGAGTCCGCCGATCATCATCTGCATGGCGACGGCGGCGATGACCAGCCCCGTCAGACGGATCAGCGGCCCCAGCAGATGGGTCCGGAAAAGAAACGCGTTGATCGCCCCGGAAAAGAGCATCAGGAGGAAATTGACCAGGATGGCCAGGGTGAGAGCGGCGAAGGTCGCAAGAAGTCCGTACTCGATGCTGCTGGCGATGGCGGCGGCGATCATGCCGGGCCCGGCGATCAGCGGCGCGGCCAGCGGAACCAGGGAAATCTCGGTGAAATCGTTTCTCAGCCTCTCCTGCCGGCGCTGGATGAAACGCCCTTCGCGGATGGCCGTCCAGCCGATCAGAAACACAACCATGCCGCCCGTGATCTGGAGCGAATAGAGCTCCACATGGAAGATCCGGCTCAGGATGAATTGTCCCGCGCCCGCCAGCAGGATCAGGATGATCAGAGCGGCCGCCGAGGATTTCCACGAGAGTTCGAAATTCTGGCGCTTCGTGAGCTTCGGTTCATACGTGGCCAGAAACATGATCTTGCTGGCGGGATTCAGCAGCGCCAGCAGATAAAAGGCGTTTTCAAACACGGAGGTCATTTCCATTTTTCAAATGCATCTTTCCATTTGCCTCAAACAATTTTTTTGCATTCAATATACTTGAAAAAAGTGATTCAATCAATATATTAAAAAGAAAAAATCAATACCGGAAAAGCATTGAATCATGGAAATTGCACAAATCCGCTACTTCATCGAGCTGGCCCGCGAACTGCATTTTGCGCGCGCCGCGGTCCGGCTCGGCATCACCCAGCCGCCGTTGAGCCGGAGCATTCAGTCGCTGGAAAAAGAGCTCGGCGTTCCGCTTCTTTCCCGCTCCAACAAATGGAGGGTGTCCCTCACCGCCGCCGGGAAAGCGTTTCTGCCGGAAGCGGAAAGACTGCTCCGCCAGCTCCGGTATGCGGAGAATCTGGCGCGGGGCGCCGGCAAGGGGGAATGCGGACGCCTGACCATCGGCGCGATTTCCTCGATGCTCGGGAATCCGGTGTTCATCGACACGCTCGGAGACATGCAGAAGCAGTTTCCGAAAGTCACCGTGGAAGTAATCGACTCCACCTCGGCCGGTCTGACCGGGCAGATCCGGGAACGAACCATGGACCTGGCCCTGATGCGTCTTTCGCAGGAGCTTTCCAACGACGACGAACTGGTCTGTGAAAA
The DNA here is from genome assembly GCA_002069785.1 of Lentisphaerae bacterium ADurb.Bin242. GTDB lineage: Bacteria > Verrucomicrobiota > Lentisphaeria > Victivallales > UBA1829 > SIG94. The sequence goes on along the minus strand of MWCA01000159.1, from coordinate 301 downwards.
ATTGTATGACGACAATCTGGCCGTTGTCCTGCCACGGACCCACCGTCTGGCGAAGAAGGCATCCTTCCCTGTTTCGGCACTGGCGGACGAACGTTTCATCCTGGTGCCGGAACGGACGTCCGCCGTTTTCCGGAACTATATTTTCCGCTTCTGCGGAACGCGGGGCGGGTTCACCCCGAACGTGTCCAAGGAAATCAGCAACTCCTATACGGCGCTGCGCCTGACCGCGGCCGGACTGGGAATCACGATCGTTTCCGCGGCCTACGAGGGAATGTTCGGAAACCGCCTGTGCTATCGGCGG
>MWCA01000158.1 GCA_002069785.1 Lentisphaerae bacterium ADurb.Bin242 | reverse complement strand
CCGGAGCCGCCGCTGGAGCCGGAGCCATCGCCGGGACTGGAGCCGCCGCCGGTTTCGAAGCCGGCGGAAGACGGTTCAGGGCCGCGCGGGACAGCGAAGCCCACTGTTTTGCCTGCTGCGAGGAAGCTCTCGCCGGATCGAACCGGGAGAAATATTTCCCGGCGGATGTCACATCTTTTTTGGCATAATACAGACGGCCCGCGCCATACGCGCCTTCCGCCCGGAAATCCACCGGAGCCCCGGCCGCGTCGGCCACTCCGACAAATGCGGCAAGCGCCGCCTCCGGTTTCCCGGCCAGCTCGTTGACATACCCGATATCCAGCAGCGCGCGATAGGCGATGTAGGATTCCTTCATTCCCTGAACAATCGACTCCAGCTTCCGGATCGCGGAAGCGTAATCCTTCTTCGCGATATAAAGCCGGGCAAGACGCATCAGGGCCATATCCCGTCCGATGTCGGACGAAGTCGCGTTCAGCGCCTTTTCCAGTTCTTCGATGGTATTGGCCTTCGCCAGCAGTTCGGCATTCTGTTTTTTCGTCTTCTCGATGGAATGCATCACGGAAAAAACGACGGCGATGGCGATCACCACGACAATACAGGCGCCGAGAATATATTTTCCATTCTCGATCGCCCAGGTTTCAAAACGGTCCATATCCTCGCTGATCTCTTCCACGAGGCTCTCTTTCGAGCCGGACGGTTTGCTTTTTGCGGCTGCAAGAACCTGTTTTTCCTGTACTCCCGCGGCTTTTTTCTTCTCTGCCATGATTTTATTCCTTGAATTGCTGTGTGTTCAAAAACAATTTTTATAATATAACCGCTCTCCCGCTGAAATCAATCCGAAAACCGCCGGGCCTCCCGTTTTTTCCGGCAAATCGCGGGGACCGTTCTTTATTCTTCATATGACGAAGGTCTTCCGCATCATCCGGGAAAAGATTTTTGCATCCTATTCCGCACCTTCGGAAAAATTACTTTATTTTTCAGAAAAGGGTCTTGACAATTCCGGGAATTACATTATAATAATGCTGTATTTCATTTTTGAAATAGATTTTTCATCGGAGTTTCACGGAAAAATGACAAACGGCGTGGGGAAAAAAACGGAAAAAGCCCAGCATCTGATCGTCCGCTACATCTGGGATAAAAAGCTGAAAGCGGGAGAGCGCCTGCCCTCCTGCAGCGCGCTGGCCAGAGAACTGGACCTGAGCGACACGACCGTTTTCCGCGCAATCCGCCAGCTTCAGAAGGAAAAGATTCTGGACTCCCATGACAAAGTCGGCGTGTTCGTATCCGACCCGCGGACGCCCGGCCTCGCCGGATATACGATCGGAATTCTCGCAGGCGGACTCCTGACTGGAATCCAGTCCAACGCGCTTTCCTGTAATCTTCAGAGCCGGCTGGCCAACAACGGCTGCCGGAGTATCCTCTTCCACGGCGACATCGGACCGGACTCCGCCCGGGAGGACACTCTTGCGCGGCATCTGGGCGTCACCCAGTGCATCCGGCGCGGCGATCTTCAGGCGCTCCTTCTGGAAGTAGCCATCTCCGAAAACAACTGGAAGTATCTTGAAAAACATAAAATCCCGGCCTGTTACATCGGGGGATTCACCTATCTGGCCGCTCCGCTGTCCGTCACTCTCGATCTGAAAACGATTGTGACCATGGGAATCCGGCGTCTCATTGCCCTCGGCAAAAAGCGTCCGGCCCTCCTGCTCCCGAAACTGGATACCGTCGCCGTGGCAAAAGAAGTCTTTGCGAAGGAAACGGCGGGATTGCCCGGTTTTTCCGCAGACCGTTTCTGCTGGGAGAACTCAGATTATCACACCAGCGCTGAGACGGTTCAGCGATGCCTCATGCTTCCGGAATCCGAACGCCCGGACGGATTCCTCTTTCTGGACGACGTGTTCGCACAGAGTTTTTATGCCGGACTGATCCGGCGGAACGGAATCGCTTATATGCCGCACCCCGTAGTCCTTCGAGCCTCGGAAGTCCTGCCGTTCTCCCTTCCCCTGGATGTGGATTACGTCGAATACAGCATTTCAGGGATGGCGGACGAAGGAGTGCGTCTGATTCTGGAGTCGCTCCGGACCGGAAAACAGCGCGACACCCGATGGATTCAACCGAACCCGATTTTCACCGACAATGAAACATACACCACTCCAAAGGAGGCTTTCCAATGAAAAAAGCTCAATTCACTTTGATCGAATTACTGATCGTGATAGCGATCATCGCAATTCTGGCCGGGATGCTGCTTCCGGCCCTGAACCAGGCCAGGGAAAAGGCTCGGGGCGCCCAATGTACCGGCAACCTTAAACAATTGGTCCTGTGCGTCAATAACTATGCGTTGGACAACAAGGATTATTTCGGGCTGTACACGTACAATTACATCAACAGTTCGGACAACACCTACTGGGCAATGCGTTTGGCGGGGAGCAACTCCCCCGGAGGCGGCGCGAATAAATTCGGTAACGTGGGACCGGTGTATTTCACCTATCCGCAGCGGAAAATCCTCTATTGTCCGACCTTTATGAATATGAAGGACGGTTATTGGCACTCGGTCGCCTACGGCACGATGCGTTACAAGAAAAAAGACAATACGATGGCTCTTCCGACAGGCATCACAGCGGAACGGGGAATGATTATGCCCACAGGATACGATCCCTCCCGCGCCGGGTTCCTCCGTTTCGGACGGACCGATCCGAAATTCCCCCTTTTCTTTGACTCCACCTATTACCAGACCGGCTATGGCGGAACCAATACGTTCACACCTCATTTCGCACCGTATATGGATCCCTCCTCCGCCACCGATCCCGGCATTCATCTTGCGCATGGAACCACGGCAAACATGGCTTTTCTTGATGGTTCGGTGAGTTCACTCAACCGAGCCGCGCTCGGAATCATGGGCTTCACCCGCGGCTTCACAAAAACCTTTCAGCTTGTCAACTTCTAAACGAAAGACTTATTCCCATGAAACCCAGAACTCTTCTCCCTCTGCTGTACGCGCTGACACTGCCGCTTTTCGCCATTCCGGTCAAGCTCAACGGAACGTTTGAATCCCCCTCGCCCGGAGCGCTTCCGGAGAACTGGGGAAAGACTTACCGCATCAATGGGACTCTCACTCCTTTGAAAAATGCCGTCAAAGTCAGCGCGAAAAATGACAGCTTCTATGAGGAAGCGACCTGGTTCAAAGTCATTCCCGGCTCCCTCCTCAAACTCGAACTGAAAGCGGAAGGAACCGGAGACGTCGGATTTCTGATCCAGCTCTTCAATGCCGCGGGCGAACAGATATTTCAGACAACTACCGCGACAAAAATCAAACCGGAAGGCTCCTTCTCCAGAGCGAATATTTCCGTCAAACCGGATTACAACGGGAAGGTTCCCGCTTCCGCCCGAGCCGGTATCTTTTTTCGGAAGAACACGGAGGCAACGGTCCGCGATTTCAATGTCGATTATATTGCCGCGCCGCTGGATATGAAGCGGGCGGAAAACCGCACCGACTGGGCCTCCGGAACCTACAAGACTCTCACGGAGCTTGCCGCGAAAAAACAGAATATTCCCGTGATGTTCCTGGGCGACTCCATCACCCAGCTCTGGGAATTCTCTCCCGCCGACCGCTTTCCCGGCGGACTGGAAGTCTGGAATGAATACTTCAAGCCGATGGGCGCACTCAATTTCGGCGTCAGCGGCGACACCGTTCAGAATGTGTTGTACCGGATCACGGAAGGCAAACAGCTGGCTTGCCGTCCGCGTGTGATCGTTCTGCTGATCGGGACCAATCATCTGCATCAGGCTCCGGTCGCTACGCCGGAGCAGATTGCCCAGGGAGTGGACAACCTGCTCCGGATCATCCGCAAGGAACTGCCGGACACCCGGATTCTTCTGCTCGGAGTGCTTCCGCGCAAGGGAAATTACCCGATCGAGGCAGTGAACGCCGGACTGAAGAAAGCTGCCGACTCTTTCAAGTCCACGGGAAAAGTCACTTATCTGGATGTGTCCTCCGCCCTGCTCCGCGGCAAAAAGGAAGTGGACCCGGCGATCTTCCGGGACGGTCTGCACCTGTCTCCGCTCGGCTATAAGCTTTTTGCCGAGACGATCGCGCCGGAAGTCCGACGCCAACTGGCACTCAGCGAAGAGGAAAATCCTTCTCTGGCGGAAAAAAAAAGCCTTTATTCCATAGTTCTGCCCCTTGACGCCCTCCCGGCGGAACGCAATGCCGCGCGGGAACTTCAGGTTTTTCTCTCCCGCGCGACCGGTGAAACCCCGGAGATCGTGAATACGCTCCCAGCCTCTTCCCCGGCGTTTCTGCTGGGACAATCCGAAGACGTCCGGAAACTCCTCCCGAAAGTCGATTTCTCCAAACTGAAACCCGATGAAATTCTTCTGGAGCGACAGGGGAACCGTCTGATTCTGAGCGGAGGACGTCCCCGCGGAACGCTGAACGCCGTTTACGAGTTCAGCGAGAAATATCTGGGCGTAAAATTCTACAGTTCCACGGAAACCGAAGTTCCACGCCTTCAAAGCTTTTCTTTGCCGGAAGTTCATTCCCGTTACGCGCCCCCGGTGGAATACCGCAGCGCCATGTATCACGATCTCATGTGGACCTTTCCACGGTTCGGGGTCCGTCTCCGCAACAACGGCGATTTCCTTCAGGGAATGAAAGACTGGGGCTGTGATGCCGGATATATCGTTCCCTGTCATTCCTTCAACCGCCTGATCCCCGCCGAAAAATATTTCAAGACGCATCCGGATTACTTCAGCCTTGTCGACGGGCAGCATTCCGGGGGACAATTCAAAGGCCAGCTCTGCCTCACGAATCCGGAGGTGAAAAAAGAACTGGTGAAAAATCTGCTGGAAATCATCAGGATGAATCCGGGCCGGGGCAACAGGGTCTCCGTCAGCCAGAACGACAACACGCGGTATTGCAGCTGCGATGACTGTCGGAAATCTGACCGGAAATACGGCGGACCGTCCGGCACGCTTCTGAACTTCGTCAACCAGGTTGCCGCGGAAGTCGAAAAGGAATTTCCGGGAGTCCGGATGGAGACATTCGCCTACCAATACACATCGACTCCCCCGAAGGACATCCGTCCGCGCGGCAATGTCTCCATTCTGCTGTGCTCCATTTCCAGCAACTGCTCCCGGAAACTGGATTCCGACGCCAATGCCTCGTTCCGCGATGAACTCAACGGCTGGAAAAATCTCACGGGGCAGCTCTCGATCTGGAGCTATGTGGCGAATTTCTCCAATTACCTGACGCCCTTCCCGAATCTCCGCAATTTTTCATCCGATGTCAAGTTTTTCGCCCGGAGCGGTGCCAAAAGCATTCTGGCGCAGGGTGACTGGAATTCCGGTGGCGTCGCCGGAGACTTCGTCGCCCTCCGCGCCTGGCTTTTCAGCAAGCTGATGTGGAACCCGGAAGTGGATACCGATGCACTGATCCGCGAGTTCACCGACGGCTATTACGGTCCGGCCGCTCCGATGATCCGGGAATACTGGGCCTTGCTGGACAATGAGGCAGTCAACAATCAGGCTTATCTGGGATGTTTCACCAACCAGACCTCGAAATGGCTGAGCCTGGAAACCCTTCTGAAGGCATACGATCTCATGCGCCGCGCGGAAAAGAGCGTGGAGAATTCCCCGTGGCCTCTCCGGGAACGGGTCCTGCTGGCCTCGCAATCCATCAAATACGCCATGCTTGAACGGGCCGCCGTCCTCAAAGAACGGTTTCCGGCGCAGTGTCCCGATTTCGACGCCCTTTTTCTGGAGGTTCGGAACGTGGCGCTCCGCAACCGCACGAACAAATTTCAGGAGAATGCTTCCTCGGACCGTCTTTTCCAGTGGCTGGAAAAGGAGATTCACCGTCCGAAACTCCCGGAAGCAA
>MWCA01000157.1 GCA_002069785.1 Lentisphaerae bacterium ADurb.Bin242 | reverse complement strand
GCTTCCTATCCGTTGAAGATGAGTTCATCGTTGAAGAGGCGGGACTGATACAGGATTTTTCCGTCGAGGGTGATGGTCGGTTCGTGCATGTCGAAGTCGCAATGCTCCGGGGCATGAATGATTTCCCCGCGCCGGGTGTTGTTGCCCAGCGCCACATGCACACAGTGAGTCTGGTGTGTGCCGTCGATCAGCCAGCCGTATTTGTCATTTTCCGGAGAGGTGGTCGTGACGATTCCGATTTCATCGGCCAGGACCGCGTTGGGCGTGCTGGAATACATCCATTTTTCGAGGCGTTCCACCTGAATGCGCGGGCCGGAATATCCCGAAACGACACCGTCCTTCAGTTCGATGACAAGCGGCTCCATATAGAGCTCCTGGTGTCCCGGGACCGCGGGCCGGACCGGGAAGCCTCTCTGCGCGTAGGCGCATTGTGAAGCGCCGTCCACCACCAGTTTTCCGTTGAAAAAACCGGTCCTGGGAATGACTGCCGTTTCGGCGTAGAACGGAAGGATGGCCATGACCGGATAGATCGCGTCCGTTCCCCGGCCCATGTCGCATTCGAAGGAAGTGCCTCTTTCCGTCGTCACTTTCAGGAGACCCCCTTTCCGGAGAAGGTCCGTAAGCTTTTCCGTGCGTTCCCGGGAATGAAGGATTTCTTCCCGGTCCAGGTCCCACTCTTCCAGTCCGCGGGCTTCCAGCGTGAACCGCCGGTTGGCGCCGAGAAGGGCCGTGTCGCACTCGTCGGAATTGCCGAGAAACATTCCGAAGTCGGTCAGCATCTGGTCCGTCAGCATGAAGGACAGATCCGAGGCCAGGATGGCCGCTTTCAGGGGCTTCATCACCTTCATGGAAAGATAACGCGCATCGCGTCCGAAGGAATCGATGTCGATCACCACGGGGTTCAGCCCGAGTTCGCGGGAGACGTCGGCGAGCGTGAAAGCATTTTCGCGGCAGGCCGAATCGGAAATGAACACGACGTCCTCTCCGGGCTTTCCGCCTCCCAGCGTGGCGATGATGAATTCCGCACTGTTCCGGATTTTATCCGTGTTCTTACGATATACAAGCATGTTGAATCTCCTTTTTTCGTTGATTTTCTGTTTCCGGTCCGCGGGGACCGTCCGGCGGACGCTCGAATTTCCCGCGGATTGTTTTCAGCAGGGCGACGGCCTTTCTCTGATCGGAATAATGTTCCTCCCCGAGCGGGATTTCCCGTTCGATGATCAGCGGACCGCGAAATCCTCCGGCAATCAGACGGTCCGCCAGTTCCGTGAAATGCACATCGCCTTCTCCCAGAACCGTCTGGCGTCCGAGTTTTTCCCCCGCTTCCGGACGCCGTCCGTCCTTGCAATGGATCAGGCGGATCCGGGAGAAAAGCTTTTCCGCGAAGACGGCGGGATCGGTACGGTTGTACAACAACAGATTCGCCGGGTCGAAGTTGATGCCGACATTTTCCAGTCCGATGTCGTCGATCGTCCGCGCAAGCGTCTCCGCATTCTCCGGGCCGGTCTCGAAAAGATACGACTCTCCCAGGTCGCCCGCCAGACGGCACAACTCCCGGAGGTCCGTCGCGAACCGGTCGTATTCCGCGGTCCCCGGAGCGGGAAAGGTTCCGGTATGGCAGGAGATGAGTTCGATTCCGTGCCGGTTCGCCCATACCATCTGTCGTGCGGCGAAGGCGAAGCGTTCCGCGCGGAGTTCCGGCGAGACCATCCCGTTTCCGGCGGAGCGGTCGCGGTAGCCCAGAAACAGCGAAACCGGCCGGATTCCCGCCCGTTCCAGGGCATCCGCAAGACGGCGGCTGTTTTCCGGGCCGGTCGAGGGATTCAGGTATTCCTCCCCGATACGGCACAACTGGCAGCATTCCATCCCGGCGTCCTCCATGAAGCGGATGTAGTCGAACAGGCCTTCATGGATTTTCAGCATGGTGCCTACCGGCAGTGTTTCTCTCGTGTCCATCAATTTCCGTTCCCTTCAAAAACGATATATATGATTTTTCTGTTCCGCCTCCATCATCCCGAGCGCGATTTCCGCGCACTTCAGGCCGTCCTCCAGCATGCACCGGCAATTTTCGCCGGTCCGGATCATGTTCACGAACGCCCGCATCTGTTCCACATGGGGGTCCCCTCTGTCCATGGAATATTCCACCGTTTCATTTTTGCGGAACATTTTCAGCGTGCCCGCATCGTAGACAAGCGTATAATTGTCCCCGTATATTTCGACCTTGTCCGCCTTCATCCCGTAACGCTGGTAGGAAACATCGAAGCCGCAGATCACGCCGTTCCGGTACACGAGGGAGCCCGTGAAGTAATCGGCCGGTTTGACCTCCCCCGGAAGGGTTTTTTCCAGCATGACCGCCTGGGCGTAGACATGGGACGGTTCGCCGAAGAACCAGTTCAGCAGATCGGTGTAATGCACGCCCATGTCCAGCGTCGCGCCTCCGGAGAGCTCGTAGCTGGAGAAATAACTTCCCCATTCGCGCGAATAGCCCGCATTGCAGCAGTGGACTTTTGCAAAACGGATTTTTCCGAGGATTCCGCTGTCGAGAATCTCTTTCATTTTCTCGTGTTCCCGGAAATAGCGCCGGACGTGTCCGACGCAGATTCTGCTTCCCGTTTTTCCGGCCGTTTCCAGCAGAAGCGGAATCTCCCCGAACTGTCTCACCATGGGCTTTTCGCAGAAAATCCGCGTGAATCCGCTCTTCATGACCGCCAGCGCCGTTTCGCAGTGCTGATGCCCGTAGTTGCATATTGCGATTCCGTTCAGGGAACGGTCGGACAGCATTTCTTCGCGGCCGGAGTAGATTTTTCCGCCGAAACGTTTCGCGAAGATGCGGCTTTTTTCGGGGAGGATGTCGAAGACGCCGGCCATTTCCGTGTCTTCTATCTTTTCCAGCGCGGCGGCGTGAATCGTGGCCATCCGTCCGGCCCCGATGAATGCGATTTTCGTTTTCATGAATATCCTTGCTTTTGTTTGTTGAAAAATATAAACGGCTTTCCGGCGGAACACAACTCTGTTCACCGGACATGTTATATAATAAATTATGAAAAATATATAATTTTTCACGGATGAATCCGCGGTATGGGCTGCCTGTGCCCGAAAAACGGATTCCGGATTTGCACAATCCGTTTGATGCGTTTGAGCGTTTCGGCGGCCGCATGCCGGACGGAGGACTTTTTCGCTGCAAAATCGTGAAACGTATTTGAAAAAGAATGGTTTCGGCTGTATTTTTTCTTCTTGAATTTTTCAGTCGTTTTTTTACATAAGGAAGAAGGAATATGGATTTCAGAATCGAGATTTCCGTCAAGGGAGAGTGGAGCGATTCACGCGGTCAGTCCGTCATGCGGACCATCCGGAACTTCACCGGGCTGGACGTTGTGGAAGATTTGCGCACGCGGGACGTTTTCACGGTCTGCGCCGATATTACGCCGGAGGAAGCGGAACGGATCGCCCGCGAACTGGCCAGCCCCGTGACTCAGGATTGGGTGATCGGCGAAACGAAGAATCCCCCGATCCGATATGACTTCATCGCGGCGGTCGGCTTCCGCCCCGGCGTGACCGACAACGTGGCGCGCACCGCGCACGAGGCGATCGGCGACATCATCGGGCGCAAGCTCCGCAAGGATGAACTGGTTTTCAGCTCGATCGAATATCTGTTCAAGGCGCCCTCCCTGACGAAGGAAAAACTGCTCGGAATCGCCCGTTCCGTGCTGGTCAACGAACTGATCGAATCGGTGGCGGTCCTTTCCGCCGCCGAGGTACGGACGAACGGAATTCCCCTCAACAAACCGCTGGTCAAGGGAACCGAATCGGGGATCGTCCGCGAGTTCGACCTGGAGGTCTCCGACGAAAAACTGCTGGAGATCAGCCGCAAGGGAATCCTGGCCCTGACGCTGGACGAGATGAAAGCCATCCAGAACTATTTCCGCAACGCCGGAGGACGCGAGCAATTCGGGCTCGGGAAGAACCCGACCGACGTGGAACTGGAAGTGCTGGCGCAGACCTGGTCCGAGCATTGCAAGCACAAAATTTTCGACGCCAAAGTCTGTTATGAGGATGAAAACGGAAAGAAGGAGGAGATCGTTTCCCTCTTCAAATCCTATATCAAGAAAAGCACCTCGGAGATTTCGAAGAAAATCGACTGGCTGGTCTCCGTGTTCTCCGACAACGCGGGCGTGGTCGCCTTCAACGACAAGCTCGACCTGGTCTACAAGGTCGAGACGCACAACAGCCCCTCCGCGCTGGATCCCTACGGAGGCGCGATGACCGGAATCGTGGGCGTCAACCGCGATCCCATGGGCACGGGGCAGGGCGCCAACCTGCTGGTCAACGTCTGGGGCTACTGCCTCGGTTCGCCGTTCACCGATCCGAAGGACGTTCCCGAAGGACTCCTTCATCCGCGCCGTCTCCGCGACGGCATCCACAAGGGCGTGATCGACGGCGGCAACCAGAGCGGAATCCCCTACGGCCTCGGCTGGGAAGTTTTCGACGACCGCTACATCGGCAAGCCGCTGGTCTACTGCGGCACCCTCGGCACCCTTCCCAAAAAGATCAACGGCAAGAACGGCTGGGAGAAGAGCATCGAGCCCGGCGACCTCATCGTCATGACTGGCGGACGCATCGGCAAGGACGGCATTCACGGCGCGACCTTCTCCAGCGAGGAGCTTCACAAGGACAGTCCCGTGCAGGCCGTCCAGATCGGCGACCCGATCACCCAGAAGCGCATGGGCGACTTCATGTATGAGGCCCGCGACAAGGGACTTTACCGTTTCGTGACCGACAACGGCGCGGGCGGTCTGTCCTCCAGCGTCGGCGAAATGGCCTCCCTCTGCGGCGGCTGTGTGATGGACCTCAAGAAGGCTCCCCTCAAATACGCCGGAATGCAGCCGTGGGAAATCCTCATTTCCGAAGCCCAGGAACGCATGAGCTTCGCGGTCCCGCCGGAACAGATCGATGAATTCCTCCGACTGGCCGCCGACCGCGACGTGGAAGCGACCGTCCTCGGTGAGTTCACCGACGATGGAAAGTTCCGCATGCTATGGGGAGAGAAAACGGTCTGCTGTCTGGACATCGAATTCATGCACGAAGGACTGCCACGCCTCACGCTTCAGGCGAAATGGAAGGCGCCGCATTTCGCCGAACCGTCCCTGGCCGGCCGCGACGCGGGCAAGGACCTGATCGCCCTGCTGGGTTCTCTGAACATCTGTTCCGCCGAATACAAGGCGCGCCAGTACGACCACGAGGTCAAGGGATTGAGCGTAATCAAGCCGTATGTGGGCAAGGAACGCGATGTGGCGGGCGACGCCTCGGTCTTCATGATCGAACCGCTTTCCCGCGAAGGCGTGGTCCTCTCCTCCGCCGTGCTTCCCCGCTACAGCGACATCGACACCTATTCCATGATGGCTTCCGTGATCGACCTTGCTGTGCGCCGCATCGTGGCTGCCGGGGGACGCGTCGACCGTATCGCCGGACTGGACAACTTCTGCTGGCCCGATCCCGTCCAGAGCGAAAAGACACCCGACGGCGAATACAAGATGGCCCAGCTGGTCCGCGCCAACAAGGCGCTTTACGACTACACTTGCGCCTTCGGCGTTCCGTGTATTTCCGGCAAGGACAGCATGAAGAACGACAGCACCCGCGGCGGACGCAAAATCTCCATTCCCCCGACCGTTCTTTTCAGCGCCATTTCCCGGATCGACGATATTGCCAACAGTCTTTCGCCGGACTTCAAGGAAGCGGGCGACGATGTCTACGTGATCGGCGAAACTCTTCCCGAACTCGGCGGCAGCGAATATTACGCCCTGCTCGGCGCGGTCGGCAACGCGGTCCCGAAAGTGGACGCCCCCCGGGCGCTGGCCCTCTACAAAGCGATGGAAAAAGCGATCCGGGCCGGGCTCCTTGCTTCGGCGGGGACTCCGTCGCCGGGCGGTCTGGTGCGGAAGTTGCCC
>MWCA01000156.1 GCA_002069785.1 Lentisphaerae bacterium ADurb.Bin242 | reverse complement strand
CGGCTCCAGCGGCGGCTCCGGTCCCGGCGACAACTCCGGCGAAAGCCGTTCCGTCCAAGAAGTGAGGTGATTTTACTTTGCCGACCCTCAGCAGAAGCCGGGAGTCTCTGATTCGTTCGCTGGCCTCGCGACACGGACGCAAAGGAAGTCCTTATTGTTTGTGCGATGGTCCCCGCGCTTCGTATGAAGTCCTGACGCTCCGCCCGGAACTGGTGGAGGAAGTGATTCTCCGGGAAGGGACTTCGTTGCCTTCCGGGGTTTCGCGGGAGCCGGTGGTTTTGTCTTCCGCCGGGTTTGAACGTCTCTCCATCACGGTTCATTCCCAGGGAATTCTGCTTCTGGTCCGGCGTCCGGAGAAGATTGTGGCGGAGGCTCCGGTGATAGACCCGTTTGCGTTCGTGCTGGACCGCATCGGAGATCCGGGCAATTTCGGAACGATCATCCGGACGGCCCGCGCGGCCGGTCTTCGCCAAGTCTGGATGACCGGCGGTTCCGTGGACCCGTATTCGGACAAAGCGGTCCGTTCCGCATCCGGCGCCCAGTTTGCGGTGGAAGTCCGGGAGCACGGATCGCTGGAGGAGGTTCTGGCGCTCCTGGGGTCCAAAGGTTTTTCGCGGGTGTACAGGACTTCCCCGGCCGCGGGACGCAATGTTTTCACCGAGGAAGCCCTTTTTGAAAAAAGTGTGATCGTCCTGGGAAATGAAGGCGCCGGAGTCGGGGGGATTCCCGGCGCGCTGGACTTGAATATTCCCATGCCGGGGGATGCGGAATCTTTGAATGTGGCGCAGGCCGCGACGGTGATTCTTTTTGAACACGTCCGGCGCATGTCCGCCGCCGGAGCGAGGCAGCATGGATTATCAGAATAAAAAATTTCCGCCGGGCGCCCGGCCCGAACCTTCCGTGCGGAAAAAGAAGACGGTCCAGATCAGTTCCCTTCCGACCGTGAAGCTGGAACCCGAGATCGTCCAGCCGGACTTTCCCGCTGTGATGAAGCCCCGGGAAGGCAACAAGTACAATTACCGCAAGACCATCGGCCGCGGCGGAATGAAGATGGTCCTTCAGGTGTATGACAACGATACCCTGCGCGACGTCGCGATGGCTCTTCTTCCGGATGTATCGACCCGTTCCAAACGTGAACTCGAGCAGTTCCTGAAGGAAGCGCGCATCACGGCCAGCCTGGAGCATCCGAATATCGTTCCTGTGCACGATATCGGCGTGGACTCCGCGGGGTCTCCCTTCTTCACGATGAAGCTTCTCAGCGGGGAAACGCTCGCCTCCGTATTGAAGAAATTGTCCGTGGGGGACCCCGAAACCCTGAAAGCCTATTCGTTTGAAGGCCTGATGCGGATCTATCTGAGGATCTGCAACGGAATAGCGTTCGCCCATTCCAAGGGAGTGATCCACCTCGACCTGAAACCGGAGAATATTCAGATCGGAGAATTCGGCGAAGTGCTGATCATGGACTGGGGGCTCGCCCGGAAAATCCGTCCGCAGCCCCTGTCGAAAACATCTTCACCCCAGGCGACCCAGAGAATGAAGAGCCTCTCCCCCATGGACGAAGAAGTAAAAGGCACCCCCGGCTACATGGCTCCGGAACAGATCGAAGGAAAGAACAGGAACTGTTCCTACTATACCGATATTTACGCTCTCGGCGGCATCCTGTACGCGATGGTGACATTTCACGATCCGGTCAAGCATGGAGACATCCGGCAGATGCTGCGGGATACTCTCGCCGGCAATATCGAGCGTCCCAGCCGGCGCGTCAACGGACGGGAAATCCCCTACGGGATCGAAGCGGTGATCCTGAAGGCGATGAGCCTGGACCCGAAGGATCGGTATTACTCTGTCCGCGAACTCAGCGACGAGGTGGTCTCCTTCATCGACGGTTTCGCCACCAAAGCCGAAAAGGCCGGGCCGCTCAAACGGACGCTTCTGTTTGCGCGGCGGCATAAACGTTCTCTGATTTCAGGAGGCGTAATTCTGATCCTGTCGCTTCTTCTGAGCGGAGCCTTCCTTCAGGAGGCCTACCGGACACGGAGCGCCTGGATTCCGGTCTGCGACCTCGAGTTCAGTTCTCCGGAAGCCGCAAACGCCGGACTGTCCGGGGTTTCTTTCCGCGGCATGGATTTTCAGGAACAGCCCTCCGCGTGGAAAGTCCTTCCGGGCCGCGGCATTTTCGCGGAGCCGCTTCAATGGATGTGGTTCAAGGACACTTTCCCGGAGAATGTGAAAGTGCGCCTGATCCTTTCCATGGCAAAGGATTCCCGCGGCGTCGAAATATGCATGGGCGCGCCGAAAGGAGAAAAGCCTTTTTCCTTCCGGGATTTCGCTTCCTGTTCGTTCTGGGTCGAGGGACAGGCGAAATATCCGGAGATGATTCTCCGGTCGCCGCATTTTTTTGCCCCGGAACTGCTCGCCGTTTCTTCGAAGAATTCCAAGGACAAGCCGATTTTCGTCATCGAGGCGGAACACGACGGAGGGGAACTTGTGCTCCGTGTTAACAACCGGGTCGCTGTCAAGGCGCATGACGATTTTTCCCTGAAAGGGAACGGACCCGTTTCCATCGGGGTGCGTTCCATCGGGCCGGGCGTCCGCATCCGTCGGATCATGGTGTACCGTCTCGCCACTCCGGAAAGAACCACGCCCCTGTTGTCCGGAGAGACGCTGCAAGGAGAAAGACTGTATGAAAAGGCGGTGAACCGCTATCTGATGGTGGAGGAGAACCACCCGGGCGGACCGCTGGCCTCCGAAGCCCTTACGAAGGCCTATCTGACGGCAGTTTCAAAGCTGGCTCCCGGCCCGAAACGCGACGCCTATTGTCTGGAGATCAAGAAGCGGATCGCGCGCGGATATCCAAAATTCAATCCGGCGTTCCTGATGGAAGCCGACGCCTGCGCCGCGTGGGAAAACAAGGACTATGCGCTCTCCGTGGCTCTGATGCGACGGATTTTCGATACGAATCCGGATACCCGTGTGGTCAGTGCGATCCTCTGCCTGCCTCATTCCGTCCTGCCGCCGGAGACCGCGAACGCGCTGTTCCACCTGATCCGGCGTTCCCGCGACATCGATACGCTGGATCTTTCCGACTACGGGTTGACTTCTTTGTGGGGGATCGCCGGAATGCATCTGCGCTCCTTGAATTGTTCCGGAAACGAACTGGAAGATCTGGACGGACTCAAGGGAATGCCGCTCCAGTCGCTGAACTGCTCCCGGAACAGGCTCGCCGATCTGGAGATGCTGAAAGGCATGCCGCTTCGTTTTCTGGATTGTTCCGACAACCGCATCCGCTCTTTCGAGGCACTTGGCTCCCTGCCGCTGGAACGGCTGAATGCGAAGGGAAATCCCGGAAAAATTCAAGAAATAGTGTCGTCCCTCAAGGCGCTCCGGGTCGAGATTCCTTGAGGATGCGGCGGAAATGGAGGTCAGGAAAATGAATCCTTTGACTCTTCCTGAAATCATTGGAATCCGCGTAGTCGTATTCGAAACCCTCTGGGCCTCCCGTTTCCACAAGACCCCTCTTCATGAGCTCCTCCATGTGCTGGACGGGCGTTTTGAACTCACGTATGAGGACGGCCGCCGTTTTCCGGGGAAGAAGGGGGATACGTTCCTTGTCCGCGCCGATACGCCCCATGAAGATATTTTCGAGTTCAAAGAAGACCTCAAAATCCTGGTGATCCATTTCCGCTGGCCCGATCAGGAGGAACTTTTGAATTCGATCGACAACGCCCGGATCAACCGGATCGGCACGAATCTCCGTTCCGAACTCCGCTGGACCTTCGAGCACATGCGCAACGACCTCGGCGGCGGGGAGCTCGAACGCACCCTCGAGAATGCGCGTCTGATGACCGCCCTTCTGCTGATCCATAAAGGCGTTCATTTCCTCCAGTCTCCGCCTCCGGAGATCAATTCCCGGCATGAACTGGTCCTGGCCGCCCAGGAGTATGTGAAACGCAATTACGGCGCCCGCCTGACCCTCGACGGCATTGCCGCCCACCTGAAGGTCTCTCCGTATTATCTCTCCCGCCTCTTCAAGCAGGAGTGCTGCTTCAATCTCTTCGAATACATCGCCGAAGTCCGGATCGACGAGGCCAAAAAGCTTCTCCGTGACGGTCAGTTCCTGGTTTCCGAAGTGGCCGCCATGACCGGTTTCGAGAACCCGAATTACTTTGCGAAGATTTTCCGGAAAAAGGTGGGCTGCCCGCCCGGAAAATTCCGGTGATGACAATATCTTTTCCGGAATGACAATATATTGCTATCTTTTCCCGTTGCAACCCCCGCTCCGGAATCGTATAATGAAGAATGACAGGAACGGAGTGCGATCCAATTCCCCGTTCCGGTTTCTTCAAGCGAATCAACACAGACAGGAGTGGACAAAATGGGAAAAGAACTGGCCATTTACGGGGGTGCTCCGGCGCTCCGGACGGAGGAAGTGAAAAACTGGCCGCCGATCGACGCCATCGACGAGAAGCTGGTGATGGAGGCGCTTCACCAGACCAATCAGTCGCGCGGGCCGCAGAACCTGGCTTTTGAAAAAGAATTCGCCGCGTGGAACGGCAATCAATACGCGCTCTTCACCAACAGCGGAACGGCCGCTCTTCACATGTGTCTGGTCGGATGCGGCATCGGCGCGGGCGACCATGTCCTCGTGACCGCTTATACCTGGAGTTCCAGCGCCACGTGCATCCTGCACCATGACGCGATTCCGATCTTCGTGGACATCGATCCCGAAACCTTCCTGATGGACCCCGACAAGATCGAGGCGGCCATCACGCCCCGCACCAAGGCGGTCATCGTCGTCCAGCTCCATGGCCTCTGCGACGACATGGACAAGATCAACGCCATTGCGAAGAAGCACAATCTGGCAGTGATCGAGGATGCCTGTCAGGCGCACGGCGCCCTGTATAAAGGAAAAAAGGCCGGAACGCTCGGGCATTGCGCGGCCTTCTCCCTGAACCAGAACAAGTGTCTCTGCGCGGGCGAGGGCGGCGTGTTCGTCACCGACGATCCGAAGATTTATGAGAACGCCTCCAAGCTCTGGAGCTTCGGCGAAACCGCGCGCCCCGAACAGAGCCGCGACTACCATGCCTACGCCCTCGGCTGGATGTACCGCAACAACGAGATCACCGCCGCATTCGCCCGCGCACAGCTCTCCAAGTATGACTATTACTTCAAGACCTGCTGCGCCAACGGAAACTATCTGGCGGAGAACCTTAAGGGCATCAAGGGGCTCCTCCTTCCATACGTGCCGGAGGATTGCGTCCACAACTGGTACAACTTCAACCTCCGGATCGACTTCAATGCAATCGGCTTCAACGGAGGCGAACAGGATAAAATCCGTTTCCGCGACGCGGTGGCGGCCGCCGTTGCCGCCGAAGGCATCCGCGCTGCGGTCTGGCAGCGTTTCATCCTGCCGGAAATGACGGTTTTCCAGGCGAAAAACGCCTACGGGCACGGCTATCCGTGGAGCATTCCCGGCGCGGACGAGGGCGTGGACTACACGCCGTCCCGTTTCCCCTGCGCTCTGGAATACAGCCACAAGCACATTTCCGTGGTTCAGACATTGCGCGCTCCGAACGGCCTCGACATCGCCGAAAAAGCGGCCGAAGGTATTCAAAAGGTTTTCACCAATCTCGATAAAATCGACGTCGAACGTATCGAAACCATTTGCAAGGCGAAGAAATAACAGGAGATTTCATCATGAGCGAATTGAAAATCGGTTGGGCGGCACGGGACGTTTCCACGGACAAGCCGGTCAATATTCCGGGACAGTTCCACATGCGCATATCGAAGGGAATCCTCGATCCGGTCACGGTGACCGCACTTCTCATCGACGACGGGAAGGATCTGGTCTGCATGATGTCCGCCGACCTGGTCGTGATCCGGTCGGGACTGATGGATGAAATCCGGGCGAAAACGGCAAAACTCCTTCCGGGATTCCCGGTCGAAAAAATCTTCATGAGCG
>MWCA01000155.1 GCA_002069785.1 Lentisphaerae bacterium ADurb.Bin242 | reverse complement strand
CGCCCGCCCGCCTGATCCAACAGATGCTCCGGCCCCAGCCGCCGTTCCGCACGGAGTCGCTCGTTCTGGAGACAGTTTCCCGGCTCTATGCCCTCACTGAAGAAAACAAAGACAGCCGGAACATCCCGGAATGGATTCAAAGCATCTGCAATCAGATTCGCATCGAGGCCGCCAACCCGGTCTCCCTGACAAACATTCTGAAACATTGCGGATACTCCCGGTCGAAATTTTACGCAGACTTTCTCCATTTCATCGGGGTTCCGCCCTGCATCTACATCCGGAACGAACGAATCCGTTTTGCGGCGCGGATGCTTCTGCAGAAGAGGGAAGCCGGAATCAAGGAGATCGCGGACCTCTGCGGCTGGAAAACGCCGTATCATTTTTCCAGAGCGTTCAAAAAAGTGCTCGGCACCTCCCCGCGGGACTACCGTCTCACCGCCCCGTTCCGGGAAACCTCAATTTCCTGAAGCCAAATATTTGTACGATCGTATAACGCAGTAGAAAAACTTCTGAACCCCATTTCCCTGAAAAAACAGTTCGGAAAATCAGGAGGGACGGTTTCGGACGCTTCCCCGGGAAAGCAGCAGATACGGCAGAACCGTTTCGGACGGAGCTTTTTCATTCCCGATCCGGGTTTCGATCACTTCCGCCACGGCGGACGCCACCGCCGGATAATCCTGCGTGACGGTCGTTTGAGGCGGCGTGGCGTAACGGGAATAAAAAATCTGTTCCGAAGCGACCAGGGAAACATCCTCGGGAATTTTCCGTTCAAACAGCGAAAGCGCATAGGATGCGATGATGCCGCCGCTCCCGCCGGGGCAAAACAGGGAGTCGATGTTCTGTTTGAGCATCTGCCCGATGATCTCCAGATATTCTTCGTCGTTCGCAAACTGAATGAACATTTCGGAATACGCAAGATTCCTTTTTTTCAGGGATTCCCGGAGAGCCGCGCACCGGAGGTCGGCGTTGCCGGTGCCGGGTTTCCCGTGAATGATGCAGCCGATCCGGCGGCATCCGCGGCTGTAGAGATGGTCGACGGCCAGCTCCATTCCCTGCGTCTCGTTCGAGCGCACGGTGTACACTTCCGGCGAGCGGAAGTTCGATTTCCGGTCGACCAGAATCAGCGGCGTGGCAAAGCGGCTGGACCAGTCCCGGAAATCCTCCGGCTCGGACCCGATGGCGACCGCCGCGCAGAACTGGATGGAGTCCAGGCGTTCCAGATTGTCCTGCGGCAGAATCTCGATCCGGAATCCGTGCTTCGGCAGCTCGCGGGTCAGCGCCATCAGAAGCATTTCCACGCAGCACTGCACCGGGTAGATGCAGTTGTACGGCGTGATGATGACCACGTTCCTCTGTTTGGTGGAAAGGCGCGGATGGTAATGGTATTTCCGGGCCAGCACGAAAATCTTTTCCCGGACCTCTTCGCTGATGTTCGGGTGGTGGCTGAAAACCCGTGAGATCGTGGACGGCGAGACGCCCGCCAGTTTTGCCAGTTCCTGAATCTTCATTTTGTCCTCCTGAATTATTTTCTCCGTTTTATGCTTCATTTGCACTATAATGCTTCCGTTTCTGAAAATCAAGCGGTTTTTGCGTTATTTTTTTCGAGGATTTGTCAAGAAACCGTTTTCACCGGCTGTTTTTCAGGGTATAGTAGGGAGGAAACACAGGAGAACGGGAGGTTTTGCATGCGGCGCATTCAGAAGGAATTGACCGGAGCCTTGCGGAAATACACTGAATGGAGGAGATGCTCGCCCGGAAAGAACCGGAAACACCTATTGGGTTGAAGGAGAAAAGACCATGAAATTCGAGAATCGGGTCGCAGTCGTCACCGGAGCGGCGGGAGGCATCGGCAGGGCGGTCTGCCGCAAATTCTGCGAAATGGGCGTTGCCGCGGCCGTTACGGATCTTTCCGAAGAATCCTGTGAAAAGGTCGTTTCCGAACTCAAAAACGCGGGAGGAACGGCCTGTGCGTATGAAATGGATGTGACCCGCACGGAAAGCGTGCGGAATGCCGCGGAAAAAATTCTTTCGGACTTCTCAAAAGTCGATATTCTGGTCAACAACGCGGGCGTGTGGAAACATGCGAACCGGCAGCGGAACAAGTTCGCCGACATGCCGGAAAAAGAGTGGCAATGGATTCTCGACGTAAACCTGGGCGGAACCTTCCGCGTAACGCAGGCTTTCCTGAAACCGATGCTCGAACGGAAATATGGGCGGATCGTCAATCTCGGGTCGATCGCGGGAGAAGTCGGACTGCCCGGATACTGCGACTATTCCGCCGCCAAAGCGGGCGTCATCCTGATGACCAAATCCCTGGCCATGGAGGTTGCCGGGGAAAACATTACAGTCAACTGCGTTTCGCCGGGAATGGTCTCGGCGGAAGACCACCGGACACAGCCGACCAACGGCACCTGGATCGGGCGCACCGGAGACCGCGCGGAAATCGCCGATCTCATCGTGTTCCTTGCGTCGGATGACTCCGCGTTCATCACCGGGGTCGATTATACCATTGACGGAGGCCGGATTCTCGGACCGCGTTTCTGCGATATTTGAAAAAAGGAGCTGCCATGAAAGGAAAACAGGTGTATTTCGAGTCCAGGGGCAAGACGGTACTGGACTCTTTCGAGGTAAATCTTCCGCAGGAACATGAGGTTGCGGTGGAAATCGACTATTCGGTGATCAGCGCGGGAACGGAACGGGCGAATCTCCTCTGTCTCCCCAATACAGCATCCGCGGAACACGGGTTTCCGCACTATCCCGGATACAGTGCGGCGGGACGAGTCTGCGCCAAAGGGGAGCAGGTCAGGAACCTTCAGGTCGGCGACCGGGTCATCGTGCCGTGGGGCGGCCATCGTTCTCATACGGTTCTGGAGGAAACCCGTGCTCTGAAAATCGAAGACGACAAAATCGATCTTCTGGACGCCGCATTCGCGCAGATCGTTTCATTTCCGTTTCTCGGAGTCCGCAAACTTCGCCTTGAAATCGGGGAATCCGCGATGATCGCGGGGCTGGGGCTCCTCGGAATGTTCGCGGTCCAGATCGCCAATCTTTCCGGGGCCATCCCGGTCCTGGCGGCCGATCCCGATCCGAAACGCCGGGAACTGGCGCTGGAACTCGGTGCGACCGCGGCATTCGATCCCTCGGCAAAGGACTTCATTTCACAAGTGATGGCGGCCACCGGCGGAAAAGGAGTGAACGCGGTGGTGGAGGTCACGGGCAACGCGTCCGCGCTGCAACAGGCGCTGGAATACGTCGCGTGGGAGGGGCGAATTTCCCTTCTCGGGTGCACCCGGATTTCCGATGCGCCGATCGACTTCTACAAATACGTCCACCGACGCGGAATCCACCTGATCGGAGCGCACACGATGACACGTCCGGGCGTGGAATCGCGTCCGGGCGAATGGACGTCGCACGACGACTTCCGGACCTTCCTGAAGTTCCTGGCGGCGGGAAAAATCCGGACCCGGCCGGTCATCTCGGAAATCGTCCAGCCCGAACAGGTCCCGGAGGTCTTCACGAAGATAGCGGAAACGGCAAATCCGCCGCTCGGTTTTGTCATCGACTGGAGAAAAACACACGGGTAAACGGCACCCAATAAACCTGCATTGAAAAGTGAGGAAACGCCCATGAAACTATCCTTTCTCAATAAACCGTATCCGGTCATCACCGGAATCATGGCCGGGCAGACGCCGGAAGAACTGATTGCGGAAAGCAGAAACGCGGAGTTCGACGGAGCCCAGGGAATCGCGATCGATCTTTTTGATTTGAAGCCGGAATTCCGGAACGCGGAGTCCCTGAAAGGAATCATCGATTCGGTCCGTCTTCCATTCATGTTTTATTTTTACCGCAACGACCGTTGGGGCAAACCCGCGGATGATGAACGCCAGGAACGGCTGCTCGCAGCCGCCGACGCCGGGGCGTCCATGATCGATGTGATGGGGGATCTGTATGATCCGTCTCCCCTGGAAATCACGCACAAAAAAAGCGCCATAGACAAACAGAAGCGCCTGATCGACAGGATTCATGCGAAAGGCGCCGATGTCGTCATGTCATCCCACATGCCGTCGAGCGCGCGCACCGCGGAACAGGTTCTGGAACACATGCTGGAAATGGAATCGCGCGGCCCGGACGTCGTGAAAATCGTGACGGGCGTCAATACGGCGGAGGAACTTGCCGAGGCGTTCCGCACCACCATGCTCCTGAAACGGGAATTGAAGAAACCCTTCATCCATCTCTGCGGCGGAAAATTCAGCCGTCCGCACCGGTTTATGGGACCGGCCCTCGGCGTATCCATCCTGTTCGCGGTTTCCCGCTACAATCCGCGCTACGGGATGACTCAGCCGACCATCCGGGCCATGAAAGCGGTTCTGGACAACCTTCACTGGAACATCCGTGAAGTCGCAGAATGAAATATCCCGAAAAAAAGAAAATCAGGCAGAAAAGGAGATATGACAACATGACTCAGCCCAAAAAGGTTCTGGTTCTCGGCGCGACGGGCGCCATGGGACAGTATCTGGTTCCGCTTCTCGCGGAGGCGGGATATCAGGTGGACGCCGTTTCCCTCGACGACAGCAAAAGCGAACATCCGAATGTGAACTGCATCAAGGCCAACGCCAGGGAACCGAATGTCTTCCGCGAATTTCTGAAAAACAGATACGACGGAATCGTCGATTTCATGGTCTATCCCACAAGCGAACTGGCCGGCATCCTGCCCATGGTCCTCGATCACACGGAACACTACATCTATCTTTCAAGTTACCGGATCTACGACAACAAGGAACACCCCATAAGAGAAACCTCCCCCCGTCTGATTGATACATCCGAAGATATCGTGCTCCGCAACTCGGACGACTATTCCATTTATAAGGCGCGCGGCGAAAACATCCTTCGCGCCCTGCCCCGCCGGAACTGGACGATCATCCGCCCGGCCATCACCTATTCGCGGATGCGTTACCAGCTGGTGACACTGGAAGCCCCCAATACCGTCGGCCGCGCCTTCGCGGGCAAGGCGGTCGTTCTGCCGGAACAGGCAAGAAATGTTCAGGCGACCATGAGCTGGGCCGGCGACGTCGCACGGATGATCGCCGGACTTCTCTTCAACGAAAAGGCCGTCTGCGAAACCTTCACCGTCGCCACCTCCGAACACCGCACATGGGGCGAGGTCGCCGACTATTACAAAGAGATATGCAATCTCAAGGCGGTATGGGTGGACAAGGAGGATTACCTCCGCATCCTCCATTCCGACCCGTATTACCATGCCCCCAGATGGCAGCTCGAATACGACCGTCTCTTCGACCGGATCATCGACAATTCCAAGGTCCTTGCCGCCACGGGCATGAAACAGGCTGAACTGATGCCCCTGTATGACGGTCTCAAATACGAAATTTCCCGCTGTCCGAAAGATTTCTGCAGGAGCGTCTGTGAAAGTATGGACGCCTTTCTTGCGCCAATGAAGCAAGGCGAAAAAATCTGAATCCGGTTCACAACAAGGAGCAACGGAATGGAACGAATTAAAATCGGACAACTCGGCGTCTGTCATGAGCACGCGTCGGGAAAAATACAGGCACTGCGCGGACTGCCGGACGTTTTTGAGATCGTCGGCGTGGTGGACGACCGGAACACGAAATCCGCCCGCTTCGCCGGAGACAACTTGACTCCTTACGAGGGGCTGACATGGATGACCGAAGAGGAACTCTTCCACACGCCCGGACTTCAGGCGGTGACGGTCGAGACGCCGAATGGCGATCTGGTCGACGCCGCGCTCCGCTGTGCGGAACGGGGACTCGCGATGCACATGGACAAGCCGGGGGGCATGGAACTTGAAAAATTCGGACGACTGCTAAAAATATGCCGGGAGAAAAACCTTCCTTTCCAGATGGGATACATGTTCCGGAACAACCCGGCTATGCAATGGTGTCTGAAGGCGGTCCGCCGCGGCTGGCTGGGGGATATTTTCGAGATTCACGCGGACATGAACCACAACTACGGCGGGGAAGCCTATCCGAAGTATCTCGCTGCATTCCGGGGCGGCATCCTGTTCAATCTGGGATGCCACTGGATCGACTGGGTCGTGGCCGCGATGGGACGTCCGGAGAA
>MWCA01000154.1 GCA_002069785.1 Lentisphaerae bacterium ADurb.Bin242 | reverse complement strand
TCCAGGACGTCCGGCCAATCAAAGCGCGCGGAGGCGTCTGCGCCAATATCTGGGACGATGCGAACCGCCACTTCCCAGCTCATAATTACCTGACGGGAACCATGGGCTGGACCTTCCAGAGTCATGAATTCAAAACAGGAAAGGACACAAACAAAAAGGTGAAATCCTACTTGAACCTCCGTATCCGGAACGCCTCCGGCACGGTCTGGTTCGACGACGTGAGGCTCGAAGAACTCTGAATCCGCAAGCCGGCGGCCGATTCCGGAGAAATCCGGACATGGAAACCGTTCCGTCTCCGAAGTCTCACGGGTTCGCGGGAGCTCCCGTTTGAAACGCGCCGGTCGGAAGACCGCCTTCGTTCCGGAGATTCGGTTCGGCCGCCTGATTCCAGGCGAACCGCGCAAAACACGGATGATCGACCTTTTCACTGGTCAGGATGACTTTGTTCCCGTCGATCGAGGCCGCCGCGGGATGGAATACGCCGTCCTTCCCGGCGATCTCGAACCAGTCGGGCACCTTGCCGTCGCGTGTGGCGAGCTGTTCCGCATTGCGGAATTCCACGATCAGGCGGCTGCCCCGGACCGTATGGGATTTGTAGAACGGGGAATCGGCAGCGATGTTTTTCCCGTATTCATATTTGAGCGCGAGAAGGCTCAGGCGTTTCCCGACATCCTGCTTGTTTTTGGGATGAATGTTGTTCAATTCCCCGATGTCATTGGTGACTGCCATTTTCGCATGAGGGTCCTCGTCCGTGAACTGCTGCTGAACGGTCCAGAACCAGGGCAGCTGGAACGGTTTGGTTTTCGCGTGGAGGAAGGGAGCGACCTGAACATAATAAATCGGGAATTCCGGGTTGTTGAAAAGGGTCCGCCAGTCATAGGCGAGCGCCTTCATTTTTTCCTTGTAGACATTTCCCGGATCGCCGATGTTGGAACAGCCCTGATACCAGATGGCTCCCCGGAAGGTGAAGGTCCGCAGCGGATGGATCATCGTGTTATAATAGACACAGGGGAAGTAATTGTCCTTGCCGAACGGCTCCAGTCCTTTCGGCGGAAGAGGCGGCTTTTCCAGCGGCTCGCGGGCTTCGAGCTTTATCCTCGAATCGGCCACCCACGCGGCCATGGAATCGACGTATTCCTTCCGGGCGGCCTCATGCTGGGGCGTGCCGGGAATCCTGGAACGGAAAAGATTCTCCGGAGTGGCGTCTTTCGGATACATCCGGGACATCTTCATTCCGGGAAAGGCGTCGAAGGCCCGGAGACTGATCCAGGGTTCGATGGAGGAGCCGCTGCAGGCGACCGTCACAACGCCGACGGGCACCTTCAATTCCCGGTGAAGCGCCCGGGCAAAGAAGTAGCTCACGGCCGCGAAATGATAGACATTCGAAGGCTTGCAGACACGCCAGAATGCACCATCGATATTATCCTGCGGGACACCGAAACGGGACTTGTCCTTGTAGGAATTGACCGGACTGCTTCCGTTGAAAAAGCGGATTTGCGGATAATCCGCATCCGCGATTTCTTCCTCCGCGCGGAGGATCTGCGTCACGGGCCATTCCATGTTGGACTGTCCCGAGGCAAGCCAGACCTCTCCGATCAAGATATCGGTCATGGTGATGGTGCTTACGCCGTCCGTGAAGTTCAATGTCCAGGGACCGCCGGCCTTCATCGCGGGAAAGAAGGCGTTCCACTCTCCGCGGGAGTCCGGCCTGACCTTGACCGTCCGACCGGCAAAAACGAGCGTGATTTCCCGCTCCGGAGCGGCGCGTCCGGCAATGCGGATGGGCTTTTCGCGCTGGAGCACCATATGGCTTCCGTAAACGGAATAGGGGCGAAGAGCCATATCGGTCGAAGGCGGAGGGGACGGTTCCGCGGGAACGGTCATGCACGCCCCCGGCAGAAGGCAGAGGGCCATGACCGGAACCATCCCGAATGATTTGAAAGAAAACATGATTCATCCTTTTCTGCCGCGCGGCCTTCCGGGAAAGGCGCAAGGACGGCCGCGCGGCGGTGATTCCGGGCTATTTCAGCATGAAGCGTTTGAAATATGCCGGATTTTTTCCATCGGCGATTCCCGGGGAAAGCT
Organism: Lentisphaerae bacterium ADurb.Bin242; assembly: GCA_002069785.1. Taxonomy (GTDB): domain Bacteria; phylum Verrucomicrobiota; class Lentisphaeria; order Victivallales; family UBA1829; genus SIG94. The sequence goes on along the minus strand of MWCA01000154.1, from coordinate 4,043 downwards.
CCATGTAATATGGGATGGCGCCATCCTTCTGGTCGATGTCGAACATCACGATGTTGAATCCGAAGACGGAGCCGGGTTTCGGGCCGAGTTTTCCAAAATAGCTCCACGGGATGCGCGCTTCATAGATCATGCGCCCGCCGGGAAGCTCCTTGATGTTGACGGTGTCCGGCACGGGTTTGCCGGCCAGCCCGAGCGGGGCCGTATAACAGAAGTTCTGCGGGCCTTTGGGCGTCAGCGCCATGCAGAATTCGCGGTCGTCCGGCGAATATCCGCCGCGGGCGGCCTTGATGTCGAACGCGTCGTTTTCCGTGTCGAAAGCGTATTGGAGACAATCCTGGTACCAGATCATCTGATCGGAAGCGCGCGCAATGTGGATATCGTCAAGGACATCCGCCGCAATGTAGAAATAATCCTTGTCATACGCCAGATAGATTTTGGCGGAAGCGTCCTTCGGACCGGTCCAGTAGCCCCAGGCGGCCGCGTCGATCGGCTTGAGCGTATCCGACTTGTCAAAGACGATCGGCGTAACGTTTTCGAAGCCTTTGAGAGTGCCGTCCATGGCGGGCGCGCGGTCAAGCCGCTCCACCGGATACAGCTCTTCCATCCGCGCCAGTTCGTATTTCACATTGCCGACCTGAGCCACAGCCTTCAGGGGATTTTTCCCCGGCTTGCATTCAAAGGGAACCGGCACATTCGCCAGCGGGGACAGTTTTACATTCTGCACCTTTGAATCGTTCAGGGCGACCTGAACACCCAGTTCGGAATTGGTTTTGTTCTGGATGAAAACATTCATGGTCGAACCGTCTTTGCGGTTCATGGACAGGGCGATTTCAGGCATGGCGTATTGACCCTTCGCCACGGCGTCGGCCACCGCCTTCTGCGAGGCCGCCAGTTCGATGAAATAAGGACGGTCGTTCAACTTAAGGGAGACTTCTCCTTTCTTTCCGCTGAAAGGTTTTCCCATCAGGTCCACGGCGGTCCAGTCCGAGGGCAGGTTGATTTTCGCATCGACCAGTTCCTTGCCGAGCGCCCAGAGGGTGAGCAGAGTTTTCCCTTTGCGCTTGAATACATAGCTGTAAATATCCGCGTGGGGCTTGACTTCGATTCCATCGCGGGCGAACGCCAGCTGCCGGGTGATCAGCGCATACGTGGCGGCGTGGGGACGCGGATTGCACTCTTTCCACATGGCATAGTCGTAATTGCCGTTCCAGGCGGACTTCGCGTCTTCCACGAGGAACCATGTCCAGCCTTTCACCTGATTCATGGATTTGCAGACAATGACCATGCGGGCGTTGATGATGGCGAATTCGCGCAGTTCGTTGCTGTCGAGAGCAAGATTCCGCTGGATGCCGCTCCCGGTTTCCTCGTTCACGAACGCCTTCACGCCGGTGATGTCGAATGTCTTCATGTAACGTTCCCGCAGCTTGATCTGTTCGGGGCCAGGATAATTCTGGCCGACGCCGACCGAGGTCCCATGAGGATAGGCATCCACGCAGAGACCGTCGACGCTGTCTTTGATCTTGTCCCAGACATCCCGCTTGAGATCGGCGTATTTTTCGTCGCCGAAGAATGCGCCTCCCGCATAGAGCGGAGTATCCGGATACTGCTTTTTGAGTTCCTCATAAAAGATGCGGCAGAATTTGTAATACTGGGTCTGGGCAAGCGGGTTGTGATGACGGGTCAGCATGATTTCGTCGGGCACGCGCCAGCTGGTGATGTATTTCCCGTAGCGCTCGATGGCGGCCTTGCAGAACTTGCGGTAAGCCTCCCAGTCTTCCGCGGTGAAGGGATCGATTCCGGCCTTGAGCTTGGCGTCATATTCTTTCTTCAGGTAACTCGGAATGCACGCATAATTGGTGAAGGTGGTGTGGGAATACAGATCGGTATATCCGGCGTCCAGGGCGTTTTTGAGACGGGCATCTTTCATGGCCCACTCATATTTCCCTTTCTGCCGTTCGATCGACCAGGAAATGGAGGAGCCGGGCTCCATGACCCGGGGGCCGAATCCCATGCGCACATGCTTTTCATACGTGGAACAGCCGCGGGTCGAGAAGAAGGGGTCCCGCTCCGTCTGTTTCTCGACAATCACTCCGGAAAACGTCCCGTTGGCGACGAATTTTCCGTTCCGGGTCAGTTCCAGCTTCAGGATGTAGTATCCGCGGTAATCCGCGGGCGGAGCGGGCTTCAACTGGATTTTCCGTTCGAGCGTCATTTCCTGCGATCCGGAAGCGATCGTGTTTCCGTCGAAATCGTTCATCCGCCAGGAGACCGTGACGCTGCTGCCGGGCTCCTTGATGTTGCGGAAATGAAATTCATGAACCGGAGTTTCTCCCGGATAGTAGATTCCTCCGTGGGGAGCGGCATGCACGCCGCGCACAAGCTCCGTCAGTTTTTCCCCTTTCACGACCGGCGCCTGTTTCAGCTTCGGACCGAAATAAAGGTTGTCGATCCAGACTTTTCCGGCGGTCGTTTTCGTGCTGGAAAACTTGATGAGGGCGGACCATGTGTCATACCCGTCCGGAATCTGGAAATCGATCGTGTAGTTCGTCCAGTCCGGCAGAGTTTTTTCCCAGGGCGTTATGATTCCCTTCATGATGCTTTTCCGGTCTTTTCCATAAAGATAGACCATCACTTCCAGACGGCCCTTGTTTCCCTTTTCCCAGCCGGCGGTCTTCGTCCAGACGGAGAGGGTCGCCTCCTTCAGCCCGGCGGGGATGCTCCCGCGCGTTTCGGTGTAAGGCAGCCAGGCGTTCTTGCCGGGTTCCGAATCGATCCGCAGGGACTTGCTCCCGGCGGCTCCCTGCGAGGTGGTCTCGTCGATGCTCGCATCCACATATTTGTCTTTGTCCTTGGAGTTCCACACCCACGAGGGCGTTTTCCAATTCTTGCCGGGAGGCTCTTCAAACCCGGGATTCTGAATCAGATTGTTCTCCTGCGAAAAAAGTCCGCCCGACATGGACGCCAGCACCAAAAGCACATAGGATTTCTTCCAAAACATTCTTCCGTCTCCCCTGGTTATTTTTTTCCTGTCACCTGAATGTTGTCAAGCCATGCCGCCGCATTCTCGTTCACGCCCGTGATCATGATGGAAATCCGCCCCTCCGCATAGGCGTCCGGAAGCGTGAATTCCTTTTTGAAATTCGTCCATTCCGTTTTCAACTCGTCGTATCGGATCCGGAACCCCTGGGAAAAACCTTTTTTCCCTTCAGCCGAAAAAGTCAGGCGCACCTCAATGAGAGCATTGCTTTTGGCATCGGGCGCTTTTTTCAGCCAGCAGGAAAAAGTGTAATCCTTGATTTCCTTCGGAAGAGGGAAGGTCTCTTCCATCAGCAACGTGGAATTCAGGCCCCGGGTCAAATCCATCCGCAGGGAACGGGCGCCGCGCGGTTCCTGCGAAGCGGTTTCATCGATGGAAAACACCTTCCCCCGGACCGTCCATTCCGGCACGTTCCATTCGTACAGCCCTTCCTCGAAATCGCCGTTCCCGGCCAGATTTCCTTCCTGGGCGCACAACGCCAGCGAACCGAATACAACCATCCCGATCATTTTTTTCGACAACATGTCCTTTTCCCTCACTTTACGGTTGAAGTTTTATTCCGACCCGATTGAATGCGTTCCTTCATATATTCCGCCACGGTGAGATTGCGGGCAAACGCCTTGTCTCCCATACGCAGATATTCCTCGATGCTGACCGGAAGCCTTTCCGTGCAGGAAATCGTTTCCCAGGCTTTGCGCGCCCGGACAACCCCATCCGCGTCCAGACCGAATTCACGGAGAAGGGTTTCCGCCACCACCATGGTACCCTCGGGCGTCAGGTTTTCCCAGGACGTCACGAAGTTGCCTTTGTACTCCGGAAATTCTTTCCTGCGTTCGGATATTTTCCGGTTCAGGGGTCCGGTCACATCGACATAGGCGGAATCCGTTCCGGACGCCAGTTTCCGCAGGAACAAGTTCATTTCATCGACCGGTTTATTCCCGTCCGCTCCGGGCGCCTCGCTTCCGGGCGTAACGCCGAGGATCCACACCCGGACTCCCGCCTTCCG
>MWCA01000153.1 GCA_002069785.1 Lentisphaerae bacterium ADurb.Bin242 | reverse complement strand
GTCGGCGGGTCGCATTGGGGCATCGGAATGGTGGCGAGCCAGGGGGGCAGAGGCGCCGCGGCGGCAGCCGTCTTTCCGGAGACCAGCAGGAAAAGGAAAAAGGAGAAGACCAGGATGGAACTGAATGTCAGCACGTTGCTGACCGCCAGGGCCGCCCCGCGTTTTTCCGGGTCGAGCCACTGCTGGAAATAGGCCCGGACCGGAACCACGAAGAAGCCGCCGCAGATGCCGGCCAGCATCAGGTAGGTCAGGAACGGAAGGTGGAGGACGATGCCGTGGGGGAATTCGGTCGGGTCGCCCGGGTGAAACCCGGCCAGGATCAGGAAAAGGGCCAGGCCGATCCCGCCCAGCGGCACGAATCCCAGTTCGACGCGCTTGCCGGAAAGCAGTCCGCAGAAGAAACAGCCGATTCCGATCCCGAGCGCGGGGGAGAGGAGCATGAGGCTCAGTTCCCGTTCCCCGGACGTCAGCGTGAAATGCGCATACAGTACGATCAGGGTCTGGATCACTACTCCGATGGAACAGAAAAAAGCGTCTCCCAAAGCCGTGATCCAGAGCGCCCTTGTTTGTGTCATGGCCTTCCAGCCTTTCCGGAAACTGGAAGCGGCTCCCTCCCGCTTGGAAAGAGACGTCTGGGACGAGGGCAGTACCGCCAGCGTCACCAGAAAGCCGATGATCGAGCCAAGACACATCAGCTGCCCGCACCGGATGAAATTTTTCCCGCTGATTTCCCAGAGGATCGGCGCGGTCCCCGCGCCCAGGATTGCGGCGATGAAAGTCGCCATGCCGATGGCGCCGTTGGCGTTGGAGATCTCATATTCCGGGAATGTTTCCGGCAGAATTCCGTTGAAAGCCGGACTGAAAAACGCGGACTGCGCGGTCATCAGGAACATCACCCCCACCAGCGGAAGGATTCCCCAGCTGCCGATTTTGAGGAAACAGAGCGTACCGAGGGCCATGACCGCGAATTCGCCCGCCTTTCCGACAATCAGAACGCTTCTTTTGGGGAGACGGTCGGCTATGGCGCCGGCGATTCCGCCCATCAGGATGAACGGAAGCACATAGGCCGCCGTGAGAATGAAAAGAAACGCGGAGCTTTCAAAATAGTTCGGAAGACCGTGGAACATGGCCAGAACGACGAACATCTTGAAGGCGTTGTCGTTGAAAACGCCGAAGAACTGGGAGAGCGCCAGCGGAAGGATTCGCCGCGGATAGGTTTCATTCACAACCATGATGAAGGGATCTTCCGGATTGGGTTCAGCGTTTTTTGGATACGGGGATAAGCAGCTTCTGTCCTACGAAGATCGTGTGTTTTGAAAGTTTATTGGCCTTGACGATGTCGGCCACCGAGACGCCGTAGGCTTTGGCCAGAGCCGTCAGGGTGGTGCCGGCTTCCACCGTATGCTCCACATATTCCGTGCCGTCGTTCTGCGCCTGGGGCGCGGGGGCGGCGGTACGGGAAGCGGGCGCGGGGGTGGAAAGCTTGTCCGCCAGTTTGTTGAGCTGGGCTTTCCGTGCTTCGGCGTCGGCGGAAATCTGTTTCCGGAGGGAGGCCATTTCGGCGGCAAGATCCTGCATATCCTTCTCCAGTTTCTCGACTTTTCCCTTCAATTCCTGGGTGGCGGCCGACAGCACGGCGTTGTCGTCCTGCATGAGTTTCACCTGTTTGGTCAGGGTGCCGACCAGTTCCTCGTAGTATTGGACCGCCTCCTGGGGTGTCCTGAAAACGATTCTGTTCTGTGCATGGATGGCCGGGGCAAACAGGCAGAGGGCCAGAGTCGCGGTGATCAGGGTGCGTTTCATGTTGAATACTCCTTCCTGGATGGGTTGAACTTATCGTTGAATGGACTGGAAAACGACCAGATTTTTCTCGAACGGAGGACGTATGATCCCCCGGTCTGTGATGAAGGCCCGGATCAGCGAATGCGGCGTGACGTCGAAAGCCGGGTTGCAGACGGACACGCCGTCCGGGGCGGTTTTCACGCCCGCGAAGGAGGTGACCTCCCCGGGCGCCCTCTGCTCGATGGGAATTTGTTCTCCCGAGGACAGGCTCATGTCGAAAGTCGAGTACGGAGTCGCCACATAAAAAGGAATCCGGTGGTAGCGGGCGGCGATGGCGACGGAGTACGTCCCGATCTTGTTGGCGGTGTCGCCGTTGGCGGCGATGCGGTCGGCCCCGACGATGACCGCCTGGATCCGGCCTTCGCGCATGAGCCGGGCCGCCATGTTGTCGCAGATGACGCTCACATCCACCCCGCCCTGTTTCAACTCCCAGGCGGTGAGGCGCGCGCCCTGGAGAAGCGGCCGGGTTTCATCGGAAAAGACTTTGAGCTTCATTCCTCCGGCATGGGCCGCGTAGATCGGCGCGAGGGCGGTGCCGTCGCCTCCCGCGGCCAGCGCCCCCGCGTTGCAGTGCGTCAGGATTCCCATGCCGTCGTGCAGCAGGGTTCTGCCGTATTCCCCGATGCGGGCGCAAAGCGCGATGTCTTCCTCGAGGATGGAGAGCGCTTCCCGCAGCAGGGACTCCTTGATTTGTTCCGTTCCGCCGCCATTGCCGGTGACGATCCGGGCGGTGCAGCGGTTGAGCGCCCAGGCGAGATTGACCGCGGTGGGACGCGACTCCATCAGGACGCGGGCATTCTTCATGACTTCCTTCAGGAGGGCTTCCTGATTTGCGGTCCCGGATTTTCCCGTGACGGCCGCCAGCGCCAGCGCGGCGGCACACCCGATGGCGGGCGCGCCGCGGACCGCGAGCGTTTGGATCGCGTCGCAGGCTTCTTCCAGCGTGTCGATCCGAAGGTATTCCAGGTGCGCGGGGAGAGCCCTCTGGTCGATGATCCGGAGTTTGCCTCCGGGCCGGAGCGCCTCGGGGGAAGGCGAAAAATGAATGGAGCCGTCGGCGGAAAGCCAGGAAACGGTGTCAATCCTTGTCGTCGGTTTCATCAATGATACTCTTCCCTTCCGTGATGTCCTTCAGGTTTTCATCCATGGCGTTGGCGATGAAAGGCAGATCTTTGATTTCCTCATAGTCCAGGTCGCGCCGCGCGGCGCGTCCGCCGCTGAGAACGACCGTGCCCAGGTCTTTGTTGACGACTAGGCGCGGGGTGGTTTCGGACTTGATGCGGACTTCCTTTTTCTCGAGCTTCCCGGTTACGTCATACTGATAATACGCGAACACTTTCGGGCTGGCGGCCACGAGCACGTTCAGGCGGCTGAGATCGTCCACCGCGCACATCGGACGCAGATTTGCGCCGAGGTCGAGCCCGAGACGGCGGACCATGTAGATGTGATCCTTGTCTTCGATCAGAAGCATATACAGGAACTGGTTTCCCGTGTTGTAGGTGACGATCCGGTAGCGGCGGGTGGCGATCACGGATGAATTTTCTTCCGGCTTCTGGAGGTATTTGGGAACCCCGACGACCGATTCCCAGACCGTGGCTCCCTCCACGATGGTAAACTGCGTCTTGCCCGATTCATACGCCGCTTTGAGCTGGGGATGCGAGATGACCGCTTTCAGAACGTAGGTCCCCGGTTTCCGCACATCGTAAAAGGTCGAAACGTTGTAGGTGAAGGTGCGCGACGTTCCCGGCTGGAGGATGATTCCGCGCATGGTCGGCGTTTCCCTGGAGAGCAGGGAGGCATACCGTCCGGAGGAGGGCGTGTCGATCTCGAACCGGAGCTCCCCCCGGAGTCCTTTGTTTTCTCCAAACGCGAGGGGATGTCCGCTGACGTTGCGCATGGTGACCCGGGCGTAGACCGGTTCATACTGGAGATAATGGAGCTGGGTCATCTCCACCGTGAGCGCCACTTGCGCCTCCGCGTGAAACGCTCCGAAAAACAGGCCGAGCCATCCAAGGATGCACGCTCCGAAAAATTTTCCTCTCATGTCGGTTTCCTCCTGGGGTCAAAGAGTTCAAGGGCACCTTCCGCGACGGCCGCGGGATCGACCGCCTTGTGGCAGCGTTCCCCGTCGCAGGATTTCCGAAAGCACCGGATGCATGCAAGGTCGGGCTGAAAGACTCGTTTTTCCCGGCAGTACGGTCCGGTCAGCGCCGGGTCGGTCGGCCCGAATAAAGCCGCCACCGGGGTTCCCGCCGACGCCGCAGCATGCATCGGTCCGCTGTCGTTGCAGATCATGACCGCGGCCATGCGGATGATTTCGATCAGAGATCCGAGCCCGGTCAGCCCGATCAGGTCGACCGTGTTTTCCTTCCGCTTCAGGCGCCTCGTCACTTCCGCGCCGAGCTCTTTCTCCGAGGGCGCGCCGAGAAGCACGAAGGAAAGTTCCGGGCGCTCCGCCGCCATCCGTCCGACCACTTCCGCGAAAAACGACCCCGGCCACTGTTTGGTGTCCCAGCGCGCTCCCGGACAGAGGACGGCAAACGGAGCCTCCGGTCGGAGCCCGTGCTTTTCCAGAAGCTCAAGAGCGGCGCGGCGGTGTTTCTCCACGACCGGAAGAAGATATTCGCCCGGAACGCCGGTCACGCCGGGAAAACGGCGGAGGAGAGCGCAGTTCCTGTCCACGGCATGGGACAGTCCTTCCGGGATATCGAATTTCCGGTTGTAACAGAGCCGTGCGAAAAATTCCCGTGTCTCGCCGGAGCCGCAATACAGGTCCGCCCGGGCGAGGCGTCCCACCGCGGCGCTGCGCATGAGTCCCTGAAGATCGATTACCGCGTCATAACGGACCTTGCGCAGTTCTTTGAGAAGGGTGAAAAACGCCGGTGCAAACGAGAAAACACGCCCCAGTTCCTTGCGGCGGAAAAGGATTCTGCGTTCCACCCGGGGCATGTAGTCCAGCAGTTCCGCGAACTGGGGAGCGACCACCCAGTCGGCGACCGCTTCCGGATACGTGCGCAGGAGGGCGTCGACCGCCGGAAATGCGTGAAGAATGTCCCCCATGCTGCTGGGTTTTACGATCAGAATTCGTTTCATGGTCCGCTCCGATCCGGATTGAACGGGAACCCCCGGATCATGTTCCGCGTTCCAGCCGGGATGCCAGCCGTTCCGGCAATCCGCTGGCGATGATCTTTTCCTGAGCCGTCCGGATATCGTAGGGCAGGCGGTAGCGCGTGACCACTTTGACATCGGAGTCATAGATGGCGAAAGAAGCGCGCGGGTCCTTGTTCCGGGGTTGTCCGACGCTTCCGACATTCAGAAGGTATTTGAATCCGGGTTCGAGGTCGATCGAAACGGAATCCGCCTTGAGAAAAGCCCCCGGCGACGGATTCTTGTCCACCCATTCCTCGATCTCCGTGATCATCCGTTCGGAGTAAAGGGCGATCGGCTTCTTGCAGAACGCCACCGGCACATGCGAGTGGCCGATGAAACACAGCGGCGTGAACTGATAGGCGAAGTTGTCCGCCGCGTGATGAACGTCGAAAATATATCCCCAGGTGTCCGGACTGTCGAGCGTGGCGTGAACCGCTGTAATCAAAGTCCCCTTGATCGTCAGGCGCATGGGGAGGGAGGCCAGCCATGCGCGGTCCTCGGGGGGGAGCTGGGATTTTGTCCAGATGACCGCGGTCCTCGCATGGGGATTGAATCCTTCCATCGTATTGTCGTTGCTGGCGGCGTATTCGTCATGATTTCCCTTGACCGCTCCCACAAGCTTCAAACTGCGCATCCGATCCAGGCATTCCTTGGGATTGGCGTTGTAGCCAACAATATCTCCGAGCGAGATATATTCGTCCACCTGCACCTCCATACATTTTGCAAGGACAACCTTCAAGGCTTCCAGATTTCCGTGGACGTCGCTTAATATGGCATACTTCATTTCACAATTCTTTCGTTCTCCAGATTCCACTCATACCCTTGTCCGAATCATGCGAACCCGATTCGTTGCGCAACAATAACAACCAGCAATATATCCAGTTTTTTCAAAATCTCAAGTCGGAAAACCTGAAAATATATTTTTTTTAGGAAGTCGGGTATTGCGTCAGTGAAACTGCTGTGGAATTCAGGAGAAGAGGAGGGAAGCGTTTTCAGGATTGTTGAGGAAGGCTTCGAGGAATGCGGCCGGCTCAAGACCGCGAGCGGCGGCGGTATGAAGGACAGTGGTAAGGATTTCGCGTGTTTTCATTCCGCGCACGGATTGAGAGCCGTAGGAGATTTTCCTTGTAATGACGAGAGGGCGCAAGGCGCGTTCGGCATAATTGTTTTCACAAGGGATGTCGGGAGACTGTGTCCATTGGAAAAGGCGATCTTCCTTTTCCCGGAAAATATTCTGCAGAGATTGAACCGCGGGATGTTGTGCTGGATGGCGGCATATTTTCATGATTTGTTCTTTGATTTTCAATGCCCGTTTCCGGTAGGACTCCAAACTTTCGCCGGAGCCGAACATCCCGATCGCTTTTTTCAGCAGGGCGCTGAGTTTCGGACAGAAACATTGGACTTCCGGCTCCTCCGGGAATGTTTCTTTTTCTTTTTTGATGTCGCGCAACAAATGAACGTAACAATATTGATGCAACGCCTTGACCTTATTATATCCGGCATAGCGGTCCGTCACCAGAACCAGATCGCGTTTTCCTTGCCCGAACACACTCC
>MWCA01000152.1 GCA_002069785.1 Lentisphaerae bacterium ADurb.Bin242 | reverse complement strand
GATCTTCTTGATGCGTTCGCGGGTTTCCGGACGCAGCCGGAGCGCCTGCGGATGATCCCGCAGCACCCGGGAAACCGCGCCGGTGTCGATGTTGGCGATTCTCGCAATGTCCTTGATCGTGGGAGTCATTTCATTTTCCTCGGAAAACAGATTGCACAATCGTCTGTGCAATTATAATTATAATCCTTTCTTCCGGGATGTCAAGGGCGGCGAAAGAAAAAAATGAAATTTTTTCCGGAAATGGAATACGGGGTCCGGGAAGCTCTTCCATGGATTCCCTTCAATGCGTCCCGGTTTTGTAGATCGTAAAATTCGGGACGGTTGTCTTGACTTTGCGCGGCGCGATTTTTTCATTCTTCCGGAAGGCTTCGATCTGTGCCAGGAATTCCAGCATTTCCTCGCTGGTGAACTCATTCATCTCTTTTTTGGACGCATCGGCAAAGAAACGGCGGTTTTCTTCGTATATCCGCATGGCTTCGGCATTGCCTTTCTTTCCGGCGGCCAGCAGGGCGATCATTCCGGAAAGACGGACGTTCATGGAGTCGGGCATGGGCGGAGACATCGGCGCCGTGATGCACGCCTTCGAAATCAGGGTGTTCAGGTGGGAAAGAACCCGCGCATCCATGAAACCGAGGTCCGAGACGGCATGAATGGCGATTGCGCGAAGCGCTTCCTGTTCCATCTTCCGTGTGCCGAGGGCATGGAGGAATTCCTCCCGGAATGTATTGTCCCGGATCTGATACATGGAGAACAGGGCGTTGACGGCAACCGTCATGTCCTTGTCGCGATACAGCTTTTTGAGAGCCGCGTACGTGTCCGGATTCCGGATCGGGCCGAGCGCCTTTGCGACCGCGCCGCGGACTTTCGGGTTCGGAGAACCGGCGAAGGAAGCGACCAGCGGAGCGGCTTCGCGGTCCCGCATGATCTCCAGGGCGCCGACGGCGTCCACGATCAGAAGATCGTTGTCGGCTTCCTTGAGGAAGCGCCGGATGTCGGGGGCATAATTGCGGTCGTCGAGCCGGGCGAAAAAGGAGGTGATCTCCCGCCGGGCATACGACTGCGCCCCGGCGGCAATCAAACGGTCCCGCCAGACCTTTTCCGGCTGGAGCTTCACCAGAGAGTCGGCCGCCGCGCGCCGGACCCCGATGTCCGTGTCGCCGATCAGTCCGATCAGCGCGAGAACGGAGGACGGGGTGTTCGAAGCGCCGAGCGAGGCGGCCGCCGCCGTTCTCACGGAGGCGCTCTTGTCGGAAGCCAGCGCGCACAGGACCGCTTCCTTTCCCGGCGTGACATGTTTCATGCTTGCCGCGGCAAGGCGGACCGCCGGGTCCGTGTCTTTGGACAGTTCCGCAAGAAGTTTTTCCGGGGCGGACGGATTTTCAGCCAGTCCGCGGGCAGCCTGAAGACGGATCAGCGGGTTGGAATCCTTCGCCGCTTTCGCGACCAGTTCCAACGCCTCGGGCGAGTTTTTCAAGGCCGCCAGTCCGGCCGCGGCCGCCTTCAAGGGAAGAAAGGGGGAATCGAAAAGCGTTTTCAGTTTTTCGTCCGGGAGCTTCCCGGCAAACGGACGGAGCGCCTCGCAGACGCGTTCCACGGCGAACGGCGAAGTTTCCCTGCCCAGCGCATCGATCACCGCCGCCGGATCGGGGGACGCGGTGAACTTCAGATACAGGATCATGGCCGTCGAACGCGTCATGGGGCTTTCCGCCGCGAAGGATTCTTTCAATGCGTTCGCGGAAGACGGTTTCCCGCATCCGTTTTCCGCCAGGGCGAGCATGGCGGCGAAAATGTCATCCCGGCAGAAGGAATTCTTCTCTTTCCCGGCCAGTTTCTCGAGGATCGGAACCGCCTCGGGATTGTTGGACAGCGCCAATTCCCGGGCCAGCACGGAACGTTGCGCGGGGGACGACAGGCGCGGGTAGATCAAAGACTGTTCTTTCAATGTATCAAGGTCGGCGAACACGGGGGAAGGCGGGATGGAAAAACGGTCAGCGGTCAGCGGACCTTTCTCCCAGCAGTCCATTACCAGGGGGAAGAAAATCGCGGCGGCGCATAAAAGTGAGTTCATATTTCCCTTTCATCTAGCGGATTGTTCAGGTTTGTTTCCGGAAAAGCCAGCAGACCCTTGCGACCGAAACGGAGAGGAAGCACAGGTTCAGCCCCAGCAAGGTGAAAATATTCTGAATCCACAGTCCCGGATAATTTTTGAAGGAGTCGCTGGTGACTTGCATGGCGGCGACGATCGGGTTGAAGGCCAGCAGGAAATTGGACATGCCGTGGGAGAATTTTTCTTCGAGCGGAATCGGAAGCAGCGTGACGATGCAGAGGATTCCCGTGATCGCATACGCGACCGCGGTCGCCACCGGCGTCGAACGGGCGAACGAGGAAGCCAGCAGGCCCGCGCTGAGGAATGTCATCGTGCTGAGAAGCAGAATGATGATCCAGACGCCCAGCGTGCGGTAGGTGTAGCAGAAATTGGAGAACCACTCCGGCTCGGTCCGGATTTTCTTCCACAGCTCCGGAAAAAACGACGGGTCGAGCACCGATTTGTCGGGGAATGAAGTCGTCGGCTCGAGATAGGCCATCGCCAGAAGGATGAAGATGCTGCTGATCAGGAAAATGAGCGCATAAAAGAAGGTGGCCTTGAGCTTTCCGAAGATCACGGTGAACGGGGAGACCGGCGTCATCCGCAGCGCGGTGAAAGTCCCGCCGGTCATCTCGTCGGTGATCAGTCCGCTGCTCACGCCGGGGGCGAGGAGCGCCACGATGCCGATCTGGAAAATGATCGCAACCATGCGGACGCTTCCCGCGTAGATTTCATCCCCGAGCTGAATGGAAAGAAGGGTCAGCAGCACCAGGCTCAGGATGAAGATCACGCTGACGGTGCGGATGACGAAATTCGGATTGGAGAACAGCTTGCTTCGCATCTCCGCCACGAAAATGGGGTTGCTGAAACGCCCGATCGGTTTTTTGCGCCGGAGCGGGTCCAGGAGATAGAACGGGAAGGTGAGTTTGCGTTTGATCGCTTTCCGGGCGTCGGTGTAGATTTCGCCCTTGACCTTTCCGGATTTGACTTCCGGGCGCAGCACGCGTATGTAAAAAACGATGAACGCGATTCCGGAAATCAGGCAGGACGCGACCAGGAAAACCGTATAGGGCGTGGCGGCGGACGAAAGTTCCACCAGCGTGGTCAGCTTGTAGGAATCCGGATAGAGAAGATAGAGGATCGCATCGAACGGGCTGATGCTGCGGATCACCTGAAAGACGGGATTGAAGTCCGGCAGCAGATTGGAAAGGAGGGCGGAGGGCAGCCACGTGGCGCCGGCCAGGATCAGTACCAGCACATAATTCAGGAGAATGGCGCTGCCCGTCCGGGCGCAGACGGCACTGCATGCCAGTCCGATCAGTCCGTAGGAAACGGCGGTTGCCAGCAGAAGCAGCATGATTTTGGCCATGAACAGGAGGTCTACGCCGCCCGCCAGCGCGCAGACCGCCGCGATCGGCATCGAAAGGACGACCATGATCAGGATCATCAGAATTGCGGACGCCAGTTTCCCGGACATGATGTTGAACGGCGTCAGGAGGGTCGTGAAGAGCGCCGAATAGGTGTCGCGCTCCCGCTCCAGCGTGATTGCGCCGGCCGAGAAAGCCGGGATCATCAGCAGAAGCAGTGCCAGATTCACCGAAAAGAACATGGCGAAGATTTTCTGCGCCCCTTCCGTCACCACCGACTGGACGCCGCCCGTCGGCCAGAGAATGACCAGAAGCGCCCCGAGGATCGAGAGGTACGCCGCAATGACCAGACGGGTTTTCCACGCCCGGGAGGCGCTCAGGAATTCCCGGATGAAAATGGGGTTGCCGTTCCGCATGTCACTCCGCCTTTCCGCCCGAAGCCGAGGTGATGTTGATGAAGACGTTCTCCAGATTGGCTTCGTTTTCCTCGAACCAGCGGACCTTGACTCCCGCGGCCAGGATCGAATCCAGAAGCCGTCCGGCCAGTTCGCGGCTGCCGGTGTAGGAAAGGCTGATGTGGTTGACGTCCGCAATCACGGCATCCTGCACGTGTTCGAGGCCGGAAATGACTTCCAGCGCCCGCCGGGTATCGGAGTCCACCGTCACGAGAATGGTCAGATTCTCCTGAAGCCTTTCACCGATCTCCTGGACGGTCCCCTGCGCGAGAAGGCGTCCTTTGTTGATGATCCCGACCCGGTCGCAGACCGAGGCAAGCTCGGGGAGGATGTGGCTGGAGAGCAGGATTGTTTTTCCCAGTCCCTTCAGTCCGGCGATGGTGCGGCGCATTTCGATCCGGGCATTGGGGTCAAGTCCGCCCGCGGGTTCGTCCAGGATCAGCACGTCGGGATCGTGGATCAGGGTCTTGGCCAATCCGATTTTCTGCCGCATGCCGCGGGAAAGCGAAGAGACCTGATAGTCGATCATGGCGGAGGCATTGGTCAGTTCGAGCACGCTTTCGATCCGTTCTTTTCTTTTCTGCGGGGGAATCTTGAAAGCGGCTCCGTAGAAGTCCAGGAATTCCCATACGCTCATCTGGTCGTAAACTCCGGTGATATCGGGCATGTAGCCGACGCTCTTTTTGATCAGGGGAATGTTTTTCGGGGTCACTTCATAGTCTCCGATGAAGGCTTTCCCGGAATCGGGACGGAGCAGTCCGCAGAGAATTTTGATGGCGGTGGTCTTTCCGGCTCCGTTGTGTCCCACGAACCCGTATATGCACCCCTTCGGAACATCCAGATCGATTTCGAAGACTCCCCGGTCCGTTCCGAATTTCTTGGTAAGCTTTTCCGTTCTGATCATGTTATTCGCACTCCCTGTTGGATTGAATCTTCTTTTTTCAGTTCACCGCCCACTCCGCGTTTTCGGGCAAAGTCCCCTTGAGGGAAAGCTCCAGTTCCAGGAGGGACCATGTCTGCAACGTAAAATCCGCGTTTCCCTTGGTCTGCGGCTTCGTCTGGGCGCTTTCCAGAATCAATACGCCCATATTGGTCATGGGGTTCACCAGTTCGGAAAGCCGGTCGCCCGAAAAGAGATAAAGGTTTCCGCCCAGACTCTTCCCGGCCAGCGTGCCGCCGTCGGGCAGCTTGAATTTCGGAGTGATCCGGACATTGTCCGTGTTGGTGGCCGATATTTTCAGCAGGGCGGACTGCGGATGGAATCCGGCAAAAGCCGACGGCAGGGAAAACGAAAGGGACACCCCGAAATCCGCCTGCATCGTAAAGTTTTTCTTGAGCTTGTTTCCATCCAGGACGAGACGGGAAGTCGAGTCGGACGGCGTCAGCACCAGCATTTCATTCGGCAGCGTGATCTTCGGTTCCGGGCAGACGACCCGCACCGGAACCAGGGTCAGCCGCTTGCCCTGAAGGGAGAACGTCTTTTCCAGAACCAGCCCGCTTTTCCCCGCCGGCGAGACCAGCACCAGCGCGGGACAGTTTTTCACGTACGCCTTCTCCATGGCGTTCCGGATGTTCTCAAGAAGGGGATCCGTCATCATGCCCGTCGAGGACGCCATTGTACAGGCCCCGGACGAGGAAACCTCCAGCAGCCGGGAGGAGTTCGGAAACAGGATGAACGCCGATTCGATCTCCAGTCCCTTCGGAGCGGTCCACGGCAGCAGCTCGAAGCCGTTCTGCCGGATCGCCAGGCGCGGCTGGATGAAGTCCGGCGGAAGCTCCGCCGACAGTGTTTCGGAAGAGTCGGACTTCGTGAACTGCCGGGACGAGCGCGCCGCGATATTCATCTCCCGGATGGCCATGGAACCCGTCGGAAGAACCCGGAGGTCCAGCGGACTGGAAATCGCAAAACCGCTGGTTTTTTCCTCCCCCGGACTGAATACATAGAGGCCTTTCCGCGGGATGGCGGAAAAAATGTTCCGGAGGTTTTCGGAAAGCACATCGGTTTTCAAGGCGGAAGACGCATAAAGCGAGACAAAAGAATCCGAAGTCCCCGGGCTCATCCGGTTCTCGATCCGCACCAGCGCGGCGAGCGAGCCGCGTCCCCCGATGGAGAGCCGGACGTAATACAGGATCAGGCAGGTCGCCGCGACCGAGATCAGCGCGGCGGCAAACCATGCCGTTCCGGCGCGCTTCATGCGGATTCCGGCCAGGATCACCAGCGCAAGCACCGCCAGATACAGCAGGATCAGGTTCCGGACCGTCGACACCCGCGGAACGGCGAATCCGGTCAGCTTGTCAAGCGGTTCATTGAAGGCGGAATAAACGGGAGCGGCTCCGTTGCTCATGCAAATCCGGGCGAGAAACCGGTCCGAAAGGTTGCGGTCATCCGGAAAGTTCGAGCGGTCCGGGGAGACGGCCAGAAATTTGACCACGCCGAGCCCGAAATTCATTTCCCGGTACAGCGGAAACCCTTCGTGCCGCGCGAACGTGACGCCCGGTTTTCCGGCATCGGTCGAATCCAGAAACAGGATTTCCCTTCCGCGAAGGCCGCGGAAGCGAACCCCGGGGAAAAGCGCCTCGACGCCCTCCAGCGAAGTGACCGGACGGACACGCAGCGGATGAACCGGAAGCAGCACGCTCA
>MWCA01000151.1 GCA_002069785.1 Lentisphaerae bacterium ADurb.Bin242 | reverse complement strand
GCGCTCGCGACGTGGCTGCTCCCGCCGCTGTTCGGCGGAGCCATCGGATTCATCGGGTATGAGACCGTCAACAGTTTCGAGGAACTTCCGCCTCCGAAAAGCAAGCCGGGCACCTGCGAAAGCCTGTTCATGCTCACGGACGAGATGATCATTTTCGACAATATGCGGCACACCCTCAGAGTGGTGGTCTGCGCCCGCACAAATGCTGAAACCACTCCCCGGCAGGCCTATGACAAAGCCGCGGAAAAAATTCAGATTCTGAGCGAACGGCTGAAACGCCCCTCGACGCCCGTCACCGCCGTCCCCGTTCCCGCCCCGGAACTGGAAAGCAACATGAGCCGCGCCGACTTCTGCAAAATGGTCCGCCGCGCCCGGGAGTACATCACCGACGGCGAAGTGATCCAGATTGTCCTTTCCCAGAAATTCTCCGCGAAATGCGAGATCGATCCGCTCCAGATTTATCGCGCCCTCCGTCTGGTGAACCCCTCCCCCTACACCTTCTTCCTGAAACTGGGACAAGTAACGCTGGTCGGCTCCTCTCCGGAAACCATGGTGAAGCTGGAAAACGGACGGTCCTCCGTGCGCCCGATCGCCGGGACCCGCAAGCGCGGGAAAAACCCGCAGGAGGACGCGGCGCTGGAAGACGAGCTCCTCCGGGATGAAAAAGAACGCGCGGAGCATCTGATGCTGGTCGACCTCGGACGCAATGACCTCGGACGGGTCGCGGTGCCGGGCAGCGTCCAGGTGAAATCCTTCATGAACGTGGAGCGCTATTCCCACGTGATGCACATCGTCAGCGACGTGGAGGCGATGCTCTCCAAAGACCGCGACGCCTACGACCTGGTGCGCGCCACCTTCCCCGCCGGAACCCTTTCCGGCGCCCCCAAGATTCGCGCGATGGAACTGATCAACGAGCTCGAACCCACCCCGCGCGGCGTCTACGGCGGCGCGGTCGGCTATTTCAGCTGCACCGGCAACCTCGATCTCGCCATCACTATCCGCACCATCGAGATCCGCGACGGCAGCCTTTTCATCCAGGCCGGGGCCGGGATCGTTTTCGATTCCGATCCGGAAACGGAATTCGAGGAAACCCTGAACAAAGCCGCCGCCCTGTTCAAAGCGGTGAAACTGGCCGCCGGCGGCCTGGAAATCTGAAGAGGAGACCCCATTATGATTCTTTTGCTTGACAACTACGATTCGTTCACCTACAACCTTGCCCATCTGCTGTATTCGCTCGGAGGCGTGCTGGAAGTGCGCCGCAACCGGGAGATCACGGTCGAGGAAGCCCTCCGGATGAACCCGGAAGCCATCATTTTTTCCCCGGGTCCGGGACGTCCCGAAACCGCCGGGATCATGCCCGCCCTGATCGCCGCCGCGGCCGGAAAGATTCCGATGCTGGGCGTCTGCCTCGGACATCAGGCGATCGGACAGCATTTCGGCGCGGAAGTGGTGAAGGCCCGTTCCATCATGCACGGCAAGATGTCCCGGATCACCAACGACGGACGCGGCCTTTTCGCCGGATTGCGCAAGGAGTTCAAGGCCATCCGCTACCACTCGCTCGCGCTCCGCGAAAGCACCCTGCCCTCCGTGCTCGAAGTCACGGCCCGCGCCGACGACGGTGAAATCATGGGAGTCCGCCACCGCGAATTTCTGATCGAAGGCGTCCAGTATCATCCGGAGTCCATCATGAGTTCGGACGGCAAGGCGCAGACAGGCAACTTCTTGAAAATGGTCGATCAATACAAACGCAAAAGGAACTGACGCCATGTTGAGAACCTACCTGAACAAAGTGATCGGCGGGAACGACCTGCGCGCCGAGGAAATGGAAGACATCCTCCTGACCCTCACGGGAAGCGACGTCTCCTGCGTCCAGGCCGGAGCCCTGCTCGCCGCCCTCCGCATGAAAGGCGAAACCGCCGATGAGCTGGCCGGTGCCGCCAACGTCCTCCGCCGTAACGCCCTCTTCATCGACTGCGGCACCCGGAAAGTCATCGACATCGTCGGAACGGGCGGAGACGGCGGCGTCACCTTCAACATTTCCACGGCGTCGGCGCTGGTCGCCGCCGGAGCGGGCGCGGCCGTCGCCAAGCATGGGAACCGTGCGGTCTCCGGCAAATGCGGAGCCGCCGATGTACTGGCGGAACTGGGGTTCAACCTCGACGCCGAGCCGGAAGCCATGGAGCGCTGCATCATCGAACACGGAATCGGCTTCCTGTTCGCCCAGAAAATGCATCCGATCCTGGGCAAGGTCGCGGCGCTGCGCAAGGAACTCGGCATCCGGACCATCTTCAATCTCCTCGGTCCGCTGAGCAATCCCGCCGGAGCCACGGGCATGGTCGTCGGCGTGTTCGACGCCAAGCTTACCACGATCTTCGCCTCCGCCCTCCAGAAACTCGGCGTCCGCCACGCGCTGGTGGTGCACGGCAACGACGGCCTCGACGAGATTTCCTGCTGTGACCGGACCCGCGTCACCGAGCTGAAAAATGGCGAAATCAAAACCAGCGAACTCTATCCGGAAATCCTGATCGGGCATTGCTGTGAACCTTCCGAAATCGCGGGCGGCGACGCGGAACACAACGCCCGGATTCTCCGTTCGGTGATCGACGGCTCCGACGAGGGCGGTTCCCGGGCCGCGGTCCTGCTCAACGCCGGGGCCGCCATCTATGTCGCGGGTCTGGCGGAATCCATCAAGGACGGCATCCGCCTGGCGGAAAAATCCATCGACTCCGGAGCCGCGCTGAAGAAACTCGAAACCCTCCTCGAAGCGAGCCGGTCATGAACGGGATTCTGGAAAAAATCTGCCGCGACAAACTCCCGGAAATCGAAGCCGCCAAAAAAGCCCTCCCTCTGCCGGAACTCCAAAAACAGGCGGAGGCGGCTCCCGTTCCGCCGGACTTCGCCGCCGCACTTCGAAAACCGGGCATCCGGGTGATCGCGGAACTGAAAAAGGCCTCGCCCTCCAAGGGACTCATCCGCGAGAACTTCGACTTCGAGGCTTGCGCGAAGGAACTGGAGGAGGCCGGAGCCGCCGCGCTGTCGGTGCTGACGGAACGCAATTATTTCCTGGGGTCGCTGGATTTTCTCCGCCGGACCGTCGAACGGGTGAAAATTCCGGTCCTGCGGAAGGATTTCATCTTCGATCCCTATCAGATTTATGAGGCGAAGGCCGCCGGGGCGTCCGCCATTCTCCTGATCGCGGCCATGCTCGACGATCAAAAGCTGCACGAACTCGCCGATGTCGCCGGGGAAACCGGACTCGCGGTTCTCGGGGAAGCCCACGACGAGACAGAGCTCGAACGCCTGCTGAACACTTCGATCGGGGTCATCGGTGTCAACGCCCGCGACCTGAACACCTTTCAAACCGACCTGGGACGGGTGGAAAAACTGATCGGCATGATTCCCTCTTCCCGGATCGCCGTCGCCGAAAGCGCCATCCGGGACCGGGACGATATCCGTTCGCTCCGACAGGCTGGAGCCGGGGCGTTTCTGATCGGGGAAACGCTGATGCGTGCCCCTCGGCCGGGGGTCGCGCTCAAGGAAATACTGTCATGAAAAAAGATGTCAAAATCTGCGGTCTGACCCGTTTCTGCGACCTGGATTTTCCTCCGGAGATCACCCATGCCGGATTCATTCTGGCGGAACGGTCTCCCCGCAGAGTTTCCCTGAAACTGTTAAAGGAACTTTGCCTCGCGCTCCCGGTGAACGTCCGTAAAGTCGGGGTCTTCGCCGGAAACGATCTCGAATTCATTCTGGAGGCCGTCGAGACCGCACGGCTCGACATCGTTCAGCTTCACGGCGGAGAAAACGCCGGATTCGCGGAACGGATTCCGGTGGAGGTCTGGAAAGCGGTTCATTTGACCTCGGAAGAGGAGGTGCGCCGATGGTGCGACTACCCGGCGGCGCGGTTCGTCGCGGACGCCGCCCAGGGCGGGTCCGGAGTCCTCAGCAACTGGGAACTCGCCGCGAAGCTCGCCACGCTCCGCCCGGTCATGGTCGCGGGGGGCATCACGCCGGACAATGCCGCGGAGGCGCTGCGGGCGACCGGAGCCGCGGGCGTCGACTGCTCTTCCGGGGTGGAGAGCGCGCCCGGAATCAAATCCGGAATCTTAATCAGGCAACTGGCTGAAAATATAAGGAACAGGAAAGAATGAATACCCATTACGGAATTTACGGAGGGCAATATGTGGCGGAAACGCTGATGTCGGCCCTGATCGAACTGGAACGGGAATACCGCCGGGCGAAAAAAGACCCGAAATTTCAGGCGGAACTGTCGGACATCCTGAAAAATTACGTCGGGCGCGAATCGCCGCTGTATTTTGCCCGAAACCTGACCGCCCGCTGCGGCGGCGCGCGAATCTTCCTCAAGCGGGAAGACCTCAACCACACCGGGGCGCACAAGATCAACAACACGATCGGACAAGCCCTGCTGGCGCGCAACATGGGCAAGCGCCGTCTGATCGCCGAGACCGGAGCGGGGATGCACGGGGTCGCCACGGCCACCGTCGCCGCGCTGTTCGGGATGAAGTGCGAGGTCTACATGGGCTCGCTGGACGTTGCCCGCCAGGCCCCCAACGTCGAGCGCATGGAACTGCTCGGGGCCAAAGTCCACTCGGTCAAGGACGGCTCGGCCACGCTCAAGGACGCCATGAACGAAGCCCTCCGCGACTGGAGCGCCCGCAGCAACGACACCTTCTACGTGATCGGAACGGTCGCCGGGCCGTATCCCTACCCGATGATCGTGCGCGACTTCCAATCGGTGATCGGCGTGGAGGCGCGGCGGCAATGCATCGAACAGACCGGACGCCTGCCCGACGAGGTCATCGCCTGTGTCGGCGGCGGCTCCAACGCCATGGGTATTTTCGCCGGATTCCTCCAGGATAAAAAAGTCAAACTCACCGGCGTGGAAGCGGCCGGACAGGGGATCGAGACCGGCGAACACGCGGCCAGCATCAACGGCGGACGCCTCGGCGTTCTCCACGGATGCAAGACGTATCTGCTCCAGAACAATGACGGACAGATCACCGACACCTATTCGGTCTCGGCGGGACTGGACTATCCCGGCGTCGGCCCGGAACACGCCTTCTTCGCCGACTGCGGCACCGCAGAATACACGTGCATCAACGACGACGAGGCGGTCGCGGCCTTCGAGCTGCTGGCGCGCATCGAGGGAATCATCCCCGCGCTGGAATCGTCCCACGCCGTGGCGCAGGCGGTCAAGGCGGCAAAGAACTATTCCGAAAAAGGAATCATCCTTATCAACCTTTCCGGACGCGGCGACAAAGACATGGATAACGTCAAAAAATACAAGGCTTCGAAAAATGGATAAATTACAAAAAATCTTCGCAAAATGCAAAACCGAAAACCGGGCCGCGCTGATCCTCTTCGTCGAGTGCGGCTGTCCCGACCTTGCTTCCAGCGAGAAACTGATCGAACGCGTCATCGAAGCCGGGGCGGACATTGTTGAACTCGGAATTCCCTTTTCCGATCCGATGGCGGACGGCACGGTCATTCAGCACGCCTCCCAGCAGGCGCTTTCCGCCGGAGCCACCCTGTCCGGCATCCTCGAAATGGTCAGGCGCGTCAGCGCCCGGCACCCCGAAACGGGGTTTATCCTGTTCAGCTACCTGAATGTGATGCTCAACCACGGACTTGAAAAACTCTGCGTCGAACTGGAAGCCATGAAGGCGGACGGCATTCTGGCCGTGGACATGCCGGTGGAGGAGCGCGCCGAACTGGATATTCCCTGCCGGAAACACCATCTCCATCGGATTCCGCTGGTGGCCCCGACCACGCCCGCCGCCCGAATCAAAAAGATTGTCTCCGGTTCCACGGGATTCGTGTACTGCGTCAGCCGCCCGGGCGTCACCGGAATCCGCCACGAACTCCCCGAAGGGCTGGAGGAGTATGTCCGGACCGTCCGGAAGCTCTCGCCGGTACCGGTCGCGGTCGGATTCGGCATCGCGGACGGAAAAACGGCCCGGTCGATCGGCCGGATCGCGGACGGCGTGGTCGTCGGGTCCGCCGTGGTGACCTTGACGCTCGGGGAGCTTCCCCCGGAACAGAAAATCGACAACGCGGCCAAGCTGGTCGCCGAACTGGCGGAAAGTCTGAAGGATGGGAGAATCGCCTAACATCGGGAGCAGCACCATGCTCGTTTCCCCGGGCACGCTGTGCGCGGAACTGCCGCTGCCTTCCGACAGCGAACGGTTCGTCGCCCGCTCCCGGGGAGAGCTGTTCGACATCCTCGACGGCCGGGACGACCGGCTGGTCGTCATTGCCGGTCCGTGCTCCATCCACAATGCGGAGTCGGCCCTGCGCTACGCCCGGAAGCTGAAGGAACTTGCCGACCGTGTCCGCGATCGCATCCTCGTGCTGATGCGCGTCTACTTCGAGAAACCGCGCACCGCGCTGGGCTGGAAGGGACTGATCTACGACCCCAACCTCAACGGGGAATACGACATCGAAAAAGGGATCGTCGTCGCCCGGAAACTCCTGCTGGAAATCACCCGGCTCGGACTCCCCGCGGCCACCGAACTGCTGGAACCCGCCGCCGCGCCCTACCTGACCGACTTCGTCACCTGGGGCGGGATCGGCGC
>MWCA01000150.1 GCA_002069785.1 Lentisphaerae bacterium ADurb.Bin242 | reverse complement strand
GAATAATTCTTCAATTTCTTTCCCTTTCGAGACACCGAAAATGCCTCAGACATGTATCTCATTGGGCGCATACTTCCACAGAAGGAAATGAAACAGGTAAGAGAAAGGCGGTTCACGATGGAATTTGATCGATAGTACGGACAGTTCAGTCATATCCGGACAAGCGTGTTTCAGGTCTTCCTGATTCGGAGGAAACGGACCGCGCGAAAAATGTATTTCAAAGGTTCGGCGCAGGCAATCCCGGAGAAACGTTTCTGTGGAAGCCTGTGAATGCGCCGAAATGGAAAGGAGGTCAGAAAACCTGGTTCCGGTCTCCTCCCGGAGCCCCGGTGAAGTCGCTGAGCCAATGGAGCTTGATATCCTTTTCGATGTTTTCGACTTCAAGGATGTCCGCCATTGAAATGATCGCCGCCACTTTTTTGTTCTGAATGACGGGCAGATGAGTCAGCTTATGGCGCACCATCACATTCTTGAGATACTCGACATCATCCTCGCCGGTGGCAACGATCAGACGCATCAGCATATAATCTCCGACCTTGTCCCGGTCGGGGTCGGCTCCTCCGGCAAGAGCGCCGACAAACTGGAGCGCGGTGAAAAGCCCTTTGTACTGCAGCGGGTCGAAATGTTCGAGGTCCGTCACCATAAGCGCCGCGCATTGCTTTTCCCGCATCATTTTCGAGGCTTCCCGCAATGTCGCCCGGTAGTCAATGGATGGAACGGAACCATTGTATTTTTCAGCGACGATTTTGGACAGTTTCATATTATATCTCCCGTTTTTTGTTTTTATTTTCCGTTACATCCTGTTGAAATTGCTTGTATTATATCACATTGAAAAAAGAAAAACAAGAAATTTCCGCAGGAAAAAAACGCTTTTCCATTGAAATATTCCGCAGGAAGGAAAAAAGGGCACGATTTTCTTTTATTCTTCTCCGAAGCCTGTTTCAAACAATCTGACCAGGGTTGCGAGCAGTTGATCGGCGTCTTTTCCCGTCACCTTGAGGTGGAGACGGGTCCCGACCGGCGCCGAAAGGGAGAGCAGCGCCATGGTGCTTTCTCCGTTGGCTTCCGTCCCTGCTTCCGGGTTCGAGATGTGCACGGTACAGTCGGAGGCCGCCACGGCCATGACAATGGCGGAAGCCGGCCTCGCGTGGAGTCCGGCTTTATTCTTTACAATGACGTCTTTTTCCAGCGTCGGGTCAGGCATGCCGCCTCAGCTCAGATTGCCATTGCGGCGAAGATCGTGGCGAAGAGTCCGACGGTCTCGACGATGCCGACGACCGTAATCGCGTTGCCGAAGCCCTTATTGGTTGCGCCGAACATGTCGCACGCGAGAGCTCCGATCTTTCCCTGATAGAGGGCTGCGACCATCAGGAGCAGACCGCCGAAAAATCCCATGCAGAAGTGGGAAAAAAGCACCGGGTTTTCCGGGGTCGTCTTGGCGGTGAGCATCATCATGAGGATCATGGCATAGATCGTCTGGGAAAGCGGCGCGCCGGCGAAAATGGAAAGGACGAACGCCGCGGGTTTGTTGTCCTGGTAGGCGCGCTTCCAGCAACCGAGAGCGGCGGCTCCGGCGTGGCAGCAGCCGATCAGGGAACCGATGGCGGTCAGGCCGACGGCGAGGTAGGCGCTGAGCAGGGACAGGTGATAGGCCAGTTGAGGGTCGTGAAGAAGGCTGTTCATTTTGTTTTCTCCTTGAACATTGGTTGTTATAGGGTTAAGGTGTTTTGCATACGGTCTTTTTACGGAACGGGTTGAAGGGGAACCCGGCCCACCGGATCTGGCTGTGCGCGGAAAATTCGAGCGTATTGAGCCGGACGCCATGGACAAGGATCGCAAGTCCCCCGAGCGCAATATTCATCAGATGCCCGAGCAGCAGCAGAATCGATCCGAAGATGCATCCCGTGACGGAATGCATCATTCCCATGGCAATGCCGTCGAAGACCTTGGCCAGGTAGAACCCGGCCAGGCATACGGCAAACAGACGGATGTAGGAAAGGATATCGGAAAAACTGCTCAAAACTTCCAGCGGACAGGAAAGTATGGTCGAAATATTGTGGATGTCGATCTCTCCCACGCCGATCAGAACGAGCGCGACGGCATAGTTCCAGATCACCCATTGCGGGAACGGTCCCGGAATGAGGGAAAGCAGAAAGGTTATGAGCATGAAATTGCCGAACAGCACCATGATCCATCCGATCTGCCCGAGAGTGTGGCGGAAGGAAAATTCCCGGAAGATCCGCAGCAGGTGCCCGACCGAAAGATGGATCGCCCCGATCGCAAAGCAGACCAGCTTCATGTGGTTGTCTTTTTCCGGTCCTTCGGCAAGATACGGCAGTCCGGGTCCTTCGAAGCCTCCGTAGTTGCCCGTGAGGATGCCCCAGATCAGCGCGGAAACACTGAAAAGCAGGAAAAGTCCGGTCGGCAGACGTACGGCGGGATGGGTCCGCCCTTTGGTCAGGAGCACGGCGGCGGCGATGATGAGAAACAGCAGCCCGTACACCGCGTCGGCGATCAGGATGCCGAAAAAGATCGTAAGGAAAATCAGCACGGGAATGCTGACATCCGCTTCATTGTATCCCGGCGAAAGGGTCAGAAAATCCATCATGGGGTCGAGCAGCTTTGTCCACCGCGGCTTTTTAAGAAGGGTCGGAACGGCGTCTTCCGGATCGGCCGGCGCGTGAACCAGTCCCCATCCATATTTATGCGCGGCTTCGGTTATGGACGGCAGGTTTTCCTCCGGCACGAACCCGGAAATACCGGCAATGTCGCCGCAGGACAGCATGGAATCCCGCGCCGCGAGGAACTCCGTTTTTTCCCGTTTGAGCATCAGCAGTTCTTCCAGCCGGGGAATCGAGGCTTTCAGTTTGGCAAGGGTCGCACGGGCCCGGTCACGCCGTTCCCGCAGCGCGGCGGCTTCGGCTTCATAGGCGGAAAGCGGACGGTCCAGCGGAACCTCCGCAACCGGGAGCTCTTTTCCGGTAAGCGGACGGTCCGAAACGACGGCGAAGAGTTTCGGCTCCGCATTCTTCCGCCCGGCCGACGCCAGCGGGATACAGATATGGCCCGATTCGGAAAGAGCTTCCTGTTCACGCGCGGTTCCGGAGCAGAGCCGGACATACACCCCTCGTTTTTCGAGAACACCGGGAAGAGCCGGATCGAATTCGCCCCAGGGACGGAGAGCTGCCAGAACGGGTTCAAGTTTCTCGAGTTCGAGGGAAGCCGTTTCCACCTCCGCGAATGCCCGGGCGGCGGCTTCCGGAATTTCATTGTCGGAAATTTGGCAGAGTTCCCCGGAGGCGGGCAGAGTAAGGTCACGCAGCCGGTCTTCCAGTTGGGAAACCTCCATCTCCTCGGCCATCGCGCCGGACTGCTCCGGTCCCGGCGCGGTTCTCTGCGGCTGGATATGCATCACCCCGAGAGCGCGAAGGGCTTCGAGCGCAAGATGGGTTTCACTCTTCGGCAGGAGCAATGTAACTTTTTCCATTGGCACAATCATAGTTCGTCCTCCCCGTCCTCCTTGTCGAGCGACTGCGCGATCTTCGCCCGCACGATAGCGGATGTTTCCTGATCGCTTAACTGAATCCGGATGCGATGGATGTTTTCCCGGCATTCCGGAATTTTGACCTTTTCGAAAAGATTCACGCGCTGCGACGTCATTTTGAGTTCCTTCGCAAGAAGCCGTTCCTGTTCGCCGATGATGATGGCGGCGGCGCGAAGGGAGACGGCCTTACGGAGGACTTCCGCGGCATCGTCCCAATACCATTCCGTTGTCATGGGATCGAGGGCGGGCATCGAGAATTCGGCTCCGGTAAAAGTCGGAACCAGAACGCCGGCGATGTTGGCTTCGCCCCGTTCGATTTTCGTCAGGCGGATTTCTTTCCGGAGGTTTTGCACCATGGCTTCATCCCGGAAGAGGCCCACCCACCCGGCAAGGGAATCAAGCAGTGCCTCTTCCTGATTTTGAATCTGTTTCAGCCGTTCCCGGGTGGCATGGATTTCCATCTGGAGCTGCTGTTTCTTGAGCTGGAGAGGCGGCAGGAAACGAAGGAACTGCCTCAGCATTTCCTGCTGGAGCTTCAACTCGGTTTTCGTAAATTTAATCTTGTCGCTCATAGAATCATTTCTGCGTTTCCGGCCAGAATTCCTTGACAAGGTCGGATTTGATGCCGATCTCTTCCGGGCGGAAGCAGTCGGCGAGCATCCTCCAGCCGAGGTCGAGGGCCTTTTCGAGCGGAATATTGACCGAAAGGTCCATGAGTTTGCTCTCGAAGAGCTTCCCGTAAGCAAGCAGTTTATTGTCCCATTCGGACATGGCGAATCCCATGGACTGTTTTTCCCGTGTGTTCTTGCATTCCGCATAAAGGCGGATCATCGCATCCATGATCGCACGGTGATCGCGGCGGGTGTTGCCGTTGACGTTCTGTTTCAAACGGGAAAGCGACCCGAACGGTTCGATGTGGCCGTGCCGCAGGTAAAACTGTCCTTCCGTGATGTAACCGGTGTTGTCGGGGATCGGATGCGTGATGTCGTCGCCCGGCATGGTCGTTGCGGCAAGGATGGTGATGGAACCGGCGCGCTCGAAATCGACGGCCTTTTCGTAACGGCAGGCCAGCTGGCTGTAAAGGTCGCCCGGATATCCCCGGTTTGCGGGAATCTGCTCCATCGTGATTGCGATTTCCTTCAAGGCGTCCGCGAAGTTCGTCATGTCGGACAGCAGCACCAGGACGCGCTTGCCGCGGAGCGCGTAGCTTTCCGCGACGGCCAGCGCCATGTCCGGCACCATCAGGCATTCGACCACCGGATCGGCGGCGGTGTGAATGAACATCACGACGCGGGAAAGCGCTCCGGCTTTCTCAAGGGTGTTGCGGAAATAAAGGTAGTCGTCGTATTTCAGCCCCATTCCGCCGAGGATGATGACATCGACTTCCGCCTGGAGCGCGAGACGGGCAAGAAGCGGATTGTACGGTTCGCCCGCCACGGAAAAGATGGGAAGCTTCTGCGATTCGACAAGCGTATTGAACACGTCGATCATCGGGATGCCTGTCCGGATCATTTTCTTCGGGATGGTGCGCTTCGTGGGGTTGACCGACGGTCCGCCGATGTTGATCATTTCATCCGTGATCGGCGTGCGGCCGTCGCGGGGCTCTCCGCAGCCGTTGAAAATGCGGCCGAGGAGATCCGTGGAGCCGGAAATCTGCATCTCGTGTCCGAGAAAACGGACTTCGTCTTCCGTCCCGATACCGCTGCTTCCGGAGAAAACCTGAAGATAGACTTTTTTGTCTTTCAGGCGGATGACCTGGGCGAGGGATCTCCCCGCGGAGCCGGAAACCTCCGCCAGTTCATTGTAAAGGACATGGTCGGCTTCGACGGCGATGACGTTGCCGACGATCTGAATGATTTTGTGGTAAACTTTAGGCATGGCGAAGGCCTTCCCTTATTTTGGCTCGGATGGCGTCTTGCTGCCCGGCAAATTCAGGCTTGTCCATCCGGAGGTAATTCCAGTCGATAAAAAGCTGTCGGAGCTGCATGAAATAGCGGTGGGCTAAAGACTTGTCCGAGTATTCGAAATCGCCCCGCAGCACTTCCACCACCTGGTTGAAGACAGAAATCTGGCGCTCCTTCCCGGTGGCGCAGTCGACATCGTCGAAGGTGTTCTGCTGGAGATATACGTAATCGAGAAATTCGCTCTTGAGGTAGGTAATGAAGTCCTCCATCACCGTGCCGTCTTCCCCGACGACGCGCATCATTTTGTTGACTTCATCGCCGCGGACAAGAACCGACTGGGCGGATTCGAGATCCTTCCGGTCGGCAATGCCCGGATATTTGCTCCAGCTGTCCAGCGGATCGATGGCGGGGAAACGCCGGGCATCGGAACGCTTCCGGGACAGTCCGAGGAAACACCCGACGACCTTGAGGGTCGACTGGGTTACGGGCTCCTCGAAATTGCCTCCGGCGGGACTCACCGCCCCGCCGATCGTGACGCTGGCCGTTTCGCCGGTGCGGAGCCGCACCAGGCCGGCGCGTTCATAAAAGGCGGCCACACGGGACTCCAGATAGGCCGGGAACGCTTCCTCGCCGGGAATCTCCCCGAGACGCCCGGACATTTCCCGGAGCGCCTGGGCCCACCGCGAGGTCGAGTCCGCCAGCAGCAGCGTGTGAAGTCCCATCTGGCGGTAGTATTCCGCCACGGTCACGGCGGTGTAGATCGAGGCTTCCCGCGCGGCGACCGGCATCGAGGAGGTGTTGCAGATGATGATCGAACGGTCCATCAGCATGCGTCCCGTGCGGGGGTCTTCCAGATGGGGGAACTCCCGCAGGATTTCGACCACCTCGCCCGCCCGTTCCCCGCACGCCGCGATGACGACGATGTCGACATCCGCATGCTGGCTGATCGTGTGCTGAAGCACGGTCTTCCCCGCACCGAACGGGCCGGGGGTGCAGAAGGTGCCCCCGCGGGCCACGGGAAAGAATGTATCGATCGAACGGGTCCCGGTGATGAGGGGTTCGTAGGGAAGAAGCTTTTCGGCATAATCCGGAATCGGAACCTTGACCGGCCACTCCTGAAGCATGGTGATGGATTTCGTTTCGCCGTCTTCATTGACGCATTCCGCCATCACATCGGTGATGAGGTAATCCC
>MWCA01000149.1 GCA_002069785.1 Lentisphaerae bacterium ADurb.Bin242 | reverse complement strand
CTCTCCGGCCATCCGGGCAACCGGACCCGCCATCTTCAGGGATTCGCCCAGGTTAACCAGCGTCTGAGCCGATCCGTTGGCGGCGGCTGTCAAAATATCAGCGACTTCCGACATCCGGGACGCATCCATGCGGAATACGCGGAGGTTATTGGCCGCGATGGTGGCCGATTCCCCCAGTTCCGTTCCGGTCGCTTTGGAAAGATCCATTACGGAGGCGATGGAAGCTTCAATTTCCTTCGGCTTGAATCCCATGCGCCCCAGCTCGGTCATTCCGCCCCCCACCTGCGCGGCGGTGAACGATGTTTCACGTCCGAGTTTCTTGGCGAGTTCCGTCAGGCTTTCAAATTCGGCACCAACGGCTCCGGTGACGGCTTTTGCCATCCGCATCTTGTCATCGAAATCGGCAAAAATTTTTGTGGAAACAACCAGCGGGGTAGACCATGCCGCGGCCATCATAAGGCTCTGGCTGCTATGCGCCATCATGGATTTGCCGAAAGCATCGAACTTTTCAGACGCTTTTTTAATTCCCTGCAGAAACGCCGAATCCTTCAGCATCAATTCCACATAAGCCGAACCGGCTTTTATTGATCCGCCCAACGACATTTTTCCGATTTTTCCCGTTTTTTTTCAATTCCGGCTTGACAACCGGAATTCGGATGTTACTTTTGTTCAAAGAGAAACAGAAGGAGGCCAGAAGGTGTTTGCAAAAATCATGCTTTCCTTATCGCTGTTCTTTTTTATTCTCGGCTTTGCCTGTCATAGCAAAAAAGCCATGGCCGGAGCTTTTGAAACGTCCGCCGTGTGTCTTTTTGTCCTTTGGATGTTCTGATCCGCAGAACACTCCCTCAAGCAGCCCGAATTCATCATCCCGAAGCATTATTTTTTCCTTTTTCGGTTTTTTGACATACGGATTGAGGTCATCCGGATTCACCGCTTTCATCTTTTTCGGATCGCGATTCAAATTGATTTGAAGAGCCATCCAGTGGGCCGCGATGTTCCACTCGAATTTTCCTTTCGAATGCACCATCGCGGCCAGCTGCCGCAAGGTGAACAGGTCCGGATTTACCCCGCAGACTCCGGCGCATTCGAGGATGAACTGTTCATACGTTCCAGTTCCGTTTCGAGATTCTTCTCGAAGTCCGGATTTTTCAAAACGCTTTCCAGTTCGGATTTCATACTTGCAGAGCGTTTCCGACTTACCTCCAGAATCTTGCGAAGCGTCATCCGCTTCGCATTCGGGAAAAAATCGACGATCTCGTCAAGCAGGGCGTCCGTAGCGTCGGCTACCGGATCTCCGGACAACCGCGAAAGGAATTCATCCTCCGAAATGCTCTTCGCATCACACTGCGTCTTGCAGGCGGCGTAAAGGACTTCAGCCAATTTCACGGGATCCTCCGACAACGCGGTAATGGCGGCAATGCCTTCTTTTCCCGTTTCCACAATTTTCAGGACATCGAAATCGGTTATGCCCCGAATGCGGCGCAATGAAGCCACATTGACCTCGATTTCCCATGTATCTCCCCTGGCATCCTTGAAAGACTTCATCGGTCAGCCTCCTTTACTGCCCACCGCCGCCGGCGCCAGCCGCGACAAAGACGGGTTTCCGGGTGGAACGGCATGGTTTCATGGACACGCTGACTTTCTGCGCTTCGCCCAGATTCTGCGTCTCACTGAATTTGAACACCTTGAAATCCGCATCCAGTCCGGCCCCGTTTTCCTTGTTCACAATCTTTGCCGCAATCGCCGCGCGGTTCAGGAAAGCGGTCCGGAATGCCAGATAGTCCGCATCCTCGTTGTCCACGAGCATATCAAACTCGACAGACGCCGAAAGAAGCGTCGGATCCGCCTGCTTGATTCCGCCGGAACCGCGGGTTGTGGTGTCGCCCTCGTCCATTTCCAGGTTGAGAGCCAGGTCTTTGACATTTTCGACTTCCGTCGCGGCCGTCGCCCCGGCGACTCCCCTGTAGAGAATTGCATTCAATCCGATCAACATGATAAAATCCTTTCCTTTGAGTTCAATTTGATATAATTGCATTGCGCCACATCGGCGCTATTTTTTCCTGTGATTTCTGAAGGGCCGGGCCCATATACGGACGCTCCGGATAATTCAATGTTCCTTTTTTCTGAATTGCCTGTTCTTTACGCATCTTCGCCCGATAACGGACTAATCCCTGTTCCTTTTTATTTGCATATCGAACCCCCGGCATGGAAGAAATCCGCCAAGCTCTTGCCCGCTGTTTATCCGACCGGAGCTTCCCGAATACGATCACATTGTCTTTATTGATTGCGACCGGCCCGGCTTTTGTCGTATCCCAATCTCCGGCCATCGGCTTTTTCGATTTCTCCGTCTCTTTGGTCCCGCCGAATTCATGCAGGCGGGCGACATTTCCGAGCCCTCCTTTGATGTGGACAGGTCCGACAACCGCCGTCATGTTCTTTTCATCGACTTTGAAAGCGATCGATTTCTTGATATCTGTTATTCCGGTCGAGTGGGCATACGGCGGCGTTCCCGGAGGAGACGCCTTATCCGGATTCACCCGGCGGCGGATGCTGTTCCGGGCGACTTTGTAGATATACGCGGCCGCTCCGCGCAGAGAGGTTATACACCCCTTCCGCGCGGCTTTCTCCACCTTCGAAGCATCGAAATTCAGTTTGACATTCAGCTTCATTGAAACGCCTTGAAGTAAAGAGTCAGTATCCCGGTGAACTGGCTCAAGGTTGCAATATGCTCGTGGACATACGCCGGATCGTTCTCGATCTTGAAACAGAACGTCCCCATGTTGTCCAGTTCGCGGTGCTTGAACAGCAGACGGATGGTTTCGAGCTTGTCCAGCATCTCCTTGAATTCGCTTTCGGAGGAAATGTGTTTCATCACGCCCACTTCAAAAACATAGATTTCCTCATCCGTCCGCTTCGAAAGCATCTCCGCCTTCATCGAAACGGCGCAAACGGAAACCTGCATCTGCAAGGTGTCCTCCAGTTCGTATTTCGGAACGGAAACGACTTTTGCACCGTAGTCTTTCAGAATATCGGCGATTGCCGAAGCGATGTCATTGATTTTCGACATTTTCAACGGGTCCCATGTATTTGGTGTGAATCCGGATTTGCCCTTCGTCGTTCCCGCGATACCGCCAGCAGGGTTCGTTGTTCGGGACACTCACGAGGTAAACCTTTCCGCCAATGTGAACTTTGTCACCGATTTTCGGCCGCCAGTCTCCGAGATCGGAGGTCCGGACGATGAAATCCTTTGCACGGTAGAAAACGCTCACCCCGTAATCGTCCACGAAACGGAACGAGGAATTGCCCTCTTTCGCCGGGATATCCGACCGGACGGCGGCGCCGTCCCGGAAAAGCGAAACCACCAGGCCGTGAAGTTCAAACGACCGCTGCTGTTCCGCTCGTCCGCCGTCGAATATCCCGGACATGGGCGCTTACTCCGCGGCGATGACGCCGTGCGTCCGGACGGCGGCCAGCAGGGCGTTCAGCGCGGAAATGATATTCGCACTGTCGGCCCCGGCCTCGGCCACGTTCGGGATCGCGGCGGCCGCGGCGGCGGGCGCTTTGATTCCGGCGTCCTTGATCGCTTTGGCGGTCACGATCTTGGCGTTGTCCGTCCCTGCGGTCACTTCCACACCGGTCGCGATCGAATAGGCCGTGCCGGAATCTTTCTTGCCGGCGTTCAGAAGCACGCGCACATACGCGTCCCCGGCGACCGCGGCAGCAACCGCAACGCCCATAACCTTGTCGGTCCCGGAGTTGGTCGCGCTGGCGCCGGTGACGGCGTTGTAATACACCGGCACACCGTCCGCGATCGCGTTTCCGTCCTTTTCGACGTTGAACATGCCGACCGCGGCAAGACTGCCGAGCGATCCGGCGGGAATGTCGAGTTTGGCGACGGCGGCAACGTCCCCGAAGAAGATCACGTCACCGGCTGCGACGGCCGAGGACGGAATGTAATCGATGGAATCGCCTTTCTGCTGATAGATGGCTTTCTTCATGATGAAATCTCCTGTGAGTTGTTGAGTTTTGAGTCATCCGGCGACCCTTTCCAGTCGCCGGAATTCGATCAGATGACGCCCTTGCTGAACACGATTCCGCGATGTTCCTGTTCGCGGCATCCGGTATCGAAATACGTGCGGAAATTCATTCCGAGGTAATCGAAATCCGTGCTGGAGTGTTCGATCGTGGGAGTGCGCTTGCCCTGAAGACAGCCGAGTTCGAACGTGTCGATCTGGTTCGGATCGCCCCAGAGATACCAGCCGGTGGCGGAATGCCCGGTGTAGTTCGCATTCTGGAGATACGGGCTGGAAACGACTTCGAGGCCCCAGCGGGACACGATGTTGAGCGCGGGTCCGGCGGTCGCGCCTCCGGTCAGCTGTAGGCTCTGCACCAGTTCCGCGGCAAGAGCATCGAGATCGCTCGGGCAGACCAGATACTTCGGCAGGATGTTGATCGGATCGCCGTTCTTATCGGTCTGCTTGAGGTAGAGCGACCGTCCGGCCTTGATGGCGGCGGCGGAAAGCGCGGTGTCCGTGCCGGTCAGGCAGTTCTTGTGATGCGCCGCTTCGAACAGCGCATAACCGTCCGTCATGGCCGGGTTGGCGAGGAGGCGGCTGAAGAACAGCTGGTCCAGCAGTTTGGCGGCCAGGGTGCCGAAATTCGAAGCGATCTTCATGAGCATCCCGAGATCGTCGTTGTAGAACATCTGGCGCGTGATGGTCACCTGCGTTCCGTAGGTGTCGATCTGGTTTTTCGCGGATTCTTCCGCAAAGCCGGCGTGCTTGATCTCGCCGTCCTGGGCGATTTTCTGCATCTTGCCCATTGCGGTGATCCGGTAGCGGTCCGATTCTTTGAAGTCGTTCAGGTCGCCCCAGGTGCAGAGCCTGGTCGCAATGACCGGCTGGGCGCTGAAGTTCTGGAGGGCGCGCTTGTTGGCGACGTTGGAAAGGATGCCCGGCAGGCTGACGGTCGAGAAGGCGGCGCGGATCGTATCGTCGCCGAAAACAACCGGAGTCGGCTTGTTTTCCATGCGGCAGCAGAGATCGGCCAGGCTCTTGAGCGAAATCCCGCGCAGTTTCGCGGCGGCCTCGACGGCCTTGTCCCCGCAGTCTTTGACGACCACATCCTCGCCGATTCCATAGGTCAGCGCGAGAGCGGCTTCGAGGCTCTTTGCGTTGATCTGCGGGCCGTTGTGGATGATGATGTTCCCGGAGGCGACGGGCATGTTCTTCGTCTGTTTCTTGATGGCGGCGATGATCCTTTTCGTGTCATCGACGGAGTAACCGGCGGCGATGGCGTCCTCGACGATGTCCGGGAACTCGGTCCCGCAGGCGGCGCGGATTCCTTCGACGCGGTCGGCTTCGGCCTTCGCGCGCGCTTCGATGTATTTCTGCGTGGCTTCGCTGACCTTGGCGTTGAGCTGCTCGTCCGTCATTCCGGCCGGAGCGGAAGCATCGACGTTCTGTTTCGGAGGAACGGGTTTCTGGGGGATGTCGGGTTTCCCGTCCTTCGCCTGAAGGGCGGCCGTTTCGTCGTTGACGCTGCTGCCGATTTTGGCCAGATGCGCCAGAATCGCGGCCTCGTCACAGTTGCCCAGGTTGTATTTGGCCTGGATGAATTCACGCAGTTTCTTGTCCATGGTATAGACTCCTTTGCTCGTTTGGTTTGCGTGCGTTTTCGGGATTATTAAACTTGCCGCGATTTGCAGGCTTGTTTCGGGATCGGCGCCGACCGCGACAACGGAAACTTCGCGGAGGCGGGTTTTCTTGATATGGATGAACGGCCCCTGGAATTCACGTCCGTTGATCGTGCGGGAATCATCGGCTTCCACTTCCTCGGCGGCAAGGATCTCCGCGCCGACGGAAAGCTGCCAGTTGTATTCCCGGCCCATCTCGATGACGTGGCGGGCCTCTTCGGACTTGCTGGCGATGCCGCCGGAAACGAAAAGCTGTCCCTCCCGGATCGCGGCGGCAACATCCCCGAGCTTGCTTTCGGGACTGTTGTCATGATTCAGCAGAAGCGGCGTCTGCGGCGTAATCTCCATTCCTCCGAGATCGACGATCATTTTCAACCGGCTCCACCACTGGCGGATTTCGCCTCCGGAATAGGCGACGCCGTCGCATTTTGCCAGGTCGCTCGTCGTCTGCGCGGCCGCTTCGACGCATTGAATGAATTTGCCGATTGCGGAGGCGGCATTGATGATATTTCCGGAAGGCATGGTTTTTCACTCCTCTTTGTTGTTTTCCGGGCCGTCCTCGTCTTCTTCAGGCGCGGCGGGCGCGGTCTGCTGCGTATTGGCTCCCGGAAGGGGAAGCTTCAGGCGTTTCATGATGTCGAATTCGCGTTTCCGCTGGCGGAGAACGCTTTCGTAATCCTTGCCGTCGCGGGCGCATTCCTCCGCCAGGGTCGTCGTATAGTTGTTCAGGCGCTTTTCCTGGGCGCTGGCTTCCTTGACCGGATCGACGTGTTCGAATCCATCCCACATCCACGAGTGCAGAATCTCGGCCTCATGCTTGTAGTCGTCCGGGAACGCGATCCTATCAATCTGTTCAAACACTTCCAGAAGACGGTTCAGAATCAGACGCTCGATCTCGCCGCGTTCGGCATAGATTTTCTTGAAATAGGACTGGAAATCCAGGCGGCCCGATGCGTAATTGTAGGAACTGGAATTGCCTTTCGCCACGTTGAACGGCATGGAAAGCGGACGGGCCGCTTCGGAAAGTTTGGCATCGACGAACGCATCATACGTCTGCGTCGGATGCTCCGCCTTCAGCTGGTTCGCCTGCCAGCCCTCCGGCAGCGTAAGTCCGGCGTTCCGTGTCAGCTCGACAACATCCATGAACTTGATCGGACTTTGAGACGCCTGGCTTCCCTGGGACTCCGGTTCAAGGTTCGTCGAAAGCAGAAAAGAGATTTCCGCGGCGGTTTCGGCGGCGGAAAG
>MWCA01000148.1 GCA_002069785.1 Lentisphaerae bacterium ADurb.Bin242 | reverse complement strand
GACGCCTGGCACACGCCTCCGCTGGAACTGGCGCCCCTCCCCCCGGTTCTTCCCCTCTGCAAAATGATGAAAACGCGGGAGAAGCCGATTGATTTCCTTTTCCCGACCAAGTTCGGGCTTCTCCACGGCATGTTCGGCAGCACTTCCTCCTACCGCATTCCCTTCATGCCGTCCGCCCGGAAATTCCCGCTGCGGGACCTTTCGGACGCCACGCCCGGAAAAGTTCTGAAAAAAGGATTGAAGAAATATTTCGACTTTGCCGCGAAATTCCCGAAAACGACGCAGGCGTATCCGTACGCGGGCGCTCTGATGGAGCCCTATGCGATGGCTACGACGCTGCTGAATTTCATGAACGAAAAAGACCGGGAACGTCTGCGTTCTCTCGCGGCCGAACGTCTCGAAGGCGCCTGCGATCCTGAACGGACGTACGATTATCCTGTCATCAACCACGGATTCATGATGCGGACCATGCCCGACGACAAAGGCGTTGCCGACATCTACGCCGATCCCGCCATGCGGCATCGCCGGCTGTGGAATTGGTACAATCGTACCGAACCTTTCACCGGGACAAAATATCATATCTGTTATCTGAACGTCTGTTTCTTCAGCGGCGGACTCATCAAGGAGGGAACGCGGGAAGAGATCGCCGGACTGAAAATCCCGCTCATCGAAAACGACTGGGGCGCGGGACTCACCTTTTATTACATGTATCTCTGCGCCCTGGCCTCCGGCAGTTTCGAGGCAATCCGCAAAAACTGGCCCCTCCTCAAAAGCGTCTACAGCTTCTTCGAAAAAATGCACGACTGGGCCTGCCTCGGCAGCGGCTACAGCGACAACGCCATCTCCTGGGTGGAAGGCGCCAACTACGGGGCGTTCACTTCCTTCATCCACATGTCCGAAGCCGTCGGCGACCGTAAAGCGCACGAACAGGCCCTCTATCTCGGCTCCAAACAGTTCGCGCTCCGCATGGCCATCATTCATGCTTCCCAGAACCATTTCAGCAAATATTACGGGGTCAAACCCTGGTATATCGCCAAATGCCTCCATGAAGAATCCAACCCGGCCTATCAGTTCCAGACGGTCCCCTCCGACCTCTGGCGGAAAAAGTTCCGTCCGGACGGCATTTACAACCTCACCACGGAGGGCATTTATCCCGAAATCTTCACCGCCATGAGGTCGTTCCACCCGAAGGAAACGGAGATCATCATGAACCTTCTGCGGGAAGCGCTGGCGGACGGCATGAACGCCCCCGACAACCGGTGGGGCGCCATGCAGCAGACCGCCTCCATGCTGATCGACATGGCGCTGAATCCGGCCGTGTCCGGCGAACGGCTTCTTGCGGAAATCAAAGCCGTGAAAAAGCGCGGAACGCTGATGCGGGAGTGGCGCGGAATCCACATTTTCAGCCGCCGTCTCCCGGAACATTATCTGGAAGCCCAGCTCCTCGCCTGGGACGCCATGAAACATCACCCGGCCTGGCTCGAACACTGGGAAGACATGCAGATCCTTTCCGCCGACTGGAAAGCGCCTTGTGCGGAAATCACATTCCGGCAGAGCGGCAGCCGTCCGAAAATCCGCCTTGGCATCCGGAAAAAACCGGGAAAAGTCCTCCTGAACGGGAAAAAAATTCCGTTCACGCACCGGCTGTCCGAAAACCGGATCGAGCTCACTCCCGGAGAACCCGGCAAACTGGAAATCCTCTTTTCCTGAAAGCGCCGGAATTCCGCTGGCAATCCGCAGGGGACGGTGCTATCTTATCCGTCCTCCGTTTCCCTTTTTCCGCAAAGGGGAAGGAGGAAAACAGAAACGGAAAGAGGGAAAATGAGCCGTCCCCGGAGAAAACAATTCCGGACCGCCTATCTGGAACTGACCAATGTCTGCAACCGGAGCTGCTCGTTTTGTCCCGGAACCCGGCGCACTCCCCGGTTTATGGAGCCCGGACTGTTCCAAAAACTGGCGCGCGAAACCGCGCCGCTCGCGGAGATCGCCTATCTCCATGTGATGGGCGAAGCGCTTCTGCATCCGGAATTCCAGCCGATGATGAAAACCGCCTCGGAAGCCGGGCTGATGACCGGGCTTACCACGAACGGAACCCTCTTCGGGCATCCCAACGCAAAAGCCCTGTTTCTCGGGTGCTTCCGGCAGATCAACGTCTCGCTCCATGCGGGGATTTCCGATTCCGAGCTCGCCCAGATTACAGATTTCGCGAAGGAATTGCCAGTGCGCTGTCCCGAAACGTATCTGAATTTCCGGTTCTGGAACTATGGACGGAACCGCGAACGGACCGGGGAATGTTTTCGGCAGATCGATCGGGCGCTGGGCGTGGAATGCCGCTACCCGGAACACGAAGCCAGGACCGCCCTCCGGCTGAAAGACCGCCTTTCGCTTCATTTCCATCCGGAATTCGAATGGCCTTCCATGACCGCCCCGGTCATTCCCGGCCCCGCTTTCTGCCACGGATGCCGGAACCAGTTCGCGGTCCTGGCGGACGGACAGGTCACGGCCTGCTGTCTGGACCGCGACGGCGATATTTTCCTGGGCGACGCCGGGGAGGAGCCGCTCACCCGGATCCTCGCCAACGGCAAAACCAATGCCGTCCGCCGGGGCTTTGACGCGGGAACCGCCGTCGAAGAACTCTGTCAACACTGTTCCTACCGGGCCACGCTGAAATAAGTCCCCTCCCCCTGGCAGCCCGGCGGAACGGACGGGACCGCGGTTATTTTCCGGCGGCGCTTTCGCCGTTCCAGCCGGCCAGACGCGCCATCATCCACCAGAAGGCGCGGCCCTTGAGCGCACCGTTGAGAGGACGTGTGTGCGCCGCTCCCCCCGGAAGGGCGATCGTGTGACCGGGATTCTTCTCCAGCCATTCATCCGCCCAGTTTTTCTTCACTTTGTCCTGACGGTAGTCGCAGTTGTCCCGGGCGTTCAACTCCATATAGTTCACTTTGCCGTCGGGATCGAAGCTCTCGATGTCGGCAAAGTCGAACAGGACTTTCTTGTGTTCCCGGCAGAAATTCCGGATCTGTTCGTTCCGCCGGTTCAGGGTGCCGTTTTTGCCCGAACCGTCGAGGTGGCCGGTCATGTAGACGAAAGTCACACCGGGAAAATCCTTCTCCAGGTGGTTCATCAGCGAAAGATAGGTTTCGATGTCGTCTTCCGAAGCATTTCCGGCTTGTCCGCACCACGACCAGAGGATCACGTTCCGGTCTTTGCCGGAACGGTTCAGGAAATCCCGGGTCCGGGCGGCCCAGGTGCGGCGGTCGGGATTGCCGAGATCGCCGCGGGGCGTCCCGTCCAGAAACGACAACCCTTCTCCGCTCCGTCCAAAGGCGAACAGGGAGGGGTTGCTCTTTTGAAGCGCATTCATACCGCTCACGACCTGACTGCCGTGCGAGGTATGGCCGTAAGCGACTTTGAAGTCCGCCTTGGCTTTCTCGATATATTTCACCGGGACCTTCCCGATGTCCGTACAGTGGTGATCGATGATGATCGCCTGATCCCGTCCGGAAACAGCGGCGGACGCCACTCCCAGAACCGCAAGCAGCACCGCCGTCCATCCGTTTTTCCACCCTCCCGACCCGTTTTTCCTCCGCATGTTTTTCCCCTTCCCGTCCCTGACGGTTTTCCGTGTGATGCACCGTCCGCCGGAAAGACCGCCCTGATTTCAGCGGAAACGATCCGGCGTTCCCAACGGCCGCATGTGAAAATATAACTCTTTCGGAAACAATGTCAAATGAAACGGACGGCAAGACAATGCTTCGTTCTCCGGTCCGGAACGCAAATTTTCATGGACGATCTTCGCGCCCTGCGGCAGAAATTCATATTTTCATGGTCGCCGCATGGCTGTAAATCCACCCCATTTTTCTTTCCGGAAAAATCGTTTTCAAAGCCATTGCATTGCCATGGATGTCATATTATATTGCATAAACACATATCGGAGAAACACATGGAAAAATACAGAAAACTGGGCTGGTGCATGCTGTTCATGGAAATGACGGTCATTCTCCTGGTGGGTCTGGCTATGTTTTTCTACCCGGAGCCCTATTCCTGGACAAACCATTTTTTAAGCGCATTGGGTCTGACACGCCTTCCCGATGGAACGTCCAACTGGATCTCCTGTCTGCTGTTCAACACCGCCCTGGTTTGCGCGGGAATCATGACGGCGGCCTACTTCCTGATGAGGAGCCGGGAATTCGACCGCCCTCTGTTCCGCTGGATCATGGGGATCACGGGGACGCTCGGCGGTATTTCCCTGATCGGGATCGGACTCCCTGACAACCTCTATCCGGAATTGCACAATGGGGCCACGTATCTTTTCGCGGCCGTCGGCGCGAGCATCGGCATGACCCTGTTTCAGGCCGATACCCCGTTCGGACTCCGGGCGGAAAGCATCAACTGGTATATTTTCAGCCTGTTTGTGCTGACAGTCCGGGAGTGTCTGCATCATCTGGTATATCCCCTCAAGATGCTGCCGGTCTACCCGACCGAGCCATTCCTCCAGAAAATGGTCATCGCGAATCCATGATCCACTCGCATCCGCATGCGCCGGACATTCACCACAGGCACGGTCACAGGCATTGCTGAAGAATCCCTGCAAAAAAAAGCCGCATCCAATACATTGTACCGGATACGGCTTCCGTATTGAAAAAACTTACTTCAGATTCAGGCGCCCTCCCGCCAGAAGAATCCGGATGTCCTCGTCGGAAAGATTGCTGTTGAGCGCAATTTCTTTTCCGTTCGCTTTGGCGATGACCGGGAACTCTTTCTTTTCCAGCTTGGAGCGCAGATTTTCGATGACGATCTCCGTGCCCTGCGGCAGAAGCTCATAGTCCTCCCGGTTCACAAACACGAAGGGGACAATTCCGAAGTTGATCAGGTTGGCGGCATGGATGCGCTCGATCGCATAGGCAATGACTGCCTTCACGCCCAGATACATGGGACAGATCGCCGCGTGTTCGCGGGAAGAGCCTTGCCCGTAGCTGTCGCGTCCGACGATGATGCCGTGTTTCCCGGCGTCGCGGACCGCGGCGGCACGCTGGGCGAAGGTTTCCTTGCCTTCCTCGTTGAAACGTTCGAAAACGACCTTCGCATACTCGGGGATGTTGCTGCGGTGCTTGAGGTGGACTCCGGCGGGCATGATGTCGTCGGTGCTGGTCTTGTCGCCGGTGCGGATGACCACCACGCCGCGGATCGTATCGGGCAGAGGCGTATTGACCGGCGGAGTGCCGATGGTCTTCTTCCGGATGATCTCCACCTCTTTGCCGCAGCAGGGCGGCTGGATCAGCATGGAATCGTCGATCAGGAACTTGTCGGCGTCGGAGACCTGCGGATAGGGGAACCCGAGGGCGGACGGTTCGGTGATCCTGCCGGTGAGCGCGGCCGCGGCGGCCGATTCCGGGCTGACCAGATACGCCTTGTCGCCCCTGGTGCCGGTGCGTCCGGGAAAGTTGCGGTTGAAGGTGCGGAGGGTCACGGTATCGTCGGCCGGGCTCTGGCCCTGTCCGATGCATGGACCGCAGCCCGCTTCCAGAATCCGGGCGCCCGCCGCAATGATGTCGGCGAGGGCACCGTTGCGGGCGAGCATTTCAAGGACCTGGCGGCTGCCGGGGGCGATGGAAAGAGTCACGTCGTCATGAACCTTGCGCCCTTTCAGCATCGCCGCGACGATGGAAAGGTCGCGGAACGAACTGTTGGTGCATGAGCCGATGATGACCTGTCCGACGGGCGTTCCCGCCAGTTCGGAGATGGTTTTGACATTGTCCGGGCTGGACGGACACGCCGCCAGCGGCTTGAGTTCGGAAAGGTTGATTTCGAGCGTCCGGTCATACTCCGGATTGTCGGCCTTCAGCTCCACCCACGAGGAACCGCGTCCCTGTTTTTCGAGGAATTCGCGGGTCATGGCGTCCGAGGGAAACACGGAACAGGTCACGCCGAGTTCCGCGCCCATGTTGGTGATGGTGGCGCGCTGCGGGACCGTGAGCGTGGCCACGCCGTCGCCGAAGTATTCGACCATACACCCGACGTTGCCCTTGGTCGTGAGGAGCTCCAGCATCTTGAGGATCACGTCCTTGGCGGACACCCAGTCGCCGAGCTTGCCCGTGAGCTTTACTCCGATGATGGTCGGATACGCCATGCGGAAAGGCCGGCCAGCCATCGCGAGCGCAACATCCAGCCCGCCCGCGCCGATCGCCATCATCCCGATTCCGCCGTTCGTGGGCGTGTGGGAATCCGACCCCAGCAGGGTCTTGCCCGGCACGCCGAACCGTTCCAGATGAACCTGGTGGCAGATGCCGTTTCCCGGACGCGAGAAGATCACGCCCTTGGCCGCCGCAACACTCTGGAGATAGAGGTGGTCGTTGCGGTTCTCGGGTCCGTTCTGCATCATGTTGTGGTCCACATAGGAGACGGAGACCTCCGTGCGGACGCGGTCGATGTTCATGGCTTCGAGTTCGAGGTAGGCCATGGTCCCGGTGGCGTCCTGCGTCAGGGTCTGGTCGATCCGGATGGAAACGGGCTCGCCGGGGACCGGATTGCCGGAGACGATATGTTTTTCAAGAATTTTCTGGATGACTGTGTTCTTCGCCATGATGCTGTTCCTGGGGTTGGGAAATGAAAAAAACGGGGCTTTCCCGCAAGAGGACGCCCCGTCTGTCGGATCAAGCCGTTCGAGTTCAGTCGAGGGGCTTGGTCTTGGGAAGACCGCTGAGGACCTTCTGGCCCGGTTTCCAGCGTCCGTCCGCGCTCAGCAGATTGATACGCTCGAACTTCTTCAGAACGTTTCTTTTCTTGC
Source organism: Lentisphaerae bacterium ADurb.Bin242 (assembly GCA_002069785.1). Taxonomy (GTDB): domain Bacteria; phylum Verrucomicrobiota; class Lentisphaeria; order Victivallales; family UBA1829; genus SIG94. The sequence goes on along the minus strand of MWCA01000148.1, from coordinate 428 downwards.
GGATCTTGCCCGATGTTTTCAAGCTGGGGTGTCTGGACATTGTTAACTCTCCGTTCTATGCTTTATCGTTGTGCAAAATGTTACATTCCACTCAAAGAAGAAAGAATATACCCCTTCTCCGGGAAAAATCAAGCCGCGATTCCCGAAAATATCGAAAATCCTTCTTTTCCACGGGCTGCCCGTCCATCTCCCCGACTCTTCCGGGTTCCGGGATGTTCCGATGGGAAAAAGAATCCGCTGTTCCGGCAAAATGCCTTCTCCCGGCTTGATAAAAACCGGACCGGGAGTATATTCATAAAAATTCTTTGAAACGAGGGGAGTTTTATGAAAATCATCCATACGTCCGACAAGGCTGTCGCCCAGTTCATCCATGACCGTCTTTATGAGTTCAACCTGAGCAAAACAGGCGGGAAGAAACAGGAAATTCT
>MWCA01000147.1 GCA_002069785.1 Lentisphaerae bacterium ADurb.Bin242 | reverse complement strand
CGACGCGGACAAAATCGACGAACCGGTTCCCGGAAGCGAAGGAATAGTTGCAGCCCAGGATCACGCTCTCTCCGCCCGCCCCGGTCGAAGCATCCTCGACAATGCGCCGCACGATGTCCGTCCGGGGAACCGTCCGGTCGTGAAACTGCCGCGCCTTCAGGGTGGAACAGAGGAAATCCAGCTTGAAATACCGGAACCCGTATCCGGAAAGGCGCCGGAAAATGTCCCGGATGAACTCCCGGGATTTCTCCACCGTGGGATCAAGCACGAATCCGACCCGCTTCATGCACTCATACGCAAGACACGGAAGCCCGTTCTCCCCCAGTCCCATCGTGTCCTGCGGGTTCAGCTGCGCGAGCCGGGAATGCGGCTCCGCAATGGACGGCGCCACCCACAGGCCCGGCTCGAATCCCATCTTCTTCAGTTCATCCGCCAGATGCTTCATCCCGTTCGGGAAAAGAGGATTCGCCTCCCATTCGCCGTAACAATACTGCCAGCCGTCATCGACAATGATCCGTTTGACATGTCTGGAAAGGACCGGGTCCCGCGCGATGAATTCGGCGTTCCGGAGCACTTCCTCCTCGGTGACGGTCCAGCGGTAATAGTCCCAGGAATTCCACCCGGAAACGGGCGGACGGGAAAGGTCTTTCTTCACCTCGAGGTTTTCATCGCTCCAGCGGTCTATCAGGAGGAACGGATCGTCGCCGGTCGTGAACGCAAACTCTCCGGAATCGATCTCCAGCAGATCCTCATGGCTGGTTCCGGCGGAGCATTTGAAATCCGTGACGGCGCTGGCGGAGGCGGTTCCCGTGAAATCTGTCATGAACCGGTTCCGGAGCGGCGCGGAAACCATCACGAAACCGCCCCCGCCTTTGAGAACCGCGAAATGGTGTCCCTCGAAAACCGAACTTCCGCTCCGGGGAAAATGAAGCGAAACGCATCCGCCCATCCGGAGATTCTGCGCCAGAAAATGCTCGGGACATATCCGCGGCGCCGAATACGGAATCAGTTCGATTTTCCGGGCATGCCCGGAAAGGACGGCGGTCAGGCGCAGCCGGATTTTCCCGGCGGAGGCGGAACAATGGAATTTCCACGAACACCGGCTGTTGCTTCCGTTCAGCACGAAATGGTCGGCGGACTGTTCGGAAAGGGTAAACGTCTCCATCGGAAGCACCGCTCCGTCGAGGACGATTCCCGGACGGAAGCGTCCGTTCAGCACTCCGGCCTTCAGTTCCAGTGTTCCGTCGTCATTCAAGGTCAAAGACATGGTTTCGGTTTGAATGCGCATGAAAAAAATCCTTTGCTGGCCCGGTTTGTTCCCGGCCGGTTGAAGTTCTCCTGAATTCGAAAGCCCGTCACCGGATTTTCCGCCCGTTCCGGAAACGGAATCCGGCTTCATACTATACTTTGCTTTTTTCTTTTTTCCAGCGGAAGCGCAGAAGGGCTTGCGTCTCTGTTTTCCGGTGACATCGCGAACCCGTCGAACTCCCGCGAGGTTCAAACGATTCCAGATGGGTTCGGAAAAAATGAATTTTTTTTGATTTACCCCCTTGCAAATGAAAAAAAAGCGATTATAATATTACTAACTTGGGTTAATTATGGAGATTCATATGATCAGCATGAAGGAAATTGCAAACCGGGCGGGCGTCAGCCGGACGACCGTCTCCTTTGTGCTGAACGGACGCTACAAGCAGGATATGAAGATCTCCGACGAGGTGGCGACCCGTGTTCTGGCCACCGCGGATTCCCTGGGATACGTGAAAAACGAACTGGTACAGTCGGTCGTCACCGGAAAAAGCCGGGTCATTGCGGTCATCTCCGAATTTCATGAGATCATGATGTCCGTAGTGAAAGGGTGTGTGGAAGAGGCCGCGAAGTATGGGTATCTGGTGGAGCTCATTCCGCTGGAAGAGGACATCAACAAGGCACTGATGACCGCGGTGAAATACCGCGCCGAAGGAATTTTCGCCTGTGACCTGCCGGACAAAATGATGGATGAGGTCGATCCGAAATTTTTCACCTTTGGAATTCCGTCGATCGGCTTGAAGCACAATACGGGGCGCATGTCCTTCAACCAGATGAAATCGGCCATGCTGGCGGCGGAACATCTTGTCGGACTCGGGCACCGGAAAATCATCTGTTTCGGGATGGATGGAAGCATTGCGCAGCAGCGCGCGGAAGGATACCGCCGGGTGATGGCGGAACATCGGCTGGAACCGGTTGTTTTCCAGCCGGAGCCTCCCGGGAGCCTGAAAGAACTGGAGGAGGCCGTCGCCCGGATCATCAAAGCGCGTCCGGACGCGGTTTTCTGCGTGAACGACCCGCTGGCGATGCATCTGTTGAACAGATTGTACAAACGCAGACTTTTTGTGCCGGACACCTTTTCGGTGGCCGGATTCGGAAACGTTTCCATGTCGGAATTGGCATCGCCCCCGCTGACAACGGTCAGCGAACCTTACTACGAGACGGGGCGCTGTGTTTTCCAGCGCATCCTGAATCTGATCAAGACAGGCAGTGAATCGGCCCCGGAACCCTTCATCGGAAAACTCATTCTGCGGGAATCAACCGCGAAAAATACAAAATACGGAGGGAAAAAATGAATGTGAGACAGCACTTCACGCTGATCGAGCTCCTGGTCGTGATCGCGATCATCGCGATTCTGGCCGGACTGCTGCTGCCCGCCCTGAACAAGGCCCGCGAGATAGCCTATCAGATCCGGTGTGTATCCAATCTCAAACAAATCGGGACCGGATTTGTTTTGTATGCCGATGCCAACAAAGGGTATTTGATCCCGACCGATTCCGCGGCCGACAGCAAGCTTATGATGCCGTTCCTGATTGCCGAACACATGAATTTGAAATTCGGCGGACCTGTTCCAAAAATCCTGATGTGCCCGACAAATAAATCGCCGTCGGCGCTTCCGCCCTCGTATACGCCTTCGACTTATGATGGGAGACGTTTTGCGCTGACCTGGGCATATCGTCCCAATCAGGAAAACGGGTACATCAGCACGGATCTCAGGTGGAACCGTTCCAAAAAAATGGTAAACCTGAAAAAACCCACTTTCTACATTTTGGTCAGTGAACGCAGCCCGACCAAGAATTCAGGCTGTTTCCAGTGGGTGAATGACTCCACCAACAAATATCTTGGCCTGATGGTTCATTCCGGCGGCAGCCCGATGCTTCACGGGGATGTGCATGTGGATGTGATGAAAATTCCGGAGGCGGCCCGGGGAAATGCCTATTATAACAACTATTTCTTTCCCAATGGAGCCTTTGACTTCACGGGTCCCACGGAATAAAAAAAGGAAACGATTGAAATGCGACTTGTATTTTTCATGATTTGTGCGGTTTTCTTCACCGCCTCCGCCGTGGAAGAGGAGTTCAATTCATACAGGGAAGCGGCGGCCGCTGCCGAAAAAAAGAATGACATGGTTTCGGCTCTGGAAAATTACGATCTGGCACTGTCGGCCACCCGGAATTCGGCTCTGAAACTGGAAGTGCTCCAGGCTGAATACCGGATTCTTCTCAAACAGCAAAAAGGACGCGTGCTGGAAGAAAAACTGACCCGGGCCCTGGAGGACGCTTCCCTGAAAGAATGTCATCAGCGGGCAGTATTGAATATGCTTGCGGGGTTTCTGATATGGAGCGACCGGTATGAATACGCCTTGAATTTACTGAACCGGGCGGGCATGCTCGAAGCGCCGCGCGCTTCCAATGAGTATTATCAAACGTATGAAGGAAAGGCGCGAATATGGTTTTCCCGCAAGAACCGTCCGGAAGTCGCGCTCGAAATATTGCAGGAAGTGCTGAACATCCCGGAGACTCATCCGGCCAATCGATATTCCGCAAATCTGCTGGCTGGCAGCGCGTGCGAAAAGCTGGGACGTCCGGCGGAGGCGCTTTCCTATTACAGAACGGCGGTTGCCATGGGAAAAAAAGTTACATACAAGTTCAGTACGGCTGCCGCTGAAAAAGCGGTGGAGCGGCTGACCGGCAAAAACGGAAAGGGGAAGCTGGAATGACGGAATCGGAAATCAGTGCGGCGGAACTGGATGAGTTTCGAAAACAATATGGAGTTTGCTATTCCATCGGGGATTTTACGCCAACGGTTTGTGCAATCGCGGGAATGCGTGCGCCGAAACAATGCGGAGGAGTTCCTTCGGAAAATGTCCTTGGATTTGCTTCGAAAGAACTGAATGGCGGCAAAATTGAAAAGATGCTGCTGTTCTGTCCGGATGCAATCGGGGATGTTCAGCGCAAAAGATTTCCGGAGCTTTTCGGTAAAGTGGAAAAAATAAGCGATGTTTTTCTTCCGGGAGTCAGTGTGATGCAATGCGTGACTCCGGTTTGTTACGCAACGATTTTCAGCGGGGCGTCTCCTTCCGTGCATGGAATCCGCACCTATGAAAAACCGGTTCTGAAAATTGAAACCTTGTTCGATGTTTTCGCGGAGGCCGGAAAAAATGTGGCGATCGTGGCGATGAACGAATGCAGCATCGACATGATTTTCCGGGGGCGGGCGGTAGACTATTATTCGCTTCGCACGGATGAAGCGATTTTCCGTACGAGCATGAAACTGCTCTCCGACTCGAATTACGATGTCATCGTCTTTTATATGAGCGATTATGACCATTTCGGTCACCATACGGATGTCTTTTCGGAAAAATCCGTGGAACAGCTGCATCTGGCGGTGGAACGGTTCGAAATCGGCTGCCGGGAGGCGGATCGGGTCTGGAGCCGCTTCAACCGGCTGATTGCTTTCGTTCCCGACCACGGACAGCATACGGTTCATGACCATCTGGGAACCCACGGAACGCATCACGACAATATCCCCGAAGATATGCTTGTCAATCATTATTATAGAATACGCAAGGGCGACCGCTGAAAACGGCGTCCGGAACCGGAAGGAGAATATCATCATGAAAAAACAGTTGGGTTTGTTGGGACTTGTCCTTTTCTCAAGCATGCTTTTGGGCGAAGAAATCACGATTGCAGAGAACGGGAAGGCAAAAGCCGGTATCGTGATTCCGGCAAAAGCGCCGGGAGTGGTGAAACTGGCTGCCGGCGAACTGAAAAATTATCTCGACAAAATAACCGGCGCAACATTTGTTGTTGGAGAGAAGCCCTCCGACGGAGTCAATATTTATCTCGGCTTCGGCGACGCGAAGGATTTCAAGCCGGACACCTACGTCATTCAAGCCAAAGGAAAGCGCATCGACATCTACGGGAAGGACGATCCGGCGCCGCGGGCGGACATGTTCGACCTCTTTTACGACAACCCATGGAAAGGAACGCTGACGGGCGTGTATGCGTTTCTCCGCAGTCTGGGGGTCCGCTGGTTCGCACCCGGCAAAAGACACGAGCTGATTCCCTCGAAACCGACCCTGAAAATTCCGGAAATGTTTGTGAAGGATGCTCCTTTTTTTGCGGACAGGCAGATCGCGGACGTATGGAATTTCAAGAAGGTGTTTCCCGATGCCGGAGAATACTGCGATAATGGTGTTGACATTTTCCTCTGGGGGCTCCGCAACGGCGCATCCACCCGGAATATGGTGATGGGGTGTCATTCCGAACAATCCCTCCAGCTATATAAAAACAAGGAATGGCTGGCTCACCCGGAACGGCATCAGCTCGAAAAAAATGGAAGACGCAACCCTCATTATTCCTGCTGGACGGATCCTGCCGTGACGGAACTCTGGAAGAAAGCCGCGGATGCTTATTTTTCCGGAAAAAGCCCGAAAGACATCGGATGGGATCTTCCTCCCTATCTCCGTTCGAAATGGCCTTTTCCTTTTACCTCTCCGGACGAGTTCATGATCGACAGCATGGATACTACCGATGATAATGACGGGCGTTGTTGTTGCTCCCGCTGCAATGAGTTCCGGAAGAAATATCCGTGTCCGGACGACAGCGAACTCCGGTGGAAAGTTACAATCGATGTGGCGCAAATGGTGAAGGAGAAACATCCGGGCAAGTATATTTCCACCTTGGTGTACGGTAAGAAAAAGGAAATGCCGAAATATTTCAAGGTTCCGGACAATATCCGGGTGCGGATCTGTGTCAGCGGTCCGAAGGAAATCGACCGCCCGGTACGTCTTGCCGCCGATCTGGCTCTCGTAAAGCAATGGAGCGACCTGCTCGGGAAGGGAAATCTTCCGCTCTGGACCTATCAATGCATTTGCTTTGCCCGGACGCTTCCCGGAATTCCGGACACTTATCCGAGGCATATCGTGGAATTTGTGCGGATGATCCGTCCGCTTACGGCGGGAATGTATCTGGAAAACCACAATCTCACCCATACGTTCCGCAATCTCGATGTTTATATTTTCATGCGGGCGATGTGGAATCCGGACCTTGATATTGAAAAGGAGCTGGATGAGTATTTCACTCTCTACTATGGCCCGGCAGGCGGCAAGGTCAAGGAACTTTTTGCATTCTTTGAAAAAAAGTGGACTCAAGTCTGGCAGAGTTTCGTTCCGGACAAACCGGGCAAGGCGGGATTGTTCGGTGATGAGAATTCAAGAAAAAAATTGCAGGAAGAAGTTTGGAGCATCGTCTATTCCGTCGGAGAAATGGAAAAAATCAATCGTCTTCTGCTGGAAGCGGAAAAAGCCGCCGCGCCCGATCCTGTCTTCAAATTCCGGGTCGGTCTGCTTCGGAAATACCTCTTCGACGTAATGACCGCCGAACGAAACGAACTGATGAAAAAAGAAGATGGCCGGAAAAATCTTGTCATCTCCGTGCAAAGAACTGCTGCGGACGACTTTCCTTCTTCCGCGGACTGGGAAAAGGCAAAATCCCATCCACTGATATCCGCTGTCCGGATGGGACCTGTACTCAAGGCCGCGGGCAGTTTCCAGCTTCTCGCTTCGAAAAATTACTTGTTCGTCAGGACCGAGCCGTCGCGCCCTCTCCCGAGGATCGAGGCGAGGTCGAAGCGGAACCCGTCGACGTGCATCTCCGTCACCCACCAGGCGAGCGAGTCGAGGATCAGGTCCCTCACGACCGGGTGGTTGCAGTTGAACGTGTTCCCGGTCCCGGAGAAGTTCGCGTAGCGTCCCTCTCCGTCCAGGATGTAGTAGGTCGAGTTGACCTGGCGTGCCGCGCCGGTCAGGTCCATGATGGTGACGATGCTGGCCAGCGAGGTGCCGTGCAGCATGAAGATCGCCTCATTGCTGTAGGCCGGCAGGGAGCGGCGCAGGGCCGAGGGCAGGACGATG
>MWCA01000146.1 GCA_002069785.1 Lentisphaerae bacterium ADurb.Bin242 | reverse complement strand
CTGGCCCTGCGGCAGGACCTCGGTTTTGTGGAAACCCGGAACGCAAATGGAAAATTCGGGTTCAAAGTCTACGGAGGCGGCGGATTCGGGCGCAATCCGGCGCTCGGGTTTCTCCTGATCCCTTTTATTCCGCCCTCCCGGCTGGCGCGCGCGGCGCGGGCCATGGTGGAACTCTTCAGCGAGCACGGAGACCGCACCAACCGGGCCGCCGCTCGTGTCCGTTACATTGCCGCACGGCTCGGCAAGGCCGGATTCAAAAAACTCTATCTTGATTATTACCGGAAACTCGAAAAACGTGAGTTTCCGCCCGTCCCGACATTTCCTTCCGACTGGAACGCGAAAACGGCGGTTTCCTTCGTTCTGCCGGAACATACCGTGCCGGAGGATGCCGGTTACAAACGCTGGCTTCGTCTCGCCACCCGGAAAACACGTTTCAAGGGAGAGTCCTCCGTTCGGCTGTTCATTCCGAAAGGCATCCTGAACGTGGCGGGATTCCGGCGTCTGGCATCTCTGCTGGAGCGTTTCGGAATTCCGGCCGTGCGTCTCACGATCGAACAGAACATCCTGATTCCGGCCTTTCCGGAGGAAACGCTCCCCGCGCTGTACGAAGCATTGAAAGACCTGCCCGAAGACCTGGTTTTTTCCACGTTCCGCGGACAGCTGGACACTTGTATCGGAGCCGCCGTATGCCGGATCGGAATTCTGGACACGCCGCGCTATGCCGCCGAAGTCTCCGGGGCACTGGACGATTATTTCCGCAAGCATCCCGCGCGTTTCACCGCCGCGCGGGCGAACACGATTGTCGAAAGTCTTCATTTTTCCGGATGCCCGAACTCGTGCACGTCCCATCAGGCGGCCCGGTTCGGTTTTCAGGGATTCCGGAAAAAAATCGGCGAGACGCTGGTCGACGGCTTCACCGTCTGGCACAATCCCTCTGAAAAACCGATCGGGAAGGAAGACCCCGAATTCATTCCGGCGGCAGAGCTTCCCGCCCGGGTGCTGTCACTCCTCGAGGAAGCGAAGATTCTCTGACGTTCCGGGGGTTCCTCAACCTCGGCGCAGGGAACCGGTCGGAATGCAATGGGGAGTGCCGCCGGGCAGACGAATCACCTCGGCGCGAATCCGGAAGATCTCCTCCAGAATAGCGGGTTTCATGACCTCCTGCGGAGTTCCGGCATACCGGATTCCGCCATCCTTGAGCATGAGCATCCGGTCGGCGCAGGACGCGGCTAGGTTCAAATCGTGAAGCACCATCAGGACCGTGATTCCGCATTCCCGGTTCAGGCGGCGGATCAGGTCGATCACCTCGAACTGACAGCAGACATCCAGAAACGTCGTGGGTTCGTCCAGCAGCAGGACTTCCGGCTCCTGCGCCAGCGTGAGGGCGATCCAGGCGCGCTGGCGCTCCCCTCCGGAAAGGGTCCGTACCGGACGCTTGCGCAGGGTTTCCAGCGAAGTCATGGCAATGACGCGGTCGATGACCTCCCGGTCATGCACCGAAAGGACAAAGCCGTTTTTCCGCCGGGGATATCGTCCGTATTCGACCAGTTCCTCCACGGTCGTTTCGCCCGGGGCATGGTGCAGCTGGGGCAGAATGGCAAGGGATTCGGCCAGCACTTTCGTGTCGAAGTCCCGGATCGATTTTCCATCCAGCAGGACTTGTCCGGATTCGGGCGCGAGAAGGCGTCCGATTACCTTCAGCAGGGTCGATTTGCCGCATCCGTTGGGACCGAGCAGAGCCGTGATGGAACCGCTTTCCACGCGGAAATCCACGCCGTCGATCACGCGGTTTGCGCCGTATCCGGCGCGGAGAGACCGTATTTCAAGGTTCATAGGAGTGCCTCCTCAGCAGCCACAGGAAGAAGGGCGGTCCGAGCATGGCCAGAATGATCCCGACGGGAAGCTCGGCCGGTTCCATCACGATCCGCCCGACGGTGTCGCAGGCCGTGACCAGAAGGCCGCCGGAAAGAGCCGCCGCCGGAATTACGAAACGGTTGTCGGACCCGATCAGGATCCGGACGATGTGCGGAGCGATCAGCCCCACGAAACCGAGCAGTCCGGCCACACTGACCGCCGAGGCGGCCAGCAGCGCGGCGGCCGCGATCAGGAGGAAACGGGTCCTTTCGACCCGTACCCCGAGCCCCGCGGCCACCTCATCACCGAGCGCCAGAAGGTTGAGGCGTCCGCCGAGAAGAAACGCAACGGTCAATGCGACGGCCATATAGGCCCATATCCGCCCGATCTGCGTCCAGTTCCCGGCTGCCAGCGAACCGATGAAGAAGTCGAGGATTCCCCCCGCCTTTTCCGCGTGGAACAGCAGCAGCGCGGCTCCGAACGCCCCGAGCATGGCCGATACAGCCACTCCGGAAAGGATCAGCCGCACCGGGCTGAGTCCCCGTTTCCAGGCCAGAAGATAGATCAGGAGCGCCGTTGCGAGAGCTCCCGCGAAAGCCGCCGGCACCAGCAGCGCGCCGTATTTCGGGAAGGCTAGGAAAACCAGGATTCCGGCAAGACCTCCGCCCGAGGAAATTCCGATGATGCCGGGCGAAGCCAGCGGATTGTGCATGACCCCTTGAAGCAGGGTTCCGGAAACGGCCAGCCCGGCCCCCGCCAGCACCCCGAGCAGGATGCGCGGCAGACGGATGTCCCACAGGATTCGGAACTGAATCGGGGGCTCTCCGGAAAGGAGGACGGCCGCGATCCGGTCCGGGCTCAGTTTCAACGCTCCGGCGCAGAGACTCAGCAGAACCGCCGCCAGCAGCAGAACCAGCAGTGCGGCACAGACCAGAAAGCGTCCGCGCGCGGTTTTCAGAAAGGCGCGGAACTTCATTTCCCCGCTCCCTTTCCCGGATAGAGAAGGTCGGTCATGTGCCGGAACGCCTTCGGATAATCCGGTCCCGGCTGGAACAGGAAAAGTTCGGACGGCAGGAAATGGACGCGTCCGGCTTTGTCGGCCTTCAGTTCCTTCCAGACCGGACGGCTCATCCACTCCGAACGGACCTTTTCCCGCAGGGCTTCGGCATCGCCCATGGTGACGATGAAGATCACCTCCGGGTCTTCCAGCAGAAACTGTTCGAAACTGAAGGGAATCCGGAGATTCTTGGAGGATTTCAGGATATTGACCGCGCCCAGCATTCCGGCGATGGTTCCGGCGTTCGTCCCTTCCGATTCCAGGGAGAATCCGGAAGCGGAGGCGAACAGGATGGCGCAGACCGGTTTTCCGCGTCCGGCGGTTTCCGCACAGACCGCTTCGACCGTTTCCACGGTCCGCCGGGCTTCCGGGATTTCACGGATCGACTTGCCGTGGAGACGGCAGAAAAGGTCGAGGAGTTCAAGATAGTCCCGGTAATGGTTGTAAGGCAGGCAGACGGCGGCGATCCCGGACTGCCGCAGCTGCCGGGCCGCGGCGCGCTGGCGTTCAATTTTCGCCGACAACAGAACCAGGTCCGGTTCCAGCAGCATCACCTTCTCGGCGTTCGGAAGCATTCCCGTGCCGACTTTCGGAAGGTCCCGCATGGATTCCGGCAGCGCGTTGTCGTTTCTCGCGCCCAGCACGCCGACCGCTTTCCCGCCCGCCTGTTCCCAGATCTTCGCCAGGGAAAGGTAAGCGATGACCGTCCGCTTCGGATTCTTCGGGAGGCGCACCTCCTCGCCGTCCGGCTGACGGTAAATCACTTCCGCGTCGTTTTCACGGACAATGCCGGCAAGAGCCGGCATTGCCAGGAACAGCAGAAGAAACACGATTTTGCCCATAATTTTCCGTCTCCCGTGATTCCGCCGGTTCCGCCGGAGCAAGGTCCGCGGGATTCCCGGGGAGATTCATTCAGATGACATAATTCCACGCATGATAATCCGGAAGATATTGCTTTTTCACTAAAAGTCCAGTGATTTTCTCGAGTTTTTCCTCTGTTTTTTCCCGGACGCCGAGTTTCAGGTCGCTTTTTTCCAGGGCGTTCCCGATGGAAACGGCCAGGATGGAATCCCCGACGAACACATCCTCGTGTCCCGAAGGCAGGGCCGTGATGAAAATCATTCCGGCGTCCGCGAAAGCGCGGGCGGTCTCGAGAAGGGTTTCCAGGTTCCGTTTCCGGTCGGGCGCGTGATCGGAGACGCTGAGGGCGTAACTGAGGACGTGGAGGCCGAACAGTTTTTCCTCCAGCGCCGCGGCCAGCACCGCCGAGCCTTTTCCGGCCAGCAGAAGGATGCCGCCGCGATGACGCTGGGACTCCGCCCGGAGTTTCGGCGTAATGCTGCCGTTCCAGTGATCCGGAATCCGGGACGGTAGGAAATCCTGCGGATTGACGGCGTCCAAAATCATGCCGGCGCCGGAAGTGGCGTTGGTGATCGGATCGACCAGGATGAAACGTCCCGTGGCACGGTTTTTCTCATAGGGATCGAAATAGATCGGCAGGGTCGATTCAATGACCGCTTCGGCGATGCCGTTCAAAGCAAGGGAGTCCGCCTTTTTGCGCTCCATCGTGTTGACGTCGATCTGCCGGGTGATTTCCCGGACACGCCCCTTGAGGAAGGAGGCTCCGTGGCGGATGAGGTACGTCTTTCCGGGAACCAGTTCCTCTCCGGCCATCCAGATCAGATGCGCACGGAAGACGGAGCTTTCCAGCGGAAGATTGTCCGGCTTCACGATCCAGTCGCCGCAGCTGATGTCGATCTCGTCGGTCAGTGTGAGCGTGACGGCCTGCGAGGCGAAGGCATATTCCAGGCTGCCGTCGGCCGTAACGATCTCCCTGATCCGGGAACGTTTGCCGGAGGGCAGGATGAGCACTTCGTCATTTTTGCGGACGACGCCCGAAGCCACGGTTCCGGCGAATCCCCGGAAATCGAGGTCGGGGCGGATCACATACTGGACATTGAAGCGGAAATCCTCCAGATTCCGGGATTGGCCGGTATCGACCTCTTCCAGATATTCCAGCAGGGAAGGACCTTTGTAGTAGGGCGTCCGTTCGGGCGAGCGTGCGACGACATTGGTCCCCTTGAGTGCGGAAATCGGCATGAAGTGAAGATTCGGAATCTCCAGTTCGCGGGCGAAGGAAAGGAAGTCGTTCCGGATTTCCTCGAAGCGCTTCTCCGAGTAGTCCGCCAGATCCATCTTGTTGACCGCGACGACCACGTTGCGGATGCCGAGGAGCGACACGATGAAGGAGTGCCGCCGGGTCTGCGTGATGACTCCGTAACGGGCGTCGATCAGGATGATGGCAAGGTCCGCCGTGGAGGCTCCGGTCGCCATGTTCCGGGTGTATTGTTCATGCCCCGGGCAGTCGGCGATGATGAATTTCCGTTTCGGTGTCGAGAAATAGCGGTAGGCGACGTCGATGGTGATGCCCTGTTCGCGTTCGGCCTTGAGTCCGTCGAGCAGCAGCGCGTAATCGATTTCGCCGGCTCCGACGGTCCCGTTCTTATCGCTGTCTTTTTTCAGCGAGGCGAGCTGGTCTTCGAAAATGAGCTTGCTGTCGTAAAGGAGACGTCCGATCAGAGTGGATTTTCCGTCGTCGACCGAGCCGCAGGTCAGGAAACGGAGCAGGCTCTTGTTTTCGTGGGCATTGAGATACGCATTGATATCCATCAGAAGTAGCCCTCCCTTTTTTTCTGTTCCATGGAGGAATCGCCGTCGTGGTCGATCACCCTTGTGGAGCGTTCGCTGAGCCGCGTCTGGAGCATTTCGGCGACGATCTCCTCGACGGTGGCCGCCGCGGATTCGATTGCGCCGGTCAGCGGATAGCAGCCGAGCGTGCGGAAGCGCACCATTTTCACTTGAGGCGTTTCTCCAGGCAGGAGCCGCATGCGGTCGTCGTCGACCATGATGAGCGAACCGTCCCGCTCGACCATGGGGCGGGGCTTGGCGAAATAGAGCTCGACGATCGGAATCTTTTCCAGCCGGATATACTGCCACACATCAGTCTCCGTCCAGTTGGAAAGCGGGAAGCACCGCACGCTTTCGCCGGGATTGATTCTTCCATTGTAGAGGTTCCACAGCTCCGGACGCTGGTTTTTGGGGTCCCACTGCTGGAAGGAGTCACGGAACGAAAAAATCCGTTCCTTGGCGCGGGACTTCTCCTCGTCTCGGCGGGCTCCGCCGAATGCGACGTCGTATTTCCCGGCGCGGAGAGCCTGAAGCAGCGCCTGCGTCTTCATGATGTCGGTGTATTTCCGGCTGCCGTAATCGAACGGGTTTACCCCGGCTTTTTTCCCTTCCTCGTTGGAATGGACGATCAGTTCGAAGCGGTTCTCACGGCAGAACCAGTCGCGGAACCGGATCATTTCCTTGAATTTCCAGGTCGAATCGATGTGCAGGAGCTTGAACGGAAGGCGCCCCGGATAAAAAGCTTTCCGCGCGACATGCGCCAGGACGCCGGAGTCTTTGCCGATCGAATACAGCATGACGGGCCGTTCGAACTGTCCGACCGCGTCCCGGAAAATCTGGATGCTTTCCGCCTCCAGCTGGCGAAGCTGGCTCAGATTGTATGATTCCGACATGATATATATGTTTCCTTTCTTCAATTTTCCCGGGAATGGACGTGCAGGCCGCATTCGCGATGTTCGGGCTTCTCCCAGTACCAGCGGCCGGCGCGCACGTCTTCAATACGCCGGACCGCCCGCGTACAGCAGGCGCATCCGATGCTGGGAAACCCGCGGTCATGGAGAACGTTGTATGGAACATTGTGCGCGCGGATGTAGTCCCAGACCCGTTCCCCGCTCCAGTCGGCCAGCGGGTTGAGCCGCAGCAGGCCGTTGGCCGGATCGTCTTCCAGAACCTCGATATCCGAACGGGTGACCGACTGTTCCCGCCGCAGTCCGCAGATCCAGAGCTTCTTTCCCGCCAACGCACGGTTGAGCGCGGAAACTTTCCGGACACGGCAGCAGCGTTTCCGCAGTTCCACCGATTGACGGAAACAGTTGATTCCATGGGTGTTCACCAGTTCCTCCAGCTCTTTCGCGTCCGGCGCATACACCCGGATGCGGATGCCGTAGAATTTCTCCGTTTCGGCAAGGAGGTCGAGCGTTTCCCCGAAAAGACGCCCGGTATCCAGCGTGACGATCGGAATATCCAGTTTGCTTTTCACGATCAGATCGGTCAGCACCTGGTCCTCCGCACCCAGCGACGTGGCGAATACAATGTCCGGAGAGAACTTTTCCGCGGCAAAACCGAGGAGTTGTTTCGTATTTTTTCCGGCAATTTCCTCTTGAAGAGCCTTCAGTTCATCCTGGTTCATTTTCAAAACTCCTTCAGGTTCCG
>MWCA01000145.1 GCA_002069785.1 Lentisphaerae bacterium ADurb.Bin242 | reverse complement strand
AGTTTTTTGGGGTTGTTGGTCAGGAGGCGGATTGATTTGACGCCGAGGTCGAGGAGGATCTGGACGCCGATGCCGGCCAGAGGGAAGAGACGGAAGTTGTCGTTCCGGCTGATGGGGCGAAGTTCGCCCGGGGAGACGGTGACGGAGGGGGAGGTTTCGTTTGGGAGCTGATAAAGGGAGATGGACTCTTTGGGTTTGATGCAGAGGAAGAGTTTGCGGTCGGCGGTGCGGCAGCAGGCGATTCCGCTGAATTGGTCGGTGAGTGACCGCTGCATTCCGTTGGAGAAGAGCAGGGCTTTTCCGGAGGCGTCGGCGAGGAGGATTGTGTCGGCATGGTCGAACGGCAGCAGGCCGGATGCGGGGGTGAAATCTTCGGGGAGTTCGCGGCTGGAGAGCATTTCCGGCAATCCGGATTCGGTGTCGGTGTTGAAGACTTCGAGCCGTCCTTTTCCGTAGACGAAGAGGATGGCGCCGGAGGGGGAGAGGAGCAGCCGCGGTTCGGCGACGAGGGTCCGGAGGGTTTGCGGCGTTTCGGAGAAATTCCGGTTTGAAAAGAGGAGGATGTTTTCCTCGCCTTCGACGGTGGCGCAGGTTTGTTTCCGGCCGACGACGAAGGAGCGTACCGCGCCTTGGAGCGGGGGTGACTCCTGGTCGATTTTGCCGCTCAGGAGATCGACGATGACGAGCCGGTCCGGCTGATCGAATTCCTTCTGGGCGCGCTGGGAGGCGACGAAACCGGGGTTGCCGGGAAGAGGGGCGGCGGCGGCGAGCTTACGGTCGTTGAGGCGAAACGCGCGTACGAGGCGGTCGTTGAGCAGGTTCCAGCAGAGTACGCGGGTGCTGTTGGGGCCGTCTTTTCCGCCGACTTTTTCGAGGAGGACGAGCAGGGTTTCATCGGGGGCGAGGAAGGCATCGATGAGGTCGGCGCCGCCGGTGATGCGGGTCTGGTCAGGGGATGGGGTCCACTCGTAGACGACGCCGGGTTTGGCCGCCTGCGACCCCAGGACGCCGGGCGGGGTGTTAGCGCGGTTGGTCTGGGCGGAGTCCGGGAGTTCGAGCAGCTTGCCGGTTTCGGCGACGGCGGGTTTTTCGGTTTTATCTTCGGCGGGGAGGCTCGGCACATCGGCGGCGCCGAGAACCAGCGCGGCGGTGAATGCCGCCAGAATAAGCAGAAAGATTCGCATAACTTCTCCCGGTGGTTTGAGATTTCGTCAGCCGGATGCTATAATAGTTATATTATTACACCGGAATGGAGTGATTGCAAATGGCGGTGAGGAAAAATTTTCTGGATCGGTTCGGCGAGCGCCTCGATGACATCGACGCCGGGAGCCGTCAGGCGTATATTCTGCGGCTGATGAAGGAGCGCGGATTTCTGGAGACGATGTTCAACGCGATCGAGGAGGGAATTCTGGTCATCGACCGCAATCTGCTGATCCGCTATCACAACCGGGCGGCGCGGGAACTGCTGGCGCTGCCCGAGGATCTTTCCGATGTGCGTGTTTCGCAACTGCTGCAGGGGATTGACTGGCCGCGGATTCTCGGGTCCGACGAGCGCGAGTGGAAGAAGGTGGCGCGCGAGGAGCTGGAGATTCTCTACCCGGTGCGGCGTTTCGTGCAGTTCTATCTGGTTCCCTACCCGGAAGATCCGTCGCTGGCGGCGGTGATCGTCCGCGACGTGACCGAGAGCCGGGCGCGGACCATGAGCGACCTGGAATTCGAGAAGGGGCAGGCGGTGTCGATGCTGGCGGCCGGGGTGGCGCACGAGATCGGCAACCCGTTGAACAGCCTATACTTGAACCTCCAGATGCTGGAGCGGTATTGTGCCGAGGACGAGACGCTGCCGTGCCCGGAGGCGTGCGACATGATCCGGGCGTGCAAAGGCGAGGTGGAGCGGCTGGACAGCATCATTCAGGGTTTTCTCTCGGCGCTGCGCCCGGGGAAACCGGTGTTTGCGCCGGTGGATGTGATGCAACTGGTTCTCGACGTGCTGAATTTCATGCACTCCGAAATCGAGGCGCGGCTGGTCGAGGTGCAGTGCGAACAGACGGTGCAACTGCGCCCGGTTTCGGGTGACGCGGCGCAACTCAAGCAATTGTTTTACAACGTGATCCGCAACGCGGTGCAGGCGATGCCGAACGGCGGAAAGCTGCTGATCCGGGGGCATTCCGACGGCAGCGGGGTGGTGCTGGAGTTCATCGACACCGGCTGCGGCATCACGCCGGAGGAGTTGAGCACGATGTTCCAGGCGTTCAAGACGAACCGTTCCGGCGGGAACGGAATCGGGACGATGGTGATCGAGCGGATCTGCCGCGAACACGGCGCGGAGTTCGGGCTGCGCTCGGTTCCGGGAGAAGGAACGGTGTTTCAAATCCGCTTCCCCCTCGGCGGGAACCGCGTCCGCCTCCTCCCCCCCGCCGAACCGGTGAACAGGGAAGATGCAGAACAATTCTAGTTGTTCGGCATTCGGCATGCCGATGTTATAGGTCAAAGGAAAGAAAACCGCCCCAGAGGGGCTGGTATTGAGCTCAATGGAGTAAAATTGAGCAGACGCAACCCGACTGCGGCGAAAACAACGCGCTCAGATTGTCCAGCACAGGCGATGGAAGCCGGAACCGCATTCTCCGAAAGGCGTAACTGCGGTCAAACCAAAGGGAACGTTGAGTTCCAAAGTCACGCTTCCGTGGGAGTTCCGTTCCCAACGGATTTGAATGATTCCATTCGGAGTCGGAATTCCGCCCCGTGCAAATTCCAGATCTCCGAAGTCGGGATCCACCGAAAATCTGCGAAACCCCGGTTCCAGAGGCCGAACTCCAAGCAACGCCGTATGACAGAAAATCAACGGTGAACAGCTAAATCCGTGGCAGAGACTGCCGAATCCGCCAAACGCCGCCGATCCATGGGTCCAAACCCCCGCCTCCCATAAGGTTGGGGTTCCGGTACGGACGATATCGCCCCAATACCGGCGCAATCGCCGCAGTCCTTCCTGTGCATGGTGTTCGCGCTGAAACTGTTTTAGTAGAAAATAATGCATGTAAAGTTCCGGGACCAGAAGTCCAGGGCGCTCCGGGCGTTGCAATTCAGTTCCGGAGAGCGTGGCAAGGGCCTGCCCCAATTCGCTGGCCTGTCGGGAAGGCGTTCCGTCTTCCTGTAGAAAATCGGAATAAATGCCGTCCGGTGTTCGAAATCGGAGACGAAGCGCCTTTCGAACCTTTTCAGCATGTCTCCGCCAGGTTTTCACGCTGTTCACAGATGACCCCGTGGCCTCCAGGAGTTCTGCGGCCGCGTCACAGGCCATGACGTAAAAGAAATTTAAAAGCGATGTGTGTTTATCCCCAAACCGGAGTCCCGAAAGTTCATATGCCCAGTCCACAAAGTTCCACGTTCCAACGGGGGGAGAAATCAAATCGTTCCGCCCGATGCGCCGATGGAAAAATTTCAGTGTTTTCAGCAACTCCGGAATCAGTTTGCGGGTTGTTTCCAAATCGCCGGAATACCAGTAATAATCATGAACAATGAGCGCCAGCTGCAAATCGGTTGCGGGCAGCACCAGATTCGGACCGCCGCTGTAAGGGACCACGCCGGGAATCAATCCATCGTCCCGGCGGTTGGAAAAAGCCAAGGAAAGTGCGTGGGCATTCATCCGGTAATCCCCGAAAAGATGCAGCGCCGCCGGATTTTCAACCATGAAATCATTCACCCAGAACGCGCGTTCGCGCCACGGGCAATCCGTGAAAACATCGGTTGTGCATGCGCCAAGAGTTTCCGCGCAGACCCCCCAGATCCGGTTCAGCAGCATGTCGGAACAAAAAAACGTTCCGGCCATGGTCGCCGGATATCTTCGGTCCACGGCTACGACCCGGTGTAGGATCACCGAACCCGTTAAATGACGGAACACCACTTCGACATAACGGAATCCTCGCTGAAGAATGGAAGTTCCTAAAGTCTGCCGTCCCTCTCTGGTTGTCAGGCGGTCGGCCAAATGATAATCCAAGGGATCACGGTTGCGGCAGACCTTCATGCGTCCGTTGTCGCTCAATGCCTCGGCATATCCGAAATCTACTACGACTCCGGCGGGTGTGGTAACATCCAGCTCGAAGGAGCCGATGATCTCCTCCGAAAAACCGAAAACCAGGGAGACCCCTCTATCTCCGGACGGGGGCCCGATCACCACGTTGTGTTCTCCGGCGAAGATCAATTCATGACACAACGTCGTCATTGCTCTGTCAACATCTCCGTGTCCGGCAAACGTGATTGCTTCGGCGGGGAATTCCCCTTTCGGCATTTTTTCAACAATTGCGGTATGCGCGATTCCGGTCGCCCGATGCTGTGTGACCGCCAAAAGGGGAACGGGACGCGGCAGACATTTTTTGACGGACTCACACTTTTCGGGCGCGAGCCACTGCATGTGGTCCGTTCCGTCAAGCCACCCGACAGGCTCAAGTCTCAGGTCCCGGAATTCCGCACAGCCGACTTGACCGGCGAATAGCGGGGTTCCCTCCGGCCATTCATCTCCGCCGGGAAGTGTTTCAAAGGTGTCAAAAGTTGTCTTGACATCGTTGAGTTCGCAATAGACCATCGCCCCGTCGCCATGGGTGACGAAAGTCGGGAAGTTCATGTTTTGGACCAGAATGCAAATTCGGTTGACTCCGGAATGCAGACACCGCTCGACATCCCATTCGTCATAGAAATGATGGTCGTCGAACCTCGTGCCGGACCGATGTCAATATCGAGTCCGTTGACCCACAATCGATATCCGGTTTGCGCGGCAACGCGCAGTTTTGCTTCCCCAATCTGTTCCGCCGTAAATGTATGCCGAAATCGAAAATATGCGTTGCGGCGTTCGCGGATTCCGGGCGCTGTGATCCATTTGTTTTGCATCGGACTGTTGTACCGTAATTATTGCAGGGTATTGAGCGGCGAATTCACTGTATACTGGTTTTGGAGCATATCCTTGTTCGACGGCTTCTGATAAGAAAGCACATTACCGCCAATCATCAAAATATTGATGCTGCCCGCGTGCCGGAAATGATGGTCCCAAACACTGGTGGTTTTATACCAGCTGTTATACACCACGCCATAACGATTGCCGCCGATGTAGTATGCGCCCCAGGAAAAATCGCACAGCAAAAGGGTCTTGCTCGGAGTTTTGATTCTGTTGCTTTTAATGAATTTTCCGCTGCTCCAATCCTCCATACCCATGACTTCAATTCGTCCACCATACGACGTGGCGCGTATGATTTCTGGATTGTCCGGAAATTTTTTACAGGAAAACGACGTTCCCGGTACCGCGGAGGGGCACAGGAGGATTTTGTCATCCCACTTTCCGGAACCGACATAGCGATAGAGTTGGCACGGCCAATATTGTGCCCGCAAATATCCAGGAACGACGTAATCCTGATAATCCTGACTGTACATGGCGGCGGCGGTTCCTAATTGTTTGAGCTGCCCGGAACAGCTGGTCCGTTTTGCGACCTCCCGCGCCTTGCTCAAGCTGGGCAGCAGCATGGCGGCGAGAATGGCGATGATCGTAATCACGACGAGGAGTTCTATCAAGGTAAAAATATGTTTTTTCATTTGAACCAGAATCCTTTCCGACTGGATAAAAATGTATTACCGGCCCCAGGTCCCATTGTTGCTTATAGCGAAGATATTTCTCCTTCTCTTACTGATAAAGTTCAAGATCGTCGATCAGAATATAATCTCCCGCCAGCCCGCCGCGGACATCAATAAAAAAGATGGCCCGGGCTGTTTGCGACTTGAGCACATTGGCCGGCAGAATCGATTGCAACGGAGTCCACTGGGAAATGTCAGCAGGAATCTCGCGGATGTATTTATTGAATCCTGCGCTGCCGATGGTGTTTTCGCGAAGCCGCGCACAGGTCCAAGTTCCTTTCCACTGACCGTTTTCAAAAAAGGAGACATTGAACGAGACTTTTGCGGTGGCGGAAAGCTTTCCCTTCAGCCGAACGGAAAAGTGCAGGGGACGGCTCGTGGATAAATCCAACTTGCTGTACAAATGGGTACGGCTTTTAAACGGTCCGTTGATCCGCATCGCCCTGCTTTCCGGGTCGATCGATTCTGTGCCGGCAAGTGTGAACTCAGCCAAGGAACCCTGTTCAAACTTGCCGTCTTCGATCAATGCGAGCCGCTCGATCATGACCGGGAACGAGCGATCGACTTGCGGCAAGTCCGCATTCGGCAGCGTGACCTTGCAAGTTACGGTTCCGGCACCGGGAACGGAACCTGCACGAAGTTTTACCGTGCAACGGCCGTCGGCGACGCACGACTCTGCCTTGAGTTCCAGAGAGCGGGGCGAACTCACCTTTACGGTACTGCCGTCCGGGATGTGAAACGATATTTCCGAGACTCCGTTTCGTTGCATGGAAACCTTTTCGGTTCTACCGACCTGATGTTCCGCCTCTGCAATTTTTTTACGATCTCCTATCCACTTTTCCCGGAATGCGGCGGCGGTTTTGCCAAGCGCAGAGGATCCGCAAACGTACAATGGGCCGTCGGAGAGATCCAGCATCAACTCCGCCGCCTTGCCGCTGTCTACCGGATTCCCGTAGAGGTCATAAACCTTCAACATTTCATTTTCTGCACATCCAAGTTTCATCGCCTGAACCGAACCCGACGGCGCGTCGCTCCATACGATTGCGCGTTCATCGGAAAATGCAGTGAAATGGATTTTATCACGGACTTCCACGTAACCGAGAACCGGATGTCCGTCAATCATCTGCGCCAATGCAGCCAAGGCCGCGAATCCAAGCTTGGGCTGGAGTCCGAGATACAGCAGACCGAACGCGCTGTCCCAAGTCCGGCCTTCCGGATCGGTACTGTCTCTCGGGTCCAGACTGCAGAAGTAGAACATTTTTCCTTTCGGCCCGGCGACATGCAGGGTCTGCACCGTATTCAGCACCAGATTCCGGGCCTGATCGCGTTCCGAGGTATTGGGGAAAGCCTTGGCGTATTCCGGGCAGCCGTCGTAACCGTCAAATCCGATTTCATTGAAATATTGCGGAATCCCCAGAAAACCGCCGCAATCCAAAATCCGTTGACGAATGCTTTCCGTCTGAAAGAAACGGCGTACCGAGGCATAAGAATGCAGCGTAATCACATCCCCGTGCCGGGCAATTCCCGAGTCCCCGACCTTGCGCAGCCACTCGCGTTCCGTCGAATGCGAAAGAATATGTACCCGGGCCCTCGGATTGGCTTCGCGAACCGCAGCCGCAGTTTTTCGGGTGAAATCGCTGAAGAATTCGGCGGAGAATTTACGGTTATAATTTGCCAGCAGATCGGGTTCATTCCAGATTTCAAAATCAGTGACATATTCCGCGCAATGTTTTACTATTTTGGCGATATAGTCCAGCCACTGAGCGGTCTGCGCCTCTGAAAGCTGAGTATATTGAGTCGATTTTTCGGCGACCAGCCACGACGGGAAGTTATAAAGAATATATTCATATTTTTGACCGTATTTTTCCAGACGTCGCAAGGTGGCGTCCAACTCTCTTGTATCCCATTTCCCCTTTTCCGGTTCCTGAAACAGCCAGGAATTTTCCCAAAACAGCCAAGGTCTGACCCAGCGTACTCCGGCGGCGGCGAACAGCGGAAGTTGATAGCTGTAATACCAGTGCTGCTGCTGAAAAATATTTATGCCAATCACGGAATTCTCCGGATCAAGCTTTTTACGCCGCGGAATTCGGGTAATCCGCAATACCGCTTTTTTTTCCGAAACGGTAAG
>MWCA01000144.1 GCA_002069785.1 Lentisphaerae bacterium ADurb.Bin242 | reverse complement strand
ATCCGCCGGAGGAAGCCCGCCTCGGACGCATGTCCACGCGGTATTGGACGCTGGTCAACACGCTGGCGCAGAGAGTTTGGAAGGTGTATCCGAATGCCCGGCTCGGCGGCTGGGCCTATCAGAATTTCTGGATGCCGCCCCTCGGGATCAAACCGGACAAACGCCTGGAAGTCTGCCTCAGCTTCAACAATCAATGCTGGAGGCATGCGATCAACGATCCGGCTTGTTCGGTCAACCGCGAGTTCAACAAATTGTACCGTCAGTGGAAGGAACTGGGGCTGATCATGCACAACCGGGATGAAATCGCGGCCGACGGCGCTGTCGGCTCCTGCTATCTGCCGTCGGAATCGGTCCTCTGGAAAAACTTCAAAATCTATCCGGAACTGGGGCTTGCGGGTTCCCGCTTCTGCATTATCCCTCCGCCTCCGGATGCATCCCACTACCGGGCCAGCGGGGAATTTCAGGAACGCAATCTGAACTGGTTCGCCATGTGGCAGACCAACTACATGTCGGCCCGGTTCATGTATGATATTTCACTGGACTACGACAAGGTGTATGAGGAGTGCAACAGCCTTTATTACGGAAAAGCCTGGGAAGGCGGGATGAGGGAATACCGCGCCCTCCTGACAAAGGCTTTCCTGGAGACTCCCGGATGCCAGGGCTGGGGACTGGGGGCTCCGCTGGGGCGCTGCCTGGATCAGGCGGGCGTCCATGCGAAACTGCTGGAATTGCTGGACAAAGCGGAAAAGGCGGCCGCCTCCGATCCGGATCCGCGCGCATTGACCCATGTCCGGCGCGACCGCGATATTTTCCGTCTGACGTGGGAGGCCGCCCGCAAGAACTACCTTGAGAATTTCAAGGAGCTGAATGTTTACCGCAAAAACGCCGACATCCGGATCGACGGCGTGCTCGATGAACCCGACTGGAAAAACGCCGACGTTTTAAGCAACTTCAAACTTTCGCCCTGGCAGCGGAAGGACGGAAAGGACAGCCTCGCGGCCGTTCAGACCTTCGTCCGCGCCGTCTATGACCCCGATTTTCTTTACCTCGCGGTCGAATGCATCGAGCCGCATCCCGAAAAACTCCAATTCGGGAAGAATGTTCCCCGGGACGACACCGGCTGGCCCCGGATCGGGGACCATATCGAGCTTTTCTACAGTTATCCCGACATGGCGGACCGCTATTTCCACCTGGCCATCAATCCGGGAGGCGGGATCATCAGCGCCCTCCAGAACTCCAGCGTTTCCCGGGATACCCGGTTTCATACCCAGGCCGAGTTCAAGACTTCGATTCTCCGGGACCGCTGGATTCTCGAAATCCGCATTCCCACGGCGGAAATCGGCATGAAATGTTTCGACGGGGGCACGTGGAAGCTCAATGTCGCCCGCGCCAGGTCCTTGACCGATGGAACCTCCGAGCTCAGCAGCTGTTCCAACGGGTATTTCCACGGCAGTTCCCACTTCGTCAACATCAAGTTCACGCCGGCACGCGGCAAAGGAATGTTCGGACAGGCGCCGGATTTGTCCGCCTGGAAGAACTCCACGTTCAACGATACGCTGGAGAATGCGAAACAGCCGCCGGCCCGTGTCTGGAAGGAATGGAAATCCCCGCTGATTCCCAAATTCTGGGGAACCAACAAAGCGGTCGGCAGTTTGAAGCTGAAAGAAGGATCTCCGGATGATTATTATGTCGAACTGGAAAAAGGGATCCTGACGCAGTGGTATACGGCGGCTCCCTCCGGAAAACTCCGGATTACGCTTTCCGCCAGAGGGCACGGGACGTTCGGCGTGTGGGCCGGGATTTATCTGAATCCTCCGCCCAACGCCCGCGGATACCCTCAATACAAAGTCGACGGGAAGCCCCTTACGAAACATCAGTCATACGATATTGATTCGGATCAGTGGAAGCCGTTTTCTTTCGACTGCGACTACAAGGTCGGGGACCGGGTGTATGTCTACCTCATGCAGCAGAAAGGAACGGTTTCCTTTGACGATGTGGTCGTTTCGCCTTATTCGGACAAATGAGACCGGAGTCCGGTTTTTCCGTCCCGTCATCGAGCTGGACGGCGTTTTCCCTATCGGCCGGCGGCTGTTTCACCCGGGGGACCGGTGATGTCGAACAGTTCCATCGAGTCGATGAAAACGGATTGATTTTTCCGCAGTTCAGGGAAAATCACGTACACAACTCCTTTTGAAAATGCAAAGGCCGAACTGTCCAGGGAAAAATGCGCATGCTCGAAAGTATACGGTTTCCCGCCGCTGAAACGCCGGGTCTCCGTATGGTAGCTCTGCATGGCCATTCCATCCTTGTCCCGGACGGCGCTGAGAAGCGGGCGGACAGCGCAGGATTCCTGTGCGGAACCGCTGAAGGAAACCGTAATCCGGACAAGATAATTCCGGCCGGGATTCATTGGAACCGTTCTGACGGCCGCCGTCCAGCCGCCTTTGGACGTGACTTTGAAACGGAGCTTGCCGTCGGGTCCTTTTTCCCGGGAAACGGTCGCGGCATACGAACGTTTCCAGTCCTCCGGAGAAAAAGAATCGGAGAGCAGATTTTTCGCTGTGTTTCGGACAATGAATCCCCGCGTCTGACGCTGGAAAGGCTCCGGAATTTCCGGATTTGCGGCGAGTTTTTCCAGGGCGCCGCACACCGCCGGGTCATCGGTAAAAGGAAGAATGCTGTCAAAAAACAGGATGACCGGACAGAACGCCTTGTTGATTCTGAGTTTGTCGAAAACCTGTTTATGCCAGCGGGGAACGATGTATGTTTCGGCAAGCTCGAGGTCGGCCAGCTGGTTGGAAACAGGAATGAGTCTTTGCGTGCTTTGAAAAAGAACCGGCAGCTTTTCGATCAGGCTGACCGCTTCCGCGGCGGTGGAGATTTTTCCTGAAAGCGGCATGACCGTGCTGCCGCCCTTGAGGGCAAGCGCTTCATAATAATCATGGTAAAGACGGATTTTCGCGGCCCGCCGTTTCTGTTTTTCATCGCCGTACTGATTTGCGAGCGACACGACTTTTTCGATCAGCTGACGGCTTTTCTTCATTTCATTTTCGGAAAAGGCATACAGGTAGGCGCCGTTCCGGTCCAGCGGAAGATAAATGTTGAACGGCTGGAACCATGTGGTGCGCCGGACCCGGTCTCCCAGCCAGAAGTCGTTGAAAAGCCGATAATACTCCGCAAGGACGGGGGCGGCTTCCTTGCCGACGCAGGCCTCATACCACTCTTTGAGAAGTTTGTGGGGATCGGCATTCACATCGAACGCCAGTTTTGAATAAAGATAACGCTTGGGGCCCTCATCGGAATAACACTGGCTTTCCACAAACAGGACCCGTCCTCCCGAAGCGTGGTAGTATTTCAGGATTTCAGCCTGAAGGCCGAAGTAAATGCGGGGCAGGGAATAGGGCGTGAGTCCGTAGCCGTATTCCCAGAAGCCGAGCGTCGGGGCTTTCGCCTTCCAGGCGGAAATGTAACGCTCGTGCGAGGCCCGCGCGGCTTTGTCGCACATGGAATAGAGGTCGATCGCCAGTACCGGAATCAGATTTTTGTGGATGGGAAAATCCGGCGGTTCGCTGACTTCGCGGTAGGCGCAGCATCCGAAGAAGATGTCCGGATGTTTTTTCAGAACGCCGTCGATGACTTTTCCGGCCCAGGCGTAGAAAAGGTTGGAAAAATTCCCGTATCCCTTCTGAAAGACGTTTTTCCGGCTGCCGCCGTTCTGTTTCAGGCAATCTTCACATTCGCAGAAGCCGCCGAGGTCGTTGATGGCCAGCGAATACGTTTTCATGGACGGATGGGCGTCCAGATATTCGTTGATGTTTTTCACGGCCTCGTCGACCGTGGCCGGATTGCCGAAGCACGGCTGCCAGAGGCTGTACGATTTTTTTTCCGGGACAAACCTCTTGCCGTTCCGGAGCGGCATCACTTTGTCGATCCACTCCGGACCGGAATATTTCTCCGCCGGAAAAATCCGCCACATGTTGTGATTGAAGAAATTCGGGGAGTTCCATTGCTTTTCGTTCAGGCACGCTCCCCATTCCGGTTCGTTGAAGTAGAATTCACGATAGAGATTGAACGAGGGATGAGCCGCAATCGTTTTTTCGGGAACGTCCAGATCGGAAAACTTCGGACAGTGCGCACCGTTTTTTCCGGGAAAGACGAAGCGGACCCCTGCGAAATCCTCGAGAATCCGGTTCAGCGCCCATCGGACGGAGATTTCCGAACCGGTGATCAGCATGACGTTTTTTTCCGGGAAGGCGATGGAAAAATCGTCTTCGTTTTCCATGGAACGTTTTTCGATGTTGAACCGGATTTCATTCTTTCCGCCGATCCCCTGTTTTTCAACAGGCAGGGCCGTGCCGGAACACTCCTTCAGAAATTGATTGAAGGCGCCGATGTGCCGGAGCGGCACGGACGGCGAAGAGATGAACACGGCGGCCGGTTTCCGGTCTTTCACCAGCTGGAAGGCGAAAACGGGAAGGGCGGTCAGGAGGAAACACAGGACGGGAAACAGTTTTTTCATAAATCGCATTCTCCTTGGATTGGGGATCATCTTCAATATACGATGCAGTCATCGAAATAGGGGGCCTGCTGGAGCATCCGCTTGTCCCTGCGTTCGACGTGCCCGTCCATGAAACACTGGTTGGTCCCGCGCGAATGGCGCATGTGGACCGTGCCGGCGCTTTTGGTCCCCATGCTGAAATACGGATACTGGAATCTTTCATTTCCGTCGATGGTATCCGAAAACACATCCTGGCACGCCGGATATTTTCCGGGTGGTTTCGAGGCTGAATAGGGGAGGCCGGCCAGAATCTGCTGCACCTTGTAGAAGCCGTAGGACATCCGGTAGGTGTTGACCCCGTACCGGGCCGAAGAGGAATCGTTTTTCGTGATCAGCCCCGGACAATACAGCCATTTGTATTTCCGGAGATCGGAAACCGAATTCGCAGGAGGCATATAGCCCGCGGCGGCATATCGCGAATACCATTCGAGGTTGCCGGCCAGACAGGGGGCCACATAGTCATTGTAGTCGTTCGCGTAAAAGGCGAAACAGGTTCCGTGCTGCTTGAGGTTTCCGGCGCAGAAGGTTGCGCGGGCAAATTCGCGGGCTTTGTTCAGCGCCGGCAGTAGCATGGACGCCAGAATGGCGATGATTGCAATTACAACGAGCAGTTCTATCAAAGTAAAAACCCGCCTGTTTCTGGAAGAACATTTCTTTTTCATTTCTGATTCTCCTTTCGCTGAATATTGTTTTTATTTCAAATACAGGCGCCATGAGCGGCAAGTCCCGTACGCACGGTTTTTCCATCGAGACGACCGGGTGGCTTTGCCCGTTTCACGGATTCCGCGGCGGCAAATCCGGCGGCCTGTCCGACCGAACAGGCGCACGGCATG
Source organism: Lentisphaerae bacterium ADurb.Bin242 (assembly GCA_002069785.1). Taxonomy (GTDB): domain Bacteria; phylum Verrucomicrobiota; class Lentisphaeria; order Victivallales; family UBA1829; genus SIG94. The sequence goes on along the minus strand of MWCA01000144.1, from coordinate 2,945 downwards.
ATCCTCATGCTGGAATGAACGTAAACATCCACCGAGATCGGGCGTCCGCCCACAGTAAGATTGTCAATGTCTTTCGGAACGACGCATCCGTAGGGGATCTCGTAAAAATCTCCCTGCCTGACTCGGATTCCGAACGTGCCGCTGCCGGTGCCTGAATGAAGATCGATGCCGTAGCTGCACCGTGCGACCGCGTCCGGAAATTTGGCGCAGCGGAGAAAGTCTTCCCGGGTGATGTAGGCGAGACCTTTGATGCGGCGGCTTTCCCGGACTCCGATGGAGGTTCCCATGGACAGCAGGCTTGCGTCCCGGAAAGCGGGAATTTCCTCCCGAAGGAAAGAGATGATTTCCCGGACCTGTTTCCGGGCGATGATTTCCGCGTCCGACAAGCTTTCGCCGTTCAGGGAGGAGTGCCCCAGAACCCGGGTCGTGTTGAAGTGGATCACCCCGTTCTCGCAGTGATGGAAGTACAGCAGCGTGTCTCTGGGCGCAGAAACTTTTCCGCTCTCCCGGGCACGCTGGAATGCGGCCTGAATCTCCCGGTTCCAGGCTGTGGTTTTGTCGTTTCCCCGCGGAATTTTGACCTGGGACATCTTGAAGCAGGTCGTCATGGGCTGGCAGACGCCGTTTTCATTTCCGTATTCAAAAGAACACCCGGAAAGCGCGGCCAGGTCGCCGTCGCCGGTACAGTCCACGAACATTTTGCCTTCGACCGCGGCAAAACCGTTTTTGGAATGCACGATCAGCTTGCGGATCCGGCGTCGGTTCACGAGGACCCCGGTCAGGATGTGGTGGTACAGCAGTTCGATTCCCGCTTCGAGAAGAAGCTCTTCCGCGGCGAGAGCGGCGGCCGCCGGATTCAGGGAATGGAGCTTTTCGATTTTCACGCCGTGCCAGGTTTCCGGAAGATAGCGGTCGATCTTCTTTTTCCATTCGGCAAAGACCGGCCGGTCGAAGGGAATCCCCTTCCAGGAATTCGGCATGAACGGAGTTACTTCCCCCATGGACGCCATTCCGCCCGGCACCCCGTACCGTTCGATCAGCAGGGTGCGGGCGCCGTTCCGCGCGGCCATGACGGCCGCGCCGATTCCGCCGGGGCCGCCGCCAACGACCACCACATCGGCCGAACGGATCGTTTTGAGTTCGGAAGGGTGAATTTTACAGGATGCTTTATTCATATTCATAATTTTCAGAAACTTTGCATGACTTTTTTCTTTGTCGGAATCAATATATATGGAATTACCGGATAAAAAACTGGAAAAAAATATTGAATTGGTGGAATTTTATATTATTGTAAGAAACAGTGAACCGGAGGAGAAGCATGAATGCGGGGGAATCCCATGTCAAAGATTCGATCCAGATCATCGAAAAACTGTTTCATTGCCATATTTGCATGCATGGATACACGGGGAACATGAAGTTCATCACTCCGTATCACTTGAATCCGGTCTGCACGATGCTGAAAAAGAAATATCCTCCTTTCATTCAGGACTGTTTCCACTTTGAAGCCACGACCATCCGTTCGTTTCTGCTGGAAGGCAATGATTCCATTGTGAAAGTCTGTCCGGCCGGACTGCTCGAGGTGGCGGTCCCCGTTGTCGTGAACGGCTGGACCGACGGAGTGCTTTTCGCCGGTCCGTTCCTGCCGGACGATTCGCCGGGGGAGAACCGGGTGGTTGCGAAACCTTATTCAGGGATCCGAGAGGACTTCCGGCTGCCGAAACTCAAGGAAAACCAGATCGGGCATCTGTCCGGACTCTGCCGTCTGCTCGCGGATGCCATTGCCCATGAGCTGGAACATGCGCCCACGGTCGCCGGCGAATTCCCGGAACATGTCCGGCATTACATCCAGCATCATTTCCACCTGAATATCGGGCTGGACGACCTGGCGGCGTATTTGAAGCTCAGCCCGTCCCGCCTGTCTGTGAAATTGAAGGAGGAACTGAAAAGCGATTTCCGGACGCTGGTCAACCTGGAACGGATGAACGCGGCGGAGAAACTATTGAAAAATTCCATCTTTTCCAATTCGGAAATCGCATCCCGGTGCGGTTTCACGGAGGACAAGTATTTCTACCGGATCTTCAAAAAGCTCAAGGGAATGACCCCGCGGGAATACCGGAAGAAGAACGGTACGGGACGGATTTCCTCCTGACGGCGCCCGTCCCGGTCCGCGGAAAATCCGGCCGGTGAAACAGCGGAGCCGATATTTTTTATAAAAAAAACGATCCATCCGGAAAAGAAGTTGAAAGTCTGAAAAATTGAGCTATAGTTCAAAAGAATCGAATAAACAATATCCACTTTCGGAGCTGCATGAATCTATGAATCCCATTTTCGCCTTTTCAAAAACGGCTCTTGCACTTTCCGTTTTTCTGTTTTTTCTGGGGACCGGGCTTTCTGCGTCCGTCAAGGTCTCGCGGGGGAAAATCCTCTACGGCAGTTCGTTCCGCACGGTTTCGAATTCCTGGGGCGTGTTCGAGTGTCTGATCGAAAACCCGGACCCGCGTCCCCGCAAGGTGATGATCCGCCTCCGCCCGGCGGACGGATATTCAACCCTCCTGAATTCCAACAATCTGGAAACCGAGGTCCCCGCCGGAACCTCGCTTGTCTTCCGCGCGCCGGCCTATGTGGAAAATTCCGAAAAGTACGAGTTCGATGTTTTCGAGGACGGAATCCGCCGTCCCAACTCCGCCGACTACTCCTGCACCGTGAATTTCCTGTCCGGACGTCAGGAGCTGATCGGCATCCTGAATGACAAAGGGAATTCCATCGGCGGTTTCAACGAGCATCCTCTGTTTACCCAGCAGCTTTTCCCGGTCACTTTTCACGCAAGCCATGTTCCCGATTTCCGGAACGCCTTCCACGCGCTCCGCGCGTTGATCGTGGCGGGTCCGGACTTCGACCGTTATACCTCGGCGCAGTTTTCCGCGATCGTGGAGTACGTCGCTAAC
>MWCA01000143.1 GCA_002069785.1 Lentisphaerae bacterium ADurb.Bin242 | reverse complement strand
ATTCCATAACGTCTCCGCGCGGGATTGCCTCCACTCCCCCTCCCGGTGCGACATTTCCCTTGAGAGCCGCCATATCGGGCGCATGGCAGTCGAAACAGATGTAGAGGTTCTCCCGGTCGTGGAGGAGCTTCGCAACGGTCCTGAATTTTGCTTTCTTCCCGTGGCGTTCCCCCTGGTCAGCCACGACGAAATCGTCTGTTTGAGCGGCGTTGTTCCAGATATCCGAGTCGAAGGAGTCCAAAATGTCTTTGGTGGAAGAACAAGGTACACTCATGCGGACGGTCTTGTCCGCCTTCGCATTTGCGATCCAGTTGTTGAAATGTTTCAACTGGCGCGAGATCAGCTCCCTCGAAACGGGATGCACCGCGGCGGCAAGCGCTTTTTCGAGCGCGGCGCGGCAGCGTTCCGTCAAACCGGGCTTGATGATGTAGGTGGAGACCATCGGGAGAAGTTCGTCGCTGTAAATGGAGGGCAGTTTGCTCGAATAAAAACTGTCGCGCAGCAGATCGTGGTAGACTTTCATATATGGCGCAGCCTCCCGGTAGGTGCGCGCCATGTAGTGGTCGCGGAGCTTTTCGATGTCCTGTTCCGGGTTCCACCAGAGACGGGAGATCACCCATGCGCTCATGCCGGAAACGTCCCACGTCGTATCGGACAGCGGGTATGCCTTGCTTACGATGTCCACAGGATGTTCGGCGGAATATTCCAGCACCTTGTGTTTGAGGTAATAGAGCCCGTTTTTCTGTATCCGGTACTCCTGGGAGCGCGGGAATTTGTTCGCCCAGCCCAGATACTCGCGGACATACACCATGCGGCACATCTCCGCCCAGCGGTCCAGGTATTTGTGCCACAATCCGTTGGTCTGGTCGTCATAGATCGGGACCTTTTCATTCATCACGAACGGGCAGTAGTTGACGCGGATATTCTTTTCCAGTTTGAACGGCGGCGGCTGGGACGTGAAGATGTAGGCGTATACGCCGATCACGACATTCGGGTGCGATTTCCCGATCTCCCGCGCGATCTTGTTGATGAACGTATAGTATTGCGAGGAACGGAACGCAGGGTCCTCCGGTGCAACCGTCTTTCCGTCTTCCGTCCTGAAAGGCGCAGTGCATTTCGCACAGTTGCAGACACGCCAGTTGTCCGCGGTGGAGAGATTGAAGAAATCGATCCTGACCTGTGCCGGTTTTCTCACTTTCCTGTAGTCCGACTTGATCTCCTCGCGCATGTTTTTCAGGAATTCGGGGATCATCTCATACGCGAGGAGGCAGATCTGCTGTCCAGCGGGCGTCCGCTTCCCGTTGATCTCGGGGTAATATTCCGGATGCGACCCGAAATAGACCTTGGGGTCGATGTAGCGCTGGATTCCGTGCCCGTATCCGCCGGAGGTGAACATCCCGGCAAATTTCGGCTGGTCCATTCCCAGGCGGTTCATGCGGTTCCGGGACGACCACTCCGTTTCCCCCGCGGGCGAATGATAGATCCACTGCCAGCCGCGAAACCTGGATTTTGGAATGTCGATGAAGTCGGCGTCCTTCACGGGAAGGTTTTCCGTCCTGCCGTAAACCGTTCCGATCACGGGGTCGGGTCTTGCCCATATGATGTCGGTATTCCGTTCCAGGAGCTCGCAGACGCCATGAAGTGTGCCCCGCGGAACGGTACCGAAAACAAATATTTTCGTCGTCCCGTCCGCCTCCCTCGCGGTACGCACGGCAAAACCATCCGTTCCTCCGATTGCACCCAGGTCCTTCCGGTAATCTTTCGCGGCAAACCCCCTGCCGATGAATATCTTCACATTGGATTCCCCGCTGTGCTTTTTCAGGACGGGAACAAAGGCTCCCGTAATGTTGCCGATCCATGTTTGCAACTCCTGCGCCGCGTACAATTCAGGTTCACCCGCTCGTTGGGAAACGATGATCTCCGAAACGGCGCGGCCGCCACGCACGAAATCCGCCGTCTTCTCCGCACTGGCAACGGATACGGCCGCAAGCATTGTCAATACGGCGGACATGAGAATATTTCTTCCGGGCTTCATAAGTCTCCTGTGGTATTGTTCATTTGTTGTATGTCGCCCACATCCGTTCTCCCATCGGGAGGGTGCCGGCCTGATAGAAGTGAATCAGCGACACCTTGAGCGGGACGGAGGCGGCATGGCCATCGAAAAATGCGAAATTGTTTTTCCCGGCGTGCCGTCCGTTGCCGCATTGGTCCCGGCGGGCATTTTCCACAGCAGGCCCCGAGCCTCCCGAAAAACGGTTGGTCTCGCTGGTGGTCAGCGCCGGATAATATTCAAATCCGGGAATGTATGCGACCGTTCCCCTCCCGCTGTCATACACGGATGTGCGGACGCTGGGTTTCCATACCTCTTTTAATTTATAATATGTCTGGTTCGTGGAACCCCTTGGACCATTGCGGCGGAATGTATTATAATGACAACTGTTATAAAAATAGCGGCTGCCTTCGCCTGAATAATGACCATTCGGACACTGGAGCCAGATCACGCCCCATTCCGCCCTTGCGCCGGTCGCATGTGCCGGAGCTTGCACACGCCCTCCCGGAAGATGGGATATCACGTCCTTGTATCCGAGCGTATTGCAGATGAGGTTGTACCAATACCGCGTATTGCTGCTTCCCGAACCGGTGAACAGCGGAACCAGATAATCATGGTACGTGTCGCTGTAGGTCTGCATGCCGATTTGGTACTGCCGGAGATGGCTGAGGCATTCGATGCGTTTCACGTTTTCACGCGCAAGGCGCAAAGCCGGCAACAGAAGTCCGGCAAGAATGGCGATCACCGCAACGACAATAAGGAGTTCTATAAGTGTGAAATCCTTTTTTTGCTTCATTATTTCAAGCCTTTCCTTTCGCGAGTTAAGAAAAAATGAACTTTCTGCTGTCTTTTTCAAGACAACTTAATTTTTCGTTATTTTTATTATAGCCGTTTGACAGGAAAAGAAAATAGGATTATTGTGCTATTATATGGTAAATTTTGCGAAAAGGCTTCTTTTATGAAAAACGCCGGACAATTCCGTGATTATTTCGAATCTTCTCCGGAACACGGAAAAAATACGCTGCCCGCCATTCCGCACGGATGCGGATATGAGAACAATTTACAGCATGTCAAGTATGATGTGACGGGTCACAGGAAAGGGACTCTCCCGCGCGTCCTGCTTCAATACACACTGAGCGGTGGAGGGTTGCTGGAGATCGAAAACAATAGTCTCTACGTTGCGCCCGGAAAAGCGATGCTCCTGGAAATGCCGGGTATTTTTCATTATAAAATCGCGCCCGGGGAAAAACACTGGGAATCTTTTTTCGTCTCTTTCCGGGACCCTTTCTCGATCCGGTTCATCCATACCCTGATCGCCCGCTACGGGAATCTTGTCACGATCTCGGACGATACGCAGAAACAGGCGCTCCGCATTTACGAGCTCCTGAAAAGAAAGGCGGCGACGTGCCTTTACGAAATCTCGCGTGCCGGATATAATTTCCTGATGTCCCTTGCCGTAGACCTGGAATCCGGCGGAACGGACGGAAGGCGGAATCTTCAAAACCGGGTGGATGCATACTGCATGAAAAACCTGGACAGAAAAGTGATGGTCGGAGAACTTGCCCGGCATTGCGGTTATACCCGATCCCATTTCTGCCGGATTTTCCATAAAATCACGGGAAAACGCCCTTCAGAATTCATCCTGCACTTCAAACTGGAAATGGCGAAACGCATCCTGCTCAACGAGGATGTTTCCGTAAAAGAGACTGCCATGCGCTGCGGCTTTGGAGACTATTCCTATTTCTGCCGGGCATTCAAGCGCCGTTACGGCATGACTGCCGCCCGCTTTGCCGCTTCGGGGAAAGAAGACGATCCGGAAGAAGCGACTCCATGAAGAAAGCATGATCCGTTTTGCCGGCTTTCCTTTTCAGGTGCTCTTCAAAAATGATTGCAATCTTCAAACCGAAGTGATATAGTATGCCAACGCGCTGACATCCATCTTGAATCGAAATCGGTCCAGGCCAGGAGCGAAACGCGTTCCTTCATAAAATCTGGAGGGCATGGCAAGAGCATGAAATCCTATGGAATTCTGAAAATCAATACATTTTCAGCGCAGAATGGAGATCCCGGTTTTCATTCCTGTTTGGCCCTCGCAAGAGAGACATTCCGGATTCGAGCCATTCAATACATTAAAAAAGGGGGAGACGATCATGAACCGCAAACAACTGGATTCCATGCTGCCGTCGGGAGTGAAATCATTCAACGAGTGGGAAAAAAAGCTGCCCAAATATCAGACACCGCTGATGAAACGGCTGGATTCTCTGAATCTTGCGGCGAATCCCGGCAACTGGACCCGGGAGGCGCTTTATGAAATCGTATTGTGGGAATTGAACCGTTTTCCGGAAATCGACGATTCGCTTTTCGGGGCGCTGCGCCGGGCAGCCGTTATTCCGCACGGAAAACACCGGCAGGGAAAAGCATTGCTGCAGCAACTGCTGCAATGTAAAAACATCGGGCTGACCATGGCAACGGCCATTCTGCGCTTCGTCAATCCCGAAACCTTTCAAACGCTGAACGCACGGAATGGACACGTGATTCTGGGCGACGCCCCCTATCCGTCATCGTCCACGGTCAATGAAAAATATCTCGAAGAGTGCGCGGATTTCTATTTCCGTTATCTCGATGAATTGTGCCGCCTGACCGGAAATGGATTTGATTTTCGCTTTGCCGACCGTCTGCTCTATCAGTTGGACAAGGCCACGGGAAGAAAATTGTAGCACGGAGTTTCAGGCTGCTTCAATCCGCGTTGAGTATTCAAAACGCCGCGTTTCATTCCAAAAGTGTTTTTGACAATATGATTTTTGAAAAAAGAGTCATTGACATTTCTCGAAGAGATGACTATATTGTCGGCAGCCCGATGAAGAAAATCGCTGGATGCGGAATCCCTTGCGGCATAACCGCAATATTATTCACTGTCACTGAAAGGAACGGACCATGAAAAACGACGATGAAATACGCAATATTTATGAATGCGGGCTGGTGCGGGACCTGGTTTTGAAAAATCCGCAATACCGGGAAACATTGGAAAAACTCGGGATTGATACCTGTTGCGGCGGCGGCCAGCCGCTGAAGGAAGCGATGTGCCGGGCGAATATGACTTTTGAAGCCTTGGAGAAGGAATTGCAAAAGGTTATGCCGGCCACGACGGCTGTTCCCGGTGCGGATTGGCAGCGCGCATCCAATGAACTTTTGATCGAATATATTCTTCAGATGCACCATGCGGCGCTGCGCGAAGAACTCCCGCGCCTCAATATGTTCTTTAAGCGGGCAATCGCGGCACACTCGGATCATGCCGAAGAACTGAAAAAAATGCATGCCGATTTCTCAACATTGCATGCCGCCCTGATTCCTCATCTGGACTTGGAAGAAAAAGAAATTTTCCCGGTCATGCGAAAAAACGAAATCCCGAAAGATGCCGCCAGACGGATCCGGCAGCTGGAAGACGAGCACACAATAGCCGGAAACCTGCTGCGGAAATTGAATACAGCAACGACAGGGTATCGGATTCCGGAGTATGCCTGCCCCACAGTGAAAATGCTGTTTCAGGGGATGGCAAAACTGGATGCCGGACTGCATGAGCATATTCATCTGGAAAATAACATTCTTTTTCCGCGGGCGCTTCGCTGAATCCGGATATCCCCGGAGATTCGATACGGTTTTTTCGCGCAGGGTCCGCTTTTATAAACTATCCTGTTCATGGAATCGCCACAAAAGGCGACGACAGGCAATCAATCCCGACGGCCAGGCATCCGTACCGCCACAGAGCCGACATCCAGCGAAGGTTTCTTTCCTCCGTTGAAACGAAGCTCGACAAGAAGGAGGATTTCCCGCCCCGGATACAAATCCCGGAGGTAATCGAAACGCCAGTTGAGATGATGGCGGCTGATGACCGAAAGTGTCAGGTTGTCATGCTTCAGAGCAACTTTCCCGGCTGGAAACCAGGCGAAAACCGGTTCCCTGAAATCCGTCCCGTCGTATTCGGAAAAACAGAGAACGGGATCCGTCTGGGATGAAATATCGTATTGCGAGACCGCCAGCCGGATTTTTTCCTCCTTTCCGGGCTCCAGGAAAATCCGCCAGAAAGCTCCGGCGGAAGCCGCTTCAGAACGGAAAAATACGGTTTGCCGCAAGGAGACGTTCCAACAATCGGGAGCAAAAAACTCATGCTGCCCCGGAAAGAGGTCATGCCGGATTTTCATGGGCACGGCGGAACGTTTTTTCCAGAATTCAAGAATCGCAAGGTTTTTCTCTGAAACTTTCCGTTTCTCAAGAATATCCAGGTCCCGGATGCTTTTGTCCCACGCGGTGAACAGCCGTCTTCTCGAAAAGTCATACATCTGTTCAAAAAGTTCGCCTTCGCCGCATTTCTCCGACTGGACCCGGTAATACCAGGAAAGGGAGGCGACAAGCGCAAAATCCAGGCTTCCGCAAGCCCGGTTCAGACGGTGTCTCAAAACAGGGTTCCGCTTCACCTTTCCGGCTCCGGCGGCAAGGATGCCCTGCAATTTTTTCATGGCCGCCCAGTCGATGTAACGGAAATCTTCCGCGGATGGAAAGAAATAACGGACCTTCGCATGGTTTGAAAAGGCGGTCCGCCGGAGTTCCCGCCGGTATTCCAGGATATACGGGGACGCCTTTCCATAATATTTCGTGCAGAAGTCCGACATGACGGTATCGATGTCAAGCTCCGGATTCTCCATGAGTTTGGCTTCCAGGTAGACTTTGAGGTCATACATATCGTTGAGTTCGGGATTTTCGTGTTCGAAAAAAATTCCAATGCTCTTGTTGGCTGCGTAAAAACGAAGATTGTCGGCCAGCGTGAATTCGCTCGGATAGGGGAGAGGTCCGGAGGCACCGTATGTGACGGCGTATTCCCACGGGAAAAGCATGGCGGCGTGCGCGGTCCAGTTTTCCACCTGCGTCCGGAACTTCCGGTTGGCGGGCGAGAGAAGATTCTCGTGCAGAAAAGCCGCCGTGTTGCAAGTCCGGATCATGATGTTGTCCAGCGGTTCGATCCCCCCGCGGGGCGGTTCGGCCGTGGCGAAATAACCCAGGGTTTGCAACCGATATTCCGACCGGAACTTCTTGAGTTCGGCCGCGACCTTGTTCAGCACGAGAAGCAGCGTTCCGCTCTTCCCGCAGCGGGCCACCTTCGCAGCGCATTCGGGACATTGGCAGAAGGAACGGCTGTCATTGAGTGAGATGTCGTAGATTCCCGGCGGGAGGCGGCCCTGTTTCGCGGCGCGCGCCTCATCAGCCAGAATAAATGATTTCAGCTTCTCCGTGAGGAGGTCAGACAACACCGGATTGGAAAGACAGATTTGTCCGGTCCACATATCCGGGTTGCGTTTTCCGTCGATCAGCGCATAATACTCCGGATGTGATCGGAAGTATTGTTTCCCCGGCAGGTATCCTTCTTCGATGGAGTGACAATGTTTCGGCGAACCGAAATCCACGCCGGAACCGTATTTCGAGGAAATCAGCGGCCATTCTCCGTCCTGGTTCAAACGGTTCCGGGCGGCAAAACGGCCGCGGTCGAAAACCGGTTTCGGGCGGCGGTAAATATTCCGAATCCGGAAAAAAGGGCGTCCGGACATCGCCAGACCGGTCAAATCGAAATGCCTCGCTTCCGGGATGAAATCCTCCGTCGGTGTGAACCAGCGGACTCCCATTCTCTGTTCCAGAAAATTGCAAACGCCGTAAAAAGGGCCGCGGGGCCCTCCCCCGCAGAAAATGACGCGGCCATCCGGCAAAGCGCGGACCACCCACTCTTCCTCCTTCAGTTTTTCGGGCGGGAACCCGGCTTCTTTCGCCGCCTCCGTATTTCCGACATGGAAGACGGCCTTTTTTCCGTATGCCAACACGGACAAGGCCGCACGCTCCAGGTAGTGCTTCAACTCCTGCGCGGCCGTTTTTTCCCAGACCTCCGGATGTTCCGGAGTCAGCACGGCCGTTTTCTCTCTGAACGATGCCATAGAGTATTTTTCTCCTCAATATAACTCCATTTCCGACAGCAGCCGGCGTTCCGGCAACTGCGTATGAAAATCGATGTCGAAACGCTCGAAATCGATCCGAATCTTCTCCGCGACGATTCCCGGAAGCGGTACGGAAATCAGGACGCTTTTTTCTCCCCGGACCGTCTTTTTCCGGTTTACGAACGGGAAACGTTTCCCCGCAACCGTGACGCTTCCCGCCTCCAGATTGCCGCACGGCGTATAGAGCCGGAGTTCCCGCAGCGGCGCCGGTTCCGAAAGTGTGATCTCAATATGCGGCGACCGGTCGGAGGCCGCCGGCGACCATG
>MWCA01000142.1 GCA_002069785.1 Lentisphaerae bacterium ADurb.Bin242 | reverse complement strand
ACGATCCGGTGGCGGTTCTCTATTCCTATCCGTCTTCCGCATTCGGAGCGCGCGTCCGTCACGGAGAGACCTTCGATTATGCTCGCCTCAGCCATAACAGCGTAATGGATATGATCATGTCTCTGGGCTTTTCGTTCCGATATGTGACCGACACCCGGCTGGAAAACGGCAAGGACAATCTGGATCAATACAAGGTCCTGATTCTGCCGCGCAGCTGTGCGGTCAGCGACGATCTGGCAAAGAAAATCAATGATTTCGTACGGAACGGCGGCACGGTCATTGCGGATATCCGGGCAGGCATCATGGATGAACATTTGAATCTTCGGCAGCCGGGCGCGTTCGACCAGGCCGCCGGCATCCGGCGGAAAGAAGTGCTTCCGGCGGTGCATCAGACCTTGAATCCGTCCCTGAACGCTTCCAAACAACACTTCGAGTCCGGAATCGAGCCGGCAGGCGGAAAAGCATTCCGGAAAACGGAACAGGGAATTCCCGCGATGATCGTGAATCATTACGGCAAAGGAATGTTTGTCACTTTGAATTTCCCGTTCAACGAACTGCCGGCAATGGCAACCATGCCGAAAGAACTCCGGCGGTTGCTGCTTGATGCGTTTTCCAAAGTTCCCGCGCGGACGGTTTTCACCACCGGAGATACGGGCGCGCCCTGCTATGATCTGCGCCGCGGCGAATGGAAAAACGGCGATATGCTGATTCTGGGCGTCAAGAGCAAACCCGGAGAAAAGAAACAGCTTCATGCGGTTCTTCCCGCGCCGATGCATGTATTTTCCATCGACGGAGAAAAGTCCTGCGGCAAGGTTTCCTCCTTCGATTTCCAGATTACGCCGCCGAAACCCGAATTTTTCGTGCTGACCGCTAAACCGCTTCCGGAGATCACTGTAAATGTGCCGGGCACGGTCGAACGCGGGTCTACGCTGACGGTGACTTACACGGTCAAAGGCATGAAAGGAGAGCGTCCTCTCCGTCTGTCCTATGAACGGGACGGCAAGCCTCTTGACCTTTACACGGTTCGGGAGGTCAGCGCCAATGATACGGTTCAACAGGCTCATTTCCGGGTTGCGCTGAATGAAATTCCGGGAAAATACACCGTGACAGCACGAGATGTTTATACCGGAAAAACTACGGTTTTCCCGATTACGATTCACTGAACATTTTTCCAATAAGAGGTTTGATTCACCATGAAAAAAACAATTTTCTCTGCGGCTCTGCTTCTCTGCGGACTGCTTTGTTTCGGACAGCAGTCCGAGCCGCTCCGGATTTATTTCGTGCCGCGCACAGGCAACACGGTAACTCCGGACGAAATGCTTCAACAGTCCCTTTGGGAAGGAGTGCCGGATTCCGCCCCCTTCGTGTTGAATGTGCCGAAAGGAAACAAATTGTTTCTGAAAACCGTCTTCCGTGCTGTCTACAACGACAAATATCTGTTTATCCGGGTGGATGCGGAAGAACCGCTGGTCGACAAACTGGATTTTTCCGGAAGCGCCCCGAACCGGGATACCGGAGCGGTTTTCAACACCAGTCACGTTGAATTTTTCCTGGACCCGGATCTTCAACGCAAGTCAGCGGGACAGGTGGTTGCCAACATCAACGGAGGCATTTATGACGCGATTGTGTGCGGCGGCAATTCCGACTGGTTCTATGACGTGGCCGTCAAAGCGGAAAAGCGGAAAAACGGCTGGGTTCTGGCCGTCGCCTTTCCGTTCCAGGACAAGGGAGTGGCGGTTTCCAACGTTTTCGGCATGTTCCCGCATTCCAACCCGGTGGTCGGATTCAACGCCTGCCGTTCGAATTCATTGGACGGACAAAAAGCGACGCAATGGAGTAAAACTCCGGACAACAGCTATGACCGTCCGAACAAATATGGCGTGCTGGTCATGTCAGGAGAGAAAAATGCAATCGGCATGTTGCAGAATTTTCTCCGTCAGAGAAGCGATTCCGGGATCACGCTGGAAGGGGCGGTGAAAAACGCCACGGAAATTTACCGGATCGCATTGAACAGCGCCTTGACCGCGGGCGAGGCCAATGGACGCATGCTTTCCGAACCGCGACGGTCGCACGTGCTGGGCGAATTCAAGGCCATGCGTGCGGCGCTGACTCGAAAGGCATCCGATGCGGAATTGGCTGGAATGCTCTCCCGCTGCGGTGCTCTGAATGCTGAAATCGCGGAAAAACAACGTTCTTTGAGCAACAACATTCTCGATGAAATCTAAAGTAAAGAAAGGAACTCACACCATGAAAAAAAACAGTCTCATCCAGGCCGCTATACTGGTCTCTTTCGGCCTTTGCGCGACGGAACATCCCATCACCCCGGTGAAAAACACTGAAAATCCTGGGAGCTTCTATGTCGCCAGCCAAGTCAAAACAGGCGTCACCTGCATCAAAAATGAAGACGGCAGATACATTTTCCGCATCGACGCGAAGGACGACCTGAAAAAGCTTATCAGCGGAACGCGCATCAAAATCGAACAGGGCGACACCATGACGCTTAAGCTCAAACTGAAAGTCCGCGCCAAGGCTTCTCTGGGAACGGGATTCTACATCTACAGCGGAAAAATCAAATATATCACCGCGCTCTACACCCCCGACATGGAATTGACTCCGGAAAAGACGGACTATACTTTCACCGGCGTGGTTCAGAAGAATCCGGGCGAAGCCTCCGCGTTTGACCGTCCCGCGGTGGGAATCATTTTCTTCGACGCGAAAAAAGGCTGTGATTTCGACATCGAAAAAATTGAATTTGAGGTAAAACATGCGCCGGCTGAAAAAGTAACAATCCCCGAGTTTTAAAATAGGAGGAATTTTATGAGAATGAAATTCACTGGACAACCTGGATGTTTGTGCTATAGTATGGCTTGTTTCCGAAAGACCGTATGAGAAAAATCACCGTGAATTCAGCCGGAAAAAGGAGAGATGCCAAATGAAAGTCTCGCTGTTTTCCGCACTGAATTCCATACAGAAATAAGGGTATCCCCGGAGGCGGCCGTGGCAATCTATCTCAACGAAGACTACGAAAACTTCATGGCGTTCCGTTCCGCGGATGAAATGAATGAGGAATGCCTTAAAAAACAGATCGACGACTACTTCGACAGCCAAGTCTCGACGATCCTTTTCAATGCAAATGCCCAGCGTGCTTTTTTCGACAGCCGTACGATCGAACCGATCTGGCAGGGGATGGAAAAAGGCGGCGACGGGAAGTTCTACTTCCGAGGCGCGGAACTCCTGAACAAACCGCTCCCCACGAGGGATAATGCGGTCAATGCCAAACGACTGCACGAAAACGTCGCGGACCCATTCCAATTCCGCATCGACTGTGCGCGGAAAAACGGCGGCTCCGGATGGCTCAGCATGAGAATGAACGACATTCACCTCAACAACAATATAGACGCGCTGATGCATTCGGAACTCTGGCGGGAAAATCCGGCTTTCCGCCTCGAGCGGCACAAAAGCAAGAACGGCACAGGACTGGACTTCGCATGCCCGGAGGTCCGGAAACGAGTCCTCTCCCTGATCCTGGAATATTTCGAACGTTTCGACATGGACGGCTTCGAGCTGGACTGGATGCGGACACCGCCCTTCTTCACCGGCGGGCGGGAGGATGAGAACCGCGGGATTCCCGACGAGATTGTCCGGACGGCAAAACGGGTTTCCCGCGCAGCGGAAAAACGGACCGGGCACAAGATCAAAATATCGGTCCGTGTTCCTTCCCGTCCGGAGGAGGCTCTGCGCCTCGGCCTGGATGTGATCGGATGGGCGCGGCACGGCTGGATCGATACCGTGACGCCGTGCGCGTTCATCGATTCCACGGACGGCTCCATGCCGCTGGAAATCTGGCGGGCGCTCCTTCCCGGCAGGGTCGAACTCATCCCGGGAATCGATATTTTGACCTCTCCGCATCCGGACGCGCCGGTCTTTCACAACCTTGCGGAATTTGTCAACGGATTTGCGGCCGCCTTCTTTTATCGCGGCATACAGGATATTTATCTTTTCAACCACATGGACCGTCAGACGGGACTCCGGAACAAAACGGCATATCGTGAACTTCTCCAACACGCCGGGACCCGGGAATCGGTTGAAAAAACATTCCGGCGGCATGTGGCGACCATGGTCCGGAACCAGGTCCCCGGAATCCGTCCGTCGGCCAGCCTGCCCCTGCCCGGAGCGGATTTCTGGCAGGATGTGAGAATCGAGGTCGGCGGCGGAACGGAAGGCCGGAAAGTGCAAGTGATCCTCGCGGTTGAATCGGCGGATCTCCTTCCGACCGAAGACTTCGAGGTCCGGGTGGACGGGACCCCGTGCCGATGCGGAAAAACCGGGTCCGACCTGGAATTTCCGCCCGCCCATTGGCAAAAACTGACGTATGAAGTCCCCGAAAATGCACTTCGCCCCGGCAGCGCGGTCGTTGAGTTCAAAGGAAGGAGAGCGGCCGGCACTATTCAATGGTGTGAAATCGATCTATTCTGAACCGGAGCATTCGCCTCCGTCCGGAACGGGAAAAGAAAAAAGATAAGAAATGACATCTCTTTTCACGAAATTAACATTTTCTTTCCGCCAAATCCATGTAAAATATATGCCAAAAGATTTCGTACGAACCATGAGTCCTAACAGAGGAGCGGAAAATGAAAACAAGGAATGCGAAAGAAAATTCGTATGCGGGGCATTTCACATTGATCGAACTTCTGATCGTAATAGCCATCATTGCGATTCTGGCGGGAATGCTGCTGCCCGCCTTGAACAAAGCCCGCGAAAAAGCGCGTTCCATCGCCTGCCGCTCAAACATCAAACAGCTTTTGTACTGCTGGAACATGTATGGGGATGACCACAACGGCTGGTTCCCGGTGTTTTACACAAGCTGGGACAATTATTTATATTGGCGGCTTGAGCCTTATGTCGGCACAAATAAACGGACAAACAACATGAATGTGGCCGTCGTGAAAATGCTGAACTGTCCAACGGCAAATTTTCAATATGTCAATGCCGCGAATCTGATCTCCCCTTTCAAGATCGGGTTCCTGCGACATCACGGCGACAGTTATTATAAGCCGAGAAATATCCGCCATTTCACGAAAACCAAACTGAGCCTGGTCCCCGTATTCATGGACCGCTATGACACCGCGGCCGGAAGCGGCATCAACGGATACCAATACGGAATCACGGACTACAGCGGATTCGAATACCGTCATCAGAAAGCCGCCAATGTCGGATTCCTGTCCGGAAATGTCAACGATGTCAGGGGGATTACCAAAATCACCGGATGGACGGAGCTTTGGCGGGCCGGTGTAGTGGATTCATACTCATGGTCGGTACAACGTCAAGTCCCCACCTGGCAGGATATTTTTTTCTGAACTCCAAACCGAAATCACCTTGAAAAAAAATAATTTCTGTGAAGCGAATCCATCACAAGAATGGCAATGGAACAAAAGAACGCTTCGGCAGAAGCTCAATACAGCAGGAAAGGAAAAAAAATGAATTCAAAAGTCTTGTGCGTTGCGGTGTTCATCTCGATGATCTTTGCGGGGAGCGCGGATGTATTCGCAAAAGAAATCAGGGAAGTCGTCATTTTCGGCAACAGCATCCGGAAGAAAGCACCAGCCAAAGAACTCGGCTGGACGGGAGACTGGGGAATGGCCGCCACCGGCAAGGACAAGGATTATGTGCACATCCTTTATAAAAAGATTTGCGACAAACTGGCAAAGACACAAAAAGAGCCGCCCAAATTGCGGTGGGGAGGCAATGTCCGTGAAAGTGATTTTTTGAAATATGATGTGGGACAGGTGAAAGA
The DNA here is from genome assembly GCA_002069785.1 of Lentisphaerae bacterium ADurb.Bin242. Taxonomy (GTDB): domain Bacteria; phylum Verrucomicrobiota; class Lentisphaeria; order Victivallales; family UBA1829; genus SIG94. Next base: position 2,732 of record MWCA01000142.1, on the reverse strand, counting down.
GGCGGATGTCATCATTGTTCAACTGGGCGACAACTGTTTCGGGAATTCAGTGGAAACCTTTCAGAAGCCCTATGAAGCCATGATCCGGGATTTCAAGAATGTGCGCGGGGCAATCCTGATTTGTGTTTCCAACTGGGGCGGTGGAAAACATTCGGAAATGATCGAAGCCGCCGCTCAAAACCAGGGCGCGAAATTTGTTCCGATTTATCTTCTGCAGCGCGACCCGCAAAACAGTGCAAAAAGTGAAGGGCACTTCACAAACACCAATGTGAACTGGCATCCCGGCGACCGGGGCATGAAGGCAATCGCCGAAGCAATATGGGAGGTTTTGGAACCGGAATTGGACAAAGCCGCCGCCGTCTCCCCCTCCCGGTGAGCTTGAAAACGCAATTCCATCGCAAAAAAACATCGTGGATCAAATTGAAGTTGAATTTTGAACAGGAAGGAGTATTTTGTCCATGAACTTGAAAAGACTGCTCATTGGAACCGCCGTATTGTCCGGTTTCCTTCTTTCCGCACAGGAAGAAGTATACAAAAGGGGAGATTATTCCACCCCGCATACGAAATGGTTTTCTCCTTCCGGACTTGCCCAAAAACCGCGGGTGCTGATTTTTTCCAACTTGAAAGCCGGCCGTTATCCGGCGGAACTTGCCGAACGTTTCGATCTGGAATATGAATGCGTCTACACACGGGCACGGGGAAATACAGAGGATACCGTCGCCATTTCTGGCGGCGAAGCTTACATCCCCCGGATGGAAGATCTTTTGCGCCAGAAATGGGATGCGTTCGTTTTCTTCGACGGAACCCCGACAAGACTGTTGGAAAAATATCCGAAACTCTACTCGATTCTCCTGTTCCAGATTGTCCGGGACGGCGCCGGGATCGTCCAGATAGACCATCCGGACGACAAAGTCTTCAAGGAAAAAAATCTTTTGTCCGCCCCCGCCTCCATTCTTCCGGAATCCCCGATGAAAGCCCGGTATTATAAAATCGGGAACGGGTTGGGCGTTTTTCTGGAAGGGTTCGACTTCACCGCTCCGGAAAATGCGAAGACATACGGATATTTCCGTGGCGGGCAATACGCAAAAATCGCAAAAGAAACCGGCAAATATCCGCTTGTCATCGACTACCGCGAAGGCTGGCGGGATGAATACGACGCCCTCTTCCGCAAAATCGGGGAAAACCTTTTCTGGACGATGAAAAAGCCGTTTCCCGTGCTTGACATGGCTGTTTCCGAAGGGAAAGTCTCCCTGAACGGAGACTGGGGAGACAATTCCACGCTGGAGCTTTTCGCGGCGGGCGGCGGCGAACATCATACCCTCCTGAAAAATGAAACCCTCCTTCCGGGGAAGAGCATAACGGCAAAGCTTCCGGATTTCGTTCCCGGCACCTATACAGTCAACGCGATTGTCCGCTCCGGCGGGAAGGGAAACACGTTCGCGGCCCGGACCCTGACCGTTCCGAAATCTTCCGCGGGCGTCCTTCAATCCATCTCGTTCGACGAGGGGAAATATGCCGGATATCCCGGAACAAAGATTCAGGGAAGCGTGGCTGTCACAGGAGGGGACAAGGTTGTATTGCGTTTACGCGATCCGCAAAGGAGAATTCTGGCGGAAAAAACGCTCGAATTGCAAAGCGGAAAAGCGCCGTTCGCATTCACGATCGAAGAATGGATGCCTTCCCTGATCACGGTGGAAGCGTCCCTTTTCAGCGGAAAGAAAGAGATCGACCGCACGTATGAATACTGCAACCGGACGATTGCGCGGCCGGGAAAGTTCGAATTCAGCATGTGGGGACATCCTTATATTACCAACGGCGTACAGGACATCAACCGCCGGCTGGCGGAACTGGGAGCCAACTCCGTCATGATGCCCGGATACGGCATGAAGCACTCCCCCTATGGTTTTCAGGGGTTTCCAATTATCTCCAACCATCTTTATGACACGATTCCCGGGAAAAATGAAAAATACTGTTTTCACAGCGAGGCCCGGAAACAGAGCCTGCTGGACCGGTTCAAAAGCTGGGAACCGATCTACAAAACCGGCATCCGGCTGATTTCTCTCGGAGACGAGGTCTGTGAACATTATGGATGCCTCACGCCGCGCTGTCTTCTGGAATACCGGGAATATGTGAAGAAAAAATACAACGGCAACCTGAACGCACTCAATCAATCCTGGAAGACCTCTTTCAAAAGTTGGGACGAAGTCGGGTTAAGCATGATTCCGGAAAAAAACGGCGGACAGGACCTCACCCGCTACCTTCAGGAATTCATGGGAACCGCCTGGCGGGCCCACGAGCAGCATCTCTTTCCAAGATATATTTCCTGGAAGGTGAAAGACTTCAATGAAATCGCTCCGGCCTATCAGAAATATCCGGCCGCGAAACAGTATCTGAACTATGTTTTTCTGGATCAGGAGGCGGGTTCTTTTCTGGAAGGGAACTACGCCCGCTGGATCGACCGTCAGGACTACAAAAACGACCTTTTCTGCAAGACGATCCGTTTTCTGAGCGACCATTTCCGGAAAATCGATCCGAACATCCTGGCCGGAGTGGAAGGCACCGGAGCGATCGACTATATCACCAACATCGACAAAATCTCCCGGGCCCAGCCCTGGAACGGCGCTTATGCCGACGTCAACAACAACCGGATCAACGAGGTCATCCGGTCCATCACGCCGAACAGCTACATCAGCAACTCATGGGTCGGATATTCCACCGATCCGGCGGTTCTC
>MWCA01000141.1 GCA_002069785.1 Lentisphaerae bacterium ADurb.Bin242 | reverse complement strand
GCAGCGAGGTATGGTAAAACACATTGGCTCCGTGCGTCAAATAATACTCGCCGTAAGCAGAATAATCGATGAATGTGAAACGGATGTAGTCAAGAGTGTAGACAATGGACGCCATCCGGTGCAGTTCATCCCATTCCGGCTGTTTCCACGTCATGGACGGGGCAAAATGAGCTTCTCCGGGCAGCATTTTCACATTCATGATCTCCCCGCTGAAAGGAAAAATCATGTGTTTCACGCCCGAAATGGTGAAGTCGATTCTCGGGGGAAGAGACAATTTTGTGCCGGGTCCCATCTTTTCGGAACGGGATGAAAAATAGACTTTCCGGATTCCTTTCGCAAGGATATATTCAAATAGTTTTATAAAGGAATCCCTGTCAAACGCCTTGACTTCCTGCGTAAACTCTTTTTCCGTCATACCCGGTCCTCCCTGCGTTTACATCCAATTTTACTATCCAATTCCGCCATTTTCCAGGAAAAAACACCTTCTTTTCCAGAAGAAACGCAGAATTCTGAAATGTTCCCCGATGATTCCATGCACAGCGGTTCTTTTTCAGAAAAGGTCACAAATGAATAACTTATAATACTTTTTCAATATTGATATTTCCCTGTTCCCGAGTATAATTAGTCCATGAAAAGAATCCGACATAATGAATGAATCATCCGGAAAGGGGCAGATCATGAGAATTCAAGCAAAACAAAAAGGCCGGGATCGTTTCCTGAAACTCCGCAATTTCACTTTAATAGAACTCCTGGTCGTAATCTCGATCATTGCCATTCTGGCCGGAATGCTCCTGCCGGCCCTGAACAAGGCGCGGGAAAAAGCACGTTCGATCGGCTGTTTTTCCAACCTCAAGATGAACGCCCTGGGGCTGCTGATGTATGCGAACGACTTTTCGGACTGCATCCCGATGACTTATTACGACAAAGTTCCGGATGCCACGATTTACGACTACGCCGCCTCCAGCAACAACACGGCATTTGGTGTCACGTGGTGCATGTGGCTCTATGGCTACGGCTACAACAAGAATCTGAAGTCCTGGCGCTGCGCCGACTGGAAAACTTCTTACGCGACCCGCGGGGAATACTACAGTTACGTCTATGGAACTGTCATCAATTTCTCCGCCATTCCGGAATATATCGTCCAGCTGCCCGGCGGCCCGACGGGAACCAGCGCGAATGAACGGCGTTACCTCAGCCTCAAAGCGGCCAAGAAACCCAGTGCAATCGCGTTTCTGGTCGACAGTTATGAGTCCAGCGGCTACCAGAGCCACTTCGTCAACGCCGCCGGCGGACCCAGCTACAGGACCACTCACGCACGCCACGGCAACCGTATTGCAAACGGCGCGGCCGCAGACGGACATGCCGTCCAGTTGAACCAGAGCAACATGCGCTCCTACGGCATCACGGTCTTTGCGCCCAGGGAAACCAGCGTCACCCTCTACGCGTTCTGAACTTACAGAAAGAAAAGGTATGCACATGAAAAAACGCTTCATTCCCGTCCTGGCAATGCTGTCGCTCGGAATCCTGGGGGCCGAGGTCAAACCCGTCATCTCCATCGATTTCGAGGACGGATTCGATGCGAAAACCCCGAATGGAAAAATCCCGGCGAAAACGGACGGCAATCCCCGTCTGGTCCCCGGCAAGTTCGGAAAAGCCCTGGAATCCGGTCCGGGCACGGGATATCTGGAATATCCTCACAGGAATCTTATCAACGGCAAGTCCGGCAGCGTCGAAATGTGGATCAAACGGGTCGGCTGGAAACCGGACGACAATGAATTCCATGTCTTTTTCGAAACGCTGGATGGAAAAGGCTGGCTTGTTTTCTACAAGTTTTCAGCCGGTTCCAAAATGTTCATGCTCTCCGGCTTCAACCGCAGCGGCCAGTTCACATTCGGCCCCTATGCCACCGGCTACAATCATCGCGACCGTTTCGCCGGGCACAAATCCCCGCAGGAATGGGGCGACGACTGGGCTCACTTCGTAGGGGTGTGGTCCGAAGAAGGCAATACCGTGTATCTGAATGGAGTTCCCGGAAAACTTCACCCGTCCAAAGAATTTCATAACCCGGCGGAAATCGACGTCGGAAGCACCATCCGGATCGGGGATCATCCATGGCCTGTCGTCCAGCGGAAAAGCGCATCGCTTATCGACAATGTGAAACTCTACGACCGGGCGCTCACGGAAAACGAGGTCCGCGGACTGTACTTCAAATCCATTTATCCTTCCGGAATTCCGCTCGATCCCAAACTCATGCGGCTTTCCTTCAGCGGAGATCTGGAAAAAAAACAAATTGACGTGGACATCCATACTGGAGGAGCCGAACTCTCTCCCGGAAGCGTAACCGTGAAAGCCGCGATCGTTCCGGAAAAAGCGGTTCCCTCCGCGTGGCAGAACTTCCGCTGTGTTTCCCCGGTCGACATCCAAGGCGTCCTTCCGCTTCCTTCCAAGCCCGGAAAATATGAAATAGCGGTCCAGATCCGCGACCGCTCCGGAAAGGCGGAATTCAGAAGTCCGCTGGTCATTCCCGACTTTTCCTGGTATGGCAGCAAGCTCGGTCTGGAGCGCAAGGTGCTGGAACCATGGACGCCTCTTGAAGTCCGCGGCAATACGATTCTCTGCTGGGGACGTGAATACCGGTTCGGAAATTCCGTGCTCCCGGAACAGATCATCACCCGCGGCAAGGCCGTGCTGGCTCGCCCGGTTCAGGTGAAGGCCGCCATCAACGGGATTCCTGTACAGTGGACCCGACAGAAAGTCCGCACCGTCTCCGCCGACAGCGTCGGCGCGAAACTGGAAGGAGAAATGACCGGGATTGCCGGAAAACAGGAAGTCAAGCTCAAAACCGAGGTCGAGATCGAATACGACGGCTTTGCGCTGATCCGTCTTTCCTCCGACAAGCCGGAACAGTTTACCTCCTTCTCGCTCAATATCCCGGTCCGCAAGGAAAACGCCCTCTACCATCACCGCTACTCCACTCTCCGTCAGGGATGCGCCGGAAATGTTCCGCCCGGAACCGGAACCGTCGATCAGAGCGCCTTCCTGCCCTTCGCCTGGGTCGGCGACAATGACCGCGGGCTTTTCTGGTGCTGTGAATCCCAGCAGTTCTGGCCCGACGGCAATGCTCCAGACGCTTATGCGGAAGTCCGGGATGCGGATTCTGTTTCCATGCGCTTCCGGCTGCTCCGGGAAGGACAGAAGTTCTCCCCGGACTGGAAATATGAATTTGCGCTTCAGGCGACCCCCGTCAAACCTCTCCCCAAAAACTGGCGCAAGACCCGGATCATTTCGTGGGAACGCAATGACATGCGCACCTGGCCGGGCATTACGGCCGCCTACTTCAACTGGGGCGCGAACAATGTCGCCAGCACGTTCGGCTACCCGGAGTCCAGCGATCCGGCGGCTGTGAAGGAACAGGTCCGCGCCACCCGCGCCAAAGGCATCAAACTCCTGCCCTACCTGAATTTGAGCTGTCAGCCGACCGTCTGTCCGGAGTGGGCGTTTTTCGGCAAAAAATGGCGCATGGGTTATCTCGACCATGATCCGGTCGACATCGACCGCCGCCACGCCTACGCCGCGGTTTCGGTCGGCGACAAGGACTACAGCGACTTCGTCATCTGGAAACTGGACAAATACATGCGTGAACTCGATCTCGATGGACAGTATCACGACAACACCTTCCCCTATCAGTCCGCTCTGCCGAACACCGGCCTCGGATTCGTCCGCGATGGGAAACGCTACCCCTCCTTCAATATCTTCGCCACACGCAAGCTTCTCCAGCGGAACCGCGCCATGCTTCAGGCATACAGGAAGGACGCCTTCACGCTGGCCCACATGTCCAGCAAAATCTGGATCCCGATTCTGGCTTACGAGGACGCCATATGCGACGGCGAACATTTCCGCGGGCGGATCAAGGACTGTTATCCCGAGCTTCTTCCGATGGATATGTTCCGCGCCGAATACATGGGCCGTCAGTGGGGGCTCATTCCGGTCATGATGTCCGAGCTCTCCCCGGCCGAGGCGAAAAAGACAGAACCCACGCGGGGACTGGTCACACTGCTCCTGCTCCATGATACAAAGCTCTGGGCCAAGAACGCCCTGAACAACCGGGACGTTGTGGTAAATGCCCAGAAGGCTCTGGACAAGTTCGGGTATGTCGATGCCGAATTCATCGGATATTTCGATGAAACACCACCGGCGGCGACCGACCACAAGGATGTATATGTCAGCGCATACCGGAAAGAGGACAAGTCCGTCCTGCTGATTGTGGGCAATGTCAGCCGTCAGGCGGCGGACGTTGAAATCCGGATCGACTTCAAGCGCCTCGGCATTACGCCCCTCAAGCTCATGGACTGGCCGTCCGGACAGGAGCTCAGGCATCAGGACGGCAAATTCCGGCTCCGGGTGGACGGACAAGGCTACCGGCTGATCCGCATCGAGCATTTCAACGCCCCCGAAACCAATCTCTGGGGCTGAAAAAGAAAGGTCATAATGAACTTCCCCAAAGAATTCATTTTCAACGGTACGGTTGAAAGCTGCCATGCCTCCACGCTCCTCGAACTCAAGGACAGCACTTTTCTGGTCGCCTGTTTTGAAGGTTCCGGGGAAGGAAAAGAGGATGTCGGAATCCGGCTCATGCACCGTCATTCCGCCGGACAGTGGAACGGGCAAAGGATCAAAATCGCCAATGAACCGCATTGGAACCCGGTCCTTTTCCGACTGGCCGGCCGCAACACCATTGCACTGTATTTCAAAGTCGGACGGCAGATCCCGGACTGGAAAACATTTGTTTCCTATTCTACTGATGAGGGAACTTCGTGGACGCCTCCCGCAGAACTGGTTCCGGACGACCGTTCGGGAGGACGCGGTCCCGTCAAAAACAAACCCATTCTCCTGAACAACGGCGTCATTGCCGCTCCAGCCTCCGTCGAACGGAAACACTGGAGCGCTTTCGTGGACCTCAGCGGCGATGACGGCAGGACCTGGGTCCGTTCCGCGCCCGTCCCCATGCCGCACCTTCTCACGGACAACCGGAACGGCAACGACTCTCTTCTCGGAGTAATCCAGCCCACCTTGTGGGAATCCGCCCCGGACATGGTCCACATGCTTCTCCGGAGCAACAACCACCGCATCTACCGGAGCGATTCTCCGGACGGCGGACGCTCCTGGTGCGAGATCTATCCCACAGGACTGCCCAACAACAACAGCGGAATCGATCTGGTGAAACTTGCGGACGGAACCCTTCTGCTGCTTTGCAATCCGATCTCGGAAAACTGGGGAACCCGCAGAAAACTCTCCCTTTTCCTTTCGGAGGACAACGGAAACACCTGGCCCTGCCAGCGGGTTCTCGAAAATGCCGCGGAGGAAACAACCCCGGCCGAATTCTCCTATCCGGCAATCATTTCCCTCGGGAAGGATGAAATTGCACTGACTTATACCGTTCACCGCAGGGACATCGCTTTTCTCAAAGGAAGAATTCAGGATTTCTTTTCCTGAATTCCGCAGAAGGGAATGCCTGTTCCGCATCCATGTTGAGACTTTCGCCAGAAATCAGGAACAGTCTGTGTCAATACTGCTGTTCTTGAAAAAAAATGACAACTATTTGGATTGTTACTAATCGTAAGGCTGCAAATCAGTATCAAAACTGTCATCGGACGCATCCGCATTGCCCCGAATCGAAAAAAAAGCTTTTTTTTTATTTTCCCCTATTGACTTTTGGAGAGATCCTATTATAATAAATGTAAACATTTACATTCAGAGGTGTCATTGGTGTTGTCCATCCGGGAAATTTCAAAGAAAACGGGACTTTCCACCGCCACGGTTTCACGGGCGCTGGACCCGCGTTTTGCCCACAAGGTCAGACCGATCACCCGGGCAAAGGTCCTTTCTCTCTGCGACGAGAAGAATTACCGTCCCAGTGTCACGGGACGCTCTTTCGTCACCGGGAAAACATTCAAGGTCGGAATGATTTTCGGGAGCATCACGGTCGATCTCGGAAATCCGCTTTGCGGGCTTTTCATGCGCGGGGTCTGCTCCGTGCTCCAACATCATAATTACGCGCCCGTGATCCTTCATGCCACGGAAGAAGGCGGACTGGAAAACAGCGTCAACGATTTCCTCCGGTCCAATGTTGCCGACGCCTATATCATCGGTTCATCCATGGTGACCGACAAAGTCTATTCCGTTATCCGCAAGTGCGGCCGCCCCGTCATAATTACCGACCGGAGCAGTTCCGATTTATCCGGAGTCTCTTTTATTTGCCGGGATCCTCTTCCCGCCTGCAAAGATGTCTGGCGCCGGATCCCCGCCGAATGGTACGGAAGAACAGCGTTTGTCGCCTTTTCCGCAAGCGAATCACGAAACAAATTGAAATCGATTTCTTCCGCGGCGCCCGATCATGTGACTCCGGCCTTCATTCCACTGGATTTTCCTTTCGCCGAGTTCTGTTTCGACCGTCATTCCGCCCGTGCCGCCGCCGAAAAATGTCTGCCGGAGCTGACCCGTTACCATTTTCTCTGGTGTGGGTCCGACCTCACCGCTCTCGGTGTTGCCGACGCACTTGCCGCAGCTGGAATCATCCCCGGACGCGATATCTTTCTGGTCGGATACGACAACATCGAAGGAATCGCTACCTTCCGCGGGAAACCGTTTCTTTCCACGATTGACGTCCGCTGGGAAGAGCGGGGCCGTCTTTCGGCGCAAATTGCGCTGGAACAGATCGTATCGCCGGCCCCTTGCCGGATCGACTTTCCGGCCATTTACATCCCGCGTCAGAGTTTTCCCGATCCACTTCCCGCATGTAAATCCGAAAACAATATAAAAACAGGTAACTGACAGGAGAACAACGTCATGAAAGTGCATGATAGAATCAACCGGCTTGAAAGAAGCGGACATTTTTCAGAAGGAGATGATTTCAGGGGATTGAATGAGCGCAGGAAATTCAGGGTGTTCACGCTCATTGAACTTCTCATTGTGATTTCGATCATCGCCATTCTGGCGGGATTGCTGCTGCCGGCATTGAACAAAGTCCGGCAGAAAGCCTATGGCATAACCTGTATGAACAACCTGAAACAGATAGGAAACTATAACCATTTTTATATCAACGACTTCAAAGACTATTTCATTCCCACCTATACCGGCATATCGAGCAAACCGGAGCGCCCCTGGTATAACATGCTGTGGTATGAATATTTACAAAAGGTTTACGCCGGCCGGATTGCGTCCGGCAGTTCCATGCAGGCAACCCCGCCGCCACTCTACATCTGCCCGGCGTCCGTCTTCAATGTCAATTCGTCCTTTACCAATTGGCGGCGTTGGGGATATGGCACGAATGTCTATGCGTTTCCGCACTGGAGTCCGGACTGTTTCATCAAAAGCGGCTCGTTGCGAAATCCATCCCGGCTGATCTACATGGCCGACGCCAAACGGGCCGTCGATCCCCAGGAAGATGCAAATGCGTGTTATTATCTTTATCCCGAGGAAACTCCCGGAGGAAACATTGCCGCGGCCCGGCGTCATTCCGGGCAGGCTGCAACCCTGAAGGCGGATGGCCATGTCCAACTGCAAAATCAAAGCCTTCACCATAACGACCGCAATACAAGCGAATGGAAAAATATAAAGTGAGAAATGAATTATGCAAAAAATGATTTCTCTGCTCTTGCTTCTGCTTTTCGCGGCGGCAATCCCATGCCGGCTCAATGCCTCACAGAAACAGACCACATTCTTTTCCGTTTCCCCCATGCGGACAGCTCCGGCAATCGACGGCAATATTCAAAAAGACGAATGGAAAGACGCCGCTAAAATACCGGGCGGCGGCATCCTCATCGATTCACGCCGGATCGAAACGTGGTGCGGCTATGATATGAAACATTTGTATATTGCGGTAAAAAGCGAATTGCCACCCGGAGGAAAACTGGTCGGCAAGGCGAAAATCGGCAGCGATATTGTTCATGACGATTCAATTGAGTTGGTGATCGTTCCGCCGGAGAACCGGCCGGCCGGGAGTCTGCAGCACGGATATTTTCAGTTGTTCATCAATCCGGAAGGTTTTTCGTGGGGGCAGCATCTGGAGCCTGGCTGGGGGTTGTCCAAGGATGAGTGGAAGCCGGAGATTATCCGGGCACAAAGCTTCTCGAACGGCAGCTGGAATCTTGAAGTGGCGATCCCGCTGAATCAAATGGGCTGGGAGACGATGCCGCTGCCTTCGCAATGGCATTTGATTGCGGCCCGAAATTTTCAGTACCCGCATCACCAGGCAGCCATAACTCCGGCGATGTATTTCAACGACAAATCAACCATGGCGGTCATGAACTGCCAACCAGGCCTGCCGGCTGTACAGTTGACGTATCCCGATGAAAAATCGCTTACAGTGGAGCTGACGAACCCCGGTCCCCGGAATATCGCTTATACCATCCGCGGCCGATATTCTCCCGATCAGTCCTGGGAAGCGCCGGGCCAGCTGGCAGCCGGGAAAACCGCTCTTTTCTCCGTTCAGAAAAAAGGCCCGGAAAATAAATATCAATCGCAAGTGGAAGTATATGCCGGCGACAATCTGGCCTTCCGCCGTTATGCTGATTTTGCTCCTCCTCCTGCACGAAAATGGACAAACCTGGAATCCAGTCTTGTTTTTGCCGCGCCTTCCGGAGCGGAAATTCCCAACGGCAAAAGCATTGAATACCCGGACAGAAAGCCTTGCATTCCGGGAGCCATTTTCTTCAAATTCCGTCCTTTGACCCAGTTGAATGGGGATCGGAAACGAATGTTTCTAAATACGATATTCAGTCCCCATGGCTATTTTTTCCTGTATGAAAGCGCCGAACATCTGCTGCTTGGCTTCCAGTATTTCCCCTGGCAGAAGGATAAAAATACCCAGGCCATTCATTATCGTAAACCGCCGGAAGGATTGCCGGGAACGCAAAGTGTCATCA
>MWCA01000140.1 GCA_002069785.1 Lentisphaerae bacterium ADurb.Bin242 | reverse complement strand
GCCCGGATATCCCGCCGGGCCGGGCACAAAACAAAAAAATAAGGCCTGTTCAACCCGGCCTATGGGTGTTTGTGTGAGTTAGACAGTGAAGAGTTTGGAAGTTTGGAATTTAAATCACTTGCAAACTGACCAACTTACAAACTGAAAACTGTTAAAGGGGTAGGTTCGTGACTCCGTCGCGAACTGAAGGGGGGATTCCAGTTCGGCAGGGGACTGCCGAACCTACCTGAAAACACTTACAAACTTTCCAACTCCCCAACTGACAAACTGCCCGGTGCGTAAGCGCCGGGGAAGTCCCGCCCCGGCTCGGGCAACAAAGGAGAGAAAGACAGTTGACAGTTTGTAAGTTAGTCAGTTGGAAAGCCGGAGAACAGAAAACCATCACGATTAATGATGGAATTCCCGGAAGCCCGGATCGCTCTCTTACAAACTTCCAAACTCTTCACTTACAAACTGCCCGAAGGGGCCTCCGATGAAAAAGGACACCCTCTATATAATAGGGGGGAAGGAAGGGTGGAGTTAACACTTCATGTTATTTTTGAGTTCAAATATTAAAGATTTTTCGTAATTCTTGGACTGCATAATCCCAAAATCCGATGAGATATTTATAACAGGGAGAGACTAAAACACCAAAAATCCATGAAACTATTGCAATAATGATTCCATTTTTCAGATCCAGTCGGTGATTCAATTTCGCCACTTCAAGCTCTCTGCGGCGTTTTTGTTCTTCCTCTGCAGCTGTTGCAGAAAACGAATCCTCAGAGTCTCTGTATTGCAGCAACTCCGCCTCATTCATTGTTTTGAATGATTTCAGGTCAGGTCTTCGATAAAAGCCATACTCATTCCTGCCCCAAGACGGGTCATTACTCAATTTTTCAATTTCATCGTCTGTCAATTCAGCTTCCGGAATAAATTTTTTTGTATAATCCACTGGCATGCCCTATTTTACCTTGTTTTTCAGAAACAGCAGAATTTTGATTTTTTCATCTGGCGAAAATTCCTCGGCGTTGAGAAATTGCGTTTCCAACTCGTCCCGATCAATGGGTCGGTTCCCATCATCAGGCTTTTTAGGACGTGAAACAGGTTCGCCGACATGGACGGACGCATCAGCATGAGAACCGTTCGCAATCGGGGCAAGATTCGCACCGCCAACCGACACCACGCCCCCTGCCGGAAAATCCTCGCGAAAGAAAAACACGCGCATCTCCGGAAACATCCGGGAAAGGGTTGCAACGGTCATGCGGGAAAATCCGGTCTTCCCGCTTTTTAGATTGTGAATTATGGTATACGGCACTCCGGTTTTGTGCGCATACTGGCTTAGATTACGGTTTTCCCGCTCCACTGCACGATCAAAAGCCGCCTTGATTTTTTCTTCCGTCAGCATATTTTTCACCCCATTATTAACACTTTATGAATAAAAACATATCACCAAAAAGATTTTTTTTCAATTTTTTCAAGAAAAAGACTTGACAAAATATCCTAGATACGTTAATTTATCCTTTGTAGGACTAAGGAGGAGGTATCCGATGAAATTTAGAAAAATGACAGAGGAAGAGGTCTGGATGATGATTATTGGTTATTTGATGGGGTTGATTGCTTCGCTTGCGGGAAAATACCTATAAAAAATTTTAAACAAGATAATCCTAGATAGGATAAACAATAAGAGATAGGATAAATGACACAAAGACATTATCACAAGAAGCCAAAGACAGCGGTCAGGCTGAAGCGAATGATGCTGGGGCTTTACCAGTGGGAGCTGGCGGAGCTGATGCACGTGAAGCCGCCAGCGGTGAGTCGCTGGGAGACGCATGGCGTCACCGCGCCCCGCACAGCAAAGAAACTCGCGGCAATCTTCCATTGCGATTGGAAGGATTTGATCGACTGATCCCGCGCGTGAGCGCAAACGATAACCCAACAAGGAAGAAGGAGAAGGAACGATGAAGAGCAAGCTTAAGGAAAAGATGAAAGAACTCGGGATGACGCAAGCAGAGCTGGCTGAAAAAATTGGCGTCTCGTGGCCAACGATGAGCCGTATCGCCAATAGAGGGTTTTGCTCTAAAAAGCTGATTGACCGTTGCACCGCCGCACTCGGCTGCAATGCTGAAGAGATCGGCCTTTACGTAAAGAACGAATACGATGACAAGCTGGACGCGATAGGAGTGATTTCCAAGACACTGGAGCCCTTCGACGCCATAACAGCCCGGGCAATACTGAAAGCCGCTGTGCAGCTTTCCGGAATCGGCGACTGATCCCGCGCGTGAGCGCAAACGATAACAACGAAGGAAGAAGGAGACGAAACGATGAGGAAAGCACGAAAGAAAACAATCGATCGGTATGAATACAGAACCGATAATCGAGGGTTCCGCATTGCATTCAGGCCAACGTCGAATGAAGAAGTGATGCAGCCGGCTATTGGGGCTTATATCAGAGGCGCAATGGACGCCCTTGCGGCAGTCGGCGAATTACGAGCAAAGGAAACTCTCATCAAGAAACTTCGCAACATCTCCTCGCGCTTCAGCCGTGGGGAAACAACGCCGGAAGAAGTCCGGCAGTGCATAAAAGAACTTCTCGCATGATCCCGCGCGTGAGCGCAAACGATAACCCCCAGATGGAGGAAAAGAGATGGAAGCAAAACACTTCGGAGTAACTTTCCCGCAGCTGCTTTGTATCGTGTTTGTAGTTCTGAAGCTGACGGGAGTCATAGCGTGGTCCTGGTGGTGGGTGACGAGTCCGCTGTGGATCATGTTTCTGGTCATAATTATCCTTGGCATATTGATATGCCTTATGAAGCAATAATCCGCCAACAGAAGGAGAAGAAACGATGAAAACGGAAAGCAAAAAGGAAGTCGCTGGGCAAGGCAAGTTCGCGTTGCGGTGGTATGAATGGGGACATGAGAAAATCGGTTACGTGTCCACGTGGCGTCTGGTCGGAAATGACGGAGACTGGAAGCACTGCGGACAGCGCAAGCGCGCATCACTGCCCAAAAACGCAATCGCTGATTGTCCTTTTTCTTGAGGAGAAGAAACGATGAAAAAGCAAAGAAAGACTGTGAAGAAGCTGTATCGGCTGGCCCGGGAACTGGAAGCGGCGAACGGCGTGGCGGTAAACTGGAGCATGTTCCCGCTTGGAGGGAAGATCTATATTTACTTCGAGGCCATGCCAAAGAACCGAAAAGAGACGCACTTTCCTGTCGCTGCCGGAGAGACTGTCCAGGAGGCGCTGCGGAACTTCTATGAAGCATTCGGCTGGGTGCTCAGATGGGGCGAAAAAGAGAATTACCGCGAAGCCCGCTACTCGCTTTCGGAAAACGCTTACGCCGCTTCCGGACTGCACGGAAAACAGGTCGTATTAGCATAAGGAGAAGAAGATCATGGAATGCATCGGAATCATCGTCGGAGGAGTGTCAATGGCAGTCCTGCTGTGCTGGGTCCACGAAGTGTCTCACCGCCGCCTCGAGCGCCGGGAGAAGGAACTCACAAAGAAGGCGGAGGCGAGAACAAAAGAAAGGGTCTCCGGGATCTCGGTCGGAAGCACCGTCCGCCTGAAATCCGGCGGTGCTCCCATGACGGTCCTGTATATCGAAGACGGCAGAGCCTCCTGCGCATGGCAGTCCGCAGCCAGCTTTAAGGAGAATGAATGCTATCCGTTGGAAGCCCTGTCGCTTGAGAAAGAGACGGAGAGCATGGCGTCGAAAATATTAGCCTCCGAGCGTGACCGTCTGAAAGCCGCAATCGGGAAATACGAAAAGGAACTCGATAAACTTCTCAAAAAGGATTCCGAACGGGAATTCAAGGAAGGCGACGTGGTGCGGCTCAAGTCCGGAGGCCCGGCGATGACGATCGAATCCATCGCGCCGGAAGGCAATCATACCTGCGTCTGGTTCCTCGGCAAGGAGATCCAGCGGACAGCCTTCTCGAAGGCCGGCCTGAAACATGAACCGTCCGCGCCTCCCCGCTACGGCGAAGGCAGCGGCGTTGAAAATACATAAGGAGTCGGGACGATGCAAAAACTCATTCGGAAAATCATGGACTTCGATCTGGACAAATGGCTGACGAGAGAGGCGGACCAGTGCGGCATCGAAGGTGGACAGGGCCGGGCCGGAGGCGCGGTGCTCTTTTCCGCGATCCTGGCAACGGGCGGTGCTCTGATGCTGACATTCATCGGCATGGTCATTGTGGCCGGAAAAACGTTCGGACTTCTACACTGAGGACGGAGAGATGGGGCAGGAATCAAAAGAAATCGGCGTCGATTACATTACCTGCGAACTGATGCTGGAAACGAGCCGGGCGTGCCAGTCGCTGCAGGGGGCGCTGGAACGGGTGGACGTGGAGATCGAGAACGCGGTGACACGGGAGCGGTTTGTCCGCCGCATGGAACGCATGCAGCTGCTCTTCCGTCTGGCGCCGTCGATCCTCGATCCGCGCCGGATCGTCTGTCTCTGCGACCGCTGCGCGGACTCGCCGGCCTACTGGGATTCGAACCGGACGCATTATTTCTGCCCGGACCTTACCTACAGGGAAATCGCCGCGTTGAAGAAGATCCCGTCATGGACGTCCGTCCGCGATTTCATCAAGGCCGTCGAAATCCCGACCGACTGTTACGACAACCTGCCGGAGATCAAGCAGTATGAATCATAAACTACGAACTACCAAATTCTTAACTGAAAACTGAAAGGGCTACACATGAAGTGCGGAGCAGAAACAGAAGTCTACAGCCGGGTCGTCGGCTATCATCGTCCGGTCAAGAACTGGAATCGGGGAAAACAGCAGGAATTCAAGGATCGCAAAACATACGAAGTGCCCGGAATGGACACAAAACAAGGAGGGAAGTAAGATGTCAACCATCAAAATCGGCGGAAGCATGAAGATAGTCCCATCAGACGCGCGGGTTCTTTCTCCGGAACAGGTCGGACGTATCCGGGGACTATGCGACGCCCTCCGAATCGTGGCGTCCGGAAATACAGACATTGAGCAGCTCTCGATTTCGATCGAGCTGGAACTCAACTCCGAGCTCCGCACCCTGCGCGACCTCCAGCAGCAGGCGGACGCCGAGAAAAAAGCACACCCGATGTATTGCATCCAGGTGGAGCTGTCCCGGAAATCTCCCGATCCGGAGCCGGGAAAGGCCGTTGCGGACGCGAAA
This sequence comes from Lentisphaerae bacterium ADurb.Bin242, assembly GCA_002069785.1. Taxonomy (GTDB): domain Bacteria; phylum Verrucomicrobiota; class Lentisphaeria; order Victivallales; family UBA1829; genus SIG94. The sequence continues at coordinate 4,169 of MWCA01000140.1, read as the reverse complement.
GAGTCCGAGAGGCACGATACACCCCCGGCGCCGAAAAAACGCAAGGGGATGCCTCTGTCGCAATATATCGACACGCTTCCTCTGGACGCCGAAGCGGAACTGCGGGAAGCCTATCTGAAGCGCTTTATTCCTCCCTGGCACAGCGCCGCGGAAACGATCGAGCTGCTGCTGACGCGTCCGGATCTGATGGGCGAGACGATCACGCAGAGCAATCTGGCCAGGCTCCTGCATGTCAGCAACACGACCGTCAGCCTTGCGCGGCACGGAAAAATCCGCCCGATTCTTAAGGCGCGTCTGGCCGAGATTCTCGGCTGGGAAGGAGGCGCGAAGTGAAAAACAGCAGCCATAACATCCTTTACTCCGCCCGGGCGATCCTTCTGGACAAAAACTCGTCGCAGGGGATCACCCATGACACCGCCGAAGCGGTGGCCGATCTGATCGCCTCCGTCATGGAGGCGGAAGACGAATTCGAGCGGACGGCCACCGTCTCCCGGGAAGAGCTGCGCAATGCTTCCGCCGCCCCGATCCCGGCCGCTGCGCCGCCGTCGACGCCGTATCCCGCTCCGGAACCCCCGAAGACGGAACCATCGAAAAACGAAAAGCTGATCCGGCAGATCCAGACGATCGTCGACGAGGCGCACACGGATAACGCAATCGTGATACTGGAGCATGTCAAAAATGCCGGGATCCGGCTGGGAACGGTTGCGGATCTGCTCGGCGCCAAAGATCAGGCTGTATATAGCCTCATGCGCAACAAGAACAAAGCGCTCGAATACAAATTCTGGACGGTCTTTTCGAAACCCAATATCACCCCGCGAGAGGAGGAATAATCATGCCTGTGCAGCTTTCCGACAACCGCAATTACAAAGCGATGACCGTCGAACGCGCCGACGCGCTTTTCCGCTCGATCGCGCTGCTGACGGTCAAGCGCGACAAAATCAAGGCCGCGTATGAAAAACGTATCGCCGATCTCAAGGCAACTGCCGACCGGGAGATGGATCCGCTGGACGCCGGGCTGAAGGACATGGCCGCGGAACTGGCGGCCTATATCAGCCACAATCCGGACCGGTTTGTCAAACCGCGCCAGCGGCCGACCGATTACGGCAAATACGGACTCCGCACGGTGTCCAATCTGGAAATCGTCGACGAGGAGCTTGCCAAAGCCAGCGTACGGGCCCAGGGAATTCCCGCGCTCATCGTGACGGAGAAACTCGACAAGAAGGCGCTGGAGAAAGCCATCAGCGACGGAAAGGAAATCGACGGCGTCGAATTCCGTACCGGCGAGATCGCCAGCTATACCGTCGCCAAGGCGCTGGCGGAGGAGTAAGACCATGACGTTCGAGGAAGTTCGAAACAAGCTGACCGGAGGCGGAGCCGGATCCATCGAGGAGGCCTCGGAAATGCTGCGCGTCCTGATCGGAACCGGAAAACAGACGCCCGTTCAGATCGCGCTTGCCCTCAATGAATCCAAGCGTTTCTTCACCGGTCCCCGCTGGGCGCTCTGGGCAATGGAAACCCACGGGCTTCCCGATGAAAAATACGCGCATCACCGCCAGAACGTGGGGGAAATGCTTCGCCGGATCCAGGCGCTTTCCAAGGATAAATACGCCCTGTTTCTGGAGATACCCATCTCCAAGCTGGACATGTGGACGGAACTCTACAACGACGGCGTCCGGAATCCGGAACTCGAAAATCCATGCGTGCCCGTTTTCAACTTTCTGAAAGCGTATCCGGACAGCCCGGAATGGAAACGGGACAAACTGCGGAAGACCATCGTGTCCTTTCTGCATCCGGAGAAGGCATACCAGCCGGAACTGAATTTGAAGTTCGACGCGCTGGGAACGGCGCTGGACGACGATCAGCTGAGCAGGCTCACCCGGGACGAAAATTTCGGAAGCGCCCAGGCGTTCGTCATGGCCTACAACGGGGCGAAGCTCTGCTCCCACGCGGTCGGCGTCATCAAAGCGGACAGCCGGCGGTTCAGCGCGGAACAGCTGGAAGACATCGAGCACGACCTCAGCGAGGCGCGCCAGGTCATCCGTCAACTGATTTTGAGCAAACGCAACACGGGAGCATGATCATGGGTGCGGCAACGGATCTTGTTAAAAGCCTGCTGAAGAAAAAAGGGGACGGTTTCCATCCTGTTCCGGCTTCGCCCGCGGCGCAAACCGCCATGGTGTTGCGGGCAACACCGATTGAACAAACCGTTTTTCATAAATCCGCGATGCCGCCGGCAACACCCGACACCGGAATGCCGGTGCTTCGCGCTCCGGGAGGAATCGAAATCCCGGCGATCCGGGAACCGATGCTGCCGGCAACACTGAAATACTTGAGGAAGCCGCCCATGGAGCATTCGGCAGAGGAACGGGCGCTCCGTGACGAGAAAGTGCTGTTCGTGCGTCTGGTGGAGGAGTGCAAACAGAATCATCCGGAAAGAATCGGCGACCGGCAGGCGATTCTGGAGGTCGTGCGTGAACACGGGCGCGACTTCCCGCGTCTCGGCCATGCTGGGAAAAAGGGGAAGAGCGCGCTCCATTTCAACAATCTGCGGCATTGGCGCGACGGCGTCACCGGAAAAAACGCGCGGCCCGGACTGCGGAATCCCGCCACGGGCAAGGTCGAGTATTCGCGTGCGGATTTTCTTTTGAAAAATTACGGGCGGGAGCATGTGCGCTATGGAGACGACTCCTTCTGGACGGAGATCATGACCGTGTGCAACAATCTTTCCGCGCCCCAGATCAAATACAACTATCGGCTGCTTGTCCAGAAATACATGGCGCAGAAGCCGGGGGCGGACATTCCGACTCTGAATCAGGTCCGGTATGAGATCGGAAAGCTGCCCAGGCGCCTCCTTCTCCTCAACCGGAAGGGAGAAAACTATTACAACCAGAATATCCGGGACTACAACGAGCGCGATCCGGAGACGATCCGTCCGAACGAGGCGTGGGTGGCCGATACGCAGGAATGCGACTTCTTCATCCGCGCGAAGGACGCCGAGGGGAACTGGAAGGCCGTCCGTCCGTGGGTCTGCGTGATCGTGGACATCAAGAGCGAACACGTGATCGACTGGGAAATGGGAGCGGATCCGATTTCGAATACGGTGATCCGGAACACTTTCGGGCGCGGAGTGTTTTATTGCGGGAGACCGTATGTCTTTCTGACCGACAACGGCAAGGACTACCTGAAAATGGGATTTACCGATCCGGTCGTCTTTACGCCGGACGTCGCGAACTCGAAAGTCTACGAGCACTCCATCATGAAGGCGCTCGGCGTCGAACACCGGAAGGCGGAAGCCTACAACGGCCGCGCGAAATACGTCGAGAGGTTCTTCCAGGGGATGGCGCAGCACTACCGGCGTCTCCGCGGCTACACCGGCCCCAGGCCCGCGGACCGTCCCGCGACGGCGGACGTCTGGACGAAGCCCGTCAATGCCGAATATCTGATGAGCATCGAGGAGGCCTGCTTCGAGATGTTCAAAATGATCGACTTCTATCACAACACCCCCGCGAAGGGAAGCAAGTTCCTGAAGGGCATGACCCCCGCGGAAGCGTTCGCGCCGGAAAACCGGGTGGTCCGCGCCGACATGTCATACGCCGATCTTTACCGCGCGTTCCTTCTTCCAGAATCCAGGCCGCGCATCGTGGATCCGCGCGGCCCCTGCGTGACCGTGGACAAGCAGCGCTATGTCGCACTCCGCGAGGAACGGGAAAGACTGTGGAAATACGATGACATGCCGGTCATGGTCAAATTCGACATCGCGTCGCGCGACTACTGCTTCCTCTTCGATCTCGACGGCACATACATCTGCGCCGCGCACAAACCGGAGCTGCTGCCCTATTTCTGCCGGACGCCCGAGGAGCGCGCCCGGCTCGCGGATCACCAGAAGGCGATCAAAAGCGAAATCAAAACGCTCAACACCTACACTTACGAACTGACCAAAGGTTTCCACAAGCTCGACGTCGCGTCCAGCTACGCCCTTCCGCCCGAAGAATTCGAACAGGCCGCGAAGCTTTGCAAGCTCGACACGAAGCACTCCGTCAAGGGTGAGAGTCACAACCCGGCGATCTACATCACCCGGGCCGAAAAGGACCGCCACGACAAAGGACAGGATTTGCAACTGGTTTGCGCAGATAAAAAGGTGTTGCCGGCAACACCGTCCGAACCGCCGG
>MWCA01000139.1 GCA_002069785.1 Lentisphaerae bacterium ADurb.Bin242 | reverse complement strand
CATTCGCTCTATGCATTCGAGTTGCCGGAGATAACGCTAGGTCGTGTGCATGAACAGTTTCCAGACTTGGACTACATGCGATTTAACCATAACGATGAGTTTCTTGTAATTTTATAGGGCTGAATTTGAAAGAGAGTCTGCAAACGGTAAGGTTGGGAACCTTATAAACAACGGTTTCGGCGGAGAATTCCCGGCCTATAAGGCGGGAAATGGAGAAAAGTTGTTGATAAGGTTTCCATACTCCAGCAGCCGATCGTCTGATTTTTAATGTCCGCCATGCGGAAAGAGTTTTTCCAGTCCATGCGGTGTTTTCCGGGGTAGCTGGACGCAGCGAAAAAATTGCGCGAAACCAGAAGGGTCATCATCAAGGACCATTCCGCAACGGCTTTGGACATGATGAGATTGGCGGAAACCACCCGGAGCGGATGGTCGTACACGATGGGATCAATCACAAGCTTGACCGATCCGGCGGCGTGTCCGATGATCCGCAGCCGCGGCATTTTTTCCAAGATTGTCCGGCCGCATTTCGGCGAACCCCAGGTGGTGATCAGCGCGACGGCCTCCGGGTCCGGCTTCACATCTTCTGGCGTCATTTTTTCATGACACTGGACCGTAACCTCGAATCCGGCCTCTTTTACTTTTCCGGACATTTCCTCATTCCAGAACAGGTCGACGGCGGCTTGATTTCCGGCCAGAAAAACGATCTTTTTCAAAGCGGTAACTCCTCAGAGGATTTCCAACAGGAAACCGTACCATCGGCTTCGGCCGTCAGCAGTTCATTTTCTCCGGACTTCACATCGGTGAACATTCCTTCCAGACGCCGGACCGCCCGGCTGCCGGTCAATTCGTAAAGCCCCTTGTTCCCGGCCAGGAAAACGCGTCCGGACTTTGTAATATGAATCGCATTGATCTCATCGGGAATGGAAAACTTGGAAAGAACGGGCCCGGCCATATTTTCCTTCCAGTCGAAAACCGTGACCGAGTTGTCCTCCTGGCTGATGACCCCCTTCCAGACGGAGGGACTCATCCGGACGATATCCGCCGCCGAGATGGGAGACAGCGGAACCCGGATATACGCATACTTTTTCAATTTTCCGTCATAAATTCCCAGATACGTCCGGGCGACCACCGGGACGTATTTCCCGGGCCCGAAATCCAGCTGCTTGAAGCAGAGCACCCTGGCTCCATAAGTGCCGAAATTGATGTTCCAGCCGACCGGATAGGAGCATTCCGTTTTCGTGAATGCTTCCGGCCAGAAAACAGGTGAACCGGGCGAACGCACGTAGGACTTGTCCGTGCCGTCGATATGGACCAGGGTATTCGGACCGAGGGCGATCTGCTCTTCCACGCCGTCGCCATTGAAGTCGCAGCCCCGGTTCAGAATGTGGGCCATTCCGTATGTTCCCGCTTGCAGAAGTCCCGTGAAATCGCCCTTGTTTCCGTAGAAGCTCAACTGTCCGTATCGCGGCGCGATCAGTTGAACGGGATTGCGCCAGGCGCCCAGGCTGTACGTTGCGGAAAATCCTCCGGCCGGCTGGCGGGTTCCCGGTCGGCCGTAGCGGTTGTTGAATGTCTTGAGATCGTCATTTGCGTTAAGCCGGCGGAGCACTTTGCCGGATGAGTCGAAGAAGAGAATCCGTCCGTCCGCCGTGACCATTCCGATGGAATCCGGCTCGGGATAATCCAGGACTTTGAGTTCGTGAAGGCCGTCCCTTGTCCTGTAGACGAACTTTTCTTTCCCTTCGGGCGACAGGACGGCGAAGGTGGAACTTTCGCTCAGGTACCGGCGCGGCCACGCTTTCAGGATTTCATTCGCTGCCAGAATATTGGGATGAACGGACAGGATTTTCACCGGCCGGGCCGGTTCCAGCTTATCGGACCGGAGGAACTCCAGCCGCTCCGGATTCGCGCAGCGGACATATCGTGCCGGAACGGCCGGTTCCAGCGTTGCGATCTGGCAATATTCCGCGATCGGGATGGTTTCCCCGTAATTGCGGACCGTCTGGCCGGAAATCCAGACCGGCTTCAGTGGAAGTTTCTTCCATTGGGAGCCGTTTTCAGAGATTTCGACGGAATCCGGCAGTTTTGCGGAAGCGTTCAGATTGCGGACCTCGGAAAGACGGACCGTTTCCCCGAGGTCGAAAAGTGTCCGTTCTCCATATCCGAGGTTGACGACAACCGGTTCCCGGAACGGATTGCAGGACCATTTCTTAGTCAGGCACGGAGCCGTTTTGAGGTCGGGTTGTTCCCCGGCGGAAGAAGGATTCTTTTCCGGAAGGGCGATCGACGCCAGATACTTTTCACAAAGCCCGCGGACCCGATGGTTTTCGGCGGCATCCATTTTCCGGGGTTGTGTATCGGCCGCATGGAGCGTGGCGGTTTCGAAGTCCCACACCATGTCCGCCGGTTTTTCAGACTGGAACAGGAGGTTTCCATCCAGCTCGAACCGGGTGCACCGGGCGGCCGCGATCTGCCTGCGTCCGATCTCGCGGACGCCCGAATCCGTGAAGGTGATTTCGGAGACGGGCTTGCCGTTTTCAAGCAGGGCAACCTTTCCGTTCCCGAGCTCCGCAACGGCAAGTTTTCCATTGACCTGGAGCAGGGACGCGGCGGCAAGGTGATCTCCTTTTTTGAGGCTGCCATGGAAGGCAAAATGGGAATTGAGCCTCGGAGAAATCTTGTCAAGATAGTTCCCGGTATTGGTTTCCAACGTAAAGCCCTCTCCGGAACAGACGATGGAAAAAAGGTCGTTCCGGAGGGAGGCAAACAGCGTATCCGCGGCATTGGGCTTGACTCCGTGCATGGGGCGCCAGGTCACGGCGATGTCGAAATCGTCGTCCAGAAGCGCCCGGGCGGTGTCGTAGACCAGATAGGCGTTCGGATTGACGCGGTAGAGGCGGCGTTTCCACTCGACCCCGTTGAAGGGAGTAATACACAAAGAGGCCCCCTGGACGCCGGGAAGGCAGAGGGACCATTCCAGGCCCGCCAGCGCGGAGTAGATTCCGACCGCGTTTGCGGGTTGTTTCGAGCGGTTCACATACAGCATGTTCCGTTCGAACGGAGTTCCCGTGTCGTTGCTGTAAAGCCCGGTCCAGCTGTTGTGAAGCCAGCCGGTGCCGTTGACCGAGAATTGGACGATTTCACCGGGATTGGCAATGTATCTTTTGGCCCCGGAAACGGCCAGCAGGGAATCTCCCGGACGGGTTCCTCCCTTGAGAATCACCATATCCGCGGGCGTCTGTTTCAAGACGGCGGGATTGAAACGGAACGAGAGGAAGTTGAAGTAAGCCGTATTGAGAAGGTCGTGTTCGGAGGTTTTTACAACGGTGAGACGGTTGATCTCTTCCGGCATGCGGGATTTGACATTGCTCTGGAATGTCCCGATCCCGCAGACATAACGGTCATTGAACATGCCCTGGTCCAGAATATTGAATGTGCAGGTCTCCCAATAATACTGATACCCCGGATCGCGGTAATACGCGGCAAGGATGGCCGCCGGAAGCTTGAAGTTGTAGCGGGACCGGAAAAGGATGTTGTCACGCACATTGGAATGGTCGCGGAATTCGAGCTGGCTCCATTGTTTTGCCTGGCCGGAGCGGAAAAAGTCATACATCCCGTATTTGAGCGTGAAACGGTATACGGAAAGAGAAAGCTCGTCCAGTCCGCCGCCTCCGGCCTCGCCGGGAAGGCTGTCCTGACGGCGGGTCATGGCGACGCCCCGCATGGCGCGGGAGGATTCATCCCAGGTGAAGTCGGCGAGTTCCCGGAGGGGCGAGGGCAAGTCGAAGGAATTCCGCACATAATCGCTGGTTTCCACCAGGCACATGAGCGGAGACGTGATATGCCGCGAGTTGACGATCAGCTTCTGGTAAGGCGGCGTCCAGAACCGGAACCAGATCAGGTCGGCGCCGGTCTGGAGTTCGAGATAATTGTTCAGGAGCAGCCGCTCCGCCTGTGCTTTTTCGGCTTCCGAATACAAATCCGTCGGTTCGACCATGCGCCAGGTCTTGAACAGCCATTCCATGATGTAGTGATGCGTATACGCGTTGTCTTTCAGGACCGGTTGGAACAGTTTTTTCGCCATGTCGCGGTAGAAGGCGTCCCCGGTCCAGTAGTAGGCGATGGCGTTGTGATACCAGCGGCGGATCGTGTGGTACCCGGCTTCCTGCTGGGGAAAGTTCCCATTCGGGAACTGTTTCCAGCGTGCGATGTCTTCTTCAACCACTTTTTTGCATTCGCCGTCCAGCTTGACTTCGAGGAGGAAGGGCAGTTCGGGCCGGACGATCGAAAGAAAACGTTCCGCGGCAAGACCGACTCCCTCGGGGGTGCTGCTACCGATGATGATATGGTTTCTGCCGTTGCGGAGGACATCGACCGCGGTCCGGATTTCATATCCCCGGGGGCCTGGGTAGTAGTTGTCGGACGCGGCCAGCATGGAAGTGCAGGCGGGCCAAAAGGCGCGGTTGGTGTCGAGATTTCCAAGGAGGATCAGGTTTTTTCCGGCGAACTCTTTGCGGAGGGTCGGCTGATCCGGTTCGCATGCCTCCTTGTCGGTCACGATCGCCGGGGCGCGGTTGAGCTTGGCCCGGATTTTTTCCGCCAGCGCGCGGTAGAAAGTTCCTTCCGGAACCACGATCGCGGAATCGGCGTCCAGAACGGTTTTGGAAGAGATTTCTTTTTTCCGGACCGGCTGGAGATTGCGGAAATCTGTTTCCCGAAGGGAGATATGACGGATTTCGGTCTTGCCGGAAACTCCTTCCCGAAGGGGCGCAACCGAGATTACCACCTGAAGAAATTTGGCGTTGCGGGAGTTGTAAAATCCGTAGAGGGTCTGCTTTTCACCGGTCCGCGGATAGGCGATTTTTTTCCAGTAATTCGGATGAATTTCCGGCGCCCGGATGGTTACGGTTACCGCGGAATCCGAAAGGACTTCGGCGGAGAACAGGTAATCCTTGCCCGGCGCGACATTGAACTTTTTGGAAAACGATCCGAATCCGGAAATGTTTTCCAGATTGGCGCCGGCGGTCGCTCCGCCGGAAACTTTCACCCAGTCCGAGGCAGCCAGGGACACGGATATTGCGAACAGCAGGAACCCCAATTTCTTTTTCATACTACTCCTGTATTTCTTATCTTTTTTGCATTTTGAACGTTTCAGACTTATTTTATGCGTTTCGATTTTTCAGGAAGTCCGGTCAAGGCCGAACTTTTTCAGATATTCCCGGCCGCCGGGCGTGAGCCGTCCCCACTCGGGGATGCCGTCCGTACGCACGGTCGCGAGGAAGATATCGCACGGCCCCTCCATGTCCCTGAATCCGGGATCGTCCAGATATTCGTGCTGGGAATAGTAACTGACGAGCATGCGGTTTTCATCCAGCGGAACCGCCGCCGGATAAGAACAATCGCCTCCGCTGGGAAACGAGAGATATTCCACCCAGTTGCCGATTTTCTCCTCCCACACGTAACAGCGCAGCTCCGTGCCTCCGCGGTCGATCAGGGATGTTCCCAGGCGCGGCGAGGCCGCCCGGTAGCGTCCGAAAAGAAAGCGTCTTCCGTTGATCCTGGCCGCAACGGGTCCCTGAAGGCTTGCGCCGAAATCTTTTTCCGGGCTCCATTCCGTAAAAGGCTTCACGGTTTCACGGAGGGCGAGATGTCCGGCTCCACCCTCGTTGCGGATGAATGCAAAGAGACGGTCTTCATCGAAAAGCAGGGCCGTTTCGTTGGCGGTCGAACCGCGCGAAATGTCGGAGACATGCTCCCAGGTAAAGCCGTCCTTCGAGCGCAGAAGATCGACCTCCCACACGTTGGCCTTGAAGTAGGTCCGGATCACGCGGTATGCGGCGGCATACAGGGCATCCCCGAGTACGGCCGGATGCCAGAACCGGATCGGAAAGGGCGGAAAAATTTCTTTGCAAGGCGTCCAGTTCACGCCGTCGCTGCTTTCGGAAACGTATTCGCGCGAGTGCAGGAACCAGACCGGGACTTCGTTGCTGATCTCATAGCCGCCGGCGAACATCAGCAGTTTTCCGTTGAACGCGACCAGGAATCCTTCATAGAAATTCCGCCCGGATTGAAAGGGAGATGCGAGATCTTCCCAGCTTTTGCCGTCGTCGAAGGAACGTTTCAGGCTCACGGCGCCGTCGCTCATGGCGTGTCCGCCGGAGGTCCGGTACGTCAGATACAAGGCTCCGTTGAAGCGTTCCATCGAAGTGAATGCGTTGTGGCGTCCGTCCGCAACGATGCGCACAAGATTTTCCAGTTTTTTCATGGGGTCCCCGCTTACGGAAATTCCGGAATGAATGTGTATGTGGTCTGATAGTGGATGGTCGTCCCGTTTTTGACGGCGTCGGTGAACGCTGGATTCATGCTGTTAATCTTGGTCCCGCTTCCGTATTTGAAAAGAACATAATCGGCATGTCCATCGGTGAAAAGAGTATTGAAAACGGGACGGTACAAGTCATGGTATATGCTTTCCAGTCCGATGGAGCTCCACTGAAAAGAATTGATTCCGCATTCTCCCGCCAGGATGCATTTGGAAGGGGTCTTGACAACGCCCGTTTTCTTATTCACCAGCCCAAGGAACGGCGGGTTTTTGTTGGTGGGAGACCCGACGCCGGTATTGTTTCCGCAGCCGTTCATCATGTAGCTGCTGCCCCAGAAACTGTGCTTGGTCCCGTTGGTGATCCGCCACTGGCCGCGTCCGGGGAGATCGACCGGACAGATGAAGGTCTTGAACCGCCCCGCATTGAACCGATTTTTGGTGGGAGCCAGGTTGATGTTCTGGTGCTGATCCAGCCCGAAATACGGATTGAGCTGTCCCAGGTTGCCCGCTGCTGTTTTATAGCCCAGATAACTCTGCTCGAGGTTGTTCACGGTGGTTTCCCCGTCGGCCATACTCGGATAGAAGTCGGCATTGTCGGAGACGTAGCTGCCGAAAGCCGGACCCTGCTGCCGGAGTTGGGAAAGACAGCTGATCTTCTGGGCGGTTTCCTTTGCCTTGTTCAAGGCCGGCAGCAGCAATCCGGCCAGAATCGCGATGATCGCGATCACGACGAGGAGTTCGATCAATGTGAATCTTCGTACACGGCTGTCATTCGGCGACATGTTCCTTCTCCTTTTCTGAATGAATTTTCTTTTTGAATCCTACGCTGAAAAGCGATTCTTCCTTTTCTCCGGATTCCTTTCCGGAGACCGGAAACCACTTCTGTTCGTCACGTTCTTCCATGCACCAGCCCCGAAGGTAGATTTTCTTGGGAGGCAGGCCCGGATCATTGATTCTGGAAACGCACTCCAGGTAGGCGGCGGTTCCGATGGATTCCCAGTTGACCACGATGGAGGGGAAATGGTGGAATACCGGCGTGAGAAGCTGTTTGCCGTCCATGCTCATGATGATGTGGTCTTCCGAGAGCATGTGTCCCGTTTTTTCCTTGTAGAACACGGAGCAGGAGTGGGCCCAGCTGTCCGAAGTGAAAAAATACCCGATGCCTTTCCGGAAGCTTCCGGGCGCGGCGGACAGCGTTCTGCACCGGAATCCTTTTTCCTTCCAGAGCATGGCAAATGTGCGGCCTCTCTTGAGGTAGACCTGTTCGCGGCTGCCGGAAATGAGAACCGTCCGGATTTCATGGCGAATGAAGTAATCGACCGCCATTTCCGCGGCGGACCAGTAATCGAGATTCACCGTCGAAATGGTTCCGTTGAAGCTGTTTTCCATCATGATGCCGACCGACGGAATTTGAATCCGGAGCGAGTTCAGCACGGAATCGTATTCCTGAAGAAAGAGGATCCCGTCGCAGCCGGAGGAGTTGCGCCGGATCAGCGCTTCGGTGGCGTCCGCCGGAGCCAGCGGGAACAGCCGCAGGGAAAAACCGTCTTTTCCGGCGTGGGCGCTGATGCTTTTCAACGCGGTGTAATACAGTCCGGATTTTTCCTGCGTCGGAGAATGGAAAATGGCAAGGGTCCGGCCGTTTTCAGGGGGAGGATTTTCCGGGCGGACATGAAAATAGATGCCTTTGCACGGGACTTTTTCCACTTTGCCGGTTTTGCCGAGGAGGTAATCGATTCCGCGGCGGGCCGTCCCGTAGGTGAGGTTGAATTTCCGCATCAGGGACCGGATGGAAGGGAGCCGGTCTCCGGCGGAATAGACTCCGCCCACGATCCGTTCCTCCAGATAGCTGATCATTTTGGATGCTTTGTCCGGTCTCTTGTTCATGGAATCCGCTTTTCTCCATAACCCATTTCGGGGGTGTATGGATATTATAGCGAAAAAGCCTTCAATAACAAGAGCCGGAAAACCGGTTTGTTGTAAAAATATGAGCCAAACTGATCCACATGGAACAATGCGAAAGCATTTTTCCGCCGTCAGGGAAGGTCCAGCCGTTGATAGATGCCGTTCCGCCGTTCCCGCACATACAGGGAGCGTCCTTCTCCGCGGCACGGGACCGAAAGATAGAGGGTCCGCAGACGTTCCGCCAGGTTGACGGTTCCTTCCGCGAAGCTGTCGTTTTCCGTTGCCTGAGCCACCAGCGCACCGAACGGATTGAAGATCCTGGAGGCGCAAATCCCGTCCTCCGAAGGATAACACGCGGAAAAAGCCGCGGCCATGCCCTGTTCGGCAGCACGGGCCGGCCAGACGTGATCGCGATGTTCCGGAATCCCGTCGCCGGCGATCGGGACGAGCATCAGTTCGGCGCCGTTCAGTCGCAGCATCCGCGCGCTTTCGCCGAACCAGTTATCCCAGCAGATGGCGATCCCCACCCGTCCGAAATCCAGATCGAAGACGGGAAAAGTGTCTCCGGGGATGATTCCGCCGCTGGATTCATTCCATGTCAGATGGACTTTATGGTATTTCCCGGCGAGTTGTCCCTTGCGGTCGAGGATCAGCGCCGTATTGTAGAAATTCCCTTCCAGCTTTTCGTGAATTCCTCCGGCGATGTGACAGTTCAGGCGCTTGGCCCACTCCGAGAAAAGAAGGGATGTCGGCCCGGGCACCGTTTCCGCGGAAACGGAATACGGCAGGCTCATCCCGATGTCCGGAATGCCTTCCGAAAAAAGGATCAGGTCCGGCGCCGCGACTTCTTTTTTGATACGTTCCAGCAGAAGAACGATCCTTGCGCGCCGCTGTTCCGGGGTCTCCTTTTCCAACGGCGTCAGGCGGGTGGTCACGATCTTGACGAAGCGGTCCGGCGGGGCTTCGCAGCCGTCTACCCGGGCCCCATGGAAAACGACGGTTCCCGCGGCCCATTTGAAATAGAGTTTGAGCGTGACGCCGGTAATATCCGGGTCACGCTTGAACACGGAAGAAAAACAGAGCGTGCCGTCTTTTTT
>MWCA01000138.1 GCA_002069785.1 Lentisphaerae bacterium ADurb.Bin242 | reverse complement strand
CCTCCCAGTATTTTCCCGCCATCAGCGCAAAGCTCTGCGAATCCGTGCATTCGCCTTTCCGGAGTTGTTCTTCGAGCTTGGCAAAGTCGAACCCGGGATCTCCGGTTTTGCGGGCGCACCCGATGAATTTTTCCAGAATAAAGCCTTTGTAGATAAACCGCCAGAGCATACAGGAACGTCCGAGTTCCTCCTCCACATTGGCATAATCGGCTTCTTTCAGGAGGTCCCTGTTGTCTTTCATGAACCAGCGGTCGGCGCAGCGGCTTCCCAGCCAGAGGAACCATTCCCGCTGGTAGGCGTGAACGGTCGGGGCGATATGGTTTCTCCGGGCGCAGGCGGGGAGGAAATTCGCGCAGGCCATGTAGTGGCCGCTGTCGACGCTTTTCCCGGTCCACGGGTCGAACGCATCGGTGTCCAGACCGCGGGTTTCCGTGCGCGAATCATAGAGATAGGGCAGTCCGGAGAGGACCGGCGGCGGGGGAGCATTTTTCCGGCGGCTCATGATTTCAAAAGCGCGGTAGTCGTCCAGTCCGGGCACGCTCGGATCGAGGCTTCGGCACCGGAGATGATACACCCCCGGCGCGAGCTTTGCAAGCGGTTCGACTTCGAGCGTTTCCGTTGAAAGCGTCCGGACCCCGATCCGGAGAACGCCGGAAGTCCTCTTGAATTTCAGTTTCCGGACGGGCCGGAGATATGCGTCCTCCAGGAAAATTTCGAAGTCGGCGGGCAGTTCTTTCCCGCCGGTGACTTTGAGCGTGAAACGCGGGATTTCCCCCTCGATGAAATAGTGGTTGTTCTTTGCGAATTCCACGGCTTTTTCATAGCGGGGATCGTTTTTCGGCAGCCGGGAGAGAATCCGTTTGTCCGGCTGGGAAAGGAATTCGAGTTTCCTGGTTTCCTCCGTGACGCCGAGCCCGGAATACAGGATTTTCCCTTTCGGGTCGAAAAGGGTCTCGCCGGGACTCTGCGCCAGGGATTTGAGCGTGGTATGACAATATTCATCGAACCCGACCGCAAGGTTGAAAGGTTCTTCGGGTTTGAGGAAGCGCACGGAGCGTTGGAAGGGCCAGTCCGCTTTTTTGTGCAGAACCTGATAGAAGAAAGCGGGCGCGAGTTTTTCCACCACCAGCACGATCTGTCCTTCATAGACGGTATATTTTTCCACGGACCGGGCCGTCAGGACTTTGAGGAAGGGATTGGTCAGGAGATCGGCGCGCATCACATGATAATTGCCTTCTCCGGCCGGGGTTTCGGGGACGCCTCCGGAAAAGGTCAGTTCCGCGTCCATGCAGCTGCCGAAATCGCGCAGGACCACGTCGCAAAAAATCGGATACAGCGTCGGTTCCGCGGGCAGGGGAATCCGGAATTTTTTCTCTCCCTTGCAGACGCTTTCCTCCTCCGTTTCGATCTCGAACGAGGTGATTTTCAGAATGTCGAAGAAATGCTCCCGGCTGATTGCAATCTTTCCGGAACCGGCCGCCTTGATCCGGAAGGATGCCGCCGCGTCCGCCACCTTTACCCGGAGTTTTTCCTCCTCGAAAGTGATTTCCACTTCGAACGGCCGGTTCAGCGCGGAATCAGGCACTCGGACTTTCCGGGACTGTTCCGGCATGAAGCGGTTGGCTTTCATGTCGCCGTATTCGATGACCGTCTCTTTTTCGCCTTCCCGTCGGAGGATGCGGACCGCTTCGCCGCGCCTCGTTTTCAGGTCGTAGCGGAAGGAGACGAGGATGGCGAAGTGTCCGGCCACGGTGAAGTTGATCCCGGCGGTGAACCGGACCCGGCCGCCGGAAATGTCCGGAATCACCGGAATGTATTTGTTGCCGGCGGAGAGCAGACGGATGGAGTCCTGCGTATATTCAAGCGAAGGGATGGGGAGGTCGGAATTCTTCTCGATGGTCCAGCCTCCCGGCAGATGGTCTTTTTTGCTTTCAAAGGTCTCGGAAAACAAACGTTTCATGACGGCCTCCTGTTCAAAATGATAAAAGTCCAGTAAAGCTATCCTGAAAAGTCTGGTTATCAAGCCGTTGAAATGCTTTTTTCTTCGATTAAATGTTATTTTTTAACTTCCGTGACAACCATGCAGTAGCCCCGCATTTCCGGAACCGTGAAAGAAAGAATATCCCCGGAAACGGTAAACGGAATCTCCCGTTTTTCCGGCGCAAGATACACTTTGTCCACGGTTGCGCCGTCGAGACGCAGCCCGAGTTTCACATTGACGAGGGGCAGTTCTTCTTCGACGATCAACGCCTTTCCCCGCAGTTCCGGCAGATAGTTCAGCAGATGAACCATGCGCCGGTTTCCCGCCTCCGTGACGAACGCGCGGGCGAACGACGGCAGGGAGGAATCGGTTTTCAGCAGGGGCGACGGCAGCAGATGTTCCAGCATGAGCGCAAGCACGTTCCGCAGATCGACCGACGCCAGATTGTAGTATCCCTCGAAAAGCGGGAAAGCGCAGTAGGCGGTCCGGTCATTCAGGACCAGGAAAGGCAGTTCCGTTTCCTTGTCCGGCGGCGCGTAGAAATAGGAATAAATTCCGTCCCAGTGCTTGTTGTAGTAGGGCGCGACCACCTTCCCGGCGACCGTGCTTCCGGGCAGGGCTTCCGTGCGGAGCCCCGCGGTATACACCGCGAGCGGCATGTCGGGCACGCGGGCGGCGAAATCGCCGGTCAGACGGAAATACGCGGGGGAGTAATCGCATTCGCCCCGGTATTTCACGCCCCATTCCGGTTCGAAGAGAAACGCGCTGCCCTCCGGATTCAGTCCCGAGCGTCCCGTAGCGAGCAGCGTTCTTCCCGCGTCCAGATGTTTCTTCACCAATGCGGCGAGCTTCCCGTTCAACGTGACGCGGTCGGGAAGGATCAGCAGGGAATACGGACTCCAATCGCAATCCTCATCGATGAAATCGAACTGCATCTTGAGTTCGGAAAGCATTCGCGTGAGGCCCACCAGCGACGGATTTTTTCCGATCGCTCCCGGCAGCACGACCCCGATGTCCACCCGGTTTTTCGCCCCCTCGAACCACTCGTCGTATTTCCGGAGCTTTTCATAAATCTTTCCGACCCTTTCGACCACTCCGCGGCTGATGTCGCCGCGCGGATGGAAATGGTCGCCGATGTTCGGACGCATTCCGTTGGCCAGCCCGAAAAATAGATCGTATTCCACCGCCGCCTGAGGCCGCAGGCTTCCGAAGTCGCCCCAGTCATAGAAACGCCCGGTCATGTTCAGAACGGGGCCGTCCGTCAGGTTCCGGTAGTAGCGGGACATCAGCGGGAGATAATCGTAGCCCCAGCATGGATTGGTGGGCAGGCATTCGCACTCGAGATACGACCCGATCCGGGCGTTGTCCCTGGCGGAGATCCCGAGGAAATACACCAGCAGGCCGTTTTCCTTCGGGCGCAGCAAGTCGGAAATATCGGTCGCCAGCCGGAGCGCGGACAGGCGGCCGAACTCCAGGACGTCTTCTTTCTTTCTGCAATCCATTCCCCGCTTCCTCATGCCTTCGACGCAGTGAGGGCAGATGCACGGGAACCCGTTGAAGCTGTCGAGGAGGAAGCCCGCGACCGGATACTTGTCCCGCACCTCCCGGATCATGCTCAGCAGATACTCCCGGTAGGGGGAGTTCAGGCACATCGTGCGCATGTACGGCGTGACCCAGCCGATGTTGTAGACGTCCGGATGAAGAATGGTTCCGTCGGGACTGATCATGCACCATTCCGGGTGCCGGACCGCGTCCTCGTTGCTGAGTCCGCAATTCAGATACGCGGAGACCGCGATCCCGCGTTCCTTGCACGCCCGGACCGTTTCCCCGAACAGGTCGAAGCCCGCCGGAAGGGAGGGATGCCGTACGCCGATCTGGGTGTCGTAATAGCAGAATCCCTGATTGCATTTCGCGTGGAAGCCGACCAGATCGGCGCCCACTTCCTTGAGATTCTGCGCGAACTCGTCCGCGTGGTAGTTGTGTCCGACGTCCGGACAGGCCTTCATCGTGTGATTGTCGAAAAACAGAACAAATTTCGGATGGTGCATTTTCTTCTCTCTTTTTAACTTCGAATTGTGTGTAATGTCACGTTTGCAAGGCATCATTTTTCCGGCAGCTCCGGGACTCGTTGCCGGACAGAATGAAACCGGTGTAAGTTACTCCTTTATTTTTCCAAAGTCAACTGATAGCTGGAAATTGTCATTTCACTTTCTTTTCCGAGGTTGAAAACGGGCCGCACGGAACCGATTCCTTCTCCGTTCACCGGGAGAACAACGGAGACCGTTTCCGGTTCGTTTTTCAGCGTCAGGGGCTGAATGACATTGCCGTCCACCTGTTTCCATCCGGTTCCCTCGTAGGCAAGGAAGCCAAAGCCCGCCGAACCTTTGCCGGACACCTTGAAGGAGATTTTCACCTTGTCGCCGTTTTTCACAAGAACCGGCTTCGGCGAAAAGTAAGTGAAGGGCTTTTCCTTTGCCGCAAGCGTGACTTTATCCGTCTCGACCTTGACATATCGAGCGCTTTCCTTGCGCATCTCCATATCGGAGATCACCCAGCCGGAGAAAGCGGCCTCCGGTTGTCTGGAGACGGATTCCGCAGGTTTTTCTCCATCGTCGAACTCCACGAAAACGACATCGTCCACATACACTTTTTCCCCTTTCTCCATGCCGAGGATAAAAATATAAATGTCTCCTTTGCCGTCCGCATCGCCGACAGCCGCCGTGGTGGAAATGCTGTTCCATTTGCCGGGAACCAGTTTCGTCCGGACGGGAATATAGTAATTCGAGCCCACATTGTGCTTATTGATCCCGTGAATGCAGCCTTGGGCAAATGCCCGGTCGGGCGGATATTCGGCATCCAGGTAAACCTTTGCGGACAGGAAATATTTCTTATGGGCTTTCATCGGGACTCGAAGCACCATTTCCCCTTTTTCACTGCGGGGCATGATGAACTCGAAGGACTGTTTGCCGCTTTTGGCGTATTTCGGGCTGACATTTCCCATTGCGATCCATTTCCCGCGTCCGGCTTCAAACGAAGGATCGGGCACGAGATTCGGAATGGTTCCGGCGTTTAAGTCCAACAGGAATTTCATGGTTTTCCGCCAGGACTCCGGAACGTTCGCCGCGGCGGTCTTCGACTCGTATACTTTTTTCACTTCCGGATCGTCGAACCAGGCGCTCAATTCGGAGAGGACTTCCGGAAACACTGTTTTTGTGAATTTCTCTTCATAGTTTTTCCGCATATAGGGATAGGTTCCGCCCCAGGCTTCCTTCGGGAATATGTTCAGGATTTCCCTTGCAATCACCGGACGTTTCTGCGCGTATTCAAGAATCTTCGGAATCGCGTTCGCGACCTCCAGCGCGGACTTTTTATCGGTCAGTCCGTTGATGCCGATCCATTCGGCGGCGTTCATATAGGCGGACGCCTCGTAAAACTCGAATTCCTTCATCAGCGCCGCCGCGCGTTTCTTCTGGTTTTCATCGCCGGAACGGTCCGCGTTGACAACCACTTTTTCCATCAGCGCGCGAAGTTTCGCCATATCGCCTTTTTCGAGTGCGAAAAGATATCCGCCGTCCGGCACCATCGCGGTATAGGTGGAAAATTTCGATTCGTTGAACCAGGCGGTCTTTGTGGCTTTGTTCCGCCAGAAGTCATCCCAGAAATCGTAATACTGTTTCAGATACGGGGCGGCTTCCTTGCCGACGCACGCACGATACCAGTCATCCAGTTCCGCCCGGACATCCAGTTGCGGATGGTAGAAATACCGCAGATACAGATATCGCTTCGGACCGTCTCCGAACGATGGGAATCCCTCCGTGAAGCAGACCGCCCCTTTGTTTTCCGCAAGGAACTTGATGAAGCGGTCCGTTTCCTTGAAATTGACCCGCGGGAGGGTGAACGCAGTCAGTCCATAGCCGTATTCCCAACATCCGGTCATGGCGGCTTTTTGGCTCCATTCGCGGATCAGGTCCTCCCAGAAGCCGCGCACGGAAGGGTCCGTGTGCGCATAGGATTCCGTGCAGACGTTCACCATTACATGGTCGTTGAGTTTGAAACCGGGGGGAAGAAGCGTTTCCGTGTAGGCGGAGACCCCGAAATAGGTGTCCGGATACTTTTCGAGAACCCGTTTCACGACGTTGTTGACCCACGTGAAATAGGACTCCGAATTGTTCTTGCGGAGACGCTGCGGATATTTTTTCAGTTTGCCGGCAACTTCGGATTCTTTCGAATCGAGCTTTGCGCAATTCTCGCAAGTACAGAATTGATTGAAGCCGTCGTTGTGCGTAAGTGCAATGGTGTGGCGCTCCGGATTTTTTTCCAGTATTTCATAGATCCTCCTGACCGCCTCGTCTTCCGTCACCTTGCTGGTATAGCATGGTTCCCATACAAAATCCGGCGCGATCGGTTTTTTGCGTTGACCGTCAATCACTCCCCAGACGGAATCCTTCCATTTTTCTTGTCCGAATTCCTGAATCGGGAAGAGTTCCGCGATCCCGTGATTCACCAGTTCATAGGAGTCCTGCGGAATGTTGTTCAGCGCCCGTTCCCAGTCCTCGTTTTCCGCATACATGTTCCGGAAGAGCCGGAATCCGGCATCTCTGGCGACGGCTTTCCGCGGCAGGGAAAAGTCCGTGATTTTCGGATAATGGCCGCCGAACGGACCGGGGAACGGATAGCGGACGCCCATCTGTTCCAGAATATAATTCAGCGCAAAACGGACGGAGGTTTCCGTGCCTTCGATCCGCATCCTGTTTTGAGATGGAAACGTGATCGAAAATCTGGAACGGTCGAAATATTTTGACGGGATGACTTTGATCTCGATGACATTCCCGTCCGTCGGCGTTTCAGCCGTTTTTTTCAACTCGGTTCCGGAAGATTTCTGGAACTCCGCATTGAAGATGTCAACGGTTTTGGATACGGACTCCGGCGCCACAATGACCGCCTGCGGACTGCCGTTTTTCAACAGTGAAAAATCCGCCGCGGAGAGTGAAAAAGCGCTTGCCGCCAGTAAGAAGAAAAGTCGTTTCATTTTCAAATTTCCTTTCCTGAATCCGGTTAATAATCCGTGTTGAAATAATATGTGTAGGAGGCCATGGACATGGTGTTGGTTCCTTTGATGGAGATGGCGTTTCCTGCCAGGAAAACCACATTGTGGATTTTTCCGTTTTCATGCCGGAAACTGCGGTAGGTATAGTCGAATCCCGCGGAGCCGCTGCCATTTTTTTGAGTAATACTTCCCTGTCCGTCTGCCACGATGGCCGCTTTGGACGGCTTTTTCACCAGTCCGACTTTCAATATCTTTTTGTAAACGATGTCCGGATAATTGATGGCTCCCGTCTCATTGTTGCAGATCAGGTTTACAGGCCAGTAGCGGCCCTTGTAATACTTCTGATATTCGCCGATGTTCGAATCGAAGGCGGCGCTGGCCGGGATTTCCGCGTTCGGAGTGGAAACGCATGTGAACAGATTCGGCTTGTCGATGTATCCGGCGCGGTCGGGCAGACCGGGACCGCTGTATTTCGTCATTTTTCCCCAGTAGGTCCACGGAGAATTCACCGACACATGCGGCAGGTATTCCTTCATGTCGTCGATGTATCCGTTCCAGGCAAGATGGGTTTGCTTGAGCTGGTTGAGACACGTGATGGTTTTTGCCTTTTCCTTAGCGACGTTCAGCGCCGGCAGCAGCATCGCCGCCAGGATGGCGATGATCGCAATGACGACCAACAGCTCAATGAGCGTGAAGTGTGACCACCTTGACCGATTGTTTTTGTACGCTTTTGCATTCATTTCCTTTTCCTTTCCGTTTTCTTATTATTGCCGATCGTTTTCACAGAATCCCTTTCCACGATTTCCACCGGAAGCAGAATGTTCCGCACGGATGCCGGATTGCGTTTCTCGATTACATCCGCCACGAAACGGACCGTGTCCGCTCCCATCTGCTCGAAGTCCTGGGAGATGGTCGTCAGGCATGGATACGACGCCACGGAATAGATCGAATCCCCGAATCCGACGACGGAGAACGTCTCCGGCACCGGATATCCCGCCGCCCGGGCCGTCCGGCTCAAGGTCGAAGCGAACAGATCCGACTCGCAGATCACCCCGTCCGTTTTTTCCCGGAGGAGTGTATCCACCAGTCCGCGCATGTATTCCGCGTTGTTCAGCAGGGGCGAATCTTTCATGTGATGCACAACCGGCGTCTGATCCGGATAATACCGTTCCATTCCGCGCCGGAATCCGGCTTCCCGCCGGAACTGATATTCGGTCTGATCGTAAAGAGCATGTTTCGTGTTGGCGAAGAACACCACTTTTTTGTGGCCGCGGTCATAAAGCAGCCGGACCGCGCTTTCGATTCCGTCCGCGTCATCGGTCGTCACGCCGATGCCGCCGGGATTGCTGAGGTTGACGGTGCCCCAGGGAATGGAATTGCTGTCGAGCACATCGGCGATTTCCCGGATCACTTCCAGGCGGGAAACGTGGAAGATCACGCCCGCAACGCGCCATCCGATGAGTTTGCGGATGATTTCGGCGTCGGTCATGGTCCCGAGCCGGTGGACCGTGACCGTATAGCCGCGTTCGCTGGCCGCGTCCAGCACGCCGTTCTGAATCCGGCCGGTATATTCGACACCGCCCATTTCGCCGCTGACGAACGCCAGCACATTGCCGCGTTTCCGGGCAACCGAAGCCGCCATTTCATTCCGGCAGTATCCCAGTTCACGGGCGGCGGTCCGGATGCACTCCCGGGTTTCAGTCCGCAGCGACTGGGCTTTCGGGTGTCCGTTCAGAACCTGCGACACGGAGCAGATGTTGATCCCTGTCTTCTGGGAAATGTCTTTCAGCGAGACGGCCATTTTTGATTTTTCTCCCGTTAGCTAAACGTTTAGCTTTTTCCGGAATAAATTATAATCCATTGTTTTTTATTTGTCAAGTGCTTTTCTGAAAAAAATTGTTTTTTTTATCCGGAAGCACTCCGCCGGAGCGAACCGGGCGGGCGTTTGCGCAATGCCGTATACTGCCGCGTGAAGCTCGACGCGGCGGAATAGCCGAGCATCGATGCAATCTGTTTGACCGACAGGCGGGTGTGCAGCAGAAGACTGTCGGCGGCGTCCATCTTCTTCAGAATCCGGTAGCGGTGCGGGGAGACGCCGCAGGCGGCCGTGAAGAGCTTCCGGAAACTTTCGTATCCGATGCCCAGCTTCCCGGCGGCGTCCCGGAGATTCAGCGGCTTATCCGGGCAGGTGCTCAGAAGTTCGCGCGCGCGATGGAGCATTTCGGCGTTGACCGGGCCGGCGGTTCCTTCCCGCTCGTCCGAAAGGCGCATCGCCGCCGAGAGGAACTCCAGGATCACCGCATACGCCGAGGCGAGCCCGGCGGGAGTGTCACAGGCATACAGATTGCTGACATATTGCCCGGCAAGGTTCAACAGATGGTCCGAGACGCCTGGATTCAGAAAGGTTTTGTCCGGACGGAGGATGCCGACGGCGCGAAGTGAACGGTAAAAACTTTCCGGGAGCGCGGTGGAGAATTCGAGCCAGTGTTTCCGTTCGTCCGGATGCATCCGCAGCTGATACCCGGTCCCCGCGTGGCGGATAAGAATGACGCCGGGGACTGCCTTGAACTGCCGTCCGAGATAATCGGTATATTCCGCATTGCCTTCCAGAAGGTAGGTGAGGGCGAAATATTCGTCGAATTTCCGGGCGAGCGTATTCAGCACGAGATAATTCTGATCGTAAAAACCGCCCGAAAGTTTTTCCTCCGGTTTCCCTCCGAGAAAAACCGAACCCGTACAGCGTTTCATCGATTCCGGAATGACGGACATTTTTCCATACCTTTTGCGTGAATTCCGAACTGTCCTGAATATAATCCGTCCGACGGAAAAAGCAAATTCGCGGGATGTTGAAAATGTCATGATAAATACCATTTCCGTATTGTTTTCAGCCTTTTCCCGTATTGTTTTTGCGGGATGGCGGAGTAAGAGTATCAGGAAAACAAACGGAAGGATGGAAGCATGGCGAAAATCATCCGGACACAAGTTTGTGTGGCGGGCG
>MWCA01000137.1 GCA_002069785.1 Lentisphaerae bacterium ADurb.Bin242 | reverse complement strand
CACAGCGCACCCGCGAGCATGATGACAATGGAGATCACCATTGCCAGGCGCGGGCGTTCAATGAAAAGATCGGAGATCATTTTTCCTCCTTGTAGGGATGCGCTTCCACAACGCTCTTCGGATAGATCTTGTGGGTGCCCGTCACCACGATGCGGTCTCCTTCCCGGAGTCCGCTTTCAATGAACTGGCGGTTGCCGGAGAGAGGCCCGAGAACCACGTCGGCCCGTTCCGCGACATTGCCTTTCGTCAGCTTATAGACATAACTGCCCTTCTGGTCGGTCATGACCGCGCTGAGGGGAACCACCGGAAGCTTCCGGGGATTCTTTTCGGCCAGGGTGACGCTCACAAAGCCGCCGGGGATCAGTTTTTGGTCGTCGTTTTCGACGATGAACCAGATCTTGACGGACCCGGTGGCGGAATCCACTTCGTTGTCCACCATCATGAAGGTGGCTTTGCCGTTGCAGAGCGAACCGTCCGGCAGACGGACTTTCAGGTCGGCGCGGTCCTTGATCCCCATCGGGCCGCCGAACAGCGAAAGCAGATCCCGTTCACTGATGGAAAAGGTGACTTTGACCGGATTCGAGCTGACGATGGTCACCAGCGAACCGATGGAGGGCGTCACGTAGTTGCCGGGCGAATAAACGGTTTTGCCTGTGCGTCCGTTGATTTCGGAATAAATCTTCGTATAGCCGAGTTCGATTTCGGCCGTCCGGAGCTTCGCCTTGGCTTCGGCGTGCTTTGCGCGGGTGGCTTCCTTGAGCCGCATGGCATCGTCTTTCGCGGACTGGGCCGCGGCATTTTTTTCCGCAAGCATAGCCTGCCGGTTGTAGTGGGTCTGCGCATATTTCATTTCCGCCTCCGTCTGGTCGACGGTCGCCGCGGCCGCCGACACGTTCGCCGAATATCCCGCATCCTCGATCACGAAAAGAAGCTGTCCTTTTTTTACGAAATCGCCGTCGCGGAAACAGATTTTCTCAAGGATGCCGGAAACCCGGACGGGGACCGTTATTTTTTCCCAGGCGGCAACTTGTCCGACGTAATCCTGGAGTTCCGTGAGCGGCATTTCCTGAACGAAGGAATAACCCACCTGAACTTGTGGTATCGCCGGAGCCGCCGCCTGTTTGTTTTTCCTGGCGCCGTTGCAGGAGATTCCCAGGATCGCTATTCCGATCATAGCGGCTGCGAACAGTATGACAATCTTATGATTCATTTCTCGTTTTCCTCATTGATCTTGCTGTAAAAGCGTTTTAAAAGTTCCATGAATTTTTCTTTATCCTCCGGTGACAGTTCCGCCAGGAATTTTTCCGTATGGGCCTTGAAGAAATTGGTGTATCCGGCTACTTTCCGTCTGCCTTCCGCGGAAAGTCCGATTCTCACCGCGCGGCGGTCCACCTCGCTGTGCCTGCGCTCCAGCATCCCCATTCTGACGAGGGAATCCACGATGATGGAGGTTGCGCCGGGGGTCAGGTGAACTTTTTCCGCCAGGGTTTTCAGCATGACTCCGCCGGAATATTTCTCTTCCATGAAATTGGCGGTGGCCTTGAGAATCTTCATTTGTCCGACCGTCACGCTGGCAATGTCGGAATGGGAGTCGTGGTTGTATTTATTGGCGGCTTCCCTGAAGTTGTCCACCAGGTTAAAAAGCAAGCGCCAGCAGTCGGTAGTCTTGTCCATTCATACAGCACTCCTTTAAAAATTAAATATTTTGGAAAACATAAATATATCGTGGAAAATGAGGTTTGCAAGTATTCGGTCCCTATATTTTCTGAAAAAATTTTCCGTCTGAAAAACGGAAAAAACAACTCCCCGGACCGGCGGAACGGAAGCGGAACGACAGGGAGAACCGTTCCCGGGAAATCCGGCGCCGCCGGAAACGGACTTCGGACGTTCGTTTTCAATCTTCCGGGAAAGAGGTTCAAACTCCGGACGGAAGTTTCGCTTCCATCATTTTGCGGAGATTCACGGTCCGGCCGTCCACGATGAAACGTCCGTCTCCGACCGCGTGGAACATCCGGCGCTCTTTGCGCTCGTCGTCGATCCAGGCCTTGACCGCGTTCAGGACGACGATGCCGTGTTTTTCAACGTAGTCCTCCACCCGGCATTCGATGTTGGCAAGGCATTCAAGGATCAAAGGCGCCCGGACCTTCTGCGCTTTTCCGGCGGTGAGCCCGAATTTCTGGAACTTGTCGGTATCCGTCCCCGAACACATCCCGATGCCGACCGTTGTTTTCATCAGGTCGGCGGCCGGCACGGCCAGCACGCATTCCCGGGTTTTCATCAGGGCCTCGAAGGAATGGTTCCACGACCCCGTGAGGAGGGCGATGTTCGGAGAGAAGTCCGTCGGCATGCTCCAGGAGATCGTCATGATGTTCTTTTTGCGTCCGGACGCGGTGGTCACCAGCAGCACGGGACCGGGTTCGATCAGCATGAAAACTTTGTTCAGAGGATAGTCTTTCAACATGGAGGCGCCTCACTTTCCGGCATATCGCCGTCAATGAATATACTTTCTCTCCTTCGGGATTTCAAGTCATGGTTTCTCCGGAAGGGAAGAGGCCATGCTTGCTTTCCCGGCAGAAAATCCCGTCGACACCGCCGAAAAATCCAAAAAAAAATGAATTTTTTTGAAAAAGGGGACTTGTTTTTTCAAAAAACCAACATATAATATTATTAGTAATAGAACCAGTAATATCGGAACCGGAGAAAGTCATGGTGCAGCCGAAATATCAGAGGATCGCGGAGAATCTGCGGGAAGCCATCAACCGCGGAACCCTGGCGCCCGGCAACAAGGTGCCTTCCGTGGCCGAATTGCGGAAACAGTATGGCGTGAGCCATATCACGGTGATGAGCGCCTATCAGATCCTGGTGGACTCCCGCCACATCGAAAATCTGGCCGGCCGGGGCTACTTTGTCCGCAAACCCGTCGAACTGCGGCGGGACACCCTGAAAAACATGCTTGGCTTCGGATTCCGTCCGCTCTGGAAATACAATCCCGGCGACCAGTATTTCAACGAGGTCACCTGCGGGATTCAGCAGACGTGCATTCAACGGCGGTTCAGCTGGGTGCAGCACTATTCCACCCAGGTGCTCGACACCAACTACTTCGATCTCCGCAACGCCGGGGAAGTGAGGCAGAGCTTCCTCAAAACAGCGGACATGGTGGATGGTTTCCTGGTGGATGAGCGGATTCCCGATGAACTGGTCGCCGAGCTTTATGCACAGATCCGCAAGCCAATGGTCATCGTCAACCGCCGGACGAAACTGCCCGAAGTGGACTGCGTGTATCCGGCGGTCCAGGAGGCCCTGCTGAACGCTCTTGACCTCTCCGGAAAGCTGGATTATTCGAACTTCATCCTCTGTCTTTCGGAGTGGCGCACTGCCGGTTCCCTCACGGAAATGCTCTGCGAAAGTTTCTTCGGCCATCTCGCCCGGGAAAAAATTCCGGAAAACCGGATCGCCTCCATTCCCGGATGCAGTATTCAGCCGTATGAAGAGACGTTTGCAAAGCTGTTCCAGACCTGGAAATCCATGCCGGAGGGAAAAGCCCTGATCGTTTCGGATATCGCCGACCATCTTTATTCGGCATTGGTGGAAAGCGGATTCCGCCCGGGCGACAACTGCGGGCTCCTGTCGGCTTATGATCTGCCCAAGGCGCGGGAGCACAACCCGCCGATCACATCGCTTCAGATGAAACCGATGGAAATCGGTGAACTTTCGGTGAATACCCTCCTGGAACGGGTGAACGGAAATGGCCTTCCGTGCTGCGCGCATACTCCGAAAGCGGAAATCTCCCTGGGGAAAACGCTATGACTTTTAGGAAACACAGAATTTGCAATAGAAAGGACAATCGTATGAAAAGGAATGGAAGAGAATTTACATTGATCGAGCTCCTGGTCGTGATTGCGATCATCGCCATTCTGGCCGGAATGCTGCTCCCCGCGCTGAACAAGGTGCGCAATCAGGCGAAAAAGATCGGATGCATCAACAATCTGAAACAGATGGGCACGGCTTGCGTGATGTATATGAACGACTACCGGGGGTATCTGCCGGGAGTTTTGACCACGGGAGTGTATTATTTCCCGAACGAACCATTGAGGGGGGAGTTTCCTTTTTCCTATGCCATGCATGTTTATCTCCGTCTTCGCTATGTCTGGAATCCCGTTCGGGACGGATGGGGTTTTCCGAAGGGAAATCCGATGCAGTGTCCGGCGGATGACGACCACCTGAAGGCGAAGGGGGAACAACACTACTACAGTTACTCGACGTCCTACTATACGGACTGGCGCCTGAATAATCCCCAGATGCAGCGCCCGGAAAAAATGAAAAAGCCTTCCGGATTCATCTACCTCGGAGATGCCGCCAACAGTACGTTGACTCCCTTCGCCTTCGGTATCAACCAGTATCCTTTCAAGACGGTCAGTCCCAGTGACGGATATATCGACTTCCGCCATGAACTCAACGCGAATCTTCTCTGGATGGATATGCATGCGGACAGCAAGAAGCTGGGCGACCTGTTCGGAAAAACAACCCTGGTCTATTCGACGAATCCGTAAATAATAAAATTCCATACAAACAACATTTGGAAAAAGGAAAAGTCATGAAAGCATTCTTGAACCGTGCCGCTCTTTTTTGTGCCCTTTCACTGATTTCCGGAACCGTTTTTGCGGAAAAGCCCTTCGCCGGGGAGGAACGTCCGCCGCGAAGCATCCGGATCGGAAAGGAAAACGTCTTTACGCTGCTTCCCGGAAAAGCGGACCAGGCGGTCATTGTCGTCGACAAAGAGGCCTGCAACGTCACGAAATATGCGGCGGAGGAACTGGGTGTCTACCTGAAGAAGATTCTGGGCGCGGACATCCCGATTGTCGCGGAACCCGTTCCCGGCAGACATTCCTTCTTCATCGGCATTTCCCCTTATTCGAAAAAGGCCGGAATCAAGGACGAAACCCTCTGCCGCGACGCCTATATCATTAAAACCGTCGGTCGCGACGTCTATATCCTGGGCCGCGACGAAGCCGGAATCAACGAGAAACAGAATCTGGCGAAGGGAGGCATCTGGGCGCAGCTTCATGAGAAAGGCTCCCTGTTCGGCGTTTATGAGTTTCTGGAACGCTTCGGGGGCGTCCGTTTCTACTTCCCCGGCGAGACGGGAACCGTTGTTCCCCGAAAAGCGCTCGCCGTGCCGCAAACGGATCTTTACGACCGTCCAGACTATGAGGCGCGGAATGTTTCCATCTATTCCGGTCAATGGGAGGACGAGAAAACGGTCAAACCTTATCCGTACGATGCTTCGATCAGTCCGCAGAAAAACCAATATTACTCCACGCTGCGGCTCCAGACCAAATATGTCCCGAATTGTCACGGGATGTCATTGCTCGGCCACGCCCAGCGGTTCGGCAAGGCCCATCCGGAGTATTTCGCGCTCCGCAGCGACGGACGCCGCTACTGCGATCCTTCCATGACCCATACCGGACAGCCCTGTCTGAGCAGCAGACTGACCGAGGAAATCTATCAGGACGCGGCCGCTCTGCTGACGGGCAAGCCGGCATCCTCCCGGAACGTCATTACCCGGTGGGGCGTGGTGTGGGACCCCTCCGGACACACGCCTCCGAAAGGAAATACGCCGGGGATCTTCGGCATGATGCCGCAGGACGGCTTTACTCCGTGCCGGTGTCCGGAATGTTCCGGACATTTCGGCACGGGACTTCAGGAAACCAGCGACTTCGTCTGGGGGAAGGTGGCCGAACTGGCGAACCGTCTCAAAAAGAACGGTATTCCCGGGTATGTCACCATGATGTCCTACTATCCCTATCACCTGGTTCCGAATGTGGAGCTGCCCGATACGGTCCTGGTCATGGTCGCCGCGAAAGGACCGTGGAGCCAGACCGATCCGGCCCTCCTGAAAAAGAACAATGAGCTGATCCGCGCATGGGTCAAAAAGACCGGCTGCAAAACCTGGCTCTGGAACTATGCCGGGAAATTCGGAAAGCTCAACATGCCCGGCATTCCTTCTCCCACGCCCCGCGCCATCGGCCAATATTATGAAAGTCTTCGGAATGACATTCACGGCGCTTTCATGGAGTCGGAAACCGACAAGCTCATTTACCACTATCCGAGTTATTATATCTTCAGTAAAGTCTGCTGGGACAACCGCGCCGACGTCGATGTCCTCCTGAAAGAACATTACCGCCTGATGTTCGGAGAAGCCGCGCCGGTCATGGAAAAAATCTTCGACCGCATGGAAGAACTCTGGCTGCACGGGATCGGCGGCCGGACCGTGGAAACGGCGCTCGGACCGATGGGAGCCCCGCCTTCCGAAAGCGAGCTCTGGAGCAAAGTCTATTCCCCGGCGGAAATCGACCGGATGGTCCGCTCGTTCAGCGAAGCGGAAAAACGGACCGCCTCCGATCCGGACGCATTGAAACGGGTGAAATACATCCGGAAAGAATTTCTGGAACCGATCCTTTCCGCCTCGGAACAGTATCGGAAGAGGAACAATGCGATCTCGGCTTTCCGCGTCGGAATGAAAGCGGCTTCCGATGGCGTGAAGACGGCGGTCCTTCATTTGCAGCCGATGGAACCCCTTCCAAAACCACTGAAAACCGCGGTCACGGTCCGGGACGACGGAAAGAATCTGACCTTCCTGTTTGATTGTGAAGAGCCTTCCTTTGACAAAACGGTTGCCGTCGTACGGAAACAGGACGAATCCGACATCTGGAAGGACAACAGCATCGAGATTTTCCTGAATCCCTCCGGCGACCGGAAGAACTATTATCAGCTCATGGTCAATTCCAAAGGATCCCTGACCGATCACTCCGCCGTCAGTTTCGGCGGCTCCTCCAGCATGGATTCGAAATGGGACAGCAAAGCAAAAGTGACGATCCAGCCCTCCGAAAAAGGCTGGAAGGCGGAAGTGATTGTGCCGAAGGACCGTCTCGGCCAATTCAATGAAAAAGGGTTTGTCGCCAACTTCACCCGCAGCCGGGTCGTGGAGGGATGCAAGCCTGAACTTTATACATGGAGTCCCTTCCTGAAAAGGGGATTTGTGGAACTGGAAAACTTCGGGACACTCGTTTCCTCGGAGGAGGCCTCGGGTTCCCTGATTCAGGACGGAACGTTCGAGGTGACTCCGAAAGGGCATAATGTCTTCGGCAAATGGGTCTCGGACTACAAAGCCGTTCCGGATACGAAAATCACGCTGGACGACACCACCTTCGTATTCGGTTCCGGGAGCATCCGGCTCCAGGCGTTCGATCCGGAAATGAAGAATCTTTTCGGGATCACGCAGCGTCTGCCGACGCTGAAACCCGATACGAAATACGAGCTCTCTTATTACGTCCGCACCGAAAACGTTGTTCCGGCCAATCCCGGGGGCGGCGCGGTGGTCAACATCTGGGATGACAAGAACCGCTGGTTCCCGCAGAATCCCATCACCGGAACGACTCCATGGATTCGGCAGAGTTTCGAGTTCACCACCGGCCCGAAGACCAACGACGAGAAAAACAAATCGTATGTCAAGCTGTATCTCCTGCTGTCGAGCGGCACGGTCTGGTTCGACGGCGTTGCCCTGACCGAAGTAAAGTAGGAGACCGGCTTGCGGTTTTGCATCGGTATAAAAAGTTCCGTGAAAGAGAAATCTGCCGCGGAACTTTTTTTGGTACGCCCGGCATGGGCGATAACTGGACGGTGAAAGTCCGTTACAGCCTTTCCGACGAACAGAAAATGATAAAAGGATATGCCTGTCCGGCGGTTTCAACGCAGGAGGTTATCTTATTTTTATTGGACCTCTATTATCTTTATATCGTCGAAATAAATGCATTCGCCGCGCTCGAATTTTCGTAAATAGATTCTCAGGCGGACGCTATCCGAACTTGAACTCGTGGTTGTCATGACGGAAAAGTTTTGCCAGATGCCGCCTGAAAGTTTGAGCGGCGGCAGGTTGCGCCACTGCTGGTTGCGTCCTTTTTTCTCGGCATAAAGCGTCGCTTCGAGATACCCCTCGGCGCTTGGCGCCGGGATGAAAGCCTTGAACATGGCCAGATAAGTCGTATTTGGCATGGCAGGGGCGAGAACCCAGAAAAGCGCGTCATGGCCTTCATTTTTGACCTCGAAGGATTTCCGTCCGCCGGAACTGAATTTTTCTGTAACCGTGAGATTCGCGTAAACCCTGTGCTGGGGATGAATTTCAAACGCTTTGCCCACCTCTTTTTCAGCGTCGCCGCCTGCAAGAATATTCTTCTGTTTTTCCGGAGCTTCGCTGAAAGTTTTGCACAAGGCCGCGATCAACGGAGGCTGACGCGGATCAAGCGCCGTTTTTCTCAACTCGGCGGCCACTCTCGGATCGTTTGCGAAAGCAGATGACGCAAGAACGGCGTTGGCGACCGCCGTATCGTATTTTTTGTAGATCATCGAGTAGCCTTCTGAAATATACGCTTTGCTCGTATAAAAACGGTTGAGATTGCGGTCTTTTATCATAATTTCGCCGATCTCTTTGTATTTTTGCATATTCAGCGGGTATTCAGCGGCGTTCCGAAGCAGCGCCAGCGCCTGTTCCGGGGTTGAAATATGCCCCGTGATGTCGTAAATTCCGACTCCGTAAATTTTCAGGAGCAGCTTGGAATATTCCCAGTGGCGCATCATCAACGCGGCGCGTTCTTTCTCTTGGCTGGTTTTCGCGAGTTTGACGACCATGTTCATTGCCTCGTCGGCCCTGACAATGTCATTCGGCGTGACTCCGAATGCGTGCGACGGATCGCCGTAAGTCATATAGACCGAGTTTGCGCTTTGAAACCATGGCGTTTTCATGGCCGGACCGGCAAAGTAGTCGTTCCATATTTTGTAGTAAGCGGCCAGATAAGGCGCAGCCTCTTTGCCCACGCAGCGTTCATACCATTCCTTTGCGATTTCCGCAGGATCTTCCGAAGCATTCCAAAGCAGACGGTATACGATATACTGCTTCGGTCCTTCGAATCCGTCGCAGCAATTGTTTTCTCCGAAATAAAGTTTGCCGCCCCGCTTCTGCATGTATTTCAAAATTTCACTGTGGGCTTCGACATACATGCGCGGAACAAAATAAGGACGGCCCCACGAATAATCCCAGATTCCGAGCATGGAACTTTTTTGGCTCCACTGATCGATGGCTTTTTTATGCCGTGCCATGATCTCCGGGGAGACGCACGAAGCGACGTCTATCGTCATGACGGCAAGTACATTTTTATGCAGCTTGAAACTCGGCGGCGCGTATGTGTGGCTGTAGGCAAGAACGCTCACGATAAGTTCAGGATATTTCGTGCAGACCATTTCAAGAACCCGGTTGACGAATGTGTAATAGGATTCGGAACGGTTGCTTCGGCCTTTGTCCATTTTCAGGCATTCGGAGCATTCGCAATACCCGCCGTTGTCGTTTGTGCCGAGGCTGACCCCGAATAAATCAGGATGCCTGTCAAGATATTCGATAAGATTATCGGCCGCGATTCGCGCCGTTTCGGGATTCGAATAACACGGCTGCCAATAATGACGCGGACGTTCCGGATCGGGCAGCGCCGTTATTTTTTTGCCGTTGAGGACAGGCAGTATCGCTTTCGGCCAGCTGTTGTTCCTGCCGTATTTCTCGTCAGGGAACGAATGGAATACGAGATCGTGATCCACTCTCAGCCCTCTGCGGAAATTTTGAGTCCACCAGCCCGTCCAGTTGGCGTCTACTCTGCTGACCGGATATGAAATATTGTCGACCATTATTTTTTTGCGGGGAATTTTAATTGTATTCATGGGCGTGTAACTCATTCCGCACTCTTCCGGCAGAATCCATTCCACGCCGGCATAATGTCTGAGAATATGGTTCATCGCCCATTGAGCCGATTCGAGCGTTCCGGAAATCAAAAGCGTATTCTGATCCGGAAACGCGATTTCGAAATGGTCGGTCGTAAGCAGGGAATTGTTTTTCCTGATTGAAAACCGGATATTGCGACCGTTGCTTTTCTCCATGACGACAGGCAATGCGCTGCCGCAAACCTTCTTCAAGGCCGTATTGAAATTCGAAACG
>MWCA01000136.1 GCA_002069785.1 Lentisphaerae bacterium ADurb.Bin242 | reverse complement strand
CCCGTGAGTTCTGGTTCGGGAGGAGTTTATCACACATTGGACTGCATGAAAAGATGTATCTCATTGGGCGCATACCTGTGGAATACTTTGCAGTAAAAAAACACTGGTATTTTCACGTTGTCATGCTATAGTATTAATTCGGCCTACTACTATTTTCCTTAAAAATGAATCCATAGGAGATGAAATGAGTAATGCAACGCATTCCGGTTCGACAATGAAAAAAATCAAAAACGCTTGTCTGCTGGTCGCTTTGTTTCTGGGATCAACGACATTCGCCAGTGAAGCTGACCTGGCGATTCCGGACCTTCATGGGGCAACGTTCAACATCTGGGGGGCATCCATCAGTTCATGGAATTTTTTGTTCTATGGAGCCATCGTGATCGCAGGGACATTGGGATTCAGCCTGTTCCTTTTTCATCAGGTCAAAAGGCTGCCGGCGCATGAATCCATGGAGAAAGTCGCCTCCATTATTTATGCCACCTGCCGGACATACCTGATCCAGCAGGGAAAATTCCTTCTGATGCTGTTTGCCCTGGTGGCCACGGTGCTCTGCATCTACTTCCTGGGGCTGGTCGGCCAGACGCTGGGGGTTGTCATTCAGGTGCTGCTTTTCTCCATCGTCGGAATGGCGGGATCCTATATCGTCGCATGGTACGGAATCCGGATGAACACCTATGCCAACGCGCGCACCGCGTTTGCTTCCCTGAAAGAATATCCCCTGGACGTCGTCAACATCCCGCTGAAGGCCGGCATGAGCGTAGGATTGTTCCTCATCTCCCTGGAGTTGGTGTTGATGGTGGTCATTCTGCTGTTTGTGCCTCGTGACATTGTCGGCATCTGCTTCCTCGGCTTTGCGATCGGCGAATCGCTCGGAGCCAGCGCGCTGCGGATTGCCGGAGGCATCTTCACCAAGATTGCCGACATCGGTTCGGACCTGATGAAGGTGGTCTTCAAAGTGAAGGAAGACGATCCCCGCAATCCGGGCGTGATCGCGGACTGCACGGGAGACAACGCCGGCGACAGCGTCGGACCGACCGCCGACGGGTTCGAGACCTACGGGGTCACGGGGGTTGCCCTGATCGCGTTCATCACTCTGGCCGTGTCCGATACGGGTGTCCAGGCCAAACTGATCGTCTGGATCTTCAGCATGCGTTTCCTGATGGACTTCCTGTCCGGCTGCTCTTTCTTCGTCAACCAGGGAATCTCGAAGAAACTGTATAAGAAAAAGAAAGATTTCGACTTTGAAACTCCCCTGATGCGCCTGATCGTGATTGCCGCCGTTCTGTGCATTTCCGCAAGCTTCTTCATGAGCTACCTGCTTCTGGGCAATATGCCGGACGCCTCCCATTGGTGGAAACTGGCGATCATCATCAGCTGCGGAACGCTTGCCGCCACCTTGATTCCCGAGTTCACCAAGTTTTTTACCAGTTCAAAATCGAAACACGTCAAAGAGGTTGTCACCGCTTCCCGCGAAGGCGGACCGTCTTTGAATATTCTCTCCGGAATCGTTGCCGGATATTTCGGCGCATTCTGGACAGGATTGTTGATTGCCGGTCTTATGGCGGCGGCCTTTTTCACCGCACAGCATGGATTAACCACCATATTGGGTCCGTATGCCACCATTTTCGCATTCGGGCTGGTCGCGTTCGGCTTCCTCTGCATGGGACCTGTGACGATTGCCGTGGACAGCTATGGCCCGGTCACGGACAATGCCCAGTCCGTGTTTGAACTCTCTCAGATCGAAAAGATTCCCAACATCAGCGAATCCATTGAAAAACAATACGGCTTCAAGCCCGATTTCGAGAAAGGAAAATATTACCTCGAAGCAAACGATTCGGCCGGCAATACTTTCAAGGCGACCGCAAAGCCCGTGTTGATCGGTACCGCCGTGGTGGGCGCAACGACCATGATCTTCTCCATTATCCTGCTGCTGGAAAAAGTGGGATTGCTGAAACTTTCATTGACCGATGCACCGGTCCTTCTCGGACTGATTTGCGGCGGCGCCGTCATTTTCTGGTTCAGCGGCGCGTCCACGCAGGCTGTCACGACGGGCGCCTACCGCGCGGTCGCGTTCATCAAGCGGACTTTCGACATCAACAAGAAAGAAGCCAGCATCGAGGATTCCAAGGCGGTCGTGAAGATCTGCACTCTGTATGCGCAGAAGGGCATGTGGAACATCTTCATCGCCCTGATTTCCCTCACTCTGGCCTTTGCCTTCCTGAATCCGAACTTCTTCGTGGCTTATCTGGTGTCCATTGCCGTGTTCGGCCTGTTCCAGGCGATTTACATGGCCAACGCCGGCGGAAGCTGGGATAACGCCAAGAAGATCGTCGAGGTGGAACTGAAAGAAAAACATACTCCGCTCCATGAGGCGGCTGTCGTCGGGGATACGGTCGGCGATCCATTCAAAGACACCTCTTCCGTTTCTTTGAATCCCATTATCAAGTTCTCGACCCTGTTCGGGCTGCTGGCCACGGAGATATGCATCCACATGAAGGCGAACCCTTTCAAAGATTATTCGATGTATATCGCCATTCCGTTCCTGATCCTGGGACTGGTGTTCGTCTGGCGTTCGTTCTATTGCATGAGAATACCGGACATCGAAGAGTGTCGTCCGTGCCAGAGAGCGGCCGAATAAAATTCTTGTTTCCGAACGGGCGTAATGCCTCAAGGTTTCCGCCTCGGGACATTACGCCGTTTTCAACCATCGGCCGGAAACCGGTGTGCGCCCACCGAAAGTTCAACTGGAAAAAACGGCATAAAAATATTTTGAAGCGGTCCGTGCGCATTGAAAAAATCATTCTCCGTGGTATGTTACTGAAACTTTGATGAGATCGGGAGTATCTGTTGACATGCGAAAAAATTGTTTCCCTCTGATTCCGGTTCTGCTTCTTCTTTTCGGGACGCTGACGGTGTTTTCGAAGGAGGCTCCGAGAATTCGCGCGGGAGTCGTCTCCTCCGAGGAATTCACCACGGAAAAACCGTCGTCGGAAAGCAAATCGCCGGTTTCCCAGAAATCTTCCCCGGCATGGGCGGTCCTCACGATCACGCTGGACAACGGCCGCGCCTTGAGCATCTTCGACTATACGCTGCGCAAGGACAGTGAAGAATACAAGTGTCTGGACCTCGCCGAAGGCGACGAACCTTTCAAGGGGGCCGTGCGGATCTACCGTTCCACCGAAGCCGGGAAAAAATGCCGCCTCGTTTTTGCCGTTCCTTCCGCCGACTCCGAATACGAAATCCTGTTCAAGCTGATTCCCGGACAGGAACATCCGGTCAAGCTGAACGTGAAACAAGCCCCGCCTCCGGCTCCCGCTCCTCCGGCGGAAACCCCGAAAGCCGATTCCAGGAAGGAATGAATCCGGCATCGCCGCGGACGGGAAGCGTTTCACTCCGGACTCGCTTTTCAATCCACAACCTTTTTTCATGACAACAATCAGGAGAATATCAGTATGAGCGTTCCCAAACCCGAAGGTCCCTGGCTGAAACCGGGAGAAACCCTTCTCTGCTTCGGCGACAGTCTCACCGCATCCACGAAAGGCTATGTGAGCCTTCTCCAGAACCATCTGGAACCAAAAGGCATCCGCGTTCTGAACGCGGGCCTCGGCGGCGACAAGACCCCGTTCGCGCTGACAAGGCTCAAGCCGGAAGTCATCGACCGCAAACCGGACGCGGTCAGCCTCTTTTTCGGGGCGAACGACGCCGTCATCGGACGCGGCGAATGGCGCGACGAACCGGTGGTCTCCCCGCTCACCTACCAGGAAAACCTGATGTGGATCGTGCATCTCTGCCGTCTGCTCGGCAACATTCAGAAGTTCAGCATCAACACGCTTCCGGGACGGATGGAGGGCAAGGCCTTCTTCAATTTCGGCGACCTCCGGACCCCCTACTGCCAGGCGGCACGCGGGGCGGCGGACCGGATGAACACCCGGCTGGTCCCGCTCGACACCGTTTTCCAGCTCGCCTGGGAGAAAAACCGTGCGCAGGCCTCCCCCGAAGGCCTCCTCTATACCGTCGACGGCATTCACATGACCCCGGCCGGGTATGAAATGATCGCTCAGACCATGCTCAAGGAATGGGACCTGTAAGGATGCAAATTTCTCATGGCTGACACCGATTTCACTGTCATCCGGCATGGCCAAACCGCCGAAAACCTTGCCGGGCTTCTTCAGGGACACACGGAAACCGTGCTGGACCGCCTCGGTCTCCTTCAGGCGCAATGCGCGGCCGAACGTCTGCGCGGAGAGAAGTTCGACCATATTTTCAGCAGCGATCTTCAAAGGGCGATGCAAACCGCCCGGATCATCGCCGAGGCTGTCGGCGGCGAGGTCATCCCCCTGCCAGCCCTCCGCGAATGGCACCTGGGCAAACTGGAAAACCGTCTCAATACGGAATTGTGGGAGAAATACCCGGAGGTCATGAATGCCTTCCGATACGAAGAAGGGGAACTGCTCATCCCCGGCGGAGAATCCCGCTTTGAATTTCTGAAGCGGGTGGCGGACTGCATCGATTCGCTGGCCGCGCAATATGAAGGGCGGCGGATTCTCCTTGTAACCCACGCGGGCGCATTGCGCGCCATTTTCCGGCGGATTGTCGGACCCGTTGTGAACGACGCCCTGCTTCCGCAGGTAAGCAACGCCGCCTACAGCCGTTTCTGCCGACGGGGCGACCGGTGGCAGCTCTGCTGCTGGAACGATGTTTCCCACCTCAAAAATATCGAAGTCCGGGAAAGCGTCACGTTTTAATTTCCGGGAGCCGTTCCTGCCTTCGCGGTTCGGCGATTCCGGGCTTCCCGGACTTTCCGTATCAGCAGAGCGGCTCCGAAAGCCGCCATCGCACACAGGAACGGCAGGGCCGGAATCTGGTAGCGCGGCATGGTGACGGGTCCGCCCGCAAAAAGGTAAAAGAAGGCGAACACCCCGAAAATCAGCAGAAGACGCCACCTCCATTTTTTGATCCACAGAAGGAGCGTCCACGCGGCAAACAGATACAGGCACGCCGTCACCGCCAGGAACGGCAAGGCCGGCAGAAGCAGAATCATGCGTCCATCCAGATAATGGTTCAGCGCCGCATACACTCCCCGTTCCCGCAGTACGGCCAGCGTGCCGCGTCCGGAAACGGAAAGCGCATTGTTCTCCAGAAACGTCGGCAGGTCCGGCAGAAGCATCGCGTACTGCGGCAGATGCGTCTTGAGGAATGCCGCCGGATATTTCCGGATCAGCTCCTTGTACCGGGCGTTCTTCCAGGCATTCTTCGCCCGGACGTCCGGAAACTGTTCCGGATGCGCGGCCAGAAACGCTTCCGTTTCCCGGCGCATGCGTTCCCGCAGGGTTTCGGAATTTTCGTGCGTCACCGCGCTGACGATCGCCGAGCCGCTGTGGTAATACATCTCCCCGCGGTTGCTGTCCATGTCGAAATCCGCCCCCGCGCGGTAGTTCCGCAGCATCCAGGGAAGAAGCGACACGGAAAAGATCAGGGCCACGCTTCCCCACGCATACAAGGTCTTGCGGGTAAACCCGAAAAACACCGGCGCCAGCACCGGCATGGCCAGCAGAAGGATCGGCGTATTGACCGGTTTGAAGAAAGCTCCCAGCGCCAGCAGAAGACACGCCCGGACATAGCACCCGGGACAATGTTCCTTCCAGGCCCGCAGGACATAATAGAGCTGCCACGCGCAGAGGAGTCCCAGAATCGAGTCCGCCAGCACCAGCGGACCCGCCGCAATCGAAGTCAGGTTCAGCGCGTAAAACGACGCCGCGATCAGCCCGCCCTTCCGGCCCGCGAAAATCCGCCCGCACAAGCCCGCCGGATAGCAGGCGAGAGCGGACGCCAGGCACCCCAGCAGAGCCGGCGCCAGAAAGGTCTCTCCGAATATGGAAAAAAGCGCCGCCAGCATGAAAGGATATCCGGGCGGACGCAAAGTCGCCGGAACCACGGAGCCGGGAGCCTCCAGAAACATTCCGTCGGAAAGGAAAGCCTTCGCCGGGAGAAGATAGGTATGGGAGTCCGGGCGCAACAGGAGTTCCCCTCCCTGCGTGAGAGCCGGGAGGGCGCACAGGATCCGCAGCGCGAGCGCCGCTCCCACGATCCCCCACAGATACCACCGAAAACGGTTTTCCGGGTCCACTGTCCGCATCCTTATTCTTTCATTGGAAGGTTCCAGTGACAAAATACGCTTTCTTTCGGAATAATCAAGACGGAAGCGCCGGAAACGAAGAATTTTTCGTTTATTTTCAAAATCTGGTATTGACAAAAACTAAAATCTGGTTATAATAATACCAGAACACATAAAACATTCTTAGGAATAAACCATGGGCTTCAAGAAGTTTTTATACGGCGAAATCGCGAACCGGATCACCCTGGACTACCGGAATTCCGACCGGCTCCCGGGCGAGCGTGCCCTGGCGGAAAGATACCACTGCACCCGGACCACCGTCCGAACCGCGCTGGAAGAACTGCAAACCGCCGGAAAACTCCGGAAACTTCCCCGGAGCGGCAACCGGCTTCTCCATACCAGTTTCCAGCCGGAGCCTCCTGTTTCTCTTCGGAAAACCCGTCATATTCTTCTGATCGTCGATTCAAATTGCATTCAAGATCCCGGATTCATGGATATGGTAGCCGGCGCATTGGAGTGCGCGGAGAAATCTGGTATGCTTCTTACGCTCAAGATGGTGCCGCCTCCGCAGGAATCCGACCGGCTCGGCTCTCTGGACGAACTCCACCCCGGCATTGCCGCCGACGGTTATGTCATCGCCTCCCCCGTCCCGGCGAAAATTCTCCATCTGCTTCAGTACTGTCCGCAGCCGTGTGTGTTCATGGGGGATTACCCCGAATCCCTCCGTTTGATGAGCAAGACTCATTTTTACCACTGCTACCTTCACGAGAATGAAAAATACGAAACCGGGCTGCGCCGTCTGCTGGACCTCGGACACCGCCGGATTCTGACCGTTGAAATGCAGAAACAGCGGCCGATGATCGAAAAACTGTATGCCGAATACGGACTCGATCCGAAAAACTGCACCAACATTTCGATCCCGTTTCCCGTGGAAATCGCCTTCCGTTCCATCAGCCGGGAAAAACTGGAAGAGATTGTTGATGCGGCCCGCCGCCATACCGCTCTGGTCGTTCCTTTTGGAAACCGGTTCGGCTTTGAGATCTATCACAGGCTGCTTTGCGCCGGATTCCGGATTCCGGACGACCTGAGCGTGATTTACTCCAGCGGCAAGACCGATCATTTCGTGCCGATTTACAGAATATCGACTCTGTATTCTTCCGCCTGGGACGAAGGAGCCGCCTGTATCCGGGAAGTCGTTCATCAGATTCAAAACGGCGAAACCCGTTCCGGCACGCGGTACACCGAATATCAGTTCCTGGACTATGGAAGCCTCGCGCCTCCGAAGAAAACGGAAAGCCGTTGACAGGTTCCTCTTTCATAAAACACGTGCAAGGAAAGGAAAAATCATGAAAAAAACGAATACAAAATTTCCCAACGGCCGCCGGATATTCACATTGATCGAACTGCTGATTGTGGTTGCGATCATCGCAATCCTGGCGGCCATGCTTCTGCCCGCGCTGAACAAGGCAAAGCAGAAAGCCCGGGCGATCAGCTGTATGAGCAACCAGAAGCAGCTCATGAACACGGTTTTGTTCTACGTGGAGGATTACAAGGGCAATTCGCTTCCCTGGCAGGGATACACCTCCCTGGGCTATGAAGTGGATCTGACCTGGTCCATGCTGCTTTACCGCTTCTACGGTCTCAAGCTCAACAATCCGGTCATCCGGTGTCCCGACGCCCGGATCCGCTATACGGACAGCGCGGCCAATCAACACCGGTACGACACGTACGGCATTCACCGCGGCAACGACGCGGTCACGCTTCATTTTGCCACGCGCAAACGTCAATCCACGCTCGACAGCCTCAAGCAGCACGGGGTCGACGATCCAACGATTCCTCCCAGCAAAATGACATATTTCTTCGATTCGGGCAATGCCCTCCAGACCGCTTCCTACATGGTTCTGCGTTTCGGTCCCACCGAACCGAAAAACGCCGGCGTGGCGCTCCGGCACTCCGAACGGGCGAACACGGCCTTTTTCGACGGACACGCCGAAGCGGTCCCCAACACGGGACTGATCGAACTCAAATTCCGCTCCTGGTACACGGAAAAATGGGCTTTCGTCAGTCTTCCCTTTACCGATGTCAACATTTATTGATCCTTCAGAAAGAAAGAATCCGCCATGTCCATTCCAACCCTGATTGCCTTTCTTGCCGCGGCCGGCGCCGAAACGGGAGTCCAGCTCGACAACGCCGACTGGACAAAACTCAAACAGCCGTCCGATATGCGGTTCCAATGGACCCAGGTCTCTCCGGGCGACGGAGGCACCTGCTGGTATCTGCGCATTCATCCGGCCGATCCGGATTGCGTGGTCCAGTCCTGCGACATGTCTTCCACCTATGTGACGAACGACGGCAGCAAAACCTATACGCAGGCCAATCACCCGGACTGGATTTTTCCGCGGATGCACTATGTCAGCGCGGTCGACTTCTGCACGGACCGTCCCGACATCGGTTATGCCGCCTGTGAAACCAACGGAATGTTCAAAACCGCCGACCGCGGGCGCACATGGGAACGGGTAAACACCTCCTCCGTGGAAAAAATTTTCGACTGGAAATTCAAGCGGGTTCCTTTCAGCGCTCTGGGCGTCCATCCTTCCGACCCGGACAACGTCTGGGCCGGGATCGGTTTTCCGCGCCGTCTCGAATTCCGGGGGAAGCGGCGTCTTCCGCAGGGCCTGATCCATTCCACGGACGGCGGAAAGGCCTGGCAGCATCTCCCGGATGCGTTCCCGAAAGGGGAAATGGCGCTTGAAATACGGATGTTCAAAGCCTTTCCCGGTATAGTGCTCGTCGGAACGGACGGCGGAGTCCACATCAGCCGGGACGGCGGCAAGAGTTGGCAGAACCTCACCCGCGGCCTCCCCGGGGACGCGTTTCTGGAGGGTATGGATGCGGTCGTCGACCCGAAGACCGGGAAGATCACCATTGCCGTCGCCATGAAGGCCGACTACAGGACCGTCGACGGAAAAGTGGTCAGTTCCGGGGGAATCTGGCGCTGCGACGATCCCGGCGCGCCGTGGAAGGAGATCACCGGAAACCTCCGGATTCCGTGGGAACTCTATCAGGGATTGCCCGACATCCGATCCGGCAAAACCACCAGCATCGAGTGGATGATCGGCGTCAACATGCTCTGGAACGAGTTCCGGAAGAAACCTGAAATCCGGGAGCTTTACCAAAATGTGGTGCTGAATTATCACAAGGACCCGGCCCCGTTCCATCGACTGTGGGATAAGGAACGCGCACGGACGCAGAAGATCGCCGACAATGGAAAACTTGCCGCGAAAACCTGTCCGGGCGTCCTGCCCGATTTTCACACGGTGCGGATCGACCCGCGCAATACGGAGGTGGTCTACACCTCCATCTTCAATATCTGGCCTCCGTACGGAATCTGGAAAACGGCCGACGGCGGCAAACACTGGTTCTGCGTCACGCGCGGAGCGCAAGGCTGGAAAAACGATGCGTGGAGCCCATACCGCCCCACGAACGAACCGCCCCTGAACATCCAGCAGGTCTGGACCGCGATGCATCCGATGAATTACGGCACGCCGCAGCTGACCTTCGGATTCTGGGATGTGCGCAAATTCGACCTTGCAAAGAGTCGTCCGGACACCCTCTATTTCCATTCGCACCGCGTGACATACCGCAGTACCGACGGCGGCCGGAGCTGGTTCGACATCTCCAATGAGATCGTGAATCCGGAGACACGCGCCTTCCGCGGAAAAGGCAACAGCAACATGTGCGTCTTCGGCATGGCGGTTCATCCGGAAAATCCGCGGAACGCCCTCTTCTGGATGGCGGACTGCGGACTCAAGCGCAGCACCGACGGCGGCCGGACCATGGCCGGGGTTCCCGATATGATGATCGGCTCCAACCAGTTTGTCATGGCCGCGGCCTTCGATCCCGGCGATCCGAACCGTTTCTACACGATTTTTAACTGCAACGACTGGCTGGTGGGCGGACTGAAAGGCAACTATTTCCTCGAAAGCCGCGACTTCGGAAACACCATTTCGGGAATGAAAGCCAATCCGGACGGCACGGCGACCATGCCGCCCCGGCAGGAAGCCTTCACCGCCAATACGGCATGTCTTCT
>MWCA01000135.1 GCA_002069785.1 Lentisphaerae bacterium ADurb.Bin242 | reverse complement strand
C
Source organism: Lentisphaerae bacterium ADurb.Bin242 (assembly GCA_002069785.1). Lineage (GTDB taxonomy): Bacteria > Verrucomicrobiota > Lentisphaeria > Victivallales > UBA1829 > SIG94. The sequence continues at coordinate 10,315 of MWCA01000135.1, read as the reverse complement.
ATCAAGGCGGCCCAGCTGATGATCTTCAATCCGCCCAACAGCAATGCGGAAGGCTACTGGCCCTGGGGCTGGAAGGAATAACCGGAAATCCGGACTGTTTTCCCATAACGCAAACCATTCTCAAAACATATGGAGATAAAAAGCAATGATGAACTCTGCCATGAAACACACCCTGACCGCTCTTGCAATCCTTCTGTCCGGCGCACTCGCCATGGCACAGACACCGACGGCACCGGCCCCCGCAGCCACCGACAGCGGACTGATCAAGAACGGAGACTTCGAGATCGCCGTCGATCCCGCCGAATGCCGCCAGATGGCGCCGTGGACATTCGAAACGGAAGAAGCCCCGCAGAGCTGGGAATTCCACAATCAGGTCGGCGCCGTCCTTCTCGGCAAAGGCGACGCGGCTTCCGGCAGCCGTTTCCTGCGCATCAAAAGCGATAAAATGGCAATCATCATGCAGAAAATCGCCCTCGACGCCCCCGGAGCCGTCCAGGTCTCCATGAAGCTGCGCGGAAACGGAACCATCGGCATCTACCGTTTGTGCTACAACAAGCAGACCGGCAAGTATCTGAAGACGCCGCAGCTGGGAGCCAATGTGAAATTGAGCTCGAAAGAGTGGATCGACTTCAACGAAACCTATCAGTATGACGGCAGTTCCACTGAATACCTGGGACTCTTCGTCACCTCTCCGGAAGGCATTGACGTCGACCGGATTGTCGTGAAATACGCCTCCGAAACCGCACCGGCCCCCGAAAAGAAATAATCCGCCGCAGTCCATCCGGAACGGTTGGCTGTGTCTCTGTCAGCAAGGAAAGGAATAGAGATGAGGACAAAATTGAAAAGTCTGTTGTTGCCGGTCATCGCGTTCGGCATGTTTTCGTGGAGCAATGCCGCGGAATTCCCCCTGGCCGTAAAAGGCAAATCCAATTCATTGATTCACTTCGACGCCAACGCAAACCGTCCGGAAATACGCGCCGCCGTCGAATTGCAAAGCTATCTTAGGAAAATCACCGGGGCCGGCGATATTCAGCGGGTAACCAACCCGACCGTTTTCTTCCGCATGAAGAAAGACAACGCCGACTGCACCGAAATCCTTCTCGCCACACTGGAAAACGGAAACACCCTGGTTCCGCGCGATGTTTACAGCAAGCTCGAAAAGGCCTCCGGCAATGATGCCTTCTACATCAAAACCGATCCGGTCGAAAAAAGAATTCTCATCATCGGCAAAAAACCGATCGGCGTCCTCTACGGAACCTACACGTTCCTGGAAAAATACCTCGGCGTCCGCTGGTTTCACCCCGGCCCCGACGGCGAATACATTCCGAAAAACCCCAACCTGAAAACGGGCGACATCGACGACTTCCAGCAGCCGGATATCCCCGTCCGCACCATCAGCTGCTGGGAGATGTCCGTCAAACCCTGGAAACTGGACGATGTCCGCATCTGGATGGCCCGCAACAAGGTTCAATACTCCGTGAACATGACGCCGAACCCGCAGGAGTCGCTGCTCGACTTCTACGCGTGGGGCAACAAACCGCTCAGCGGAGGCGGCGGGCACATGACCTTTGAAAACGCCGTTCCGAAATACCTTTTCAAGGACCATCCGGAATATTTCCCGCTGGTCGACGGCAAAAGAGTATGCGAAGACCGCTCCCAGCGCTGCCTGGCCAATCCGGAAGTCCGGAAACTGCTGTTGGACTATGCCCTGAAAGTGCTGCCTTACACGCCCGAATACATGGTCAGCTTCAATGATTCCACCTATCGCCGCGGCGCATGGTGCCAGTGTCCGGAATGCATCAAGATGGGGACCTATGACGGCAAATTCCAGATTTCCAACCTCGCCCACCGTTTCACAAGCGAAATCGCGAATGAAATCCTCAAAGCCCGTCCCGAGGCACACATATCGGTGGAAATCTACAGCGAGTTCCGCGACCTGCCCACAGACCCCTCCATTCATTATGACAAGCGGGTTCTCGGGCGCTACTGTCCGCACCAGCGCTGCTATGTCCATCATTTCGACGATCCGAAATGCGACTACAACGCAAAGCTCTACAAACTCTTCCTCGATTGGAAGAAAATCTGCCCGAAGATGGAGCTCTTCGACTTCTACGCCTATTCCAATTCGCCTTATTCGCCGATGGAATACACCCTGGCCCACGACCTCAAGCTGTATAAGAAACACAATCTTGACCAGTGGTTCGACGACTGCACCAACCACGAGCTCCCGATCCTTTCCAGCAACTGGCCGTTCTACTATGTCGCGTCCAAAATGGCATGGGACACCTCGCTCGATGCGGACAAGCTCCTGGATGAGGCGTATGGCATCTATTACGGTGCGGCGGCCGAACCCATGAAAAAATACCAGGCGTACCGCCGCGAACTCTGGGAAAGCGCTCCCGGCCACGCCCTCTACGGCGGACCGAAACGCATGGCCTACTGCCTGACCGTCCCCGGCGCCGAAAAACGCCTGAAGGATTTCCTCGACGAGGCCGACAAGCTTGCCGCCAACGATCCGGTGTTGAAACGGAGGATCGCCGCCGAACGCGGCCGCCTGGAAACATTCTGGGTCAAGGAAGCGCAGGAACTCAAGAAAGTCATGGCGGGCCAGAACAATATTCCGGCCCAGGAAACCGGCGGAAAAATCGTCATCGACGGCAAACTGGACGAGGAAGACTGGCGCAAGGCCGAACTGATCACGGGATTCCTGACCAGCTCGGAAAACAACAAACCCGGCACGCCCGTCGAAGAAACCAGGGCGAAAATCCTGTATGACAAGGACAACTGGTATATCGGCATCGAAGCGATGACGGAACATGCCTGGGCTCCCGTGAAAACCCAGGTCAAAAAGCACGACGGCAGCGTCTGGACGGATGACTGCATCGAAGTCTTCATCGTTCCGCCCGACGGAAGCGCGGACTATTACCAATGGGTGGTCAACAGCGCCGGCGTCTTCTATGACGCCAAAGCCAGATCGCCCGAATTCGAGTCCGGGGCCGAAGTCAAGACGACGGTTCTCAAAGACCGCTATGTGATCGAAATGAGAATCCCGGTCTCTTCCATGAACCTGAAACTGGAAAACGGGCAGGAATGGCGGATTCACCTCAGCCGCACCTGTCAGAATCTCCAGCCTCCGAAGTCGGTCGAGGAAAGCTCCCTTGACGGTATCTCCAATCCCAATCCCGCCCTCTTCCGCCGCGCCATCATCGGCAAGAACATCATGCGGAACGGCAACTTCTCGGAGATTGTGGAAAACAAGAACCTCAAGGCTCGTTTTCCCAACCGCTGGGGCGGAACCAAGGTCACGCTGATCGAAGGCGAACACAACCGCAACCAGGTTGAAATCCAGAGCGGCGGCTACCTCGCCTCCTATGTCGGCGTGCCTCCCTCGGCCTCGCCGCTGCTGTTTTCCGGAACCGTTACAGCTTCCGGCAACGGCACGCTGAACATCTGGCTCGACAGTTATGCCCGGCCTCCCGGGGACACCCGTCCGGCCAAGAACGAGATCAAGCGGCGCATCGACCCCATCAAGTTGACCCAGGAGATGGTTACCTACCCGTTCCGGTTCAAGTTGAAGCCATATGAGGACGGCAGCCTGTTCTTCCAGGTCGTGGATGGAACAGCCCGTGTCTCCGGTGTCGGAGTCGTGGTGGAAGCGGAAAAATAAAACTGAAAAGGACTTCAGCATGAAACAGATGATTGTCAAACGCGGCATTGCATTGTCCGTATTTCTGGGCGTTGCGGCCTGTATGGGGGCAAGCCTTCCGGACCCGGCATCGGTCAACGGACTGAAAAGCACCCGGCAGGGCGACGGCCTCCTTCTGGAAGGAAACCGGGAAAACAACTGGGGCTGTATGATGTTTCCCCCGGCGGCAAGCCCGGATCAGGAGATCCGGGGAACCTTCACGATCACGGCTCCGGGCAAACCGTTTTCTCCCCCGACCGATTACTGGCCTCTGAATTACCACTATATGGAGAATGAGCCGGGATACGATTTTGCCATCGTGGCCCGGAGCGAAAACCGCGGCGTTTTCTACCGGTTCCAGTTCAGTACCCGCTGGAATGAGGTATCCCTGTGGAAGGAAGGCCTGCCCGGAACCAACCCGGACGCGCCTTCCATCCCCTCGGGGTTCTTCGCCGCAGTCAAGACCAACGCAGGAATCAAACTCAATCAGCCCCGCTCCTTTACGGTGAAAGTCATCGGAAACAAGCTGGAGCTTTCCCTCGACGGAACCCCTGTTCTCCGTTATGAAGACAAACTTCTCCCCCTGAACAAGGGCGGCTGGGGGCTCTCCGCCTTCCACGGCGCAGGCGTGAATGTGACAGGACTGGAAACATTCAAGGCTTCCGGAAACATCGAAGTTCCGCCGCGCAAAAGGCCCGATTTCAGGGTTGTGAAATGGCATCGCGCCGGAGGGGAATCGAATGTGATCTTCGACGGCAGCGAACCGATCGTCTGCCAGACGCGCGGAACGGCGGCCTGGCTGACCGATATGAAATTCAAGCCCGGCTACCGCAGCCAGCTTGCCTGGTCGTTTGTATTTGACAATATCACCCGTGCAAGCATGTGGAAGAGCCTTGCGGCCGCCGGAGACAAGGTCGAGGGAGTCGTGGTCGTCGCGAGCAAAGGCGCGGCGGCCTTCAAAGGTGAGGTGAAAGTCACCCTGAGTTATGACGCGGAACGGGATGTCTACGTCTATGACGCCGACAAGTGGATCACTTTCAAGCGCGACAACAGCGAGGCAAAGATCACTCAGCGGAACTCCATCTATTTCCTCAATCTCTATCCCTATAATTCCATGCCGACCACCGACGATTCCATCAACGTCAATTACTTCAATTGGAGCACCGCCTCGTCCCCGTACAAAATGGCTCTGGTGAAACTCAATGACGGCAAACCCTACCGCTGGCCGATCCATCATTTCTACAATTCCTTCCAGAAGCCCTCCTACAAACCGGGCGGCGGCGGATTCTGGCAGAGCTGGAATGAACGGATGGTCCTCGACAAAAAGCTCTATTTCATCCTTTATCCGGAATCGGTTGTCTGCCCCTCCTTCGAGCTCCTCGACGCCGGCGAAGAAGGAGAGAGCTATGAATTCGTGCTGGATTCCTGCTGCCAGTATTGGGACATGCACTTCTGGTATCGTCCCCTCCGCGGCGGAAAAGCTCTGGCGGAAAGCGATTTCAAAACCGGAAATACTTTCCGGGAAAAATTCCGGGTCTTCGGAACACCCGCCGCCGCAGCGGACATCCTGATGAAACAGTCGCAGCTTCTGCCCAACCTCGATCCCGCGGTGGAATGTCCGTACTACGTCAACGGGGTCAACCGCTTCCGGCAGGGCGGCAATGTGGAGGCCACCCCCGGCAAGCTGATCTGGCACGGCGGCGTGTGGGACAAGACCTTCGGGCGCGACGACAAGTTCTCGCTCCGGTTCGATGGAAACGGCAACAGCAACGTCTTTCTGGGCTACAACGGAGCTTCGGCTTCCGCCAAAAAGGTTCAGCTGTCTCTATGGGTGAAATCGGAAAAACCATGGACCGGGAATGGCGTCCGCATCGGGTTTGAAGGACGCGGCCGCTTCGGCGGCTCCGACCGCCAGTGGAGCGCGTATGTCGTCCCGGACGACAAAGAGTGGAAGCAGCTGGTTTATGACTTCCCGTATCCCACATCGTACGAGGTCAGTGTGCTTATTCAGGCGCAGGGTTCCGGCAAGGTCTGGGTCGACGACTTCGAATACAGGATATTGGAAAAATAATTTTCTCCTCCGTCTATTCCCCTGGAACAGAATTCCGGGTCGGCCCCGCCGGAGACCCCCCGAATGAAAAACGGAACAATCCCGATAAAAAAAACAATACTTACGGAACAATTCATCCTCCCCGGCTGTCTGAATATCATTTTATGGAATGATTCTCCGGGAAATGAGGGCAGGATGCCCGGACAACATCTGGAAGACAAGCAGAGAAACAAATGAAGATCAATGGAATACCCATGCCGCAGAAAATGGAATTGAACGTCCGCGAGAAAGCCGCGTGGCGTGAATTCACCGAAAAGAATTTCACCGGAATCCCCTCCGAAGCGCTCGAATGGATCGAACGCGATTTCCCCGGCCCGTGGCGGCGCGGAACGGAACCGGCGTTTTCCCTCCGGATGACGCGTCCCGGTTCGGCTCTCCCCTCTCCCGCCGAAATCCCGGCCCGCCCGGACGCCTATGTCCTGCGGATCCGTCCGGACGGAATATACATTGACGCAGCCGGAGCCGCCGGCATCCGTTACGGTCTTCAGACCCTCCGTCAGATCGTCGAAGGCAATGACCTGATCCCGACCGGCGACATCACCGACTATGCGGTAATCGCGGTGCGCGGGATTCATGTGGACCTGAAGGGATATCTCCCGAAATTCGAACGCCTGATGAAGGATTTCACCCGCCTTGCACAATACAAGGTCAACCTGGTCCTTCTGGAACTGGAAGACAAATACAACTATCGCTGCGCGCCGGATGTCGGCGTGCCCGGCGCGTATACCTTCGACCAGCTCCGGACGCTGAGCCTTCACGCCGCCTCGCTCGGAATCGAAATCGTTCCCAAGGTGCAGTGCCTGGCACACGTCGACTATCTGCTCAAGCATCCGCGCTACCGTCATCTGCGCGAGGGTGATCATCCCTATCAGTACTGCCCGCGCAACGACGAAGTTGTCGAACTCTGGAAGGCGATGGCTTCGGAAGCGATGGACGCCTTCCGCGAACACCGCGGGTATTTCCATATCGGCGCGGACGAGGCCGACAATCTGGGCTCCTGTCCTCGATGCGAACCGTACGGAAAGGCCGAAAGCTATCTCTTTCACGTGGACCGCTGTCTGGATTTCCTGATCGCGCGCGGACGTACTCCGATCCTGTGGGACGATATGTTCCGCGATCCGTACTGCAGTCTCGGGCCGGGCGGCGCCGCAAAAATCATGCCGCTGGCTGAAAAGGCCATCCTGAACTATTGGAGCTACGGATACAGCGGCAACAACAACACCTTCCCGTTCATGGCGGAATACCGCCGCCGGGGATTCCGCATCTGGGGCTCCTCCGCCTTCGCCTCCTGCGACAACTGGGCTGGAAGCATTCCGCATTTGGACATCCGTATCAAAAATATCGACGCCTGGCTCAAGACCTCCATCGAACACGGATTGGAGGGAATCATCGCCACCGGATGGTCCCGGATGTCCTCCTCGACCCCGCCGATCGAACCGCGCGAAAATCTCTGGTTCTCCCTAGTCTACGCCGCGGAAAGCATGTGGAGCGGGCGCACGCGTTGTCTCGACGAACTCATCGAACTGGTTTCGCTGCGTCTCTACGGACGCCTCATGCCGTGCTATCTGCGCCGCGCCGTAATGAACATCGCAAAGAATCCGGTGGTGCTCAATGACAGCCAGTACGGCGAATGCGACGACGTCCCGGAACTGGCACTCCTCCAATATACGGCGGCCGCCGAATCGCTCTCGCAGCCGCTCTCCATGCTGGTGGCGAACGACCGGATGTTCTACGGACAGATCGGCACCGGACAGCTTCCCGACTACCTTTTCAACGGACGCCGTGCGCTGGTCCGGAAATTCAAGGAAGATCTGGATAAACTCGAGCGCGAAGTCCGCCGCTGGATGGCCGAATTCTACGAACCCGTGACCATCGAGGATTTCATACGGACGCGATTCGGATACTGCCGTCATTACGCGGAAGATTTTTCGTCCCGGCTTGAACAGACAAAACCTCTCTAACGGGACGGTGAAATGGACATCTCCCCGCACATCGATTTCATTCTGGACGCCCTGCGCCGCATTCACGCCTCGGACCGCTGGTTTTCGTCCGGGCGGATGGCGGACACGTGTCGGACCGTGGAGGAAATCATGGCGGGACTTGGAATGTCCGGAATCGAAACCCGCAAATATCCCGCCGACGGCCGTACGGACTGCGGCGGGTGGCTCATGCCGCTGAGCTGGGATGCCGAAGAAGCCACGCTCGAAATCGTCTCTCCGGAAACCGCGGAGCCGCTGCTGTGCCGTTACACCGAATCGCCGTGCTCGCTGATGCTGAACAGCCGTCCCGCCGATATCACCGCACCGGTCGTCTTCGCCGAGGATGCCGCGAACGCGGATCTACACGGCAAATTTGTATTCGCCTCCCGGACCTTTCCGGGACTGACCATCGCGCTGGAATGGCTGAAGCGCGGTGCGGCGGGAATCGTCAGCAGCGTTTTGTGCAGCAACGATCTCGGCAAGCCGGGCTTCGAATTTCTGCGCGACAGCCGCCAGTGGTGCAATTATACCCTGCCGCATTGGCCGGTCGACGGAAATCCGGTCGGATTTTCCCTCACCCCGCGCCAGGGGGAAATGCTGGAGGCGCTGCTGAAAAACCATTCGGACCTTCTGCTGCGGGCCCGGGTTCGTAGCCGCTTGTATTCCGGCGAACTGCCGCTGGTCACCGGCCGGCTGCCCGGCGAAACCGACGAGGAAATCATCCTGACCGGACACCTTTTCGAGCAGGGGGCCAATGACAACGCCTCCGGGATCGCGCTGTCGCTCGGCATCCTGCGGGCGATGATTCCCGAAAAACGGCGGCGCGGCATCCGCGTGTTCTTCACCTACGAGGCCCGGAGCCTCCAGGCGTATCTGCGGCATGCGCCGGAAACGGAGCGGATGGTCGCCGGATTGAATCTGGACATGGTCGGGGCCAGCGTGAACAACGTCGTGACGCTCGGCACGAACCGTCCGGTGTTTCCGCATTACGCGGTGCCGCTGTTGAAGGATATCTTCCGCCGTCATCCGGACTATTCGATCAAAGAAACCGATTTCGTTACGATGGACAACTCGTTCGGCGAACCGCTGACCGGAGTCCCCCTGCCCTATCTTCTGCTGAGCGGCGATCCCAACTACCACAAGTCCGGCGATGTGCCGGAACGGATCGATCCGGCGGTATTGCGGACGGTCGGCGAGATCGCCCTCGAATACGTCGGAACTCTGGTCAACGCCGGGTACGCCGAGGCGCGGAAGCTGGCATTCATGACCTATCGGGAGGAAGGGGAGCGTCTCCGGAATCTCTCCGACGGCCGGGACTTCGCCCTGGAGCTGGCCGGAGAAGCGCTGGCTTCGGTCCGACGGCTTCTTCCCGCCGGGGACAAAGGCACGCTCCGGGAGGCCGCGCTGAACCGTTTCACCGGACGGCTTCACCGCAGGCTGATCCGCCGTTTCCCCGAGGAACCGCGCTCCGTCGCCGAAGAGCCCGGAACGGAGAAATTGCGCGGCATGGTCCCGCGAAAACTGTTCCGGGGCTTTTTCTCCTTTGAAAAATATCTGTGCAGAAAGGAAGAGTTCCCGGCAGTATGCCGTCTTTTCCACGCATGGAACGCGGACCCCTGGGTCAATTATGCGCTGATGTGGAGCGACGGACAGCGGGACGCGGCGGAGATATACCGTCGGCTGAAGGCCGGCGCCAATTTCAAGGGAACGCCGGAACAGTTGAGCGAATTGCTGGAATTCATGGCCGGGGAAGGGTATGTGGTTCTGAAAAAGAATGAATAAAGGAGGCAATCTCATGAGAATACTGGTTTTCTGCGCCCATGCGGACGATGAAGTCATCGGCATGGGCGGAACGCTGCGCAAACTGGCCGACGCCGGAGCCCATATCCGCCTGGTCATGTTTTCCGCGGGAGCCGAAGGGTATTCCCGCCCGGAAGAAAAAACGACGATCACGCAGACCCGCCGCCGCGAGACCCGGGCTGTCTGCGACATCCTGGGCATCCGGGAATATGTCAATCTGGAAGGGATGGACTGGAGCCTGTCCGTCGACAACGGCACCTACCGGCAGGTGATCCATCATATCCGGGAATTCCGCCCGGACGCGGTGTTCACGCATTCCATGAACGATTACAGCGACCACATGGCGGTCAGTCAGGTTTCGACCGAAGGCTGGTTTCATGCCGCGCTGCCCTGTGCCATGGAAAAAGACCCGGTCTGGAAACAGGTCCCGCTTTATGAATTTGAAGTGATTCAAACCATGAACCGTCCCTCGCTGGTCGTGGATATTACCGACACCTTCGCCGCCAAAAAGCGCGCGATGGAGGTGTATGCTTCCCAGACAGGCATTGTCGGCAGCGTTTTCCAGATGATGGAAGGGCGGGCGATGGAACGCGGTTATCTGATCGGCGTGCGGTACGGCGAGGCATTCCTTCGATCTTCCTACAAACCGCGCCCGGTCCGCAAAATACAAACGCTGCTGGAAAAAGAGTGATCCATCGCGACGGCGGCAACTATTTTTCCGTTTCAGAGCCGAACGATTTT
>MWCA01000134.1 GCA_002069785.1 Lentisphaerae bacterium ADurb.Bin242 | reverse complement strand
TGCAGGAGGTTTCGCACGGGAAGATTCTTTACCGGACCATTTACTACCTTCCCGCCGTCATGAGCGGCCTGACCGTCATTTTCATGTGGAAGCTGTTTTATCAGAGCGGCTCCACCGGAATCCTGAACCAGCTTATCGGAAAAACGGTTCATCTTTTCGGAGCGGAATTTTCCCCGCAGGCATGGCTCGAGGACTCGAGATGGGCCATGCTCGCGTGCGTGATTCCCACGATCTGGGCCGGCGCCGGGCCGGGCTGTCTGATCTACCTGGCGGCCCTCAAGGGGGTGCCGGACGACATTTACGAGGCGGCCGACATCGACGGCGCCAATTTCTTTCAGAAGCTCTGGCATGTGACGTTTCCTTCTTTGAAATCGCTGATCATCATCAACTTCGTCGGCGCGTTCATTTCCTCGGCCCAGTCGGGCGGAATGATCCTGGTCATGACTTTCGGACAGGCCGACACCGAGGTGGCCGAACTCCACATCTTCAAGGAGGCCTACACCTATCTCCAGTTCGGCAGCGCCATCGCCATGGCCTGGGTGCTGGGCGTCCTGACCCTGATGTTCACCATCTACAACCTCAAAAAACTTTCCAGGATGGAATTCAAGACCACGGGAGATCACTGAACATGCCGATTATCGGAAACGTCGAACGGAAACACTGGAAGACAAGGCTCCTTTCCCTTTCCATCCACGGGATTCTTCTGCTGGGCGCCGTCACCATGGTCTATCCTCTGCTGCTGATGATTTCCGGGTCCATCAAAAGCGATGTGGATTTTTTCAAGTTTTCCATCCTCCCGGAGTACATATACGATATGGAACTTCTGTACAAAAAATATCTCTTCACGAAACACAATAACAACAGCAACCTGATCTTCCACAGTTTCCGGATTCCATCGGGCGCCATCCTCAACATTCCCGTCCCGGAAAATCCGAACCGCGAGCGATACCGGGACTATCAGGCGTTTCTGGCGGAACTGAAGAAACGGACCCCGCATTACTGGCGCGGGATCGGAATGGCCGTGGAGCCCGGCGTCGATCCGCTGGTGCAGCGCCGGTTCCGGAGCTGGCTCAAGGCAAAATACGGCGAAGGGGACAAGGGGCTCCGGAACCTCAACCGGACCCGGAAAACCAACTTCGGCTCGTGGGACGCTCCGGGGCTTCCCGCGGAACAGTTTTATCTGGCCACGCAGAGCACGGACTATTCCGGCGGGATTTTCCCGGACGTGCTGGAATTCAAAAATACGCAGCTCGGCCCGCTGGAAACCTACTGGTTCGATCTGGACGCGGTGTTCGCGGCCGCCCTCCGCGGCCTGTACGCCAACGATCTGGCGCTTCTCAACCGGAAGTTGGGAACTTCCTGCAATCAGTGGTCGGACATCGCGCTGCCCCGTTCCGTCCCGGAAGACCGGCCGGCCCTTGCCGAATTCTGGGGGAAATATGTCCGGAACAATGTCAACTACGGGTTCCTTTCCCTCGACGGCGGCTGTGCTCCCGAATGGGCCGGATTCCTGAAAAAACGGTATAACGGCAACCTGAAAGAGATCAATGTCCTTTATCGGATCAATGTCTCTTCTTTCGCGGAAATTCCGGTGCCTCTGCGGATTCCCGCCTCCGGATGCCGGAAGACCGACTGGGAAAACTTCGTCCGGACGGCGGTCCCGGACCGTTTCCTCCGTGTGGAAACACTCGCCTGGAAATACCGGGATTTCCTCCGCGAAAAATACGGCTCCCTGGAAAAAATCAATTCTGTTTACAATCTGGGTTTTCACTCGTTCGGAGAGGTTCCGCTTCCGGGCGAATACCCGGCCGGGAACCTTGCGCGGGAAAAAGACTGGCTCGCATTCGCGGACACTCTTCCGGCGGAAAAGACCGGAATCTCCCGGAATGCCATTTCGGAGTACAGGGCGTTCATTGAAGAAAAATACCGGAAAAACGGTGCGGCGGACCTGAAAGAACTTTCTTCGGACTACGGCGTCCGCATCCGGACCCGGTCGGAGATCCCGTTTCATACGGAATATCCCGCCGCCTCCCCGAGCCGCCGCGTCCGGGACATCTACCGGGAATTCGTCAAAAATCCGAATTATGCGTCTTTCCGCACCATTCCCCGTCCCGCGGAACTCCGGAACGACTGGAGCCGGTTCCTGGAGCGCAAGTATGGAAATGTGGAAGAACTGAACCGGAAATGGGGAAAAATCCATACGACTTTTGAACAGGTCGCCCCGCCCGCGGCGGAATGCGAATGGTTTCTGGCGGTCGACCACCGCCGGATGCTGATCCGGGAATATCTGACCCGCAACTATGCGATGGTCTTCGATACGCTGATATCGAACGGAAAGGCGGCCCGAAACACCCTGATCTACTGCGTGCTGGCCGTCCTTGCCGCCCTGCTGGTCAATCCCCTGTGCGCCTATGCCCTTTCCCGCTACAAAATGGCGCCCGCCTACAAGATTCTGCTGTTCGTGATGCTTCCCATGGCATTTCCTCCGATGGTGCTCGGCATTCCGCAGTTTCTGCTGATCAAAAAACTCGGACTTCTGAACACTTTTGCCGCCCTGATCCTGCCTAGTATGGCCAACGGATACATGATCTTTCTTCTCAAGGGTTTCTTCGACAGCCTTCCGAGGGAACTGTTCGAATCCGCGGCCATCGACGGCGCCGGCGAATGGACTGTGTTCTGGCATATCGCCATGGGGCTTTCCACCCCGATCCTATCCGTCCTTGCGCTCGGCACGTTCACGGTCGCATACGGGAATTTCATGATGGCGTTCCTGTTGTGCCAGGACCGGTCCATGTGGACCATGATGGTTTACCTGTACCAGCTTCAGCAGATTACGAGTCAGTCCGTCGGGTTCGCGGCGTTGATCGTCGCGGCCGTTCCCACCCTGCTTGTCTTCATCTTCTGCCAGAACATCATCATCAAGGGAATTGTGGTCCCGACGGAAAAATGAACTTGAAATTCCGAAAAAGCGGTGATCTATTGGAGGCTGCGCGCGTTTCAGAAAAAAACTTTCAGCAAGTTTGAAAAAAGATTGGAGAAGGTCCCTATGTTCAGACAGATTTCTCTTGACGGAAAAAATGCCGGCTGGCGGTTCAAAAAGGAAAATTTCGCCCCGGAGGAAGCGGCCTCCGTCACGCTGGACGATTCCTCGTGGGAAACGGTGACGCTTCCCCATTCGGCCCGCATCGAACCGGCGATCTGCCTGAATCCGTGGGAGGGGATTTCCTGGTACCGGCTGCCGCTGTTCATCGAGGAGGAATGGAAGGGAAAGCTGGTCTGGCTCGAACTGGACGGCGCCATGCAGAAGTCGGATATTTTCGTGAATGGACAGTATTCTTTCACGCACGAAGGCGGATATCAGCGTTTCCTGATTCCGCTCACGGAAAAGGTGAAGTTCGGAGAGAAGAATCTCATCGCCGTCCGCCTGGACAACCGTCCAAGCGATAACATGCCGCCCGGAAAACCGGTGAAGGAACTCGATTTCTGCTATTACAGCGGAATTTACCGTTCCGCGCGTCTGACCGTGAAGGAGAAACTCCACATCACCGATCCGCTGGAAGTCAACATCGAAGGCGGAGGCGGCGTCTTCATACGCACGCTGGAACTCGGTGAAACGTCCGCCCGGCTTTCGTTCACGGCGCACGTCGTCAACGAAATCTACCGGGAGGAATGCTGGAACCTTCCCATGAAGGCGGATGAACCCTTCCCGTGCAAGCTCCGGATCGAATTGCTCGACCCCGACGGAAAACCGGCGATCGCCCCCCTCCTTCTGGAGGCCGGCGTCCGCCCGAACACCGATCACACCTTCCGGCAGGAAATCCTTGTCCCCGATCCGGTCCCCTGGAGTCCGGATTCTCCCCGTCTTTACACCTTCCGGCTGACCCTTTCCGATGAAAAGGGCATTCTTGAAACGAACACGGTCCGCTATGGCATCCGCACCATCCGGTTCACGCGGGAGCGCGGAATGGAGATCAACGGGAAAACAGTTCCGATTCTCGGCACGAACCGTCACCAGGACTTTCCCCACGCGGGGAACGCGGTTCCGGCCTCCATGCAGCGGCGGGACGCCATGATCATCAAGAGGGGCGGCTACAATCTGGTCCGGCTCTCCCACTACACGCAGCATCCGGCGTTTCTCGACGCCTGCGACGAACTGGGACTCTGCGTGATGGCGCCGGTTCCGGGCTGGCAGTATTTCAGCAAGAACTCGACCTTCATCAACAACGTGTACTGGGATTGCCGCGAACTGATCCGGAACGAGCGGAACCGTCCCTGCATCGTTCTCTGGGAAGTGTCGCTGAACGAAACCTATCCGCCCGCATGGCTCCCGGAGGAGATGCACCGGATCGCCCACCGGGAATATCCGGGGGACCAGTGCTGGACCTGCGGCGACGTCTACGGGCTTTACGAGGGCTGGGATGTCCTCTTCAACCGGACGAAGCTCAATTCGAAGGACAAGCCCGTGATCGTCCGCGAATACGGAGACTGGGCGTTCGGCGGAGAGAAGAGCACCTCCCGCCGCACCCGCCGGGACGGGGAAGCCGAACTGCTGCGCCAGGCGTGGAACTATCAATGGGCGTTGAACCGCATGGCCGAGGAGCCGGGATACATCGGCGGCTGCACGTGGGTCATGTTCGACTACAACAACGGAACCGATATGACGACCTGCGTCGAATGCGGCGACGGCGACCATTTCCGAGTCCTGAAATACAAATATCATTTCTTCCGGAGCCAGAACTCGAAGGAGCCGATGGTGTTCCTCGCCACACGGCGGGAAATCCCTGGAAAAGCCGTTGTGTTTTCCAACTGCGAGGAGGTCGAACTCTTTTTGAACGGACGTTCCATTTCTCGCCGGAAGCCCGATTCCGGCGAAAATACTTTCTATCACCGGACCGGCAATCCGAACTGGGAAACCGTGCTCCGCCCGTGGGAACTGGACGGCACGTCCGTCGAAATATTCAACGGAGGAAACTGTAAAAACCTGAAGCATCCGCCGTTCACCTTCACGAATCTTCCGGTGGAGAGAGGCGAGCTGAAGGCGGTCGGCTGCATCCGGGGCGAAAAAGCGGCGGAAGCGGTTGTCCGGACTCCGGAAGCGCCGGTCCGGCTGGCTATCGATATCCGCGAGGAGGGAGTGGCGCTTGTTGAGGACGATACTGTCTTTGCCGACGTGTCCCTTCTGGACCGGAACGGAACCGTGGTTGCTGATAATGAGACGACTGTATCATTTTCCGCCGCTGGCAATGCCTCCGTCATTGGAGATTCGGCCAGGGTTTTCGAGGCCGGAATCGCCTCCTTTGTCCTGAAAATCGGGAAGCCGCGCGGATTCTCCCTCGCTGCGCGGGCGGAAGGCTTTGAGGACGCAATTCTGAAGCGGTGATTCCGGCGCCGCTCAATAAACTTTTTTCCGGAACTCGCGGGGAGAAACGCCCGAACGGTTCTTGAAGAATCGCGTGAAGAGACGCTGAACCGGAAATCCGCACGTTTCTCCGATATCGCCGATGGATCGGTTCGTTTCCCGGAGCAGTCTCACGGCGAGCGCATAACGCTGGGTAAGCAGAAAATCGTGTATGGAGGTTCCGATATATTGCTGAAAACAATGCCGGAAATAGTCGGAACTGACTTCCGAATGATGCGCAATCGTCTCGATATCGAACTCGTTTCCGGGCGAATGGATCATCTTCAAAGCGGTTTCCTTGACGACAGCGGACATCTTCCCGGAAATCTCTTCCGCGGAAAGATTTTCTTTGATCTCGAACATCAGTTCTTCCGCAAGCAGCGGCAGACGGCGCCGGTCGGCATTGGTATTCCGTTCGAAACACCCCCGCATGCGTTCAATGACTTCGACAATCTTGCCCGGATTTTCCAGGGAAATATGATTCGCAGACGGATTCATCCGGTCAAGAGAGTCCAGCATACGCTCGAATCGCGCTCCATTGGCGGCAACCCAGAGATTCTCCCGGATGACGCCCGGCGGAGTTTTCCAGCAGGTGATTTCTTCACGGTGGGACCAGTAAAGAAATGGAGCATCCAATTGGAACACCGCGTTTCCCCGGCACAGAATGGCCGGACCCCGAAGCATCACTCCGATGGCGCCGCAAACCTGTGCTTCGGGAGTACCGCTCCGAGTTGTGACCATCTTGGAGACTGCGACAATAAGCAAATCATCGAAATAATCCATATAATCTCCGGATTTGTGAAATAATAACCAAATTTGTGAAATAAAAATCTCTTGCAAATCTCTCTTATTACGATATAATTAAAATATACATAAAAAAAACGTGTCGTCAAGAATGGAACAGATTAAAAAATGAATAAAAAGGTGAAAACAGCCGTTTTGGGATGCGGTCCGCGCGGAATACAGATGGCCCGGATTGTCAAACTCGTCCCGGAATGCTGTCGACTCATTGCCATGAGCGATCCAAATCCGGATGCCCTGGCCGGGGCGAAGAAAGCATTTCCTGAAATCGGCTTCTTTCAGTCATCCGATGAACTGCTCGATTCCGGCATGGCCGACGCGGTCATTACCGAAATTCCCCCTGCGGCTCATACGGAATATGTCATCAAGGCGCTCGAACGCGGAATTCATGTGCTGGGCGAAATTCCCGCGGTGAATTCCATCGAGGAAGGTGAACTGCTCTGGAAGAAAGTCAATGATTCAAAGGCCCTTTATATGTGCGGAGCCAACCCGAATTACCGGGCGAAAACGGCCTTCCTCCTGAAAATGAGGGAAATGGGGCTGCTGGGGAACATCGCCTACATTGAAACCGAATACATGCATGATATGCGCGGAATGACCGACCAATGGCGCCGGACGTATGAATCCTGCCGGTACTGCACTCATTCGCTTGGGCCGGTTCTCGAACTGCTGAAAGACGATGAATTCGTATCCGTTTCCTGTATGGGCACCGGCGATCACTTCCACTGCGGATGCTCGCACAACGCGATGTCCGCGCTGCTTCGGACGAAGAACGATGTCGTGGTGCGGTTCCTGACGGCTTTTGCCATTCCCTATCACGGACCGGCGCACACCGCAAGGATTTTTGCGGAAAAAGGAATCGTCGAACTCCGCAATGAAGGAGCGCGCCTCTGGTTGACGGAACTGAATGAATTTTCCGCAAGAAACGACTTCCTCGAAATTCCTTTTACGCCGGCCGGCGCCGACCGTCCGAACGGATTGAAGATTCTCGATGAGGAACTTTTCCGGCAGGCGTCTTGCGGACACAACGGCAGCGACATTTTCATGCTGCGCGATTTCGCCGATGCGGTTCTGAACGGCAAACCATCTCCCGTCGGAATCCGGGAAGGACTTGCCATGACTTTACCGGGAATTTATGCCGCGCTCTCCGCCCGCGAAGGCGGCGCCCTGAAACCAATCCGTTATCCATGGAGTTGAATTCTTTCCGCAATATCACATTGAATCTGGCTTTCACGGCCCCATAAAGAAAGGATGCCGGCAAATAATGAAACTTTATGATTATGACCTTACTCGCGAAGTCGAAGGAACTTATCCCGCCGAATTCAGGCTCGTGTCATTCAGTCCGAACCCGAATAGGCTTGCGGTCATCCGCAAAGACGGTTTTGCACTCACTTATCCGGGCAACCGGCATGCGCTTCATGCACGCAATATTGCCGACTTCAAACTCGGTTTCGATTTGAGTCCGAATAGTGGAGACAATCCCGGGTTTTTGATTTTCTTCCGTTATGATGAGGCCGCCGAAAATGCGCTTTTCATCCGGATCAGAAATGGAATCATTCAGTTCGGCAGACTCCAGGGGATTGAGTTCAACGTGATCTCCGAAACAAAGAGCAGTTGGAAAGAAGCGTCTCTTTCCTTCACTCTCGAAACAGCGGGAAGCACCATCCGTTTCATGCAAGGCGGCAACCTTCTCGGTGAATTTGCGGCACCTTCTTCTCCATCCAGAGGATCGATTGCGTTTGATACATTGACATACGGGGCAAATGAATGCCGGATTGCACATCTCACGCTCGAAATTCCGGATGCCGAAGTCGAAAATATCGGCAGAATTTCCATGCCGATGCGCCACGGTCCGAACGGAATTCCTTACGGATACGTTTTTACTCTTGAACGAACAAAAATCTCCGGCTGCGAAAAATGGAACGTCAAACTGGAAGGCGGGCCGGGAAATCCCGATGACTGGCCGGTCCCGCGTTTCATGAATGCCGAAATCATGAAAAATCCGTACTGCCGCGGGCTCGACTCATGCGGGAACGAACTTTTCAAAATTCATATCGTCAACGGTTCCGTTGGAAGCTGGAACATCCTGAGAGCCACCTTCGGCCGTCCTGACTTTGTCTTTCCGGTCGAACACACGGCCGTTGTCGATACCGAAGGTCTCGTGCAAATCGCCTTCGGATATGAATTCTATCAGTCCGAGGCCGCGTATTCCGTCGGCGGCGGCCCGTCCGAAATCCTTTGCGGTCCCGATGGAAAACGCATCGGATTCAGGCGGGTCTACGCGCCGGGCGAATGCGAAGGGGTGATCGAATCGAATCCGGACAAAGCCATTCTCGAACGCATCCCCCATGATATCCCGGACTACCAAGACGCGCTCGACTTCGCACGCGTCAACCATTTCTTTCTGGAACACGAGATCCCGCGTTTCAAGGTCTTCTGCGTGAATGAAGCGGCAACTCGTGCAAAAATCACGCTCGAAGACATTTTCAAGCATGAAATCAGTTCATTCAGCCGTAAGGCAGGCGAGTTCTTCGAATTCCCTGAACTTCCGCCGGGGGTTTATCATATTCGTGCGGAACTTTTCCGGAATGACCTGCCGCTTGTGTCCGTACGGCGCACTTTCGAGGTCATTCCGGACTCCCCGGAGAAATCCGCCCCGGCTCTTTCGGGCTTGCCGGAAATTTATCCGACCGGGTTCACGGACGATGCTTCCGAGCATTTCAATCCGTGGGGCGATACGGTTTGCGATGTCGCCCACTACAGCACGTCCGGCAACCTGTACACGTATCGCGCCGGCGCCGGTTACAGCAAACTCCTGAAGGTCTACCATCGCGTCTGGGCAAGCATCTGCGATCCGGACAAAAATTCTGAAAGTGAGAATTGTTTCATACGCAAAAACGCTTCGATTGTTCAATCGCGTATTCTCGGAGAAAAGTCCGGAAGATATTACCTTCACTGTGAATCTTCCTATCAGGACCCCTGGCTGGCCGCACAACTCCGCGAATTCGCAGGACGCGATCTCGCATTCAACGAACTGTTCCCTGCGCACTGGCGCGAATGGCTTGATTTCATAGCTCCCCGCATCCGCGAACGTTTTCGTTCCGTCAATACATTCGGGCCTGCCACAAAATCGGCCGAATACCTTGCGGCGGCAACCTACGGAGCCATTTACAAAGGGCCGAATTATTCGCGCCTCATCGGGATCGATCTTCGAAACGGAAAATACGGTGAGATACTCAATGGGTATGCGGTCGTGGAGGATTATCCCTACGCCGGGCGCTATCCGTTGAGCCGCAGCACATGGCAGTTTACCTCATTCTCGATGGAAGCTCCCGATGTGCGATGGCTGCCGGAAATCTACGGGATCAACGCCGAAACAATGGACCCGCGCATTGCTTACTCGCATCCTCCTTACGGCATGTCCACCACTCCGGATGGTTTTTTCTTCACCCGCGTGACCGAATTGCTTTTCGGAACGGCGTGGTTCGACGGCTCAAAGTTCCGATTCTGGAACGGCTTCGGCTTCCTTCATTCTTCCGAATGGACACCCGGAATGTTCGACGCATTGCTCCGCGCCATCGCTTTTTATCGGGAAGCCGGGCCGGTGAAACCGCTCCGTTCTCCGGCGTATGTATACAGCCGCGCCGCCTGTGATGCGCATGAATATTTCCATGAACGCAACGAACGCTTCATACGCGGCGGTTCCATGATAAACACCGCCGAAGAATTTCCCGCGTATGTTTATGAAATGGCAAGACGCGACGGTCAGCCCGGCGGATTCCAGACACGGATGGAATGGCTTTCCGGGCTGAATCCTGATGATGTATCCGCGCTCGTGCTTCCGCCGCTCGGCGGGGTTCCTGAAAACGAACTTGCCGAGGTCAGAAGACTCCACGAAAACGGAGTGAATCTCCTCTGTTCGGAAAATGCCGCTTCCCTCGCGGACCTTTTTGATGTCGAACATGCCGATGTCCTGCTCGAAAAGGATGGCGCACCGTTCCTCACCCTCAAAAGAAGCGAGGGCAAGCTTGCCGCCTTCTTCCGGGGAGCCCCCTCCATGATGAAACGCGGACGTGACTGTGTCGGCGGCAGCGGACAGAAAGCGCTGGACCCGGAGGTCAACCGCGCGACGGTCGAAGTCATGCGCATTCTCGGCGCTTACCCCGTGACCGCGTCATGCGGAAGTATCACCGCTTTCGAGACGGAGGACCGGCGCGGCTACGCGTTCATTCGGGAAGATTCGTGGCCTGCGCCGGGACACCGTATCCGGCCGGAAATTTTCTTCAAGGGCAGGCATGTGGCCGATCTCGAACTGGACGAAGGCGAATCGCGTATCGTACGATTGTATTAGGTTGTGTCGTCAATAGAAGTATGCTATATTATACAAACGTCAGAATGGAGGTATCTGAAGATGACGAATGCA
>MWCA01000133.1 GCA_002069785.1 Lentisphaerae bacterium ADurb.Bin242 | reverse complement strand
CGCGGGGGATTCCGTCTCGGCCAGGAAGTCGGACAACGATCTTTCGGAGATCAACAGTCAGAACCAGACCACTCTCCAGAAGACCGCCGACACGATTGCCGACACGGCGAAGGAAAAGCTCGATGCCGCCTCGGAATGAGGCAGAAGGGACAAACATGAAACTGTTTGAAAGAAGTTTTGCTCTCGTGATCGTTGCCTGTGCCGTTATGGCTGCCGTTCCCGGCTGCACCTGGACCGCCGAGGAAAAGGCCGCCGTGGTCCAGACGATCAAATCCGCCCTGGCGCAAACAGGGGTGGCTCTTTACGAGGCGGGCGGCCGTGCAAGGCTGGAGACGTGGCTGACGGAGCAAGTCAGTGACGGGAAGCTGACCGAGGCGCAGAAGCAGACGGCGCTGGCCGCCGCGGGCAAGGGTGTCAACGAGCTTGCCGCCTTCCTCGAATCGGCGTCCGCGTCTGACACGGCGCAAGAGAAATCCGAAGCCGCCAAGAGCGAGTAAAGCGCCCTGTATGATTCTTCTGAAAAGGTTTGTTCAAGGCTCCGGAGACCGCATTGCAAAGGTCTCCGGGGCCTTTTTAACGCCTCTCCCATGAGCAAACCGATTTATATAAAATCGTTCATTCAATTTGCTCACTCCCGGCCAATCTGTGCAAACCATTTCCATCCCCCTGCGCAAACCGCCTCCTACAATATAATCATGGCGGAGGATTTCTGCTTCTATTCCATGATGTCTTTCTTCGCGACCCGCTACGAGCCGCTCTTCAAGAAGTGCTACTATTACGGGCTCGAAATCGGCGTCAGCGCCTATGCTCTCGTCACGGCAAAGGGATTCGAGAAGAACTGTTCCGTCTTCACCGCCCTCAACGCGGTCCGGACCTTCCTCACCGCGCAGGGCGTCTTCGAACAATACAAAACCGCCTTCCAGGAGCAGGAGCGGAAGATTCTCAACGATCTTCTCGACCGCTGGGAGCACAAGCTCATCGGAAGCGAACGCTCCGCCGCCTTCGCTTACATGTGCGACAACTACGACCACGGCGGACTGCTCCGTTCCTTTACCGACTACTTCTTCGAATTCGCCGATAATCTGGCCGCTTATCTCGGGGAAACGGAAGTGATGAAACGTCCGCCGAATCCGGTCCGTCATATCGGGCTGTATCTCGATTCCGCGGCGCATTCCGATTTCGCGTTCGGGATGCTGGAGGCGGCGCGTCAATGGACGCTCGCCGGATGGAAAGTCACGCTCATCGCGGGCACGCCGGGCGAAGGCGGCCGGCCCCCCCTGTCCGAAGGCGTTTCCCTTCTCGAAATGCCCTTCTCCCTGGCGGACTCCACCCGGCAAACCCTTGCGGCGCGGATTCCGTGCTGGGAAAAGTTCCGCACGGAAAACGGCATCGACACGATCGTGCACGGCGCGGCGGAATCGCCGTTCCTGCTGTTCGACCTTCTGGCGGTCAAGCTGTCCGGACTGAACTTCATCGCCGTTCCGCAAGCCGGATTCAATACGCTTTCCGACGCTTCGCTCGGAAACTTCCTCGGCCGGACCCGCTGTTTTTCCTTCTCCGACGCGGTCGCCGCGCCCGGGGAAAAGGAGCGGGAGTGGTACCGGACGCTGGGCACGCGGGTGACCGTCGTAACGGTTCCCGCTCCGCCGCCCCCGGGAGTGCCGCGGAAAGAAAAATATATCCTCTGGCTCGGCTGTTTCGGAGATCCCCCGCAGATTCACGATCCGGTCAGCGCCTGGAGCCGGATCGCCCCGGACTTCCCGGACCAGAAACTGCTGCTTCCCGGAAAGCAGAACACCCCGGCCGCCGGGCATGCCCTGAACGATCTGATCGATCTGCTGAAACTGAAAAATTCCATCGATTTCATCCGTGGCACGGACGATTCGAAAACACTCCTTCCCGAAACGGCGGTTCTTGTCCTGACCGCCGAATCGGAGCTTTTCCAGCGGATTCTGATCCCGGCTTCCGAATACGGAATCCCGATCATTTCCTCCCGGGGAAAACTGCCGGATGCTCTGGCGAACTCCCTCCGGAAGATTCTTTCGGGCGACAAAAGAGAAAATCTTGTGTTTTCCCGTCCCGGAACGGAATCCGTCGCAAACGCATGGGACGTCCTGTTCCGGTCGCTTTCGGAGACGCGTCCGGCGGCGGACGCTTCCTCCGCTCCGGCCCGTCAGCTGCTGAATTCGCTGTTCCACTACCGGGACCACTTCGAGCCGTATTGTCTGCCGCCTCCGGCGCGCGGGGCTTCCTTCATGCCGTTCTACCGTGTGCTGGATTCGCTCGCGACCCGGCTGTTCCCGCCGGAAAGTCCGCGCCGCGACTTCTTCTTCCGCGCCGGACGGTATCTGCTGAAACGTCTTCCGTTCAAATAGGGGAAAGACACCATGACCAAGCTTCCCGGAACACAGACTTCCCTTCCGCCGGAAATTTCGGTGCTGATCCCGGTCTGCCGGAATGCGGCGCTCCTTCCGCGCGCGCTGGAGTCCCTCCGGGCCCAGACGCATCCCCGTTTCGAGGTCGTCGTCATCAACGACGCCTCGCCGGACAATGCCGGGGAAGTCCTTGCGGAACATATGCGGAAGGACCCCCGGATTCATGCGGTCGTTCATGAAAAAAATCAAGGGACCCTGACGGCGCGCCTGAACGGGCTGGACGCCGCAAAAGGCCGCTATGTGATGTGTCTGGACGCTGATGACACGCTCGACCCGGACGCCATGGAAAAGCTCCTCGCCCTCGCGGAACGGGAACACGCCGACATCGTCGCTTTCGGAGCCCGGCTGCTTCAGGAGAACCCGGCCAAAGACCGTTATGCGCGGACCATCGACGCGACGAGGCGCACGCTGGAAGGCAAGGCCGTCTTCGAAGAAATGTTCCTTCGGCACGCCTACAACTGGAGCGTCTGCCTGAAGCTGATCCGCCGGGAACTGTTTCAGCGCGCCGCCGCGGAGATTCCCCGGGAATACTGCGTCGCCGCGGAAGATTTCTACTTGTATACGGCAATCTCGTTCTTCGCAGAGAAGCTGGCTGCGGACGGACGGATCTACTACAACTACTTCATCCAGCCGGGAATCTGCAACGCAAAAGACATCGATTTTTCCGCCTTCCAGCGGTTCGCCACCCTTTTCACCGCGCTGAACGGCGTCCGGGACTTCCTCCGGAAACAGGGGGTCTTCGAGAAATACCGGGAGGCGTTTCTGGACCGCGAGCGAGAGCATTTCCTTTACCTTTTCGAGCGCTGGCCCTTCCGGGTGGTCCCGGAAGACCGCGCAAAATGTCTGGCGTTCATGCTGGAACGGTATGACCGGGCGCAAGTGGAAAAATACGTCCGGGAATATTTCGCGTTCGCACCCGGTTTCGCGGAGAAACTGCTGTCCGGGGAAAACCCGCCGTTTCCGGAACCGCCGAAGCCTCGCGCGTCTGTTCCGGAACAGCTGTTCTCTCCTCTGCGGTTCCTGCTCCCGACCGAATCGCCGCAGTGGTTCTTCGCCAAGAAATTCAGTGATGCCGTCAAACAGATGAGGCGCAAATAATGGAAACGGATGTCAAAATTTCCATCATCATGCCGGTGTTCAACGCGGCGGATTCCCTGAAAGACGCGCTGGATTCCGCTCTCGGGCAGACCCTCCGCGAGATTGAGGTGATCGCCGTGGACGACGCCTCCACAGACCGTTCGCCCGAAATCCTGAAAGCCCGCGCCGCCTCCGATCCGCGCCTGCGGGTCTTTGTCCAGCCGGAGAACCGGGGAACGCTCTCGGCGCGCAACCGTGCCATCCGCGAGGCGCGCGGAAAGTATGCGCTTTTCCTCGATCCCGACGATACGTTCCTCCCGGAGACCGCCGCGGAGCTTTTCGCGGTCGCCGAGACCCGAAACGCCGACCTTGTCAACTTCGGCACGAACGAGTTCATGCTTCTTCCCGACGGCTCCCGGAAACAGCTCTGGAACTGGGTCACGCCCCCGGCGGGCGAGCTCCGCGGTCCCGGCGCCGTGCTGAAAGATCTGATGCTTGACCGCGGCCATGCCTGGGCGCTCTGCTTCAAATTGATCCGCATGGACCTCTGCCGCCGCGCCCTGGCCGAAACCGGAGACTTTTACTGCATCATGGCGGAGGATTTCTGTTTTTACCTTCCGGTCGCTTTTTATGCGGATTCCATGGTCAAAGTCGACAAGAATTACTACAACTACAACATCGCCTCCGGAATCACGGCTTCGCCTCGGTGCGGCTTTGAAAAGTTCCAGAAGACCGCCACCGTGCTGGATGCCCTGACCCGGATCGAAGCTTTCCTCCAAACACACGGTCTTCTGGAACAGCCCGCCTTCCGGGAGGCATATCTTGCGCTGGAGCGTGAACAGTTCCTGATCCTGTGGGACAAATGGTTCACGCGCCTTCCGTCCGGCGAACGTGCGGACGCGGTTCAATGGATGCTTGATCATGCCCCGGACCGCGAACGGCTGATCCTCGCCCTTTTCGAGGAGAACGACTATCTGCGCGAGAACCGGGAATTCATGAAATTCGCAAAGACGGCTTACCGTCTGCTGAACACCCTGTTTCCGAAAAACAGTTTCCTCCGCATGAAGCTGAAAGCCGCCGCGCTGCGTTTCGGAAGAAAAAGGAAGCAGAAGCCATGATGAAATTCTCGCTGATCCTTTGCACCGTCCACCGGGAACAGATGGTCCGGGAGTTCCTCGGTTCGCTCGCGGTCCAGACCGCCGCCCCTCCTTTCGAGGTGATCGTGGTGGACCAGAATCCCGACGACCGGCTTCTGCCGATCCTCCGCGACTACGAAAACCGCTTCCCGATCCGGCGTTTCAAAAGCGCCCCCGGACTTTCCCGCGCCCGGAACCTCGGCCTCGACCAGGTCACGGGGGAGATCATCGCGTTTCCGGATGACGACTGCACGTATCCGCCGGGACTTCTCCGGTCCGTCGCCGACGCCTTCGACGCGGAGCCGGAAATGAACGGTCTTTCCACGCTCGTCACCGATTCCGGCGGCCGTCTTTTCGGAAGCTTCAAGACAACCGTTCCGCAGAGGATCACGGTCCGGAACGTCTGGCGGTGCGGCGTCTCCATTTCCATCTTCCTCCGCGCGAAATCCAACGGCGCCCGGTTCGACGAGACGCTCGGAATCGGTTCCGGCACGCCCTTCGGGTCCGGCGAGGAGACCGACTTCCTCCTGACCCTTCTTCAGCAGGGCCGCCGTCTGGACTTCCGTCCCGGCCTGGTCGTCCATCATCCCTGCTTCGACGGACCGTGGAAAGTGCGGCGCGGGTATCTCTACGGATGCGGAATGGGCCGCGTCCTGCGGAAACACGGCTATTCGATCTTCCACGCCCTCTTTACCGCGTGTCTCCAGCTCGCCCGGGCGCTTCAGGCGTTGTTCCTGCTGAATTTCCGGAGAGTTCCTTTCCATCTGGCGATGGCGTGGGGACGTCTTTCCGGCTACTTCCGGTCTCTGTAGATGCGCCCGTCAAAAGTAAAAATGAGCGGGAAGAAAATTCGAAAGAGCAATGCAATACAAATTTGCTGTCTTGAGGATAGTAAACAGTCCCATTGAGCTCAACGCATTTTTTGTATTGCGATGTTCCGGGTAGGTTCGGCAGTCCCTGCCGAACTGCGCCAATTCAGTTCGCGACGGAGTCACGAACCTACCTCGATTTGTGGCAAAGCAAAGGAACGTCGTGAAATTATGAACCTCTGCCTATGAGTAATGTCACTAACTTTAAGACTGCAAGCCAGTACAAAACAATGTTTCATAAAAATCTCTTATCTGCTGTTTATTCCGTATAGATCGCAGAGGGGCGCCAGATCCCGCCCGCGCCATAGGAATCGTGCCCATGAACGGCGATCACGTTTTCCCCATCCGTGTTCCAAAGCGTTGTAATGTCTGCCGCAATGGATTTATCCCAGTCAGAGGGGGAACGGCGCGAGGCGACTTTCACGCCATTGAAATAAACGTCGCCGCAGTCATCGATGGAGCCGATCCGCAGGATCATTTTCTTTCCGGCCGGCATCGGCGGAGCCTTGAAGCGGCAGCGGTACCAGAAACTCCCGTTCAGGAACTCGTAGCCTTGCGGTTCGAACCAGTTCCAAGTGGAAATCGACTGCCAGCCTTTGGAATCGTCGCAGGCGGGAGACTCATATTTCTCTTTCAGCCCGACATCATTCGGGTCCGCGCGGAACTTCCAGTATTCGGGCAGGACGAACAGGTTTTCCACTTTCTTCGGAACCTCCGTTCCGGCGAAAATCCCGGCAAGGCGGGCTTTTTCCTCCTTCAACTCGGGACGGCCTCCCGTTTTTGCCTTCGACCAGTCGCCGGAGGCAATCACGCGCTTCATGTATTTCAGCAGACCGGGGGAACAAGTCTCGTCGAGGTCGTTGTCCTCCCAGTATTTGAGATAATCCGCGGCAAGCCGGTTGAATGCGTCGCGGCTCTCCGGGGTCCGCTCGTTCAAATTCACGCAATAGGCGCGGTAAAGCTCCGCCGCACGCGCCTGCATTTCAAAGGTCTGACGGAAACGTTTGACGCGTTCCAGTTCGATTCCGCTCACCTGGTTCGCCGCGTCGTCGAGCAGGCGGCGTCCGCGCCGGATCAGATCGTCGGGAAGCATCATGTGCGTATTTTCGATGCCGCCCAGTTCGATGCGCCCGAACTTGCGCCGCTTCGGATTGTAGAAGTTCATGACTTCCAGGATCGGCTGTCCGCCGGTTCCGTAATAGGTGCGGCAGAACTCCTCCAGACAGTCGTAAGGATTCGCCCTGGCGTCCCACGTGAACCGGGCAAGGCTCCAGAGAATCGGCCATGTCTGCTCGTTTCTCTGCATCACTTCGACATGGTAACGCTTGTATCCGAGTTTCGCATATTCGCTTGCCGTATCCAGAATATTGAGCGGCTGGGGCGTGGTCTTGTAGAGCAGATAATCATAGTTCTGCATGACCTTCGCCCCCTGGCGGCGCATTGCGGAGATATCTTCATAAAAAGCCGTGTTGAACGGATAGTGTTCTCCCATAATAACGGCCTCGGTGCGGCAGGTTACGGGAATGACGTTGGGCTCGATGCGGACGTCCTCCGGCGGATGGCGCAAGCCCGATCCCGAATACGGGACGAAAAAGCTGATGGCGCTTCCGGGGCGTTTCGCTGCAATCTCCCTGCCCACATGATTCATGAAGTTCCAGACAAGGCGGTCATCGGCGAAGGGACCATCGCCCGCGATTTTCTTACACGCGGGACACTCGCAAAGTCCCTTGCAGTCGGCAAGGCTCAAATCCGCGCAGACGCCCGACACTTCATCGAGGTCGGAAACCCGCTTATCCCGCTCCGCGTCGAATTTCGCATACCACGCGAGCACGTGATCCACCGCGGCTTTCCGGTTGCGCGGATCGGAAAAACAAATCTGCCCTCCATCCTTGATCCGTTTCTGAACGCCGTCCACCGTAACCAGCGGAAAGCGTTCCGGCTCCTTCGCGATATCGACGCCGCGCAGGACATTCGCCTGTAAACCGTGTCCGCCGCCCCTGACCTCCACGGGAAAATTGAAAAGGTGCCCCGAATGGATCGCGCGGGAGAAATGCAGACGGTTCCGGATCAGCCACAGGTCATAATCCTGATGAATCCGTCCCGTCAGGCGGTTGAAGTTTTTCGCCTTGAAATGAGCGTCGTGCCAGCTTCCGAGGTCCATTTCCCTGCTGATGAAGTGCGGCGAAAAACTCCTGCGGGAGCGTTCGACCTGAATGTCTTTCCTCTTCGGGATGTGGGTCCCGATCTCACCCGGTGTGAACCAGCGGCAGCCGAGCTGCTCCAGATACTGGTACACGCCGTAAAGCACCGCGGTCTCCGTATTGCCCTGAATCCTGACAGTGCTTCCGTTCTCGTCGATCACGAACGCCTGCGCGGACTGCTTCCCCTTCCAGAGTTTTTCCGGGCACACCTCAAGATGGATGCCCGGAGCCCATTTCTGTTCCTGGAAACAGACGGGCGGCGGCGTTCCCGTCATCTCTTTCAAGTGCTCACGGAGCTCCTGGACGGCGAACAGGACCGGACCGCCGTTTTTCGCCGCCGGAAGATAAATCGCTCCCTGCGGTTCACCGTCTTTGTAGAGGTAACCCGTGTTTTTGAAGTGCGCCGACAGCGGCAGGGCCGACAACAGACAGAGCAGAATCACGATCTTTTGCATGAGGCGTTTTCTCCCGGGGTTGTTTCACTCTTACTTATTTTGCAAATTCCTTCTTCATGAACTCGTCATTCTTCCGGCTTCCGTCCGGGCTGACCGAATGGGAGGCCGCGGGCATGATCATGATCTCCTTCGGGGCGCGGATGAGGTTGTATGCGATGTAGACCGTATGAGGCGGGCACACGATATCCATCGCGCCGCAGTTCATGTTGACCGGAACCTTGATTTTCGGAACAAAATGGACGGTATCGAAATAGCCGCAGATTCTTGTTCTGTCCGCCTCGGAAAGCTGTTTTTCAAAACGCTGCATGGCGCCGTGGAGATTCGGCCAGCCGGGAGCGCGTCCGGCAAGACGCCCGTTCTGGTCGCAGAGCGCCGGAATCGAAGCGGATACCGCCGTGATTTTTCCCTGAAACGCCGCTGTCATCAGCGAAAGCGCTCCCCCCTGACTGCTTCCCGCCGCGATCAGCGATTTCCCGTTCCATGCGGGATGCTCCGCAAGGAAATCCGCCGCACGGCAGAGACCCGGCACGACACGGGAAAGATAATAGCGTTCGGGCTCCGCAATGTTCCGCGTCTGGTAAGGGCGGGGGCTGTCGAGTTTCGCATATTCATTCCGGAACGATGCGTTGTCGGAGGGATCGATGAAATGGATGTTCATCTGGAGCGTCATGACTCCGGGCTGGTGCCGTACGGCGGTAAAGCCGGGACCCGCTCCGGGAATGCGGAGGACCGCCGGATATTTCTTCTGTCCGGCATCGGCGGGAACGCTCAGAAAACCATACATGCGGACGCCTCCGTCGAGCGCAAAACTCAACAGATACGCCTTGTGTGTTTTCGTGGAAGCCTTTTCCAGAGGCGTCAGGCGGAAATCCGGCGGAGTATCCAATGCGGATTTGAACGCCTTCGCCCAGAATGCATCGAAGTCCGCCGGAGCCGCTGCCGCGGGTTGGAGTTTTTCCGGCTCGAACGGTACGGTGTCACGCCCATAGACATACGTTTCCTTTTTTTCGGGAGATTCATATACCCAGGTCCGGCAGGTCAGGAAACCCGGCTTCTGCATCGTCGCAGCAATCACTTTCGGGTTTTCCGAAGCAAGGTCCAGCTTGAGTTTTTTCACGCAAAGACCGTTTTCCTGAATTTCAATTTCCAGAACGCCGTCCTTCACGAGAGAACCGTTCTCCATCGCCTTTACAGAGAATGAAACATTTTCCCCGGGTTTACGGTTTTTCAGAGGGTACTCCGCCTTGACCTCGGTCACCGGAGCCGCATGGAGCAGCATCCCGCAGGAAAGCAGAAGAAAAAGTAAAAAAGATTTGCGAGCAGACATTTTATTCCTTCGTTATTGCCGGTTCATTCCGCGGCTGTGACCTGAATATCATCCAGGTCCAGCGGCTGGTGCGCGGCAAAATTAATGGCGCCCCTGTTATCCGGAATACCGGTGCTCAGGACCTTGTTCCCGTCGACTTCGACACTCATTTCCATCCCTTTCGCCGTAATCACGACAGTGTGCCACTTCCCGGATTCGGGCGGGGCCGGAAATTCGCTTTTCTGGTAAGTCTTCGTATTGTGATTGAAATAATTCACCGTTTTCGGATTGAATCCGACCCCGCCTCCGCGAAACGACGCATTGAAGTCCAACGCCTTGTCATAGCGGAAACGGAACGAAAAACGGTAGTTCTTCCACTCCTTTCCGCCATACTGGTAAAACAGCGTGCTGTGATTCAGGACGGCATGACTTTTCTCCGGCAGTTTCAGGTAAAGGTTGCCGTCGGGCTCTTTTGCAACCGCACCTTTCAGCACATACGGCGGGCGCTCTCCCGGTGCAACGGCCGAAAAGTCATTGCCGAACAGCGGCTGCGGGCGAACCTCCGCCTCCGCGGCGCTGAGAATGCCGCAGAGAGCCGGAAGAATTACGGAAGATTTCATGATTCTCTCCTTTTTTCAGATTTCCGATTACTCAAAAACGGTCAGATTGCGGAAACGGATCTTGTTGGCCCCGACCGGAACCAGCCGGTCGAGATCGGCGGCATAGCGCGGCATTTCCACTGCCAGTCCCGTGACGCGGACGGGATAGGCGGGAACGCCGTCACCGTCCGATTTCCATACTCCGCCGGCAGTGTTCACTTCACTCAAACGGACGCGCGACGTGCTGGAGAACGGGAATTGAATGGAACCCCAGCCGTCGAAATTGACTCTCGACAGTCCGCGCCCGTCGGTTCCGTAGCCCGCCCCGCTGGAAATGAAAGTCTGTCCCTTCACGTCGACAAGGATGAAGAAGATGCGCGCCCACGAGGAATTGCCGTACACCTCGATCCCGACGGAGGACGGCTCCCCTTTCAACGGCACGGGACGGCGCAAAGCAATGTTGACATATTCCGAGACAGTCCGCGGGACCGTCTTTCCCTGTGCGGGAAGCAGTTCCAGTTCCAGCGAATCCTCCGCGTCGCGCAGGACAAAGCGCCCGGGGGTCCGCCACGGCGATGCGAGCCGTCCATCTCCGCCTTCCAGCAGGACAACGCCCGCAACGGAGCGCAGGGGATCGACCAGCTGAACATTCCGCGGAGCTACGGCGGCGGGCGTATCGCGCCGGACAATTCCGATCCGCTTCACTTTCTGCGAAACCGTCAGGTAAAGCGGCGATTCCGAAGCCGTCACATACAGCGTACTGCCGTCTGCGCGCATCGCGCCGGGTGCTCCGTAGAGACCGGCGGCACGCGCCCGGGGCGGAGAATCGAACTCGACGGCAAGCTCCGCCCTCCCCCGGGGCAGCCAGAGC
>MWCA01000132.1 GCA_002069785.1 Lentisphaerae bacterium ADurb.Bin242 | reverse complement strand
TCGGCGGCGGCATAGGCGGCGCCCATGTCGCGGATGAAAGGCGCGACTTCGGCCGCCACCCCCGCCGCCGCGTACCGCGCCCGCAGGGCTTCGGCGTCGGCGGCACCGCTCTGGTGGATCACCCGCAGCCGCGGCACACCGGCCGCAAGGGCGCACAATGCGTCGCGGCTCGCATCGTTGACGGCGTGGGCACCCTGGCTGCCGCCGGTCACGAAAACGGTGAACCCCTCTCCTCCCCCTTCAGGACGTCTGGCAGCGGCCAGCTCGCGCCGCACCGGCAGGCCGGTGAGCACCACCCGCCGCCCCGGCAAGAAATGATCCAGTCCGGGGAAACTCGCCGCCGTCACCTTCGCCAGCCGCGACAGACGGTCGACCGCCTTTCCCGCTGGCGGTTCGGGCATCAGATGCCGCGTGGAATCCGGAAAATCAAGCTGGAGGAAGCCAGATGAAGACGAAACCGAAACCGTATTGCAGAGTGGGGAAAAAAGGAGCTCCCGTCATGAAGAAAAGATTTACATTGATAGAATTGCTGATCGTGATTGCTATCATCGCCATTCTTGCCTCGATGCTGCTGCCGGCGCTGAACCAGGCGCGGAGCAGGGCGGATTCGATCGGCTGTCTGGGGATTCTGAAGCAGTTCGGGGCCGCGAACCAGTTCTATGCCTCCGGCAACAACGATTTTTCGATCACCACCGCCCGCAGCGGAATCACCGGCTGGCGGTATATCCAGTGCCTGACGCCGTTTTTCGGATCGCCGGTCGACACGCTCGGCTACGGCGAAAACGTGATCTCTCCCGCCCTGATCTGCCCGGTCAAGCGCAAGCAGAAAAAGACGAATTCCGCCGGAAAAATGGGCATTGACGACACCTATGGCATGTCGTGGGAAGAGGTGATCGGCAAGAGCTACGTGATGTACAGCAAGAAAATGAACCGGCTCAAATCGCCCGGAGAACTGATGCTGATTTCCGACGGCGTGAACTTCGGGCTCCAGAAAGTGGCGGCCGACCCGGCTCCGTACTGGTGGTTCGACGGCGAGACGAATTCGAAATCCGCCTTCGCCACCGCCTACCGGCACGGCGGGGAGCGACGGGCCAATTCGGTCTTTTACGACGGCCGCGCGGCATCGGTGGACTACACGGAAATCATGAACAACGACGGTTACTGGACGCCGCGCGACGGCGTCGGCGGCGTCGTCCGGACCGCGTGGTGAAAGGAAAGGCACATGAAGTCATTGGGTACATGGATGCTCCTGCTCGGCATTGCGTTCGGTGCGGGTGCGGGCGCGGCGGAGCCGACGGTGCTCTGGGAACTTCGTCCGGACGCCGCGTCCGGCGCTCTGGTTCTTCAGTTGCCCGAGGGGGCCGAGTGGCTGCCCGGCAACATCCTCCGGGTCCGGGGACCGGCGCTGCCGGTCGCGCCGGTCGACGGCGCGCTTCTCCGCGGAAACACCGTGACGGTCGAAGCGATGGTCCGCGGCGAGCGGTTGTCGCAGAACCTGCTCGACTGTCTGCGCCTTGAGGCGAATTACCTGCCCCGCGACAAATACCGGGAGAACTGGGGCTATCGGCCCGCCCTTTCGAAGCCGGTCGCCGAATCTGGCTGGTTCCGCTGGTTCGGCACCTGGCACATTCCGCCGTATGCCGGGAATTTCAACCTGGTGTTCGGCCACGCGGGGCGGGACGGCGTCGCGGAATACAGGGACGTCCGCATCCTGCTGGTTCCGCCGCCGGAGCTGTTGGCGCCGGGCGCGGGCGGAACGCCGCCCCGGTCCCGCCCGAATTACCGGGGCGCCGTGGTCGGGAACCTGAAGACGGAGGAGGATTTCCGGGTTTTCGCCAAGGAGTGGGGCGGCAACCTCATGCGCTGGCAGTTTCTGCAAGGTGGTCCTGCGGTATTCACTTCCACTGAACGTTACCTGGAGTGGGGTAGGGGGCAGATTGCCGAACTGAAGACGCGACTGTCGTGGTTCCGGAAATACGGTATCCGAGTCGTCATTGACCTTCATCGCTGCCCGGGAGAGATGAACAGCATCAACAACAATCTCGGCATGTGGGACCGGGAGCGGCAGGACGCGATTTTGCAGCTTTGGCGGGAGATCGCGCGGGAATTCCGGGGCGAACCGCTGGTCTACGGTTACGATCTGGTCAATGAACCGATCGACAAAACCTACGACGTTCGAGGCGACGCGCTCGACTGGGACCGGTTCGCGGACCGGCTCGCCCGGGAAATCCGTAAAATCGATCCGGACACTCCCATCATCGTGCAGCCGACGTACAGTTGGAAAGCGCTCAATCTTCCGAATATCATCTACTCTCCGCACCTCTACGAACCCGGCGAATATTCGCATCAGGGGGTGCATCGAGGGCTGGTCGGCGGTTATCCCGATCCGGCCAAAGGGTGGAACCGAGGCTCCCGGCAGTCGCTGGTTCAGCCGATGCGTGATTTCCAGTTGAAGTACAACGTTCCGATTTATGTTGGCGAATTCGGCGTGGCGCGCTGGGCCCCCGGCGGTGCCCGATGGCTGGAGGATTGGATCTCCGTTTTCGAGGAGTACGGTTGGGATTGGACGTTTCACGCCTGGCGTGAAGCCGATGTCTGGAGCACGGAGCTTTCCGGTCTCCGAGAAAGTCCAGAGCGTCCCGAGGGCGGAACTGATCGGGGACAGGTGATTCGGAACTATTTCAAACGCAACCATGAAAATCATGATTGCGCCCGGTGAGCAACGGAGAAAAGAGGATTTGATCATGAAGATGCGATTATTTGCAACTCGTCTGATGTTGGGCGCGATGTTTCTGCTCGGTTGCGCTGCTTTGTCGGCACAAGAGGTTTTGTGGAAAAACAGTTTCGATACCCGGGAAGAGCGGGAGAAGTTCACCCGGAACGGGAGTTGTCACGATCTGACCGGCGGGGTTGACGGTTCCGGCTGCCTCGTGTTTCAGCGTACGCTTCCCGAGGGTAACGCCGTGACGTATGAACTGGACGCCAAAGCGTTTCGGGGGAAACGGGTGACGCTGTCCGGAATGTTGAAGGCGAAAGATCTTCAGGTTCCGGAAAATCGCCACTGGGGACCGAAACTGGCGCTCTATTACCGCACCGCCGCCGGACGGGAAAACTGGATCGAAAGCGCCAAGGAGTATGGCAGCTACGACTGGAAGAAGCTCTCTTGCACCGCGACGATTCCCGCCGATGCCGAAAAACTTCAGGTTGTAACCGGGCCCCAGAGGACCGCGGGAACGCTGTGGGTCGATGAATTGGAGATTGTAGAGGCCGCTCCGTCCGCCGCCGCGCAGTCAGGACGATATGAAAATCATATCGTCACCGGCTGGCTTGACCGGGAGAGCGCGGAGTACAGAGCCGGAGAGCCGATGCACTTCTATTTCCGACTGCTGGACGGCGGTCTTCCGGTGAAGGGGCGGGTCCGGGTGGTTCTCGCCGCTGACGATGGGAGAAAGCAGACCTGGGATGCCGCGATTTCAGAGAAAGAACCGTTGCACATTACGACTTTTCTCAATCAGCCAGGATTTGTCATGGCGCGGGTCGTATTGCTGGACGGCGAGGACCGGCCGGTCAAGCGGGCGAACGCCAACGGCGCGCTGCGCGACATCCAGTACGGACTTGCCGGCGGCGTGGAGCCGGAGGCGCTGCGGCAGGGCGAACCGGAGCCGGAAGATTTCGACGCGTTCTGGCGGGAGCGGAAGCGCCGTCTCGCGGACATTCCGCTCCGGGTTTTGGAGAAAAAACCGTTTCGGACGACTGAAAAATCGGAGATTTTTGACGTGAAGCTCTCCTGCGTCGGAAAACGTCCGGTTTCCGGATATCTCGCCATTCCGAAAGGCGCGAAGCCGGGAACGCTGCCGATCCGGATGCATTATGACGGTTACAGCGTTCGCAGCGCGCAGGTGGTCGATTCCGGCCGGGGCATCGATTTTTTCGTCAATCCTCACGGCATCGAGAATGGCCGTGAAGAGTCGTACTATGCGGAGCTGGCGAAAGGGGAACTCAGCGGCTATGGCTTCGACAACGAGAAGAACCGGACCGGAGACGACAGTTATTTCAACGTGATGATCCTGCGCGACCTGCGGGCGCTCGAATATGCAAAGATGTTGCCGGAGTGGAACGGGCGTGATATTGAAGTTCACGGCGGCAGTCAGGGGGCGTTTCAGGCTCTGGCGGTGGCCGCGCTGAATTCGGACGTCACCTCCTGCGAAATTAACATCCCGTGGTTTTGCGATCTTGGCGGCGTTTTGCGGGGACGGGTCCGGGGGTGGCGGCCTGATTACCAGCCTGGCCTCGGTTATTATGACACGGTTAATTTCGCCCGGAGGGTCCGCTGTCCGGTGGCGGTCACCGCCGGATTGTCCGACTGGGTCTGCCCGCCTTCCGGCGTGATGGTGCTTTACAACAATCTTCCCGGCCCGAAGCGGCTGACGCTGAAGCAGGGGCTGGACCATGCGGTCTACCTCGGCTACGACCATGCGAAAGCGGCGAGGCGCGAATTCCGGCATCCCGCCGCCCCGTAATCCGCGTTGCGATGGAGGGTGGCCGGCTGGGAGCCGTCACTTTGGAGAGAGGTTCCGGCGGAGGAGCCGGTATTTGCAGAAGGCCTGGAGGATTCCGGCCAGTTCGTGGAGGGCGCATTCCAGCAGTTGAAGGTTTCCGGCGGAGGGAAGCAATCCGGAAAAACCGCGCATTCGCGGCATGTGGAACAACTGTCCGGCTGGAGCGGGCAACGCCGGTTGCTGACGGTAGCAGGCGAACAGCATCAGGCGCGGAACGTGCCAACTGTTCGATACGATGATGACCGGCAGGCCGTATTGTTCGAACGCCTCCATCTCATCTTCGGAATCCAGCGCGGTGTCGATGATCTGAATCCGGTCCGGCTGAATTCCGAACCGGGAAAAGAACGCCTGGAGTCCGAGCAATTTCTCCGCATGCAGCGCCGGATGTTCCGGCATGGAAACGCAGAGCTGAAAATCAACGCTCGCGTTTTGCAGGATTCCGGCGACCCGACTGGCTTCGGTGAGGCGGATGATGAAGTTGTCACCGAACCAGCTCTCCGGAACCCGGTGGGAATGCCGCTGGAATCCGCTTCCGGCGACCGCCACCAGATAACGGGAATCCGGCAACCGGTCTGCCGTGAATTGCGGACAGGTCCGGCTCAGGCGGCTCACGATCACCTGTCCGACGGTCCCGCCCAGGGCGAGGACCAGCAGAACGCCGCCCGGCAGCCAGGGTGTCGTGCCGGGAAACAGGATGGCCGCCCCCAGGAGCAGCCATAGAAAAGTCAGCGTCAGAAACAGACGCGAAATCACCTTTTTTCCTCGGAACAGCCAGTTCATCTTATCTCTCTGTCATGTTTTTTTCCAGACACTATAGCACAGAAAAACTCTGTGTCGAAGCATATTGCCGCAACTCTCTCCGAAACATTGAAATTTTTCCTGCCGTCCCGGACCGGAACCCGGAGCGAAGAGCTGGAGACCAGACAATTCGCCGGCTCCGGATATTTTTCGATCGCCTCGGAGAAGCCGGCCGCCTTGCAGTTGAAGATGATTCCGTCCGACGCGCCGCCGCGGGCGGCCAGATAATTCTCCTGATTGAAATCATAGTGGAAGCTGTCGAGTCCGGGAACCCGGCCGGAAAGCCCGCCCCCCGGGTGCGCGCCGGCCAGTCGAACACATAATGGCGGATTTGCATGTATGATGAGGAAGCCCGGTTTTTCATGATCTCTTTTCATTTGTGAACGCCGGATACGCCATGCGTGTATCACCTGTTATCACCGGTTGATTACGACCGATGATGCCGTAAAGTCAAGAGAAGAACGAAAGAACGATGAAAAAAGCCGATAGGAGAGGCGATGCGCCACTCTTTTCGGCTGTGTCACGATTTGGCGGAGAGAATGTGTTTGACCGGTACGTTCTAGTTTTTCGAATTCCGGGTTTCCGCGGTGACGGCGACGATGGCGGGAACGCCCGGTCCATTTGCGGAGACCATGTCGAGGGAACGGATGGGTTTCTCCGGATGCGGATTTTTCCAACGGAAGCAGAACAGCCAGATTGGATTGCGGACCGCATTCGACGATTCCACGGCGATTCTGGCATTGTTTGCCGGGCCTCCCCACCAGCTTCCGATCTCATTTCCGTTGCGGATCGGAATCTCCGAGGACGAGCCGTCCGTATAGCGGACGAAATAGCTCAACACCCGTTCCCCTGGCGCCGGATCCCATCCGCAGGTGTGCAGAAAGTAGAGCCGATCCGCTTCGGTATTCACCGGAATATTACGAAAAAAAATCGACTTTTCCCGAAACTGCTCTTGACTTTTGAAAACAAATATGGTATAATTTTGTTAAATGCATTTAACAGGAGTTTTCATGGCACACGGAATCACACTGGGAAAATTGGCGAAGCTGGCGGGAGTTTCTCCCGCGACTGTGTCGATTGTACTCAACCGTCACCCGCTGGCGTCGCGTATTCCGGAGCATACGCAGGAAAAAATAAAGCAGTTCGCCAAGCTGCACAACTATTTCCCGAATCATCTCGCCAAGGCGATGAAACAGCAGTCTACCGGTATTATCGGCTTTGTCTGCGGGGATATTGCGCAGCCCTTTTATGCGGAACTCTGTTCGGAGCTGACGCTGGCGGTCGAGCGGCGCGGTTGCCGGTTGATGACGATGCTGACACAGTGGAGTTTTGAAAAGGAGATCGAGGCACTGGAACAGCTCTTTTCAAATGCGCTGGACGGCGCGGTGATTTTTTCGCAGGCTTTCACCGAATGCAACGAGCGCTCCGACCGTTTCCGCAAACCGGGAATTCCGCTGGTGACCATCTCCGACTTCAATAATATCGGGGTCTGCCGGGTCGCGTCGGATTTCCGTCCGGGAATGGAGGCTCTGTTTGAGTTGCTTACGGCAAACGGGTTCACCCGATTTTCCGCAATATCAGGTGAAATATGAAGCCTATCGCGTCTGTGCGGACAAATTTAACATCGCCGCAGAAAGATTCGATCTCGGGTCGCTTACCGACGACGAACTGGGAAAAATATTTGACCAGATTATCCATTCCGGCACGGAAGCGGTGATTCTCGCCTCGGACTATCTGGCGACTCTCTTCATCCCCCGCTTCGTCCGGGCGGGCATCCGGGTTCCGGAGGATATCTCGATCGTATCCATCGACGGAACCGGCTGGTCGCAACACTACAATCCCCCTTTGACCGCGGTCAGGCAGGATATTCCGGCAATCGCCGAGGCCGCACTGGAAATCCTCTTCAACCGCATCAAAGGCAACAGCGATATCATAACATCTTTAATTCCCACAAAGTTGAATATTTTCCACAGCGTCAAACTGACAACCGGAGAAAAATCATGAGAAAATGGAACCGATTCACATTGATCGAGCTGCTGGTCGTTATCGCCATTATCGCCATTCTGGCCGCGATGCTGCTTCCTGCGCTCAATCAGGCGAGAATGAAAGCGAAAGATACCAAATGCCTCAGCAACTGGAAACAGATCGGTTACGGCTTTCATGCCTATGCCGATGATTTTAACTCCTTCATTCCAAAATTTGAAGCCGGGACCGATGAGATTCCGGCATATGCCAAGTGGCAGGATCGCCTGCTGCAATATGTAAGTCCATCCGTAAAACTTGTTTATAACAACAGCTTCGTCAATGCGAAGATATTTGCCTGTCCTTCGCAGCCGCTGGAACTTTCCACGAATATAGGGAAACACTATGGGATGAATTATTACGCCTGGAGTTCTGGGCTTACTCCTCCCCGCGCATTTTTCAAACGGGTCAGGCGTCCGGCGGAACGGATGCTGGCTTCGGATCAGGAGCGTTCCAATTCAAACTCGTACTATACCGGACGCGGTTCCCTGTCCGATCCCCAACTCTCTTCGGATGGAGTTGGCGGAAGACATCTGAACAGCCGGGGAACCAATCTGCTTTTTGGCGACCTCCATGCTGTCGCATGGCAGATCGTCCAGATCCCCGGCGCGCCGTGGGAAAACTATTTATGGGGACAAAACCTCCGCGATTGACAGACAACGCTTCAACAGGAAAGACGCAGAATTATGAACCGCTTAAGTACCATCCCTTGTGTCCTGGCTCTTTTTGTCGTGAATGTGATGGCTTCGACGCTTGATCCATTCCCGAAATTCGAGGAACTCACCCCTCCGGTACTGATGAAATCCGACACGAAAATCACCGTTTCTCCGGATGGGCATCTGCTGGCTGACGGCAAACCGCGTTATCTGGAAGGGGTCCTCTATTATGAGGGAGTCACGCAGGAGGTGGGTATTCCGACCTACGGCTACCCCGCCGAACTGAAATGGCTTTATGAAAGCACGCAGAATTATCAGGACCTTCAGCGGATCGGCTTCGATGCGGTCGGTACCGGCGCACCCAACTGGTGGATCGACAAATACCGTCCGAAAAAGGACTATATCCGTCTTGGTTACGATGACGCAATGCACCGGCGGTTTCTGGAGTCCGGGCTTCCGGTTTACGTGGATTACACCTGCGCCGGCTGGCACCACGGCGCGCTGAAATACCAAGAGGGAGAACTCCCGTCGAAAGAGGCGTTTCCGGTTCCCGGAACCGACAACAACCACTGGGTCCCTTACAGCTTGACAACTCCCGAAGGGAGACAGCTCTGGCTGGAAATGTGGACCTATGGAGTCCGTTACTTCCAGGAACTCGGTGTCAAGCCCTTCGTCTACGAACTTTTCAACGAGCCGGATTACAACGACTGGAGCGATTTCAACCGCAAACTCTTCGTAGAACGGATGAAAAAGAAGTACAACAACGATCTCGCCGCGCTCAACCGGGCATGGCGGACCGAATATGCCGACTTTGCCGCCATCGGCGACTTCAAACGGCAGACCGAACACCCGGCGCTCTGCGTCGAATGGATCAAATTCATGGAAGACGCTTTTACCGACATCTGTGCCGCCGGAGTTCAGGAAATGCGGAAAATCGATCTCCGTCCCGAAGCCGGATTCTGCGTGCAGCCGCTTTTCTGGCGCAACTCCAACATCAACATGTACACCGTGAATCGCCATATGAACATGGTGAGCAGCTCTACCGGCGGCGGCGATCTTATGCAGGCGCATTTTCTCCGGTCCATCGCCGACGGGAAACCGATTTCCGACGGCGAAACTTACATGGGCAAAACCCGGGAGAGTTTCCGCGATAAAATCATCCTTCAATTCGCCCGGGGGTTCAACGCCTCGTATATTTTCAAATGGAGTCGCCGGAGCAACGCTCCACAGTGGCGGACGCCGGAGCCGGAAGGCGGGAAACAGCTCGCCGAAACGTTTCCCTATATGATGCTCAACCCTTTCGCTGTTCCGACCGAAGCGTTGCTCGGACTGATGGATGCGAAAAAAGACATTGTGGCGGTATCGGATCTTTTCGCCCCGCGCAATCGCGGCGTGGAACGCGAGGTCGCCGTGCTCTATTCCCAGCCGTCGCACCGTCTGGGACGCGCCGCCGGACAGTTGTGCAGCAACCTCCTGATCTCCTATGGCGAAGCGCTGGAATATGCGCAAATTCCCATTGACGTGATTCTTGAAGAGCAGTTGGCCGAAGGCCGTCTGCGGCGCTACCGGATTCTGGTTGCCGCCGGCGTCGACGCGATTTACCCGGAAACCGCCGCCAGGCTTGAAGATTGGGTCAAAGCCGGCGGCACACTGATTCTCGGTCAGGAGGCGCTGCAATCCGACGAGTATGGTTTCTCCCGGAACCCGTCCGCCTTTCCCGGAATCACCGTGGGCAAAGAGCAGACCGGCGAACGCGGCAAACTGCGATTCAACGCCGTGGAAGCGGAAGCCGCGCCTTATAAGACCACCGTTCCCGACGGTAGCTGGAAACCCTTGGCGACACTGGAAAACAGTCCGGTGCTGTTCGAGAAACGTTTCGGGAAAGGCAAAGTCCTTTTCCTCAACGCCAAACTGCCGGCCGACAGCCTCGGCGATCTACTGACCGCAATGCTGGGAAACGAAAACGTCATGCCGAGCTGCAAGCTCACCGACCGCGAAAGCGGCCGGAGGCCCCATGCGATCGAAGTGACCAAAGCGGTGCGCGACGGCCTTACCGGATACATCCTGATCAACCAGGGGCTGGCTCCGCAGCTCGTCCGCTTTGTTCCGCCGGAGGATGTTCCTTTCGCCGATGTTTCACGCCGCGCACTCCTTGAACGAAAGGACGGCGGTTATCTTCTGCTTCTGCGTCCGGAACACGCCGTGATCCTGCTCGGCGGCGAACAGGCCAAAGTGGAGACGCACCTCGGCGAGCTGATCCCCCTGAGCCATGCGGAGCAGGAGGCGGAAGGCAAAGCCGCGCTGGAGGCTTTCCGGACGGCGAATGCCGGTGTGAAACAGGCGTTTGACGTCGATCACAACCGGATCCGGACGGTTGATCTGCGCCGTTACGCGAACCGCGATTTCACCGACCGCGTCGCCGGAGACGGCAAAGGCGGCTGGACCGATCAGGGGGCGAACAGTCTGCACGGCGTCCCCTGGGGAATCCAGAACTGCAACGGCGTACCGTTCGACCTGATCCGCACCGATCAGAATGACGAACGCACCTGCATCGTTCTCGGCTCGCGTTCCGCGCAGGAGCTGCCGCTCAAAGTCGAGGGAATCCGGGTGGACAGCAAGGCGAAAAATCTGTTCTTTCTCCACACTGCGGCATGGCTGAACGGCAAGCAGGGGACAACCGGCTTCCGCTATCAGGTGAATTACGCGGACGGCGGCACGGTGGACATTCCGATCCGGGAAGGTATCGAAGTCGCCGACTGGTATTGGCCGCTTGCGAACACCCGAGATCAGAAGTGCGTTCCCGGATTCATCAACTCCGAAAAACGCGGCATTTTCGTCTGGAAATGGGAGAATCCGCATCCGGAAAAGACCATTGCCACGATCGATATCGTTTCGGAAAACACCGCGCTGATTCCGATCATCGCCGGAATTTCCGTGGAACTTTCCGGTGGCAATCAGGATGCGACCATTCT
>MWCA01000131.1 GCA_002069785.1 Lentisphaerae bacterium ADurb.Bin242 | reverse complement strand
ATCCGAGTACTGTTTGATATCC
The DNA here is from genome assembly GCA_002069785.1 of Lentisphaerae bacterium ADurb.Bin242. GTDB lineage: Bacteria > Verrucomicrobiota > Lentisphaeria > Victivallales > UBA1829 > SIG94. The sequence goes on along the minus strand of MWCA01000131.1, from coordinate 11,258 downwards.
CGTTCCCATTCGGGTTTTCCCGCCAGTGTTCGGGGGTGCCGAGCGTGATGACTGAATGAGGCTGGGGCTCGGGAAAAACCATTTTCGATGGAAACGAGAAGCTGGAACGGTGCCATTGATGGTTTTTCGGCAGGAGTCCGTCAATGTAAAACTTCATCCCGTCCGAATCCCATGTTGCGTCGAGACGGTGCCATTTTCCCGCGGGCCATTCGGAATCCGGCTGGAAACTGGTGGCTTGAAAGGCTTTTTGAGTTCCGGGGGCATCGGGAAATTCGATCAGGAAATAAAAACAGTTCCGGTAGTTGTTTTTGTAGATGAGCATCCGGTATTTCGGGAGGAGATTTGCCTCGAAAAAGACTTGTACACGCGGTTCGCCCGCCTTCCAGTTCTGGGGAGCGATCCACAGGGTGACAGTCCCCTGTTTCGGGTTGAAGTTCCCTTTTGCGGCATAAACACAGGATTCGTTGTTGTCCAGATGGATGGAATTGCCTTTGTTGTTTACTCCGGGAAACATGCGGAGCTGGAGGTCGGGATTCGCGAAACTTTTACATGCGGAGCCGCCGCGCGCAAAGTCAGCATTGACGCTGTAGGTGTCAAATGACGCTTCAAACAGCCTGTCGTCTTCCGCATAAACTGAAGTGAAGACCATTGAAATGAGGATGATAAAAAATCTTTTCATGGAGTTTTCCTTTTATCTGTATAGCGTGTCCGAATCTGTCGGGGAAATGGCAATGTCAAGGTAACGCTAAAGTTTTTTCGCTTCGGCATGACCGTCGAAGAATAAAACATTCGTTTTGTTGTTATGTTTGGAATAATCAACGCATCCGATCGAGTCTATTTGCCATTGGGTCTGTGCCCTGTTGGTTGCCCGGTGGAGATATCTTGCCTCACCGGGTTGAGGAATCGGTCCATCCCAGAGCACACCGCATTGCGATGGCATTTTGAACATGTTCGATTTCATGTATTTGATTTTTGGAATATCGGCCGGCGAATCATTCCCGTATCCGAGAAGGTCGCTATTGAGCGAATAATTGCCGAGAAAATTGGTTGCTCCCGCATTCCAGTCACCCCAGTTTTTCGGATCGGCGGGACAAGTCCACGGATACTTTCCCCGTTTGGTCTTCAATGCGAATGAAACCGCTTCGGAATAGGTAACATTGTAATTCTGTATGGAGAGTTTGATCTGAAACGTATATGCCTCCCAGGAAGGATTCAGAAAATTCGAAAGCGGCAGAATGTCATTGCTGTCCGAACAGTAACTATTGAGCATAATGCCGATGCTTTTTTGTTGTCCGAGGCACTGAATGCCGACTGCCGTTTGTTTTGCCTTGTTGAGCGCCGGCAGAAGCATTCCCGCCAGAATCGCAATGATGGAAATCACGATCAGAAGTTCTATCAGTGTGAATCTTTTCCTCATGATATTCTCCTTTGAATATAGGTTTTATACCGTTTTTGACAATTCATATCTTTTCTCCTGATGATTCTTTTTCGGAATGTTCCGTGTGGAATTGCCCGGAATCAGCGGCGCTTCCATTTCCGGGATCGAGGAAAGTTCCGGATTTTCCGCCAGCGCCTCGATGATCCGTTTCCCGCTTTCGAACATCGGCACCCGCACATAGGTGTAGGAAGGGATCAGTCCCTGGAAAGTCAGACCGGTGGCAATCCCGGCGACCTTGACGTCTTGTCCGATCCGGATTCCATTGCGGAAGGCCGTCTCGTAAAACCCGATGATCTGTTCCGTGTGATTGAAGAACAGGAAGTCCGGCAGCGGCCCTTTCAGAATCCGGTCCAGCTGAATTCCGGTGTCGGCGTCCAGGTTTACCTTGAAGTAGGAATCCGCGGGTACCAGGAGGCCGTATCGGCCGGCCATCTGGAGAAATTGTTCGGCCCGTTCGGTCATGACCGGATCCACTTGCAGAAAGGAAAAGGCCCCGGCGGATTTACAACCGCACTCTTTCGCGTGCCCCAGCAGTTTTTCGAGGGCGGAAGAGGTCTGGTAGTACACCGGGATGATCCGGGGATTGGAAGGAAGTTCCTGGCTGGTACAGACCTGGAACACGGTATGGTCCTGCGCGAATTCATTTTGAAGCTTGTCCAACTGCCAGCCCGTGAAGACGGCCGCATCGTAGCTGTGGAGACGCCGGAGCTGGGAACGGAGCTCTTCCGCACAGACATTGTCGGCAAAATGTTCAAACAAGACCTGAATGCCGGTTTCCGCCGCGCCGGCAAGCATCCCCCGGTAGAGTTCGGCGCTGATGGCCCAGCATTCCGGCGACAGTATATCGGGGGAAATGGATTTTTCCGGAAAAGCGAACACCGCACGGAGAGAACGCTTCGGATCTCCGTCGTACCGGAGGATGGTCCCCCGCGCGCCCTGCCTCTCCACATAACCGAACGTTTCGAGTTCTTTCAAAGCCAGACGCGCCGTTCCGCGGCTGATCCCCCAGCGTTCGGCGAGTTCCCGTTCACTGGGAACCTGGTCGCCGGAACGCAGTTTCCCGCTCCGGACCTGCCGGATCAAGGAGTGGGCAACCGTGGCATAGAGGGGTTCTTTTGCATTGCGGACGGCTTCTGTTTTATCAATGGTATGATCCATCTTCAATTTCTTTTTTCGTGTATGATGATCGTTGTTCTAATGGTCTATACCATATATTATATGATATTTTTTTTGTTTGTCAATAGGCGAAAGGAGAAAAAAGCAACTTTTTTTTGCCGCCGGATCGCCTTGATTCTTTCCAGGCGGTTCCGCACGGGATTTTCTGCACTTCCGCGCTTCCGCGGCCCGGACGGACTGCCGGAGGCGGAATTCCGGGACAAAATTCCGGTTGTTGTCACATTTATGAAAAATCGTACAAATAATTGGTAGGATGCGAACGTTAAATGTAAAGAGTATTTGATTTTTTCCTTTGAATCTATATATTAAAGACTATCGTAATTTTTGACCGGGAGATTGCTGGATGACTTTTAATTTTGTCAGTCTCACCATATTATATATATGGTTTCTGCTCGGCCTGTACACCGTGAAGCTCCAGGCGGGGGAAAAAATGTCCGCTCTCGGCAAGTACCGTTCCAGCTTTTCTTTTCTGGCGTTTTTTGCGGGGCCCATCGGCCTTGCGGTCTATTTCGGGACGGAGAACCGGAAAATGCTGGAAAAATATTTTGCTTTCCTGAAGCCGAAGGAGCCGGTGCGGGACGTCAAGCACCTGAACCTGGTTTTTCTGGACAACAAAGGCCGTGACATGTTTGCCAGTCACAACGCGAGTTCGGATGTGATCGAATATGTCAAGAAGTTCATCTATGACGCGATCACCAAGGGATGCAGCGATGTCTTCATCGATCCGAAGGACGACGCATATATGATCCGTTTCCGGGTGGACGGCCTGATCCGGATCTATGATACGGTACTGGAAGACAAAGCCCTGGCGGTCGTCAGCATGATCAAAGTTGCCGCCGGAATGGACATCGCGGAAAAGCGCCGTCCGCAGGACGGTTCGTTCAGCGCGTCCTGCGACGGTGTGAACACCTCTTTCCGCGTGGCTTCCGTAGGGGTCTTCGGCGGGGAGAAAATCACGATCCGCGTGATTGCTTCCGAGAGCAGCCAGCGGACCCTCGCCAACATCGGCCTGGCCCCGGAACAGCTGAAAATCATTATGTCCTGCCTCAAGATGCCGTCCGGAATGATCCTGATGTGCGGCCCGACCGGCAGCGGAAAGACTTCCACCCTGTATTCCATGCTTTCCTCCATCGACTACAGCATCAAGAACGTAATCTCGATCGAGGACCCCATCGAACGGGTGGTCCCGTACATCAGCCAGATGGAGGTCAACGCGAAGGCCGACATCACATTCGCCTCGCTTCTCCGCAACGCCCTGCGCCAGAATCCCGATGTGATCTGCGTAGGGGAAATCCGTGACGAGGAGACCGCCGAGATCGCCGCCCACGCCGCCCAGACGGGACACCTGATCATTGCGACTCTCCACAGCAACGACAACATCGGAACGATCATCCGCCTGACCGACCTGGGACTTCAGCTCCGGGCGATTTCCGCCTGCCTCCACCTCATCGTTTCCCAGCGGCTTGTCCGGGTCCTCTGTCCCCGCTGCAAACGTCCGGCCCGGCTTACGGAGGAGCAGAAGGCGTTTTGCGCCAAGCACGGAATTCCCCCTGCGACGATCCTGGAAGCGAACGGGTGTCCGGACTGCGATTCGACCGGCTATGTCGGCCGGCGCGCCGTGTTTGAAGTGCTTGTCATGGACAGCGGACTGCGCGCCATCATGGAGTCTCCCACGGCTACGACGTCCGCCATTCAGGAATATGTCCGGGTGCATCAGGGAAATTACACGATTTCGAGCATGACCATGCGGATGGTTCTCAACGGGGAGACTTCCTGGGCGGAATTCGAGCGTGTCACGATCAATATTTGAAAAACGGGATGGAGACGCAGTCATGGGAACCCTTTTACTCTTTATCGGCGGTTTTGTCGGAGCCAGTTCCGCGGCAAAAAAGACATTTCTCCAGTCATGGGTTTTCCTGGTGAATTTGTGCTTCTCCGCTTATCTCGGCATATTTCTGGCGCCTCTGATCATTCCCATGCTGGAGATTCCCGGACTCGATCCAGGCTATAAAAATGCGATTGCGGTTTTCGGACTGATGTTTGTAGCGATGGTCGTTCTGTACAAGGCCGTGGAGTCGATCTTCCCGAACCGGGAGGTTTCGCTGGCGCTGCCGGCTCTGGCGGAGAGGATCGGCAGTCTGACCGCGGGCTTTTTTGCCGGTATGGTTGTCGTGACCCTGGCGATCTACTGTTATTGCCAGTGCCCGTTTTCTTCTCTGGTCACGTCTCCCAGCCGGGAGAGTCTGAAGGAGGTCGCCGGAAATTCCATGCTGCGGATGATCCGCACCGTCAATATCTTTTCCTTGCAGTTCATTTCCACGGAAGGGGAACGGGATCTTCAGTCCCTTGGCGTGCTTCCGCCTCCGCCCCCCGCCAAGCCGAGGCCGCCGAGAAAAACAGCTCCCGCAAACCGGAAAGCCCCCGCCGTTCCGGAGAGCGGAGGAACGCAAACGAATTCCCCGGCGGCCGCCGCTCCGCCGGATTCCCGGGGAAACAAAGAAACAACGGATGGGAAAGCATCCCCGTCCCCGGTTCCCGCCGTCCCGGAGAATCCTCCGCCGGAAAACAAGACCGTCCCCCCGTCAAATTAAGTTTGGAGTTTTTCTGCAAAAGAGGTGAGAACCCGGGAGGAACGGTTTCCTTTCCCTGAACCATACAAGAATTTTTTTCCTGTTTTCCGCCGACAATGGAACCGGATTTTTCAGACGCCTCCATGAGTTGACCGCAGAAATGGAAACATTCATCCCCCGGCAATCTCTTTTGCCGGAATTCCGGCTGAAAGATTCCTGAATCGGTCATTGTAAATGGGGCGCTTCAAAAGACTTTTTTGCAATCACGGAAAATTACCTCGCGATTTGAAGCGGGAAAAGCTGTCTCTGGAATAGCCAACACTTTACAGACTTGGGATACATTCCGTTTTACACCCATGCAGCCTGTCCGGCTTTTGGGGACAAACGCAGAGGATTCTGCACCATGCCGGAAAACATCGTCCGCAACTTGATTTTCCTGTAGAGCGAAGATATAGTAATCAACGATTTATTTCACTGGTTAATCTCGTCGAAAAATTTTTTTCTTTAGAAGGTTCGATAATGCCTGTGGGTCCGATGCGAAATAAAAGGGTGACGATCATTGAGGTGGCGGAGGCATGCTGCTGTTCAAAAACAACCGTGGCATGTGCGCTTGACGAACGGACCGCTCATAAAGTGGCGGAGAAAACGCGCCGGAAAATTTTTGAGACGGTGAAACGGTTGGGATATCTTCCGAACCGTTCCGCCCAGGCGCTGCGCCTTCGGAAAAATTACACCGTCGGAGTGATGCTTCCCGAACCGGCGAACAGTTTCTACGGCAATATCGTCTTGAACTTGCAGCGGGAACTGGCGAAAAGCGGATATACCGCATTGTTTGTGTTCTGGCAGACTCTTGATGATGCCGGCACCATCCGCAAGGCGTATGATCAACTGTTATGCAAAGGCGTGGATGGAATCATTGCGGGAGATGCGCCCGGAGTTCATTTTGAGAACAGCCCGGTGCCGATCGTTTACTGGAAAATGACGGAAAAGAATGATTCATTCAGCAGTTTCCCCCATATGAAAGAGGTCTATCAGGAACTCTTTTCTCTTCTGGAGGCAAAAGGATGCAGAACGTACGCGGTCATGGCATTGGACATGAATTCCGGACGTTCTAAAATCATCCGCGAGATCATGAATGAGAAAGGAATCCCGATTCAGGAAAAATTCATGTTCAGCGGAATCGCTTCTCCGGAACAGGCCCGGAAAACAATGACTTCCTTATTGAAACATTCGAAAAAGCTGCCCGACGCCGTGCTGGCCAATAACGATTATATCGCGCTTGCATCCATGGCGGCCGCGTTGGAACATGGAATCGCCGTTCCGGAAAAAATGAAATTCGTCGGATTCGATGGAATTCAGGAGGGCGCCTATCTTTATCCGTCTCTCACGACTTTTTACGTTTCACCGGCAGAGATTGCAAAAAAACTTATATATCTGTTTCTGCGCCGGCAGAAGGAACCGGATGTTCCTTTTCAAACACTCTCCATCAAACCGGAACTGATTGTCCGAAATTCCACTTGATTCAAGAAAAATGAAATTTTTCATTTTTTTTGCTTGCATAATCGGAACGTTCCGATTATATTGATGCCAATGGGAAGGAAGCGGGGGAAAATTTTTCATGGGTATTGCCCGGAAAGGAAGAGAAAAATGATTATGGACAAGGAGGTAAGAATCAGAGCCGGCAGAGTTCAGAATTTTACATTAATTGAGCTTCTCGTTGTTATTTCGATCATCGCTATCCTGGCGGGAATGCTTCTGCCGGTACTTGGAAAAGTAAAGTCCATGGCAAAAGGAATGACCTGCCTCTCGAACATCAAATCTATGTCAATAGCGCAAATCAGCTACACGGATGACTACAACGGCTGCTTCGCCAGTTATGGAGGGAAGTGCAGCGGAGTCTGGCCGTGGCTGCTCGCCGGATATCTGGGCAGGAATATCGATATGGGGGCCGTCGCCGCAACCGGAAGTCTCGCGCTTCAGGCAAATCTGGACCGGCTCATCGGTATCAAAGCCTATCGATGCCCGGATACGCCATGGATCAACAACAACACGGTAAAAAGATCCGGCTTCTATACGACCTGCTATGGAGACAATCAGGACAAAGGCCGGAGTGCCAGCAATATTGTGATCAAACTCTCCCATGTCAAAAATCCTTCGATCCGAATGGCATTCATGGATTACCCGAACATCTCGATCAGCGACAGCGAGTTACGAGGCGGTGGCAATGCCAGCCATTATATCCCCGGAGCGGCGAGAGTTCCGGGGCTCAGCGTCACATTCACGATCTCCGACAGCACCGATAAGAAAAACGGATATGATCTCTGGCAGGGACGCCACGGCAATCTGCTTGTAATCTCGTTCTTCGACGGCTCTGCGGCAAGGATGCCGCCGCTCGTCCCCTGCCACGATATTTATAATCCGGCGTCGCAAAGAAGAACATTCGACGGCGGCAACATGTTTAAACTCTATTGATCACCGAGCCACAAAAAGAAAGGGATTTTTATGAAGATTTCCGGCAATATACTGGCTTCGATCTCGGCGGCGGTCACGCTGGCCGCGCTTCCCATGGCTTCATCCGCGCAGGCGGCGTCTTCGTATCTGGTCAGGGATTCCATCCCGAACGGAAGGATATTTCTTCCCCGCGAATTCCAGAAACCCACCCTTTTTGCCGCGAACGAGCTGACGCTGTTCATTGAAAAGATATCCGGAGCAAAACTGGAAACCGCCTGGGGCGCGCCGGCGAAAAACGAGGGAGGCATTTTCCTGAAACTCCGTCCGGAGAAAGAGTGGAAGGGGAAAGAAGACCCGCAGGCATTCACCATTGAACAGACGGAGCAATCTTCGCCGCGGGTCATCATCACGGGCAACACAAATCTTGCCGTTCTTTACGGCGCGTACGTCTATCTTGAATCCCTCGGCGTCCGGTTTCTTGCGCCGGGCAAATACGGCACCAACCTTCCACGGACTCCCGATATCCGGGTGGTTCCCGGCAAAGTGCAAGTCACCCCGGCGTTTCCACTGCGGGTCTGTTCTCTTTCCTCCACCGCGGGCAATCATTTCGGCGGAAACGATGTGGCAGAATCCGTCCGGGATTACCAACTTTATCTGCTGCGCAACCGTGCGGCGCTGTCCCGCTGGGCGATGAAGAATTTTGACTTCGGGACGGACCCGCTGGTTGGCGGACACTATATCAAGCCCATGACGAACCTGACGCGCGAAGCGGTCCGGACCGGGCTGATGGAGCGTTCACCCGAACGTTTTGCCCTGATCACCGACCCCGACACCTATCAAAAACGGCGGGAATACGAGTGGGCGCAAGTCTGCTTCACGAACGAGGAAAATTTCAAGGCCGCGGTGGAAAACGCCTTCAAATATTGCGAGAGATATGAAAACGAACCCTCCGAACTGGATCAGCTGCGGACCATCCCGCTGGGACTTTCCGACTGCGAAGGCATTTGCGAATGTGAAAATTGCGAAAAGATCGCCGGGCGCGACGCCCGGTGGCGGGACCGTCTCGTCTGGAATTTCTGGAACCGGGTGGCGAAAGCGGTAAACGAAAAATATCCGGGACGCGGCGTTGTGGTTTCTTCTCCTTATCTGGCCTTGCATTATCCGCCGGAAGACATCAAGGCGGAAAAAAATCTGATCTGCGGATCTGCGTGGGTATATGCATGGAACAAGGGAGCCGGACCGGATCAGTATCCGTTTGCCTCCGGGTATTACGACGAACTCTTGAAAATATCCGGGAAAGGGGTTGGACGAACGTTTTACTGCTACACGAATTTTCCATGGAGCCCGACTCCCCTGTTCATCCTCGACGTTATTCCGCAAGTCCGGAAATTGAATATGTTTTCTTTTGAAATCGAGTGCATGACGCGCGCTCCCTATATCTGGCCGCTCATCACCAGTGCGGCCCGCTGCCTGTGGGAAGGTAAAAAAACACCGCGCGAATATCTGCGCGAATACTGCAATGATTATTTCGGACCCGAAAACGGCCGGAACGTCTACGATTTTTATGTTGAAATGACCGAAAACGCCAAAAGGATGGAACAGATCAATTTCGGCAGTGCGGCGGACACCGCCTATATGCTGCCGCCGCAGACGATCGCCAAATACAGAGCGGCGTTCCGGAAAGGAACCGCCGGATCGTCCGGGCTGTTCCTGATCCGGATGAATGAATTCACCGATGCCGTGGAAGGCATGTTTCTTGCCGCCGGCATGTATCGCGCCTTCGCCGCGGCCTATAATTCCCGCGATGAAAAAAGCATTCGCGATTTCCGGGAAAAAGCGGAAGCCGTCAAACGGCATTGGAACCGGAAACAACTCGTCAAAACCTGTTCTTCCGATCGGACGCTTGTTCAGCTGGCGGATTTTTTTCTGGCGACGGATTTTTCCAAACTCCAGCCTTCGCGCAAGCGGAAACTGGCCGGCAAGTCCGCTGACAGTTTCGAGGTGAAACGTGAAGTCTTTTCCGGCGCGCGCATTCCCGAAAAATGCGAAAATTACTTTGTCCTCCCGGAAATCTGGAAGATTCGCCTCGACGTTCCCGGCGGAAAGGAGCCGCGCAATTTTCCGGCCCCGGACCCTGCCGACCTTTCCGGATTCAACGATATTTCCACATGGAATATGGTTTCCGGTCAGGGAGTGCACAGTCAGATCGGCGGCTACCTCTATTACCGGCTTGAATTCACCGCGCCGAACTTCCCGGCCGGAAAAAAGATTTTTCTGCGCATCGGGGCGGTCGATGACTCCGGCGAGTTTTTCCTCAACGGGAAAAAGATCGGCGGTTCCTGCGATCCCCGCAATTGGAACGTGTCATTTGAAATGGATGTCACGGATGCACTCAAACGCGGGGAAAAGAACATCCTGACGGCACGAATTTACGATTCCGGCGGAGGCGAAGGCATCTGGTGTCCGCAAGCTCTTTACACGAAATAACAGGAGACGTCATTCATTATGAGAAATGCATGGGGTTCATTCTTTCTGGCTGTTCCAATTTTTTTCGGCTTCACGCTTTCCGGAATGGAGATCGTGAAGGACAGTGTCCCGCAGGCTGAAATCATTGTCGGAGCAAAAGCCCATTCCGCGGAAAAATTCGCCGCGGAGGATCTTGGATTCTGGATCGAGGAAATTACAGGCGCAAAACTGCCGGTTCTCAATGCGCCGTCCGGGACAAAAAAGACATGTATTTACGTCGGTCGGGAATTCGCGGAAAAAATTTTTCCTGCCGATTTCCGCGAACTGAATGGAACGGATGGTTTTGCGGTCCGGGAAAAAGACGGCGCACTGTATCTTTTCGGTCCCAAACCCCGTTCCAGTGTCTATGCGGTTTCTTCCTTGCTCGAAAACAATACGGATATTATCTGGGCCCGCCCGGATGCAAACTATGGGCATGTCTTCTCAAAAACAAAAAATCTTGAACTGAAAAAAACCGACTACCGCGATAAACCGGAGTTTCTGCTTCACGGCTGGAACGTGGTTGCAATCCGGCGCGATGAGCCGACGGCGAAATGGGTGATCCGGAACCGCGGCAATTATGCCGACCAGGCGGAACCGAAGGGGAAGGAAGGGACGCTTGGATTCATGGAGAAGACCGGAGGGCATATTTATTGGTGGATGGCGCATCCGGACCGGTATTTCAAGACTCATCCGGAATATTACGGCTACTCGAAGATTTCCGGGAAACGGGAACCGGAAACGCTCTGTCTCACAGCTCCGGGACTGATCGACGTGGCTGTGGAGAATCTCTCCAAACGGATCGATGCGATGAGAGTCCCTCCGGAGTATCTGAACATCGGATTCCGCGATTCCTGGAACATGTGTCAATGTGAAAAGTGCACGGCGCCGATTCCCCTTGCGGACGGGAAGGTTCTGGAGTGCAAAAGCCTGACTCCCCAGGAAGACTGCCGGTATTATTCCACGCGCTACCTGCTTTTCGCCGGGGAAATTGCACGCCGTCTGAAGAAAAAATATCCGGATATGCTGTTTTCCGGTTCCGGCTATTTTTATTCCGCCGAACCTCCGGCATGCGACATTCCCGAATTCTTTCTGATCGGTTTTTGTCCGATCGGCGG